>CAVZUR010000005.1:0-228612 GCA_963778555.1 Candidatus Moraniibacteriota bacterium | reverse complement strand
ACGGGCTTGGGAATCGGCACGGCCTTCTTCCCCGGTTCTGGAGGCTCCTTGAGCGGAACATTCTCAGCACTCGCCAAAGAATACGAGGATGAGGAGGAAGACCAGGCTGAAGATCGAGAGGACGACGAGGATACGGACGAAGATCATCCGCGATCATCCGCGACCGCAGCGACTGTCCCGACCAGTGAATCTGCCCCCTCGGTCAAAACGAAGACCCTGAAAGTGGCTCAGCCGAAGACCGTCATTCAGGAGATCGTCGAGAGCGTCCCGGTCACGGAGACGGTCGTCGAGACTGATCCCGGATACGACGCCGATGATGACGGCGATGAGCTCGTCAATGCGCTTGATCCGGATCCGAGCATTTCCCAGACCGCCTACTTCACCGATGATGACGGCGACAGCGTGCCAAACGCGCTGGACACGCGTCCCGGATCCGATGATTTCCTCACGCTCGACGAATTGAGTGATGCGAACGGCAACGGTATCCTGGATAGTTACGAGTCCGTATGAACGGCTTCCGTACGATTGAACGCCAGGTCAACGGCGAGATCATGAGTACAGACATTCTCATCCGGATCGCGGCCGCCGATGCGTCCAAGTCTGAGATGGAACACGCTCTAGACGACGCCTTCCGGACGCTGCGCGCCTTCGCGGACCGCTTCAGCCGTTTCATCTCAGGTAATGAGCTGTGGCGATTCAATGAATCCGAAGGCGGCCCGGTTTCCGAAGAGCTCTACGATTTGCTCACGCGCGCCCAGACGCATTTCACCGAAAGTGGCGGGTACTTCGATCCCACTATCCTCCCGATGCTCGAGGCCGAAGGCTATGCCGGAGCCTACCAGGGAGTGTCGCTTCCTATGGACAGTACATTCGCCCGTCTCGCATTCGATGCGCGCACGCATACCGTGCGTAAGCCACGCGAAGTAAAAGTGGATTTCGGCGGCTTCGGCAAGGGCTATATCGTCGACCGCATCCTGCAGTCGCTCGGTGACCGTTACCCACATGTCCTGGTGGACGCGGGCGGTGATATTGCGGTCAAGGGGGTGGACATCGGCCGGGGTGAAGACTGCTGGATCATTGGCGTCGAACATCCGACGAAACGTGAGGCGAACGCCTGTCTGCTCACACTCTCCAACCAAGCGGTCGCCACCTCTGGCAAGAATCGCCGACATTGGACAGCCGGCGGTCGCGACCGGCACCATCTCATCGACCCAGGCACCGGGCAATCAAGTGCGAGCGATCTCCTCTCGGTCAGCGTCATCGCACCGACCTGCGAAGCCGCCGACGTCCTCGCCAAGCGGCTCTTTCTCATGGGACATGCAGCCGCACAAGACTTCGCTGCAGCAGAAGCGCTGCCGACGATCTTTTTTACCGACGATCAGCGAGTGACGATAAACCCCTTTGCACAAAACTATGTTTGGACGACTGCGTAATATCTCCTTGATTGCGATTCTGGCCATCGGGATCGCCGTACCCACTGCTCAGGGAGCCATCCAGGACTCAGATTCCGACGGACTCACTGACACCGCCGAGCGGAACACCTATGGCACGAATCCGTACCAGGCTGACACAGACGGCGACGCCACTGATGACGGCCAAGAAATCCTCGCTGGCACCAATCCCCTGGATCCGGCCTCGTCCCCGCTTGAAACTCTGCGCAAAGAGCAATCCTCACCGCTTCCCAATCCCCAATCGCTTGCGTGGTACATCGGCCGCTCCAGCGGTATTCTCGCTTTCTTGCTTTTTTCATTCGTCGTCATCAACGGACTCCTCATGTCGACGCGACTGGTTTTCACAATATTCCCTCCAGCGCTCAATTACGAGACCCACCGCTTCCTTGCGTGGATGGCGCTCATCGCGACTGTCGGGCACGCCGCCAGCTTCATGTTCGACCACTATTTCCATCTTTCGGCAGCCGAAACACTCCTCCCCTTCGTGCTCCTTCGCCCCATCACTACCGCACTTGGGTTCTCTATTGGTTGGACCGTCGGTTTGGGCATTCTTGCGTTCTACGGTGCCCTCACACTCGTTCTGAGCTCAGAATTCCGGCGCTTCATCGGTCAGAAGGCGTGGCGCAAACTCCACTACATGAGTTTTGGCATGTACCTCCTTTTTCTGGGTCACGGCCTCCTGTCCGGAACGGACTCGAAAGAATGGTGGATGATCTCCACCTACACCACCTCGGGCGTTATCGTCTTCAGCCTGACGCTCATCCGAATTTTCATCTCGGTGAAACAGCATCGCTTAAAAGCGGAATCGACCCAACGCGTATAGCCAAAACAACTGGCATCGCCTAGAATATGGCCATGTATTCCGTACCCTTTTTCAGCGCGAAAGACCTGCTCCGATCCGTTTTTCTCGGCGTCCTGCTTGGCTGGTTGCTCATTTCCATTCACGATCCGTCGCATCCACGCTTCGATTTCATGCTTTCCTTCATCCACGCGGCGCAAACCAACGTTTGAGCTTCATTTAAACGCACTGCCCAGCTCGGTCAAACGATCAATCTGGAGTATTGTTGTGCTTCCGCTCAGATGACCCAACGAAGTGCCACATACACATATGCTATGACAAGGGCCGCCAAACTCGCCAGAAAAAACCACCGACCGCGCGGCCGCAAGACAGGATCGCCTGAAATTTCTTTGGAGACCAGTCCGATATTTTTGAAAAGAAAGAGTGTTTCGTAGAGCCGGATGACCACTACCCACGCGACAAACATGCTGACGAGAATACCCAGGCCCGGCATCCACGGGTTCGCGAGTTCCGCTGTCGGCGCGGCCGGACTCTGGGTGATCCACTTCACCCAGCCTGCCCACTTCATATCGAAGACGTGGAGTACGGCGAGCACCATTGCGATGCGCAAACCCCAGCGCTGCATGAACCACCAACGCCCGGGACCAATGAATTCAACCATCTTGCGGAACGAAATGATAAAGAGGAAGAGGAGCAGCATTGTGCCCACGAGTCCCGCGGCCCACTCGAGCGAGGTAAAAGAAAACCATTCCTGAGGAAATTTCTTCGGAAGGAAGTGATAAGAAATGATGACGTGTGCGAAGATAAAGAATGCCCCGACGATGCCGAGCTCTTTGCGCAGCCCCACCCAATAGTCAAAACGGTTGAAATAGCGGCTGATCGGACCGATGAGGAAGGTGAGCGCGAGCAGCGCGATGCCGACTCCCGCTACGGCCTTATTCGGCACGTAGAGCATATCCGCCGTCGGTGGCGCATCAAAATAGTACCCGCGCCGGATGAGAAGATAGCAGCTGAAGAGGGTCAAGAGCACCGACGCGACCAAAAGCGCTACGAAATAGTCGCGTCCGTTGGATGGTTTGTGTCCTTCCATACTCTGTAGCTGTTTATTTGATTATAGTCTACCAGACAGGCAATACACTAGACACGGATTCCAACCACTCTCTTCGGCGCGCGGAATTGTACAGCGATCGATTCCATCTCCTCGGGCGAAAACGCATGGTAATCAGTGTACGCCGGGATGAGCGTGTGGCCGGGGCGGAAGGTCTGGAGATAGACGCGTTTCGCACCGTCCAAGAGTTGTTTCACGGCCCGCAGAATATCAGCCGTATGATGTTCGCGGATGAGTGTGGTCCGGAACTCGTACTCGACTCCGGAATTACGAATCAGGTCAATGCTCTCCGCAATACGTTCAGGCTGGACGCCTGGACCGACGAGCTGGCCGTACGCTTCGAGCGAGGTCTTCACGTCCATAGCGAAATAATCAACGAGCCCGGAACGGATGAGATGCTCAACCATCTGTGGATGGTTTCCGTTTGTATCGAGTTTCACCGCGAATCCCCGCTCCTTGATGTGTCCGAGAAATTCCGGCAAATCGCTCCAGACGGTGGGTTCCCCGCCCGAGACGACCACGCCCTGCAGCAATTTCCGGCGCTGCTCGAGAAAGGCAAGGAAATGCGATTCCGGTATGAAGCTGCCCGCGAGTTCCGCGAGCCGCTCCGGCAGGACAAATTCCGGATTATGACAGAATCCGCAGCGCAAATTACAGCCTGGAGTAAACGCGATGCACGCGACTTTGTCCGGATAGTCTAGCAGGGTCAGCTTTTGGATCGCAGAAAGTTTCATGCCTTGGATGTTGCGGGATACTGGACTTTGAAATGACTATTATCCGCCACGCACTCTTCGAAATGCTTACGGGAATAATGCTCCGCCTTTTTCCCGATGTTGAAATGTGACACCGGCCGATGATAGCCCATGACGCGGGTCCACACCTCGCAACGTGTCCGCCCAGCGTTCGAGTCCGATCCGACTTCCTTCGCCATGCCTGATACTTCATGCATACTTTTTAAATTAATTTTTTTATTTTTCGGCGTGAGGACTCGCATAGGTTTTGCGAGCTCGGCATCATAGTGCGAAACGCGCATCGATCCCGAGCTCCTTGTCGCACTTCGGACAATAGTCATACTCCCCTGCGAGATACCCGTGCTTCGGACAAATCGAGAATGTCGGCGTGATCGTGATGTATGGCAGACGGAAATTGGTAAGGATGTTCCGCACCAGATTGCGGCACGCCTGTCCCGAGCTCACCTGTCTCATTCATGTAGCAGTGGAGCACCGTCCCGCCGGTATACTTCGTCTGGAGACGCATCCTGCAGCTCGAGCACTTCGAACACGTCGTCCGTATACCCGACCGGGATCTGCGATGAATTCGTATAGTACGGCGCTTCCGCGGTACCGGCCTGGAGGATCTCCGGAAATCGCTTGCGGTCCTCCTTGGCGAAACGATACGTCGTGCCTTCGGCCGGCGTGGCTTCGAGATTGTAGAAATTTCCCGTCTCCTCCTGATAATCCTTGATCTTTCTCGCGCATAAAGTCGAGAATCTCTTGCGGCGAATGCCTGTGCCCTTCTTCTGTCGTGATATTCTCCCGGTCATCAGTGAAATTCCGAATCGCCTCGTTCATAGCCGTTGATACCGATCGTCGAAAAATGATTCTTCAGATAACCGAGGTAGCGCTTGGTGTACGGGAACAGTCCGGCGATCGATCCACTTCTGGATTTCCTCTACGCTTGATCTCGAGCGATGTCTTGGCGAGCTCCATCAGGTGCCCGATCCGGCTTGAAAAACTTTTCCTTGTCGCCTCGGGCGAGATAGCCGATGCGCGCGGCATTGAGGTCACGACGCCGATCGATCCGGTCATCTCGGCCGAGCCGAACAATCCCCCGCCGCGTTTGCGCAGTTCGCGCAGATCAAGTTGCAGCCGGCAGCACATCGAGCGCACATCGCTCGGATTGAGGTCGGAATTGATGAAGTTCTGGAAATACGGCGTGCCATACTTGGCAGTCATCTCGAAGAGCGGCAGATTCTTCGGATCGTCCCATTTGAAATCCTTGGTCACATTGTATGTCGGGATGGGAAAGGTGAATGTACGGCCTTTGGCATCCCCCTTCGACATCACTTCGATGAACGCGCGATTGATGATATCCATTTCTGCGCTGCAGTTCGCCAAATGTGTACGCGAACGGCTCGCCGCCAAGAATCAGCCACTTCTCGGCATATCCGCCGGGCAGTCCCAATCGAGAGTGATATTCGTGAACGGCGTCTGCGTCCCCCAGCGCGACGGGATATTCAGATTGAAGACGAATGACTGCATATTCTGATAGACATAGTCGTAGTCCTTGTCGGCGACATAGTTCGCTCTTTCGCGGCCTCGCTCTACGCGAACTGCATCCCGTACCTCCTCGATATCGGCCCGTGAGTTCCAATCTCATATTTCTTCACGAACGGCGCCAGATAGGTATCAAAGCTCGAGAACGCCTGCGCTCCCGCCCACTCGTTCTGCAGCGTCCCGAGAAAATTCACCATCTGCGACACGGCCGATGCAGATGTTTCGGCGGTCGCGGACTCGACCTTGTTCGGCACGCCGTTGAACCCCTCCTCCAGGAGGACGCGCAGGCTCCAGCCCGCACAGTAGCCGGAAAACATATCGAGATCATGGATATGGTAGTCGCCATTGCGATGGGCATCACCAACTGCTTTCGGATAGATATGCGAGAGCCAGTAGTTCGCGATGACGCTGCCGGCCGTGTTCAGAATCATCCCGCCGAGCGAATAGCCCTGATTCGAATTGGCGTTGACGCGCCAGTCGAGCTTCTTCGAGGTATTCCGTCACCGCCTTCTCTACCTGGACGACAACATTTCGCTCCTCGCGCACCTCGCGCCGTTTCTCGCGATAGAGGATATAGGCCTTGGCCACATCGGCATAGTCATACTGGATGAGTGTTTCCTCGACGATATCCTGAATATCTTCGACGCTCGGAATGCGCTCGCCGAAACGTTCATCACACAGCGCCGCTGCGTCCACGGCCAAGACGCGGGCCCGCTCCGGATCAGCTGTCCTCACGGCCGCAATTGCTTTGCCAACCGCTGTCTCAATTTTTTTCAGCTCAAAATCAACGATAGCACCATTACGTTTCTGAATCTTATAGAGGGGCATAGTTTTTATTTTTTTATTAGCAGCCGAACGGCCCCGCGCACCGGTCAGAGGGCGTCGCATTTTTTGTCACCCCCGGCTCGGGGCCGCTCACGACATAGTCCTCAGGCCGCGTCAGTGCCCATTCATGCTCATGATTCCAGCCCGTCCAGTCATGACGCCATTCATTCCAACCGATGCCGAGATGCTTCACAAAAATGCCGTTCTCCGAGAGCATCAGTCCAATCTTGCGCCCCGTCATGCAGGGCCGGCTATAGCAGTAGACGATGGTCTCTTTGCCTGGCGGTAACGCTCGGAAGGCCCCAAGAATGCGCTCCACATCGTCATACGCGCTTGTATCGGGATCCGAGTAGGCTGGGATGCTCACCGCGCCAGCGATATGCTCCCGCTCGTATTCCGCTGCGCTACGGAGGTCGACAAGAATGAAGCTGGTATCCGCTTTGTCCATTCGCTTCCGAAGGCTATGGGGACTCACAATGACAGCATTTTCCGTCTCATAGTACGCGCGGATCCGGTCAGCATTGGTAATGGTTACTGGCCGCTCACTGAAATGGACGGCGCTGATGCCGAGCAACACCCCAAACGCCACCGGCAGAACAATGGTTTTCAAGCGGGCAGCGAGCATAGAGAGACAGTCAATTATTTTTAGTGTCTACTCTCCTAAACACCCCAAACGACAAAAGGTGTCATGTGACACCTATCTAAACAACCTATGGTATATATATTATCTCTCAGCTACTAGAGAACAGCGGACGCAGTTTCTTTCTGGCACGCGACAGGAGCAATTTGGTCGCGTTTTCTGAATGACCGAGATAGAGACTAATCTCACGGACCGAGTACCCCTCGCGATAATAGGCCGAGAGGACGACCCGCTCGCGATCGCTCAGCTCAGGCGTCTCCCAGATCCAATTCAACTCGACTGATGCTGCTTCCTGTGTCAGCGGGGCGGCCTGCTCAGGCGAAAGCTCCAACATGGAGCGGCGGCGGAAAGAGTTCAAGAGTACGCTATGGGCAATCCGCAGGAGATAGGTTCCATACGCCGCATTCCGCGTTTCATAGCCCTCAAGCCGTTCAAAAGCCCGAATGAATGTATCCTGGGTCAAATCGAGCACTTGATCATGATTACCTGAAAGATGCCGCGTGAAATAGCGTTCAATGGTCTCAAAATATTTTTCGTAGAGTACTTGAAACGCTTGCGGGTCGTGCTGAGCTGCTTCGATGAGCTGCCGATCATCGATCCGGCGGCGGAATCGGTCACGGAGCGCCTGCACCCAGTGCTGTACCGCCCAATCGGAAAAAAGTCCTTTTGCCGAACGTGCCACACCCTCTGTCTCCGCCGGAAACCAGCGACGCAGCCAAGGCAATGCGACATTCGTGGGAAGCTGACGACGATTGAAAACTCGTTGCCATTCGCTGATAAACTGAGAACCGTCTTCGGGCCGGGACGGACGGAGCGCCAGATACCGAATAGAACCATCCATCCCCTCGAGCGGCGCTACCGCCAGCAGCTCTTGATACGGCTTGCCTTCCTTCGACTGATTGGTGACGGTACTGACAAAGGTCGACTGCTCCTGCCGAAGCGCTTGCCACATCCCTTGGTAAAAACTTCGGGGCATACGCCCACCCCAGAGCTTTCCCGGCTTCGAATCAACAATCTCACCGACGGAAAATCCCGTCCGTCGTGCAATGCCCTCATTGGCATAGACTGCGACCCCCGACTCATCTGTGAGCAGAATACTCCCCGTCCCGGCGGCAGCTGGTGGAGTGGGGTTTGTGTCTGGTGTGCTCATACTGTGTGGGGACAAGAATTCGCCATTGCTGTTTCAGCCTGTATAATAGCATTGTCAATCCATGAAACGAACGTCTATGCGCATCGCTTTTTTTGAGATTCAAGCGTGGGAACGTCCACTTCTCGAGGAGGCCTTCCTCGGTCATAAGCTCTTTTTTTCCGACAAACCGCTCCAGGCTTCCGACCTCCCGGCAATCAAGGACTGTGAGGCACTCTCTGTCTTCATCTATAGCCACGTGGGCCAGGAAATCATCGACGGGTTACCGAACCTCCGTCTCATCGCGACCCGCTCGACGGGCTTCGACCACATCGATATCAAAGCGGCAAAAGCGAAAGGAATTGCCGTTTCCAATGTCCCCTCCTACGGCGAACATACCGTCGCTGAACATACGTTTGCGCTCATCCTGGCGTTGTCGCGCAATGTCCACAAGTCCCATATGCGCCGGCTGAACAATGATTTCTCAATCGACGGACTGAAGGGTTTTGATTTGAAGGATAAGACTATCGGTATCATCGGCGCCGGCCGGATCGGACTCCACGTCATCAAGATCGCGCGCGGCTTCAGCATGCGTGTCCTGGCGTATGATGCCTTTGAAAACCGGTTCCTCTCGGACGTACTCGATTTCGACTACGTGCCGCTCGACACGCTGCTCGCCCGGTCCGATATCATCACGCTCCACACGCCGTACAATGAAAAAACGCATCATCTCATCGACGAACACGCGGTCGCCAAGATGAAACGCGGCGCTATCCTCATCAATACCGCCCGGGGCGAGCTGGTCGACAATGACGCGCTTATTCAAGCGCTCGACCGAGGTACGCTCTCCGGTGCCGGGCTTGACGTCCTGGAGGGCGAGCACCTCATCAAAGAGGAGAACGAGCTCCTTTCTGGCGCCAAGATCTATGAAGACGTTTCGGAACTCATGAAAGACCACAATCTCTTAAGCCGCGACAATGTCGTCTATACGCCGCATATTGCTTTCTACTCGGACGAGGCGCTGCACCGCATCCTCGGGACGACGATCGACAATATCGCTTGTTTTGTCGACGGCACGTGCCAAAATATCGTCTCCAGCTAGCGCGCCATCAAAACGATTGTTTCGTATTCCCGCTTTGTCACCGGCGTGACCGAGAGGCGGTTACCCGGACGGAGAATGAACAGGTTCTGCAGGTTTTTCTCTCGACGGAGTGCTATGAGCGGAATGATGTTCTCGAAGCGCATGGAGAATTTTATGTCCACCAATATCCAGCGCGGGGTGTTTTGCGTCGCTTTCGGATCATAATAATGGCTTTTGGAGTCAAACTGCGTTGTATCGGGATACGGAGCGCTCGCCACTTCGGCCAGACCGGCCACGCCCGGTTCCGGACAGCTGGAGTGATAGAAGAGCACGCCGTCACCTACTCGCATCCCATCACGCATGAAATTCCGCGCCTGATAATTGCGCACGCCCACCCATGGTGCCTGCTCTGTCGCGCGTCAAATCATCGATTGAATATTCGCCCGGTTCGCTCTTCATGAGCCAGTAGTGTTTCGTCGCTTTCATGGCTTCCAGTATATCAAAATAACAGCCCAGCCATCTTGCGATGACCGGGCTCGGAAGCCAGTGCATTGACCGACATGGAGTTCAGTTGTAGCTGATCCACTGGCTGCCGAACTGGGAACGGAGCGCGACGCGGTATTCCTGCTGCGGAAGAGTCTTCCCCGCAACCTTGGCCCGGATTCCGTGTTCCCGTGCCGCTCGGAGGAATACGCACGCATCCGCTGCTTCGACGATTACAAGCGCACCCTGCCCGCCGTTCCAAGTCCGGTAGCACTCCTCGGCGGAGAGCTCGCGCCAAACGGCGCACTGGCGCATGACGAGCGGCGGCTCGAAGAGCGTATCGAGCCGCGCCGAGAGGCCGTGCGGGGCAAGCAAGTCATGTCCGAGTTTCGACTCGAAGGCGCCGCCGGAAAGGTGCACGATGCCGTGCATGCGCACCAGCGGCTCATAGTCCGTTTCGGGCGAAAGCCAGCCGTGCATCCGATTGAGGAATCGGTCGTATTGAGTCGACGGCGCGGCGCAAGCCCGGACATCCTCTCTCGCCTGAGCATCTTGCTGGACGCCCACCATTCGGCTCCGTACCGATGGCGGAGTGCCTTGCGGACCGAACTGATGCCGTTGCTCCGGAATCCGTCGGCAAGCGCGATGACAGCCTGGCCGGGAGCGAGCGTATCGCCGAGAATCATCTTCTCGGAGTGATAGGCGCCGATCATCGCGCCGCCCCAGTTGAACATCACCGAGGCATCGCGGTTTTCGGACCCGACGCAGAGGCCGAGTTCGGCCGTCTCACCTGTCAGAATCACGTAGCCGTGCTGCTTCGCCAGCGTCCCCAGACCGGACATGATGAGTCGGCAATGCTCGAATGTCTCCGACCCGGGCGCGCCGAGCGAATTGACGTCGAAGATGTTCATGAAGACGAGGGGAAACCCGCCGTAGCGCGTGATGTCCATCGCTGTCATGGCGATGACGTCTTGCGCCGCCTCGCCGAACGTCCTCGCCGCGTCGATGAGCACCACTTTGGTGCCGACGCCGTCCATCGCCCCTGCGATCATGTAGCCCTCGGGCAGACCCTGGAAATTGAATCCGCGCGGACCGCGGAAAGCGCCTCGAGAGAGGTCCGTCACTTGGACATACGGAGAGTTGCCGTAGCTCTCGCGGCAGATGCCGCCGACAAAGGCGCTGAAGGCATCGCCGGCGGAGATGTTCACCCCGTCCTGAGCGTACTTATCACCAACCGAAACTGTCGTCATGTGCCACTCCAATCTTTCAAGTTGCTCTGGAAATCCCAGCGTTCTTTGTATAGCAACCGCATGAAAAAAGAGCAAGGATCGCCCAACTTGCTTCAAAGCCAGCCTTCATCTAGAATGGCTCACTTATATATGAATGAATCCCTTGCCTTCCACCTCCTGAACTGCCTCCCGGGCTGCGGCGCCAAAACTATTCGCCTGCTGGTCGGTACTTTCGGTTCGGCCCAAGCCGCCTGGGAAGCGCCGGACAGCGGCTGGGAGGCCCTCGGTCAACCACGACTCATGGCGATGGCTCTCAGCCGAAAGAGTCTCGATCCGGGGGCTGAATCTGAGAAACTCGCCAAGAGCAGTATCGAAGTTTTTCCCTTCACTGGGACCCTTTTTCCGGCACTCCTCACTGAGATTCCCGATCCACCAGCGCTCTTATATGTACGAGGTAGTTTCCGTGAATGGAATGAGCGCCCCCTCCTCGCTATCGTCGGGTCAAGGAAATTCACGAGCTATGGCAAACAGGTCGCAACCGAACTCACCCGCGCGCTTTCCCAAGCTGGTTATGTGATAGTCACTGGTCTCGCTTTCGGGATCGATAGCATCGCCCATGAAGCAACGCTCGAAGCCGATGGAACGACCCTGGCGATTCTTGGCAGCGGGATCGATGACCGGAGTATCTCGCCACAATCGCATCTCCGATTAGCGCAGGAAATTATGGGACATGGTGCGCTCCTCTCCGAGCTCGCGCCTGGCGCCAACGCGACCGTCGGTACCTTTCCAGCCCGGAACCGCATCATGGCCGGCCTGTGCCAGGGCGTCATCGTCATCGAAGCGGCCGAAGATTCCGGCAGTCTCATCACCGCCCGGCTCGCCCTCGACTATAACCGAGAGGTGTTTGCCGTACCGGGATCAATCTTCTCCCCGACCTCGATTGGTACGCACCGGCTCCTCAAAGACGGTGCCCGGCTCGTCACGGGAGTCCAGGATATTCTCGAAGAGCTGGCGCCCGGAAAACCAGTAATGGGTTGGGTGGAAGCAATGCCTATCGATCTCGATCCCGACGAGAATCGGATCTACCAGGCGCTTTCCCATGAAGGCCTCCACATTGACAACCTCATCGCTCCGTTAGACTGGAGACGATGCAGGTGCACATGATCCTCACGAGGCTCGAGCTCCGCGGACTTGTAAAAAACATCGGGAACATGCATTATACCCGCGGACGCTAAACACCTCATCACATGAAACTCCTCATCGTCGAATCCCCTTCCAAAGCGAAAACGATTGAAAAGTATCTGGACGGCGAATACAAAGTCGTCGCCTCTATCGGTCATATCCGCGATCTCCCCAAAAGCAACAAGTCCGCCATCGATATCAAGGGCGGCTTCGTCGCCGAACTATGTCATCTCGCCCGGCAAAGAAGCCGTCGTCGAATCCATCAAAAAACTCGCCAAGAAAAGCTCTGTCGTCCTCCTCGCCACCGACCCCGACCGCGAGGGCGAAGCGATCGCTTGGCATCTGGCCGTTACCTGCGGACTGAAAAAACCCGCACGGGTGCTGTTCTATGAGATCACGCCGGCGGCCGTGAAAGAGGCCATCGCCCATCCTCGGCCGCTCGACGAGAATCTCCGCAAGGCCCAGGAAGCGCGCCGCGTGCTCGACCGACTCGTCGGCTATGATCTCTCCGGCCTCATCTGGAAGAAGCTCCGCTACGGCCTCTCGGCCGGCCGCGTCCAGTCCCCCGCGCTCCATATTCTCGTCCAGCGTGAGAAAGAGATCCGCGCGTTCATTCCGCAGATATTCTTTCAGTTCACTGGCAGTTTTACGAATGCCCTCCATGAAACCCTGACGCTCACCCACACGACCGAACCTCGGCCCAAAGCCGATGAGACCGCCGCTCGAAAACGAGGCGGCATCGATCGTCACTCGCGGGAAGAAATCAACATGGGTGATCGAAGATGTGAAGGAGACGCCCGCCAAACGCAGTCCCTATGCGCCCTTTACGACGTCCACCCTGCAGCAGGCCGCCAGCTCACGCCTCGGATTCGCGCCGAGCCGCACGATGAAGGTCGCTCAGAAACTCTACGAAGCGGGCCATATCACCTATATGCGTACCGACTCGATGAACCTGAACCAGGAAGCGGTCCGGCACATTCTCACCCTCATCGAACAGACGCATGGAAAACGCTCCGTCCTGCCGCGTACGTTCAAGACGAAAAGTAAGAATGCCCAGGAAGCCCACGAAGCGATCCGACCGACGCATATCGATGCCAAGATCTATGGCCGGACCGATGAGGAAAAAAATCTCTACGCGCTCATCCGCACCCGAACGATCGCTTCGCAGATGGCGGACGCTGAAATCCTCCGTACCAAGATTACCGCGCGCGCGAGCGATACTGCCGTTCCGGTGTTCGCGACGACCGGCTCCATCGTCATATTCCCCGGTTGGCTCGCGCGAAGATACCGCTGCCCGCGGCGAAGATACCGAACTCCCGAAAGTCACCGTCGGTGAAACGCTGACGCTCCAGACGCTCGACCAGCGAAGAAAAATGGACGGAGCCACCGAAACGCTATACCGAAGCCGGACTCGTGAAAGAACTCGAGAAACGCGGTATTGGCCGTCCCTCGACCTATGCCTCGATCATTCAGACCATCCAGACGCGCGGCTACGTCGAGAAAGAGGGCCGGACGCTTATCGCCACCGAAACCGGCGAAGTCGTCGACGATTTCCTCTCGCTTCATTTCGCCGAGATCCTCTCCGACGCCTTTACTGCTGACATGGAAGACCAGCTCGACGAAATCGCACTCGGTACCCGGGAGTACGGCAAGACGCTCAAAGACTTCTATGGTCCGTTCTCCAAGGCTGTGAAGAGCAAGGACAAGCTCGAGAAGATGTCGAATCTCGGCGCGGCGCCAGCCGAAATGCGCTGCCCGGTCTGTCAGAGCGAGATGATCATCAAGCTCGGCCGAACGGGAAAGTTCTTACAGCTGCAGCCGCTTTCCGGAGTGCACCGGCGCCCTCACACTTGAGGGAAAAGTGGTGGAAGGCCCAAAAGCCACCGGCGAAAAATGCCCCAGTTGCGAGAAGGGCGAACTCGTCGAGCGCGAAGGCCGTTTCGGAAAGTTCGTCGCCTGCAACAATTATCCGAAATGCAAGTACGTGAAAAAAGACGATCCAGCCAATCTCGTCACCACCGGCGTGAAATGCCCGGTCTGTCAGAAGGGCGAGATGGCCGAACGGCGCGGCCGTTTCGGCATCTTCTACAGCTGCTCCAATTATCCCGACTGCAAGCACGCCATCAAAGCCAAACCGACGGGAGCGCTCTGCGCCTATAAGCGTGAAGACCGAGAGGGAAAGGTCTGCGGCGCGCTCCTGATGGAAGGCACGAAAACCATACCCGAGCGCTGTTCGGATAAAACCTGCCCCAACCATAACCCTCAGAAACTAAAGACTTAACCAAAGACCCATGCAAACTGCTTTGCATGGGTAGTCGTTTTCGTGAGACGGAGCGATGTTTCGTTAGCAGACGAAACCGCGAGTCGGGGTCGCGGAAATCCAGCCGTGACGACGGATGGATTATCTGTGACCGAAAACTATTCCCGAACGCTGCAGCGACAAAACCTGCCCGAATCACAATCCACACAAGCTCGGAGAGAAGAAATAAGCAGCTCAATTTTCTGAAAAAAGAAAGCGGCGGGAGCAAATAAAGTGCTACCCGCCGTTTGGAACGGCTTTTCGCCTGAGGGATCAGGCTGCCGCTGGCTGTTGGCCACCTTCGAAAAGCGGCCGATCCGTCCACCAGGGCTGTCCATCCCGCAACGGGACGTCCTCGGCGAAAACCATCACGCGATTCAAGCCCTGTACCGGCCGGAACATCCAGCGCATCGGCTCGATGCGGCTGTCGCTGAAGACCAGCCGAATATCGACATTGCGCGCGCCGTCGAAACGAGCCTCAAAGCCGCGGATGAACTTGCCGACCTGATCGAGCTCGCCGGCCAGGTCGCGCCGGGTGCCGTCGATGCCGAAGGCCTCGAGCTCGAGCGTCATTCCGCTTTCGGCCTTCATCACGCCGTGACCGGGAATGAAAAAGTGTATTTCGAGTTCCCGGTAGTTCTGAGAATGGCCGATCGCGCTGCAGGGAACCAGCACGACCTTGAGCCCGAGCCGAACGCCTCGCTTGAGAGGATAGCCCGTCCACATGATATGGGCGGGCAACTGATCATGAAACAGCATGCACGTTCTCCTTTGCGTTTGTCGAAAAGTTGTTAAAAATCTGACGGAAAACAAAAAGCATTACGCTGATTTGACTCTGTGTAATGCCGTTTGTTTGCGCGCAGTATAGAGGGAAATTGCTATTCTGTCAATACCAGATTAAATACTCGATTCAAAATAATGCTTTATTTATGCTATTAATTGTGGTTTTACGCCCCTGTCAGTTAAGTATCAACCACTTCCAGATAGATGATTGATAGTACACTCCGATGAATCTACCGGCCAACAGTGAGCGACGCCCTCTTCTGCTGGCTATCCAAGAAAAGCTAGCCCCGCCATCGCTGCGATGCCCGCCAAAACAGCCGCTAACTGATAGACTGAGTCTTTTCCCTGCGTTGTCTTGTGCAATTCAGGGATGAGATCGGCGACCGCGATATAGATGAATCCACCTGCGGTCAAAGGAACGAAAAGGGCGGTGAGTGGAGCGGCCAACTCGCCAATCACAAAGAATGCGACTGCTCCAAAGAGAGCGCACAGCGCGGAAAGAAAGTTGAGGGTCAGCGCTCTTTTTTTGCTATAACCTGAGTGCAGAAGGACTGCGAAATCACCGACTTCTTGGGGAATCTCGTGAAGAACGACAGCGAGCGTCGTCGCTAATCCGATCGGGAGACTCACTGAAAGCTCGCTGCAATAATGACACCATCAAGAAAATTATGAACACCATCCGAGACCAGTATCAGCTTGCCGACCGGATGAATTCCCGCATCCTCAGCATCTTCGCCATGATGATGCCAGTGAAGAAATTTCTCCAAAATGAAGAATGAAAGGATGCCGGAAATGATGAGCAGGCCGACAGTACTTGGATTCCCGCCATTCGCAACAGCTTCCGGGATGAGATGAATGAACGCGTCGCCAAGGAGTGCACCAACGGCTGCGCTGATAAACACAGGAATATATTTCCGGAATATCTCTTCTCGGAATGAAAGGAGAGCGATCCCCGTCAACGAAAGCACACTCACAAGTAAGATGCTTCCAAAATGTGTAAATGTACACGGTTGCAATCATAGTTTCATTTACGTGCACATTTTACAGAGACCGAAAAATTCAAGGGAGTGCCGATAAACAGAAAAGCCTTTTTGTTGAGCGAGATGCGTTGCCTGTTTTTCGAGATTATGTTCATCCACGAGAATGTCTTCCACTCGGTCGCATTCAAGACAAACGAAATGATGATGGTGCCCGCGTTCTGTCAATTCGAAATGCTGTTTCCGATCGCTCAGGATGACCCGACGAATCACTCCTGCCCGCTCCAGCGACACAAGGTCGCGATAGATGGTCGTCTTATTCGCTGGCCGGCCAGCCGCATGGCAGCGCAGGACGATGTCAGGTGCTGCAAGTGGAATCGCAGTCTCATGCAGGATACGAAGAACAGAGCGGCGCGTCGCCGTCTCGCGCAGATCGCTCCGAGCCATTTTTTCGATGCAGGCTTCAAGCATGGAAACATTGTAGCAACTTAGTTGCATGTGTCAATATCAGCCAGGACTCCTTGAAGAGAGCCAGCAATCGTGGCAGAATGAGCAAGCTAAGGAGTCATCCTCAATAAGTGAGAGAGTCTCCGCCACATTTTCGATACCACTCCGCGTTTTGAGCACCCCTATGGACGCCATCACACTCGATATCGTCATCAAAGCGAGCCGCTTTCCTCTTAAGGGTGAACAGGAAAAGCTGCTGCGGGAAGCCTATCTCTTCGC
The DNA here is from genome assembly GCA_963778555.1 of Candidatus Moraniibacteriota bacterium. GTDB lineage: Bacteria > Patescibacteriota > Minisyncoccia > Moranbacterales > UBA1568 > SSEF01. Next base: position 211,627 of record CAVZUR010000005.1, on the reverse strand, counting down.
GGAGAAGGCCCATGAAGGACAACTGCGCCGTTCCGGCGAACCCTACATCACCCATTCCCTCCACGTCGCCAAGATCCTGTCAGAGATTGGGATGGATACGACCACACTCATCGCCGGCCTCCTCCATGATGTCCCGGAAGATACGCCCATTCCTCTCTCTGAGATCGAGACGCGGTTCGGACAAGATGTCGCCTATCTCGTCGATGGCATCACCAAACTCGGCAAAATCAAGCTTCGCGGCTCGCATGAGGAATACTTTCTCGAGAATCTGCGCAAGATGTTCCTGGCCATGGCCAAGGATATCCGCGTCGTCATTATCAAGCTCGCAGACCGACTCCACAACATGCGTACACTCGAGCATGTTCCAGCCGAAAAGCAGCAGCGGATCGCCCGGGAAACGATGGAAGTCTACGGACCGATTGCGAACCGACTCGGCATCGGCGAGATCAAGGGCGAACTTGAAGACCTCTGTTTCCAGTATCTTGATCCGATCCACTATGCCGAAACGAAAAAGACTGAAGAGACCTACCTACGGCAAGGCAAGGCCTACATCGACGAAACCGTCACGCTCTTCCGGCGCCTCCTCGAACGCGACAAAATCAAGGTGATCGAGATCAGCGGCCGCACCAAATTCCTCTATCGGCTCTTCAAAAAACTAGAGCGGCACGATATGGATATCACACGAATCTACGATCTCGTCGCGATTCGAATTATCGTCCCGGAAGTCGCCGACTGCTATGAAGCCCTTGGCATCATCCACAAAGAATACCGCCCGATGGTCGGCCGGATCAAAGACTATATCTCGCTCCCCAAACCGAACGGCTACCAATCCCTCCATACAACGGTCTTCGGACCCCAGGGTCGCATTCTGGAAATTCAGATCCGCACGGAAAAAATGCACATGGAGGCGGAATTCGGCATCGCGGCGCACTGGATCTACTCCGAGCGTGATCGGCGTGGCTGGAAGAGCTTTTTTACCCGGAAAAAAGATCCTTCACCCAAAGAACCGCACGGCTTGGAGTGGGTTCGACAGCTCCAGGACTGGCAGAAAGAAATCGGACGGGACGATGAGGAATTTCTTCAGGGTCTGAAAATTGACTTCTTCAAAAACCACATCTTCGCCTTCACGCCCAAAGGCGACATTATCGATCTGCCCGAAGACGCGACGCCCATCGATTTTGCGTATGCCATCCACAGCCAGATCGGCGATGCCGCAGCCGGTGCTAAGGCCGATGGCAAGATCGTCCCGCTCGACGAGCATATCGTGAACGGACAGGTCATCGAAATCCTGACGGAGAAAAACAAGAAAAAACCCAGCCGGGATTGGCTTCTCTTTGTGAAGACTGCAAACGCCAAGGCGCATATTCGCCGAGCGCTCCGGAATGACGGCCTCTTCGGTGGCCGCAATACCTAGAGCTATTCCTTCGTCGCGCGCATCACTTCCTCCACCGATGTCATACCTTGGACGAGCTCGAATAATATCGGAAACTGGCTCCTTATTTCGGTGTAATCCGATAGACGGAGAATGTGGTCATGCCGTCTTTTTCATTTGCTCCAAAAAAGTAAAATGGTTTCATTGACTTCGCAATGTAGGGCGTGTAGTAATCGCCGGCGACTGCCACCGTTTGATACGAATTGCCTATAATCTCAGCGGTCAGAACCTTCTTACCGTCATAGTAGAAAGAGTCCTCTGACTCATGACCTTCGATAGTATACGCGAGTCTACCTCCAACATCTTCGATATCTGAAATCGTTTCTCCAGCCATTGCCGTGAGAAAAGCATCAAAGGTGGACGATGCCACCTCAACCCCATCAAAGATAAGTTTATTTTGAAGTGATTGCTTGTCTGGGGCAGCAGTTATGAAAGTATACGCGAGTTTTCCCCCAACGTCCCTGGTTGTATACCTGTTTCCAAGAGCCGCAATCTGTTTCCCATCCTCAACAAGAACCGAGACACCTTTGTCGTCCTTCATTTGATACATAAGCTTCCCGTTTATACTTGCCAAGCCCCATATTGCATCTGCGGTCTCTACCTGTTTATCACCGTAGAAAAGCGTGTCCTTGTTGCGGGTGTCATCGCGAACAATGTATGCGAGCATTCCAGCAACAAGCTCGACATCTTTAGGGGTGCCAGTGGTTATTATTTCTTGTCCATCGTAAAACAGAGTTTCTTTGTAGCTGGAAGGTTCTGTCGACTTGCTGCGCTTCACATACGCAAGCGCGCCCCCAACATCTTTCAAGAGCGTGAAGTAGATATCAGCGGTTGCAATCTCCTTATCATCATAGACAAGCCTCTCAAGCTGCTCGTCTGGTTTATGATAGATGTATGCGAGTTTTCCCCCTATATCTTCAAACCTCTCAAAATAACTGTCTGGAGCCTTACTGTCGTTCCCAAAAACGAGAGTCTTACGACTCATCGAAGCACTATCGATCAAATAAGTAAGTTTACCGCCAATTTCTTTTACTGGAGTAAGAGTATCCTTGTGTGGAATTTCTTTGCCTCCAATAAAAAACCACTCCTTCACATCCCCATCTTCAATTATAAGATCGTCTTTAGGGAAAACACTCTTTTTGTATGCAAGTTCTCCTGTTGAAAGAATCTGAATGTTATTAATATCACGATACGCCCCAGTAAGCGTACCCTGCACTTCTACTGTTCGGATATATTCCACTTCCGGAGTTTCAGTTGCTGTGACTGCCACGGCTGCGCCTTGTGGCGGGACGATTGACTCGGACGATTTCACCCCAAGAGTAGTATATTCGGATTGCTGGGCAGCGGGAATATCTTTTTCTAGGCTCTTTTGTCGTAACACTGAATCAATTCCTAATTGTTTTGAGAACATCCAACTAAAAATGCCTACCGTACAAAGAATAATGACGCCAACAACAACTACCCTCTTCCGGCTTCCCATAATGATATTATATTTTGATCAGATTATTCCCAAAACCGCCGTTTCGCTATTTCTCAACTCATTACAGTAATTATTCCTTCGTCGCGCGCATCACTTCCTCCACCGAGGTCATACCTTGGACGATTTTGATGAAGCCGTCCTCGACCATGGTTTCCATGCCATTCTTTCTGGCCTGCGTCTCGAGGTCTTCACTTGTGGCCGACTGGGTCACGAGTTTCCGGATGTCCGTATCCATTTCGAGGACTTCATAGACGCCGATCCGCCCGCGATAGCCTTCATTGTTGCACTGTTCGCACCCAACCGCCTTATAAAGATCAATGTCTTCCCAATGCTCCGCTTTTTCAACAAATTTCTTCGCCATCGGATTCTTCTTCAGCACCGTGAGGATGTCATCCAATTTATAGAACTTACCGAGTGTTTCCACTTCTTTCGCATCGAGCTTATACGGCTTGCGGCATTCCACGCAGAGGCGCCGCACCAGCCGTTGCGCGATGATGACATTGACCGTCGACGCGATGAGGAACGGCTCGGCGCCCATATCGAGCATGCGCGGTAACGTCGCTGCTGCTGAGTTCGTGTGTAGCGTGGAGAGCACAAGGTGGCCAGTCATCGCCGCATGTAATGCGATTTCCAATGTCTCCTCATCGCGGATTTCCCCAACCATGATGATGTCGGGATCTTGGCGCAGCAGCGCCCGGAGTGCTGCGGCGAACGTCATGCCGACTTTCGGACTGATCTGGGTCTGATTGACCCGAAGCATGCGATATTCCACCGGATCTTCGACCGTCGAGATATTCACGTCGGGCGTGTTCAAGATATCCATCGCCGTGTACAGCGTGGTCGTTTTACCTGATCCGGTCGGCCCGGTGACGAGGATGATGCCGTTCGGCTTGCTGATCTCGCGCCGCACTTTTTCCAAAGGCTCGCCCACCAGGCCCATTTTCTCCAGCGTCAGGCCATGCGACGTCTCATCCAAGAGACGCATGACAATCTTCTCCCCGTCGAAAATCGGGAGGATGCTCACGCGAAACGATATCTTATAGTCCTCCTTCTCTATCTTGAAACGGCCGTCCTGCGGCAAGCGATGCTCGTCCAGCTTCAGGTTTGAGAGCACTTTGATGCGCGCGACGATACCGAGCGCCACATCCTTCGGCAATGTCATCGCGTCGTGAAGTACACCATCAATGCGGTAGCGAACGATCACCTCTGTTTCGAGCGGCTCGATATGAATATCCGAAGCGGATTGCAGAATCGCGTGCTTCAAGAGCGTGTCGACGATACGGATGATCGGAAGTCCGGCAGCGATCTTTTCGAGATCGCCGGTCTTTTCCTCTTCTTTCGTCTTATTTACCTCATCAGTGAGAATATCGCCGAATTCCGCTTTTAGGCTCTTCTCATACTGGCGGAGTACGATCTGGATGCTCTCGCGCGACGTGAGGCATGGCACGATCTTCAGCCCCGTCTTCTTCTTGATGAAGTCGATCGTCTGGATATCCTCAGGGTTGAGCATCGCCACCTTCAGATTGGTTCCCGACTTTTGGAAAGCAACAATACTGTATTTCTTGGCAATTGGCTCTGGAATAATCGAAAGGATATCAAACGAGATGGCCTCTTTCGAGAGGTCGACGAAAGGGATGCCAAGTACGTAGGCATAAACCTTCTGCAGCTCTGGCTCCTCGATGTATTTCTTCTCCAGGAGGCATGCCGCCAGCTCCTTCCCTCCCGCCTCGCACTCTTTGATAGCGGATTCAAGCTTGTCCTTCGGGATGATATTCGAATCAAGAAGAAATTCCTGCAATTGTCCGGGTTTGATGCGCATGTTTCTTTGATTTTTTGTCTGTTTCCATTATACAGTATCCGCTTTGCGGTATCATACTGCTGCCGTATAAAAAAACCCTTGAGGCCCGCGCTGGGAGACTCAAGAGTTCATGGTTCTGCGGGCACTCGCCAAGAGCGAAGTCAGTCAATACGTGTCATCGGCGGAAAATTCGTCGATTCGACGTCTTGGCGGCGCATAAAACCATGCATGTAATCCGGAAGCTCGCTCTTCGTTTCAAAATGAGCGACGTCAGTATCGAGAGCGCCGACTGGAATCGGATGCCCGTGTTTCTTGTAGTAGGCCGCTTCCAGCAATCCGCGGATATCTGTGTGGCAATCTCTCGCGTAGGCAAGCACATCAGGACGAGACATATGGCACCTCACTTTCTCGTTGGAGACCCCCCTGACACAATACGGCATTACTTGCTTTTTCATTGTAACACCTGGCTCTGACCTGCCAAACTCCGCGCCTCGGGCAACGGAAAAGACTCCCTTTCACGGGAGCCTTTGGATCAGGTCTCATTCTCACACCCCCCCCAACACGGTAACCCGCTCGAAGGAATCAGTTTCGGCTACATCATTCCACCCATGCCTCCCATGCCGGGCATACCGCCTTGCGCGACGTCTTTTTTTTCTTCAGGAAGATCGACCACCGCAGCCTCGGTCGTCAGGAGGAGTGCCGCCACCGACACTGCGTTTTCCAAAGCCGTCCGAGTAACCTTCAGCGGATCGATAATACCGGCTTTGAACATGTCCGACTCATAACGATCCTCGAGCGCGTTATAACCGTGATTCGGTTTCTTCGCGCTCTCTTCGAGGATTTTATTCATCACGACCGCTGCGTCCTGCTGGCCGGCATTGTTCACGATTTGACGGAGCGGTTCTTCGAGCGCTTTCAAAACCGTCAAATAGCCAGACTGGTAATCATTGTCGTGCTTGGCCGCGGTCTTCAGAAAATTCTCATGCACTGCCCGGGCAGTCTTCAGAAAAGCCACGCCTCCGCCCAAGACGATACCCTCCGCAATCGCGGCCTTGGTCGCGGCGACGGCATCCTCCATTTTGTGCTTCATGTAGGTCAGCTCGGTTTCCGTCGCGGCACCGACCTTGATGACAGCCACACCGCCGGTCAGTTTGGCCATACGCTTCGTGAGTCGTTCCCGGTCATAGTTCCCTTCGGCCCGATCCGCCTGCGCTTTGATCAGCGCGGTACGGTCCTCGATCTCTTTCTTCTTACCTTTTCCGCCGACGATGGTCGTGTCGTCCTTGGTCGCGATGACTTTGGTTGCCCGACCAAGCATAGAGAGATCGGCTGCGTCGAGCTTCATTCCCTTGTCGGACGAGATGACTTGCGCGCCAGTCAGTGCTGCGATATCTTCCAATACTGCTTTGCGATTATCACCGAATTCAGGCGCTTTCACCGCGAGGACATTCAAGACTCCGCGCAAGCGGTTCACCACGAGGGTCGCCAGCGCTTCGCCATCCACGTCTTCGGCGATTATCACAATATCTTTCTTCCCGCCCTGCGCCATCTTCTCAAGCACCGGAAGGATTTCCTGCATGGATGAGATCTTCTGGTCGGTAATGAGAATGAACGGGTCTTTGATCTCGGCCGACTGAGCCGCCATATCTGTCATCATGTACTGGGAGATATAGCCGCGGTCTATGCTCATCCCCATGACGACTTCTTTGGAGAGTCCGAGCGTCTGAGACTGTTCGGTCGTGACGACGCCATCCTCTCCGACTGCCTCCATGACGTCTGCTATCATCTTGCCCATTTCCTCACTCTCGGCAGAGATCGTCGCGACATTGACTTTCTCTTCCTTGGAGGTAATCTTCTTGGAGCTCTTCTGGAGTGCCGTGATGACCGCCTCTTTGGCGGCTTCCATCCCTCGTCGAATGCCAATCGGGCTGATGCCGGTTTCGACGAACTTCAGTCCCTCGCGAACCAAAGCTTGGGTAATGACGGTCGCTGTCGTGGTCCCGTCACCCGCGACATCATTTGTTTTCTCCGCCACTTGCTTAATGAGCTCGGCACCAAGATTTTCGAACGGATCGGAAAGCTCGATCTCTTTCGCGATGGAAACGCCGTCATTGGTGATAGTCGGTCCACCGTAGGATTTGCCAAGCAGCACATTGCGTCCCTTCGGCCCCATCGTGACGCGAACCGCATTGGCGACTTTGTCGATACCCGCTTTCACGCGCTTCCTCGCCTCTTCACTGTATATAATTTGCTTAGCCATAGGTTTCAGAATTACCGATTACACTGCCATTAGCACTCTCTATTATAGACTGCTAAAAAATACCGTCAAGGCCGTCCTCCTCAGAAACCATGCATCGACGGCAGTGATAGCACTTAGACCTTGAAGACAATGACGTCCCCATCCTGGACGATATACTCTTTCCCTTCCAGCCGGACCCAGCCTTTGTCCCGGGCCGCCGAATAACTCCCCGCCTCGAGCAATTTCTCCTCAGTGATCACTTCAGCTCGAATAAATTTTTCTTCGAAGTCGCCATGAATCGCCGCCCCCGCCCGGGGCGCGGTCGATCCGATACGAATAGTCCATGCCCGCGTCTCATCTTCGCCCGTTGTGAAGTACGTCATCAGCCCGAGGAGCGCGTACGCGCGAACAATGAGCGCGTTCAGATTTGAGCGGATATCGAGCTCGGCCGCTTCCTCTTTCGTCATCTCGATCAACTCTTCCTCAATCTTTATATCGAGCTTCACATGCGGTCGGGATTCGAGTGCGGGCGCGAGCGCGGCTTGGACATCCGCGACATTGTAGGCATAGAGGATCGGTTTCATAGTCAGGAGCTGAAGTTCCGCGAGCAGTGTTCGCACCGCATCTGCCGAATGATCAATCGGCGCCACCGTGGCAAGTTTTCCAGCTTCCAAAGTTTCTTTGAGTATTTTCAGAATCGGCAGCTTGGCAATCGCCTCTTTAGCCTGGCCGCGCGCTTCTTTCTCGAGCCGCTGCTCCACCTTGGCAACCGTCTCCATATCAGCCAGGATAAGTTCCGTCTCGATAATCTCAATATCGCGAACAGGATCGATGCTGTTATGGACGTGCGTAATCTTGTCTCCTGGGAATACCCGGACGACTTGGACAATCGCATCGACTTCCCGGATATGCGAGAGGAATTTATTTCCCAAGCCTTCGCCGAGCGAGGCACCCTTTACCAGGCCGGCGATGTCCACAAACTCGATGACGGCCGGCACGGTTTTCTGGCTGCGCGAAAAAGCGGCCAATGTAGCCAGTCGCTCATCAGGAACTTCCACGATACCAATATTCGGCTCGATCGTGCAAAACGGGTAATTGCTGATGTCTACGGCTTTCCTGGTGAGCGCTTTGAAGAGCGTGGATTTCCCCACATTCGGCAGGCCGACGATACCGACTTTGAGCGACATAGGCTGGATAAAAAGTGATGCGGGACTCTCCAGAGCTTACCGAAGAATAGTCAAAAGGTAAAGAAAAAGCGCCTCAGTGCATATGCTACACGAGACGCTCAGAACTGCTCCTGAACCGTGAGTGATCAGGTCGTACAGCCAGGAGTTGTCCAGAAGAGCTGGGAACTAAATCGATTGATGAAAAGATTCATGGCCATCGGCAATCCTGGCGCAATCGACCAGAAATGATAGGAATCAATCGTGCTCTCAATGACGAACCAACCGGCTCCGAAGCCAACTTGGCCGCGAGCGTCAATACCCGGATCCCAGATCACATTACCCGCCAGGTTCGCTCCCCGGTACACGGTGATGTTGCCGAAATCATTGCAGGCCAGACCCTCGAACCTCACTTCCCAGCTTTCTGTGACCGGATTGAAAGTCAGGAAGGCTTCCTTGACGGATGGACGGCGGATTACTCTCCCACTAGCATCCCGGACCTCGATGATGCCCCAGCCATGCGACCCAGCAGCATTCGCCTTGGGTGAATTCCAGACAAACTTGTAGACCACATCCGGTACCGTCGGGTCGATGTTCGTCAATTTTCCATCCAGACCAAAGCCACCGGTGCAATTGCTCCCGAAATCAAGCGTGAGAACTCCACGCGCTTCAGCGCGTACCGTTGCCGGCCGATATCCGACGCCCGGTTTGCCATACTCGATAAGCCCGGATTTCAGACCACTGGTAATGCGTTTGGCCTCAAGCGGAAAGGCAGGGTTAATAGCAAACTGGTGCTGTCGCTCAGACACGAAGTCAGCCCACAGCACTTCACCGTCATGCCAGTCCTGCCAATCGATGCCCGTCTTTCCTGGCTTGAGCGCTCCTTTCAGGATTACCGCATAGGTGCCCGTATCGTTATTGCAAGTCCTCGGCAATGTCGCGAAATGATCGACGATTGGTCCACAGGCGCGTGAAACACCACCATTCACACCCCAGCCAACGCGATGACTGAAAAAACAGGCCGCCTTGACCGATGTAGGTGCAACCAGGAGTGTTGCCCCTGGCCTTGAAAGTCCGAAATACCTCCCATCCGATGTCGGGAAGAATGTCCAGAACTGTTCAAATGGATTGAGGAAGATTTCGCCGCCCGGAGTCTGCGGCAGACTCACACCCGTCACCGGAGTGGTTGCTGCAATCGCCGCCGCCTGAATCGTAACGCGATGATCCGGCACACTCATGTCAGCGGAGGTTGTGGGGGGATTATCGGCTGCATTCGGGGATGATGGATCGGCGTCTCCGCTACTCCCGCCACAAGCGACGAACACGGCAGTACCAAGCGAGAAAAATAACCAATATATCAGTCGCATGTGAAATCTCCACGAAAGTTGTAAAAGAACCATGGATCACCAGCTCAAGACGACAGAAAAAGTAGCCTTGGTGGCAATACGAGAATAGTTTACGTTGTACAGTAACACTGTCAACACTCCCTCAGTAAAGAAAACGCCCCGCGAGTCAAAAAGACAAGCGAGGCGCGAGAGGATAAAGAACTGACTGTTAAGTGGTGCAGCCGGCGATGGTCCAGACAGTCTGGAACTTCACCCGATCGAAGGTGAGGCTGACCCCGGTCGGCAGGCCGGGTGCGATAGACCAGAACTGGAACAGATCGGTAGCTTTCTGGACGATGCCCCAGCCTTCGCCGAAACCATCGACGACATTGGTCGCATCCTTGCCGGGATCGTAGACCACCGCATTGGCCGGACCCGTCCCCTTGTAGACCGTTATATTGCCGCGATCATTGCAGGCGAGACCCGTCCAGGTGACGGAGTAGCCATTGGTCGCTGCATCGAATGACGCGAAGGCGAGCTTGGACGAGGGCACCCGATTCCCGATGGGCACCATGCCCCAGCCGACCTTGTTCGAATTCCACAGGAACGCGATATAACGGAAGTCTGGATCGGCCGGATCGAGGTTGGGATTCAGGTCGGTCAGTTTCCCGGCCTTACCGAAACCGCCCATGCAGTTGTTGTTCCAACTGTAGGTCAGATCAGCCGTGCCGGCTGCCGTGCCGGCTTTCAGACTCACCGTCGCTGGCACATAGCCGCCATAGGCGATCAGGCCGTTCGGCTGCACAGTCGACGCGATGCCTTTGCGGACGAACTTACGCTCGGACACATGGTCGAACCAGAGCTTCTTACCCGAAAACGTATCCAGGTTGTAGGCCACCAGGTCCTTGTTACAGGTGCGGGGCAGCGTTGCAAAGCCGTTCGCATCGAGGGGCGAACATGACCGGGAAGTGAATCCCGGTACATTCCAGCCAATCTGGCTCGAATTGACGCAAATCTGCTTCACATCTGCCGGGTCGACGAGATAGGTGCCCAGGGCGTCCGAAACACCATAGTACTGGCCAGCCGCCGTCTTCATGAAGGTCACGAATTGCTGGCCGCCGTCGATGATGATTTCCCCGGCCGAAACAATGGGCAACGCCGTCAGTGCGACGCCCGTCACCGGCACGGTGGGAACCGCCGAAACGGCCAAGATCCGCGCCCGCTCGCTGGGATCATTCACCTCCGATGAGGTTGATGGTTCGGCGACGGTCGACGGGATAGGCTGAGGATCGCTTCCTCCCCCGCCGCAAGCGACAAGTGTGGCCACAATGGCCGGAAAAACGAAACGAGGAATGAGCCGTCTCATAGTAGGAATCTCCACGGAAGTTGTAAAAGGGCCACGTATCACCAATCAAGGCGATTTCTCGTAGCCTTGACGGCAACGCTGAAATATAGCACCGTATTCCACGCTTTGTCAACCCTCGACGAGCCGGCTTTTCCTGACTTGCTGAAAGCGCTGAAAATTGCCACACTCAAGGTATTAATCATATCGTTACCTATGACTGATCCGAAGATTTTCAAGGCCTATGATATCCGTGGGCTCTATGGTCCAGAACTCGATGAAGACACGGCCTATGGGATTGGTCGTGCGCTCATCGTTCATTTCCAAGCTAAAAAAATCGCCGTTGGACGCGATGTACGCGCCTCCTCCCCCGCTCTCTTCGAAGCCTTCACCCGGGGTGTCATGGACCAAGGCGGTGATATCGTCGATCTCGGTATCGTGACGACTCCGATGGTACATTTCGCGGCCGGCCGGCTCGAAGTCGACCTCGCGGTCGCCATCACCGCATCGCACAATCCCCCACAGTACAATGGCGTCAAAGTCGACCTGAAGGGCGCTATTCCGGTTGGTGAGAAAACCGGTCTTTCAGACATCCGCGACCTCGTCATGGCCGGAGTGTTCCCGGACTCAGCCACGCACGGCAGTCTGACGGAGGAGGACATCCGTCCGGCGTATTACTCTTTTTTTGCGTCGTTCGGTAAGTTGGGTGACCGCCGCTTCACCCTCGCTATCGATACCGCTAATGCGATGGGCGTCGTCGAACTCCCGATCTACGATGCGTTCAAGGATAATCTCACCGTCCACAATCTCTACAACGACCTCTCCCAGCCGTTCTCCGCGCATGAAGCGAATCCACTCAAGACCGAGACCCTCGACGAGCTCTGCGAATTCGTCAAAGAAAAGAATGCCGATATGGGCATCGCCTATGACGGTGACGCGGATCGTATCGGATTTGTCGATGAAACGGGGCGCGTCATCCCCATGGACCTCATCACGGGCCTGGTAGCGCAGATCGTTCTTGAGAAGAACCCTGGGGCCACGATCCTCTATGATCTGCGTTCTTCGCGCGCGGTGAAAGAAGCGATCGAGGAGAAGGGGGGGCGAGCCATCGAATGTCGCGTCGGTCACGCCTTCATCAAGCGCCAGATGCGCGATGACGGAGCGATTTTCGCCGGCGAGTTCTCAGGCCACTACTACTTCATCGAGAATTCCTACGCCGAAGCCTCGACCTTGGTCGCCATCCATCTGTTGAACCTGATGGCCGAGACCGGCAAACCGCTCTCCGAACTGGTCCAGGAGATGCGCCGCTATGCGCACTCGGGCGAGATCAATTCCGAGGTCGAGGACAAAGACGCTGTACTCGACGAAGCTCCGCGAGCAGTACGCTGATGGAAAAATGCATGAGCTCGACGGCCTCAAAGTCGAATACCCCGATTGGTGGTTCAATGTCCGCCCGTCCAACACTGAACCGCTGCTACGCCTCAATTGCGAAGCGAGTACCGAGGCACTCATGCGAGAAAAACGTGACGCGCTCCTGGCCATCATCCGTGGCTGATTTGACGCCGTTAGAAGTTACGTCACGCATCCGAAAAAAATTTTCCCGAGCAAGCCTCCGCACACTACTTCGAGCAGGGTTGACAGACTTTTCAGGGCGAGAGTATACTTTCAAACAATGAGCCACACGAAAAACAAGTGCATACTTGAGACTCTCGCGGTCTAGCCGTCCTACGGGGCGGCTTTTTTCTTGCTCAGAATCGTTCATTCCCAACCCAAGGAGTCACTCACATGGAACTCAGTCCTCAAAGCGTCTTTGCCACCGCTTCCCGCCATATGACTGCGAGCGAAAAGAACCCCGAAACGGCGAAATCGCTACGCTCTCAGTGCCAGCATAGTGCGCTCGCGGCGCGAGCATGGAAAATGCACAATCCCGGACAAGACTTCGTCTGCGACGGAAGCTGCCGTCTCTCTTTCAGGATCGACTATGCGCCCGCCGTTGAATGAGAAAACCCGCCTCCCCAATTGGGACAGCGGGTCTTTTTTTGGCAAGACGTCCTTGTGGCGGCAGGCTCCCAGGCTTCACCCACGCCGGGGCTTGGGAGACAGCGAGCTGGCCATCTCTACCAAACGTAGAGCCTCGCACACCTGCCACCAAAGAACACCTTGCTGTTCGTCGCGCTCACCCTTTGTACCTCGAAGATAGTCTTATTTTACTCTGCTGTCAAGAATCCGACACGATCGCGGACTTGGCTCATCTTCTTGCTCGCAATCGCGCGGGCTTTCTCAGCACCCTGAAGGAGGATTTCCAGCGCCGCCTCATCGGAAATCGCGGCCAGCCGCGCTTGGAACGGCATCAGGAAGTCCACGACCACCTCAGCCAGACCAGACTTGAAATCGCCATACCCCTTGCCTTGGTACATCGCCTCGACTTCGTCCACTTTCTTGCCGGAAAGCAGTGTATAGATATTGATAAGATTCTTCAGAGCCGGTTTGTCGTCGCGGTAGACGATCTCGCTGCCGCTATCGGTCACCGCTTTCTTGATTTTTTTCCGTATCGTATCGGCATCATCGGAAAGCGCGATGTAGTTGTATTCACTCGCGGCGGATTTCGACATCTTTTTCGTCGGGTCATCGAGCCCCATGATGCGCGCGCCTTCGCGCTGAATGAGTGGTTCCGGCACGGCAAAGGTCTCGCCGAAACGCTTATTGAAACGCTCCGCCAAGTCACGGGTCAATTCCACGTGCTGTTTCTGATCCTCCCCGACCGGTACTGTCGCCGTATCGTACAGCAAGATATCCGCCGCCATGAGCACGGGGTAATCGAAGAGACCGAACTAGCTATGTTTCCAATTCGCCTTGCTTTGAGCATAACATCCGCCAGTTTTTTTACTAAAGCTTTAAGTTCTTCAGATTTCTTATTCAATTAAAAGTTGTACTAAAATTACTCACGTCTTTATGAATAATCTCTGCTATTTCTTGACTATCAACGCCCGTTTTATCCTTAAATTGGGTCATCCGACCAAGTTCCCCATCGTGGCGATCGTATTGAGAATCCACGCGAGTTCGGTATGGCCCGGGACATGGGACTGGATGAAGAGCGTTGATTTCTTGGGATCAATCCCAGCGGCCAGATAGATCTTGGCGATCTCCAAAGTTTTCCGCCGCAGCTCGGCTGGATCCTGCGGCACCGTGATGGCATGGAGGTCGACGACACAGAACATCGCCTCATACTCGTCCTGCAGCACAAGCCATTGCTTGATAGCCCCGAGATAATTGCCCAAGTGCAGATTGCCCGACGGCTGAATGCCCGAAAAAAGTCTTTCCATAGCGGTATTTCGTATTACATCGGTATTTTAGCATACGGAAAACCCCCATGAATCGGGGGTTTTTGTTATTCGGATCAATATTAGACTTCCACCACAACCGGCAGCACCATCGGGCGGCGCTCAGTCTTCTGGAAGAGGAATTGGCCGATCTGCTCGCGGATCTGGTTCCGGACCAGTTCCCAATCAAGCGAGGTGTCCTTCGAGGTGTTCTTCTTGATGATCTCCTGGACTTTGCGCTTGGCCTCATTCACCAGGTCAAAGTTCTCTTTCACATGAATAAACCCGCGCGACGTGATCTGGATATTGCCCAGCACCTTTTTGGACCGAGAGTCGATGACAACCGTCACCGCAAGCATGCCGTCCTGGGCGAGCATCTGGCGATCGCGGAGCACGACATGGCCGATATCACCGACCCCGAGCCCGTCGACGAAGACATAGCTCGCATCGGCTTTCTCCTTGCGGATGCTCGGCATGCCATCATCCGGTTTCGGGACTTCGAGGACGCCGCCATTGTCGAGGACAAAGACGTTCTTTTCGGGATAGCCGAGACGGAACGCGATCCGAGCCGCTTCCTTCAGGAAGTAGTGGTTCGCGTAGACCGGCAGGACATAGGTCGCTTTCACCTGGCGAAGAATTTCTTCAATCTCCCAGATCGTGCCGTGGCCGCCGATATGGATCTCCATGATGTCGGAGTGGACGACATTGTCGCACTTGCGGTACAGATTGTCCTTGAGCCGCTGAATCGAGCGTTCATTGCCCGGGATAACCGAGGAAGAGAACACAATCGTGTCGGACTTCTCCAGCTTGATGAAGCGGTGATTATCCGTGACGATACGCGACAAGGCCGCATTCTGCTCGCCCTGCGCACCAGTACAGATGACGACGATTTGATTATTCGGCACCTTGTGGATGTCCTGAACCGGGATGAGAGTCTCTTTCTTCACCTTGAGGTAGCCGAGCTCCTGGGCGACTTCGATATTCACCTTCATGCTATAGCCCTCCAAGGCGACGCGCTTCCCCTGCCGTTCAGCGTACTCGATGAGGTAGGCGACGCGACGGATCTGGGACGCGAAGGTACCGATGATGATGCGGCCCGGGGCGCTCTTGATCAGATTCTGGAGATTGGTATGGACTTCCGTTTCTGACGGCGGTAGTCCCTTCTTCAGCGCGCCGAGGCTTTCGAGCATGAGAAAAGTCGGCTGCGGGAGTTCTTCGAGATGATTGTATTTGACCTCTGTGTGTGCCGGATCCATCGGATCGTTCGTGATGGTCCAGTCCCCCATGTGGATAATGGAACCGTTCGGCGTGACAATGGCGATACCCATGGCATCCATGATCGAATGCTCCACTTCGAAGAAGCGGATCTCGAAAACGCCGAGTTTGATGCGATCCGCCAAGGACTTCACCCGGATGGCTTTCAGCTTCTTGGCCGAACCCTTCTCCTCGTCCTCGCACTTGCGCTGGATCAAGGCGAGCGTGAAATCCCGGCCGATGATGGTCGGATAATTCAGCTGTTTCAGGAGAATCGGCGCGGCGCCGATATGGTCGAGATGGCCGTGAGTGAAGAGCACGCCACGGATATTCTTCTCCTTGCCACGAAGATAGGAGACATTCGGCACGATATAGTCGATGCCGGGCATGTCTTCTTCGGGGAATTGGAGTCCCATGTCGATGATAATGATGTCTTCGCCGTACTCGAACACAGTCATGTTACGGCCGACTTCTTCTTGACCGCCGATCGGGATGATGCGGAGTTTTCCAGCTTCAATCGCCGGCACGTCCGCTGCACCGTCTTTCCGCGCGTGGACGTTCCGAATGATCGGCTGCGTGCCAAAGCCGCGCTTGCCGCCACGCTTGCCGCTCCCGCCTTGCGGACGGCCTTTACCACCCGTCGGACGATTGCCCGAGGAATGTTGTTCCGGCTTGGGCGCGGCTGACGTTCCCGGTACCGAGGTGGAACCTGTACGTACCGGCCGCGGTCCGGCGGGACGCGCGAATTTTTTCTGCTGCTGCTTGGGACGACGGGGATTCTGGCGTTGAGCCACGATGCCCTCGTACGCGCCGATAGGCGCTGTCCCATTCGACAAGCCAGCTGGCTTGTCATGGTTGTTCTCTTGCATACTGCATGAGGAGGCAGCATTCGATGGATGTTCCATCTGAAGCTGCCAAAATTAAAAGGATAATAAATTACTGAAAAGTGTATCTGCCTTCGAAGCGGGCAAAAACTCTCTGAAAGTTTTGGTTCTCTGGCGTGAGCGAGAGAAACCCTTTTCTGTGCCGAGAAGAGGACTCGAACCTCCATGCTCTTGCGAGCGCTAGCACCTGAAGCTAGTGCGTCTACCAATTCCGCCATCTCGGCTGATACCGATGCTCTCGATTCGCCGGTTGAAGTGTCACAATCCGATTCACTGTAGCATGAATCACGTGATCCTTCAACCTGCCCCGCGTCGGGCTTACCGACTAATTCTTTTCTTCGTCGAAGTCATATTCGATTTCTTTAGCGCCACTTGCTTTGAGTTTTTCGACAATTTTCTTGACTTCCTCCGCTCTTCCCCGACGATACACCAGGATGCAATCTCCCGTTTCGACGATAGCGAGATCTTCGATGCCGATTGTGGCAATCAGACGGTCATTGGCGCTGTGGACGAAGACACGCTTCGAATCGATGCCAATATGACGCATACCGGGCTGTGTTCCGCCTGAAATCTCAGCCAGGCTATCGAAAGATCCGATATCGCTCCAACCAAAGTCTCCCTCATAGACCACTACCTGGTCCGACTTCTCAGACACGGCGTAGTCGAACGAAATTGATGGCAGCTCATCGAAATGTTCGGCGAATGTTCCCCAGGATGCCGCGAGCGACGCGGCAATGGCTGGCGCGTGTGCTTGTGTCTCGCGGAGAAAGGTTCCGATGCTCATCAGGTACATGCCCGAATTCCAGACATAGTCCCCGGAACGGACATACTCTTCAGCGATTGCACGCGCTGGTTTCTCGCAGAACTCTGACACCCGAAAGGAGCCGTTTCTGGCCTCGCCTTTCTTGATATAGCCGTAGCCTGTCTCAGGTGTCGCTGCCCGGATACCGATCGTGCCGATACTGTCGCCAACGCTGGCGTAGGCCTCCGTGAGAACTGCCAGATAGCCCTCCACATTGCCGATGTAGTGATCCGACGGCAAGAACAGAATCTTCTCAGCGGATCCAACTCTGCGGACATCGGTGAGATACTTCACGGCACAGGCCATGGCTGGTGCGGTATTCAGGCTCTTCGGTTCGATGATCACTTGGCCAACCTCGAAATCGTGGTCAATCTCGTGAATCTGCTCGAGAACATGCGCGTAGCCCTCCTGATTCGTCATGAAGAAAATCTGATCCATCGGCATGAGCTTGCGCATCCGAAGATACGTTTCCTGCAAGAGCGAGTACTCACTGTAGAGCTTCAGGAATTGTTTGGGGAAATTCTTGCGGGAAAGCGGCCAGAGTCGAGTGCCGGAACCGCCGCACAGTATGACGCTATACATATATCAATCGTGGAAATCACGCAACCAGGAGCTTTTTCAGCTGTTCGACCATATCCACCGGAGTCGGATCCTGGCCGTACTCAAGTGCGAGATAATACGAGGTAAAGTCACCGAGCATCACTGTAGAGAACAGTTTTTCAAATACCGTCTCACCTTCCAAATCAATCGTCTCGACAGTGATACCCTTCTCCCGGAGTAATTCAGCCGTGATGCCGAAACGCTTCAGGACACGCGGATGATCCGCTGGATCCCTGAGAAACAGAGCGCTGAACTTTCCCTGCGGCAATGTCCAGCCGACCATCTCATTGTGATTGAGCTCCGGGAAGACATTCCAGAAAGCGGGTGTCTTGGCGTTCTCATTGAGCTTGATCTTCCAGACCAGAGCGACTGATTTGTAGGATTCCCCACTATATACTATCGGCGTTGTTTTGGCAAGCCGAGCCGCCAATTGCTTGCCCTTTTCCTCAATAGCAAGCCTTTTTTCACTATACCGTTGAGCTGCCGAAACGACCTCGTCGCGGATATCCGGAATCAGTCCCAGATTCAGAAGCACCTGGAGAAAAGCGCCGAGAAAATAGCCCGTTCCCATGCGCGGCTGGAATGTCGGGTTCGGGATGGGGAGCTTGATATACGGAATACCCCGCGCCTGACAGAGCGCTTCAACTTTTCCTCCAGCCGAAACTCCGATGATTGGTTCGCCATTCTTGATCAGCGCTTCGAGCGTCTCCAACGTCTCTTCGGTGTTGCCAGAATACGAGCAGACGAAATGCAGTGTCCGCTCCGAGCGCCGCTTGGGCAAACCATAGCCGCGATTCTGGATGATGCGAATCGGCTTGATATCCGGGTACCGGTCGAGAATATCGTCGAGATAGGTCCGGAGCAAATCAGCCGGCAACGCCGATCCACCCATGCCGGAAAACATCAGGGTGTCAAATACTCCTGTTACATGAGTATCCTGAGCAAGCTCAAAACCGGCAGAAAACTGTTCCGGGGTATCAAGAATGACCTGCCGCAAATCACTAACGTCTATTGCATGTTTCATAAGGCTTGGATTAATGAAATCTCCTACGTTTACGGATATGCCCTTCGAGACTATTTCCGCACCCGTTTCGTCTCAATGTACCACGAGGCGATGTCCGCGAGCCTGACGGATGGAAAATTGATTGGATGAATAGCAATGCCTTGTACGATATCAGAGACTGCGTACAAATAGCTCGGACTATAGAGAAAAATCGCCGGATGCTCGCCCGCCACAATCGCTTGGAATTTCTGATAGGCTTCGAAGCGTTGACCGGGATCAATGGTCTCGCGCGCGTCAGCGATGAGCGTATCGACTTCTCGGTTTTCGTAAAACGCGAGGTTGAGACCGGGATCGTTCTTCTGGCTCGAATGCCAGAATGAATACGGATCCGGATTGAGCATACTCCCCTGGCCAAAGACGAGGGCTTGGTACTCGCGCGGACGAATGACATTCTGCTGGAGATCGGCCTGGGAGAGCACTTTCACCTCAGCGGCTGCACCGATTCGGGTCCAACCTTCTTTCAAGAGGTCTGCGGTGCGCATCAATTCGGGCCAGTCGGGCACTGTGAGATCAAAACTGAGGACGGTCCCATTCTTCGAGCGTATGCCATCGTTGCCCCGCGCCCAGCCCTTCTCATCCAAGATCGTATTCGCCCGATCGATATCAAAGGTAGCACCGTCGCTTTCTGCGTAGCCCTGAACAAACGGGAGTAAGGGGCCACTCGCGACTTGCCCTCGGCCCAACAGCACCTCTCCAATGATGGCAGCGCGGTCGGTCGAGAGAGACAGAGCTTCGCGCACCTCATCATACGCCAAGGGAGCGCTCTTATTCGTATTCAAGAAAACCGCGAAGAGGCGCGGGAGCGGGAATTCATACAGGTGCGTCCCCTTCTTCGCAGCGACCTCGGCGACATGCTCATGACTGACAGAATGGATGCCCAGCACCTCTTGACGATCATAGGCGGTCAGGAGACTCGGCTCATCCGGATAAAAACGGAGTGTCACTCGATCGATATAAGGTGGACCCGAAAAGTACTCACGATTTGATCGTAGATGAAATGAAAGGATGTTCCCCTGCGCATCTTTATCTAAGCCGTCAAAAAGATATGGTCCGGAACCGATTGGCTGCGCCAAATTGTAATCAGCCAAAGTAAAATTATCCGGTGCGATATTCTCCCAGATGTGTTTCGGGAGAATACCGACGGTGAGATTCTCAACGAATCCGAAATACGGCTTCCTGAGAGAGAAAACTACCGTAAAGCGATCAGTGGCACTGACTTCAACGCCCTGCCAATTGGCCCGAAGCGGACTCTTGTAGGCTGGGTCCTGGATCGCGCGCACTGTAAAGACGACATCATCAGCCGAGAGTTCCTCGCCGTCATGGAAACGGACATTGGGCCGAAGAAACACGGTGTACGTCCGGCCGTCCTCCGAGACCTGGTAGTCGTTCGCGATGCTTTTCTCAATCTGGCCCGTCGCGCCGTAGCGAAAAAGCCCGGCGTACAGGAGCTCGACCAGATCAGCATCTGCGTCGCTGGTCTGAGACAGAATCGGGTTGATATATCTCGGCTGTGCTACGACACCCTCGATGTATTGTCCGCCATAATCCGCCACCGGTTTTGTGAGCGCGAGATAGCCCGCTCCGAGCCAAAAGGCCAACGCGCTGAAGGCGAGTGCGGCAAGAACGAGAAAAATGAAGCGATCGCCGACCGAAAGAGCGCGATAGACGCTTTTCCAAACGGAGAGGCGACCAGCAGCACCAGGATTGAGTGGGGAAGGAATAGACGTGTGTCAAGTATTACAAACCGCCGACCGAGGTGGTCGACAGCCGGACATTGACCATGGCGAGTCCGAAAAAGAGCACCGCCAAAGCAATCGTTGCATAGACGAGAAAACGCTCAAACCCGCGCTTGGTGTAGTAACCGCCAAAGTCGCTCCCGAAGGCGCTCCCTAACCCCGAACCGCGGTTCTGGAGCAGGATTGAAACCGCGAGCAGGATCGCAACAACGGCTTGGGCGATGAGGAAGGCTCTCATGAGTCAAGAGAAAAGGAGATAAAACACGGGAAAAGGAGGACATTTTTCCCCCTATTTAAAACAAAAAAAGCTTTTTTAAAGCCCTTCCATGGTATCAAAATTGAAGGCTTGCGTCAATCGCTGGAAAACAAGGCTTGGCTAGGCTACAAATCGAGACCACGGCTTTCCACGGAGACGAGGAGGTCCGGACGCTCTTCCCGATAGCGGTAGATCGAAAGCAGGAGTCCGAGTGCCAGAAAAAACGCCAGGAGGGCGCTGCCACCGTAGGAAAGGAACGGGGCTGGCAAGCCGGTCACCGGTAAAAACCCCATATTCATTCCAAGATTGATGAGAATATGGGCAAAGAACAGGGCAAAGATACCAATCGCGATCAGGTAGCCAGTATTATCCCTCGCCATCTCGGCGATACGATTGATCCGGTAGAGGAGGAGTGCGTAGAGAAACAGGATAATCCCTCCCCCGATCAGCCCGAGTTCCTCGGAAATGACCGCGAAGATGAAGTCTGTATGCTTCTCCGGAAGGAAGTTGAGCTGTGATTGGGAGCCATGGCCAATCCCTTTCCCATACACCCCGCCCGAGCCCACGGCCACCATGGATTGGAGCACATTGTATCCGCTCCCCTTCGGATCGAGCTCGGGATTAAGGAAGGTCTCGAGCCGCGCCTTCTGATAGTCAGCCAAGAAAAACCAGCTCGCGACGACCAGCATGAGACCAAGAACGCCGAGTACAAGCACATGCTTCCAGCGGATTCCGGAAACGAGAATCATAGAAAGCCAGATGAGCGCGAGCACGAGACTCGAACCAAGGTCGGGCTGACGCAATACCAGGAGAATGAACAACGCCGAAAGAAATAGGGAGGCAATCAACCGGGTCCATTCGCCCAGTTCGGAGCGTTTCTTGGATATGAAACTCGCCAGAAAGACAATGAGTACCAGTTTGGCGAATTCCACCGGCTGAATCTGCACATTTCCGACTGCAAGCCACCCCACCGTACCTCGGACTTCGGATCCGAAAAAAAGCACCATGAGCAGAACGCCGAGGGTCAGAAAGTAGAGGAAGGTGCTCATCCGAGCGAAATGCCGGTAATCGAGCGTTCCGACAAAAAACATCCCTATGACGCCGAGGATGCCCACCGACAGCTGCTTGCCGAAATATATGTTGCCGGCGACAGTTTCGGAAAAACTATAGAGTGCCAGGAGGCCCATGCTGAACAGCAAAAGCGCGGCTGAGATAAGGATCGGATCAGAGCGAAAAAGCCGAACAATCAGTCCGTTCATAGTCCCGGCGGCGATGTACTTCCGCTGGAGCGAACCGCTGGCTTCACGAGATCATACTGCTGGAGAAAATTCTCAGTATCATAGAGATTGGTCTCGGCTTCCAGTTCGACCTGAGATACGACGCCGGAAAACGCGGTGGGGAAAACGACACGTATATCGCGCTCACGCCCGACCATCACCGTCTGCATCTCGCTCTGATTGACGGCCAGCGGCAGCCCAGCCGCATCCCGCAAGATGACCTTGATCTGGATGGAGCGGAAATCATAGATGCTCTCATTGATCAGTGTCCCGACAGCCGCACCGAAAACCGACGGATCCGGCCGCTCGAGATAGCGCTTCGCGTAGATATTCAACTCCGGCTTCGCACGATACTCCTGGAGACGCTGCCACTGAAAGTCCGAAAGCTCGATGACTGCTTTCGCCGGCGACTTGTCCGACTCGAGATTGAACGCGAGAAGTGTCTTTGTCTCCTGAGGGAGGATGAAACCCGTGCTCGTCACCCGGCCGAGCTCCGCGCCGCCAGCATCACGCAGGAGGAGGGAGTATTTGAAGCTCGCCGCGCCGACATCGTTATTCGGATTGAAGATACGGGCGAGAATATCGTATTTCCCCCGGTCCGTTGGGATGAACATCAGTTCGCGAACGACAAGATCATTCCCGGCGATGTGTTCGACGCAGGCCAGCGCACAAACGCCGCCGCAATCTACTCCGCCCTCATCCTGATTCCGGAGACCATCGAAACACGTCGGGGCTGGACGAAGCGCGACGAAACTCCCCACACCGATGGCGAGAAACACGAGGAGGTAGACAACAATGATCGTGAGCCGCTTGGTATCGCGCGTCAGGGTGAGCATGGCGAGAAAAAGTCAAAATCAAACTCATTATATCACAATAGCCCCATCGGAATGGGGCTATTTGTTGCGTCTTCATTTCAACTCAAAGTTCCTGGCACCGACCTACTCTTGCCCGGAGGCTACCATCGGCGCTGACCGGCTTAACTGCCGAGTTCGGAATGGGATCGGGTGTTTCCCGGTCGCTAGAGGCACCAGAAACTCTGGTTTGAAATGATTGTAAGGGGCAATGGAGATTCGGAGTACTCGCCTATCAAGCACTCTTCACCGCCAACTGAATACAAATGAAAGTGGTATGGAATCGTATTAGTATTGCTCGGCTGAACCCCTCACAGGGCGTACACCTGCAACCTATCAACCTGGTCATCTTCCAGGACTTCCTCACGAGCAAGCTCGTGACGTGACCTTATCTTGAGCTCGGCTTCCCGCTTAGATGCTTTCAGCGGTTATCCTGCCCGAACATAGCTACCCTGCGGTGCCCTTGGCAGGACAGCAGGCACACCAGAGGTTCGTTCTTTCCGGTCCTCTCGTACTAGGAAAGAGTTCTCTCAAGTCACTTAACGCCTACAGCAGATAGGAAACCAACCTGTCTCACGCATGATACCACCGATTGCTCGATGCATTGGACTATAGCTTATGGGGAGCGGTTAGATGTTAGGGATTAGTAAATGAGATTAGTCTCACTCTCCTAAGTCCTCCATCGTTACCACTATCCATGCTGACGTTTAGTCTCTACGGGCCCCCGACGTAACGTCGAAGTTCCCTCGGTATTATCACGACAGACTTTGATATCTGCCGGACTTCACCGAAATGAGTCAGCTTGTTCCTTCGTTCCACCGTAAAGTGAAAGAAAGGACCGCCGTGATGCGATTGATTCCTATACGATTGTTTCAAAGACGAAAATCTTTGTTGATGTCTTCTGCCTCGGATTCAAACTGCAAAA
The DNA here is from genome assembly GCA_963778555.1 of Candidatus Moraniibacteriota bacterium. Classification (GTDB taxonomy): domain Bacteria; phylum Patescibacteriota; class Minisyncoccia; order Moranbacterales; family UBA1568; genus SSEF01. The sequence goes on along the minus strand of CAVZUR010000005.1, from coordinate 187,880 downwards.
CGTCCTTTGGTACACAGTTAAAACTGCATAGTCAAAAGCTGTTTTACGGTTTGAACCCAGCTCGCGTACCGCTTTAATTGGCGAACAGCCAAACCCTTGGGACCTTCTCCAGCCCCAGGATGCGATGAGCCGACATCGAGGTGCCAAACCCCTCCGTCGATATGGACTCTTGGGTAGGGATCAGCCTGTTATCCCCAGGGTAACTTTTATCTGATGATCTTCCACACTCCTACGAGCGATGGTCGGTTCACTAACTTCCACTTTCGTAACTGATCGACTTATGAGTCTCTCAGTAAAGCTGGCTTGTGCGTTTGCGCTATCGGTCCGATTTCCATCCGGACCTAGCCAACCTTTGTAAACGCCTCCGTTGCCTTTTAGGAGGCGACCGCCCCAGTCAAACTACCCACCAGGCACTGTCCCCGTCTGGTATGAATTACTAGGACAGCTAAGGTTTGAACCATGAATACACTACAAAATTATTCTGTTCATCAGAGATGGTCATTGACTCATAACAGACCAGGGTTAGAATTAAAACTCAGCAGGGTGGTATTCCACTGTGACTCCATCCCGCGCGGGACTTCAAAGTCTCCCACCTATGCTCGGCAGCAAAAACTCTAAATCAATACCAAGTTGTAGTAAAGCTCCACGGGGTCTTTTCGTCTTGCTGTAGGTCGACGGCATCTTTACCGTCATTGCAATTTCACCGGGTGCTTCGTTGAGACAGTTTCCAAGTCGTTACGCCTTTCATGCGGGTCAGAACTTACCTGACAAGGAATTTCGCTACCTTAGGACGATTATAGTTATCGCCGACGTTCACTGGCGCTTCGGGGATTGGCGTGCACCGCTCCCGTTAACGTTCCAGCACTGGTCAGGCGTCAGCCCCTATACTTCCCCTTGCGGGTTTGCAGAGACCTGTGTTTTTGGTAAACAGTCGCTTGGAATCTTTCGCTGCGGCCCGACCTTGCGTCGGGGCAAGACATCTTGCGAACTTACGTCTAGCTTTTTTGCCGAGTTCCTTAACGAATGTTCTCCCGTTCACCTTAGGCTACTCGCCCAGTCCACCTGTGTCGGTTTGCAGTACGGATGCGTACATGACTAACTTAGAAGTTTTTCCTGGCACCCTGCTCTCTTCCGTTCGCCCGTATTGCTACGAGCTTCCACTCATATCCTTGGACTATGTGCCTTGCGGATTTGCCTGCAAGACATCCTCAGATACGCGTACCCCAATCCAATAAGGGGCGAAATATACAACGACTACGTCACTCCTTCGAATACATGCAACAGTTCAGGAATATTAACCTGATGTCCATCGACTACGCCTTTCAGCCTCGCCTTAGGACCGACTAACCCTGGGATGATCGCCATTGCCCAGGAAACCTTGGACTTTCGGTGTGTGGGGATCTCACTCACATTGCGGTTACTCATGCCAACATTCTCACTTCCATGCGCTCCACGGTGGCTCACGCCTTCCGCTTCGCTGCACATGGAACGCTCCCTACCACAATGCCAGTACTTGCAAGACTGACTGGAAGTCCGTCAGTCTTCGGTACTATGTTTAGCCCCGTTGACATTTTCGGCGCGAAATCTCTAGACTAGTGAGCTATTACGCACTCTTTAAAGGATGGCTGCTTCTAAGCCAACCTCCTAGGTGTCTAAGAAACTTCACTTCCTTTCCCACTTAACATAGATTTTGGGACCTTAGACTGGCGATCTGGGCTGTTTCCCTTTTGAGCATCCGAGCTTAGCCCCGGATTTCTGACTGCCCAGATAAGATATCACGAGTATTCGGAGTTTGGTTGAGAAACCTACGGCTTGCACCGCGGATTCTCATTCAGTAGCTCTACCTCTCGTGATCATTTACACGGACGCTAGCCCTCAAGCTATTTCGGGAGAGAACCAGCTATTGCCAAGCTCGATTGGAATTTCTCCTCTACTCACAAGTCATCCCCTAGTGTTGCACGGCTAGTGGGTTCGGGCCTCCTCGCGATTTTACTCGAGTTCACCCTGCTCATATGTAGCTCGCCTGGCTTCGGGTCTAGTCCATGCGACTTAGATCGCCCTTTCAGGCTCGCTTTCACTATGTCTCCGGAACTCGTCAGTCCCTTAGACTAGCCGCACAGAACTAACTCGTTGGATCGTTCTGCAAAAAGCACGCCGTCACCGTACCTCGATTCATCTCACGGAATTCCACTTGCGCCATCACTCACAACAAACAATCAGTATTCATTTCTAAATGCAGAAAGCATCAGTCATAAATAACTGTTGGTTGCTGGGTCAGCGGTTACGTGGGTATTCCGTACTCAACAGAATTGAGGCACGGCTCCGACTCTTCGTTAGCATAGGGTTTCAGTTCTATTTCACCTCCCTCATCGGGATTCTTTTCACCTTTCCCTCACGGTACTAGTTCGCTATCGATCTTAAGTAATATTTAGCCTTGGAGTTAGTGCTCCCAGATTCAAACGGGATTTCTCCGGTCCCGCCCTACTTGGGAACTAATGCATCAAGTATAATATCGTTTTCGCGTACGGGACTATTACCCTCTTTGGTCGCTCTTTCCAGAACCTTCTCGCTAACGATTGTAGCTTTACCCCGATTAATCGAGTCCATCAGCCCTGCAACCCCACTCATGTAAACATGGTGGTTTAGGCTTTTCCGCTTTCGCTCGCCACTACTGACGGAATCTTTAATTGATTTCTTTTCCTCCTGGTACTAAGATGTTTCAATTCCCTGGGTTTGCTCGATAGCCCTATGAATTCAGACTATCGTTATCCCGTATTACTACGGGAGGGTTGCCCCATTCGGACATCCCCGGATCAAAGCTTGCTTAGCAGCTCCCCGAGGCTTTTCGCAGCCTCCTACGTCCTTCATCGCTTGCTTAAGTCAAGGCATCCACACTCTGCGTTGGTAACCTGCTTTCATTTGAATGTCCGCAAATATTCTGTTTGCACAAAATACTCACGGACACTTCAGTTGACGATGAAGAATGTTTGCGCAGACTTCACCGTTTCTCTAATTGCTTGCCATACCGCATCCCTAGACAGAACGCGGCACAGCGACCTTACAACTTTGACTTTTAGGCATACTCGTCACAGCCCCGCGCATAGCGGCAACTTCTCGACGTGCCTACAAAGACTTCAATGATTGTTAAGTGTTCTTGCGCGGAAAGTGGAATGCTTGGAGGAAGTTTCACCCAAACCTCTCTCTTTCCAAACAATTTTTCGCTCTCAAAGTGCTGCACCGCTCAAAATAAAACTCCGGTCTTGAGCCGGAGTCATGTCTCCCACCCAAAGTGTCTATTCAATTCGATGGGAGTTCCACAGTGGCGTGATTTTTCCGTTTCTAAAGCGGTTTTTCTATCTTATAGAAGCCTGCGGGAGCTGTCAACTCGACGGTAAAATTGGCCACCCGCACTCATATCTGCTTCACCGGATGGCTTAAATAAAAGAAAAACGCTGGTCGGCCATTAGGCTTTCCAGCGTTCCATGCTTTCTTTGTCGGCTTAGGGGGTTGGCGCCGGTTTTGGGATGCGACGGGCGGCCACGATGGCGGCCTGCAGTTCCTGTGGATTCACGGGCTTCTTCACATAGCCTGCCGCGCCGTAATAGTTGGCCAGAGTACGCACGCCCTCCGTCGGTTCGCTCGTGACCATGATGACGGGGATATGTTGGAGGCATTCGTCGCGCTTGAGAGCCGAGATGAGTCCCCAGCCGTCCATATCCGGCATCCGGACATCGGACAAGATCAGGTCGGGCGGGTCTTGCAGCATGCATCCGAGACAGTCCAGGGCTGACCGGCCGCTATTGACCTCGCCAGACCGCTCACGTCCATCCCCTCTTTTCCCGGAGACCAAATCTGACGAATCGTCTCTGCTGTGATGATCCGAACCACTTCGTCGTCATCGACGACGAGCACTCTTGAACCGTTTGCTTAATCTCAATTCCGATACTCCTTGCCTCATTCCCCTTGCGAAACGAGCGAGAATACTGACCTTTGCGAAGGAAGGTGCTGGCAGTTTTGTATCATGAATAAACAGCTCCGTCAAGACTGGAAAATGTCTGCAGATTTGCTACGCTAGAGCGTTCGGAAATTTCCTCCTATGTCTCGCACGCTATCTTTTGCTCGCTCTCGCTACTGCTGCGCTTTTTTGACCGCCAGCACCGGTATTTGCCGCAGTTTTTTCAGTGAAATGCAGATTGCCGGAGCGAAAGCTTCGGATGAATTCGTGGAGATGTACAATACCGGCGACACAGCGACACAGCTATCCGGTTATAGTTTACGGCGAAAAAGCGCTGGCGATGTGACAGCGACCGGCAGCTCGCTCAAAACGTTCAGTGCAAACGACAACATCCCGGCTCACGGGTATTTCCTCTGGGCCAACAGCGCGAGCCTTTTCAAAGATCATGCCGATGCGACCACCGGATCGAGCCTGGCCGACAACAACAGTCTGGCGCTCTACGACAAAAATGATACGCTTGTTGATTCGCTCACGTGGGGCACCGGACACCTACTCCCCTTTTCTCCGACGCAATTCGGCAATCCGGAAGGAAAAGAGGGTTTCACGCGTGATCTCGGCACCTTGGTTTGGTCACTGACAAATAATCCAACACCGATGAACTCAAAGGGTGAGTTGTTTCTATTTACAGACGAAAAAAGTTCCACCGAAATCGGTCCGAGCCCCTACAGCATTCTCATCAATGAAGTCCTCCCGAACCCGAAAGAAAAAGGCGACGCTGGGGAATTCATCGAACTCTACAATCCCAGCGGCAGTGCCGTCGATCTCTCGGGCTGGGAAATCCGCGACGCCTCAGCGACAGGAAAATACATTTTTCCGACCAGCACCGAGATTCCATCGCTTGGCTACCTGGTCATCACCGATCAGGAATTTTCTCTCTCGCTGAATAATTCCAATGAGACCCTTTCACTCTTCGACAGAGAAAAACGGCTGGTGCATCAGGTACGGTACGAAAAGACCAAAGCGGGCGTCTCGCTCAATCTCGTTAGTGGGATGCTGCGCGGGTCGCGCGTACCGACGCCGGGCACAAAGAACAGCGAGAACGCCGATCCCGTAACGAAAGAGCGTGTGCCAAAAAAAGGCTACAAGAATTTCGCGATTGACTTCCGTGCGAAGGGCAAAGACCGAGATGGTGACAAGCTGAAATTCACTTGGGACTTCGGCGACAGACACAAGAGCTACAAGGAAAGCACCTCGCACAAATACGAGAAGTCCGGCCGGTATACTGTCACCCTCACGACTGATGATGGCATCGACACGATGAAGGAAACATTCGACATCAAGATCGAGAAATACACTGCCCCCAAGGTCCGCATCGTCGCCTTCATGCCGAACCCGAAGGGAAACGACAGTGATTTAGAATGGATCGAGATCGAGAATCGAGAGAAGAAAGAGGTAAACCTGAGGGGCTTCAGCATCGCCACGGGTACCAAGAAAAAATCCATCGCCAATCACCCGATTCGTGAGGAATTCGTCGTCGCGCCCAAGTCCGTAAAACGGCTGACTCGCACACACTCACTCTTCACGCTGGGAAATGAGCGTGGCCATATCGAGCTCCGTGCGCCCGATGGTAAAGTAATCCAACATCTGAAATACAAATTCGACAAAGGTTTGGCTGATGATACGGTACTGAAAAAGGAGAAGGGGCAATCACTCAGTCTCGTCGAGCTAAAGACTGAACGAGTAACCGATTCTGAAAGCCTAACTGACAGCTCTGAGACTTCTCGCCCAAACGAGGATAGTATGTCACTGCCCGCGCCAGTTGAGATACCCGCTATTCCTCCTAGTGAAGAAATCGTCCCTGATGGTGTGCCGGCCTCCAGGAAGCCTGTGGAGGAAGAAAAAATTGATCAGCCCGATGAGCCCCATCAATCGCTGACTATCCAGTCCGCTCCCAACTTTCATCTCCCCGACATGACGCTTCCGTTCTCGTCTTTTTGGTTTGATTCACCCGAACACGAAAACACCCTCACCTATTGGCAGGGCGTCGTCAACGCGTATCTGAATGACTGGCTGTCGGAAACAATGTTCGCGACTACGGAGTCGGAGTAGTCTCGGGCTTCGAAAGATACTTTAGCGACGATCGTCCACAAAAAGCTCATAATAGCTCACGACATACAGCGACCCGAGCATCATGAACGAGATGAATTCCTCGATAGGAAAACGGAACGACCCCAAGACAACCCATCCAACAACATTCGATCCTGGGAAAATCCACTGCCCTGTATGAAGAGCCGAAAGCTCATGGATAATACTGACAAAGAAGAAATACACGCCGAGTACCACCAACTTCAAGAGGATTCGGGGGCGAAGATAAATTACTGAAACGAGCGGAATCATGCCGAGAATCGTAGTGAAAATAAGATAAAAATATGGGATATGCAGGCGCTCTCCAAAAACAACATACAGTGGAAGAAAGAGGAAAAGCGCCAGAAACCAACTACCCACCAAAGCTTTCCACCGACGCGAGATATGTGTGTCGTTCTTGCTGTGCGGACGATCAATAAAGAATTCGTAAACACTCAAAATGTAAGCGAACCAGGTGGCCGTCCAGAGAAAGTCTTCTATCGGAATTCCATTCATGAGCCTCCAAGAGAAGATCGAGGAGTCGTACCATGCTCCATCACGCATCGCAAAGTAGTCCACAACGACCGTGAACGGTATTGTGCACAACATCATCAATAGAATTTTAGGAACAGACGATGGGCTTCGCGCCATGAAGTAGAGCGCGGGGAAGAAAAAGAACAGGAGAATCGAGATAATAAATGGTGCATTGACTAAGACGGTCAGAGCCGCGGCAAACAAGGGAAAAAATATGGCCAAGAAAAAATCTATGTGTTTCGGACCCGAAACAGCATCCATGCGAGCCATCACCGATTTCAACATATGTAATCAACTTTTAATTTGTGCGAAAATGCGCCCAATGGTGAGATGCCACCAATTTAGTTCTTCGTTTGAAGATTTTCCGACTTCTCAGGAATAGGAGTAACCACGGCTGCGAGAGTCTCGGGTGTGGGCTCAATGACTGGCGTCGTGACGACCGTCCCAGGAGTGGCGGTGGCCAAATCGAAAGTCTGGTCATAGAGCGAACGATAGACGAAGACCAGTGCGACCGAGACGACCGGCAACGCGACGAGCAGACCGACACCGAGCGCCAATACTCCGAGAAGAATAATCCCCGTCGAAGCGAAACCGAACCCGACCAAGAGCCACTTCACGCCGTCAGTCAGCTGGCCGCTCATTTTCAGCGCATCAAAGGCACCGACCCGCTTGTCCGCGATGAGAAAGCCGTAGAAGCTGTATTTGATCGCGAAATACAGACCAGGAATAATGAACAGGAGACAGCCGAGGAAGACCGCCAAGAAATAGAGTATCGAGGCACCGACATAGGAGAGCATCTCTTCACGCCAGACGAAGAGTTCGCTCCACTCCGGCTTCACGCCATCAAAAATCCGGATGGTGATGACAAGAAAATTGAAATTGAGCCAGATCCGGAGGACGAGACCGATGAGACTCAGCAGTCCGCTCGTCGGTTGGATCTCCCGGTATGGATTCTCGGAGAGGTAGCTGAAAAGACCACTCACAAATAGCACGAGAAGATAGGCGCCAATCAGGAACATCCAGTGTTCTCTCAGTTTCGCCCAGCCCGTCTTGAACGCCTCCCCGAAAGAAAAATTCTTGTTCGTCATATGTGCCTGGTTTACTCCATTTATTACAATGAGTTGCTGTGATATTGCGGAAACACCCTACTTATTTATACCATCAAACGTTCATGAGCTGATACAAGCGGCTGAGCACTTGTTGCTCGCTTTCGATGAACGGCTGGGGCGGATCGGATGGAAACATCCAATGAAGCGTCGAGTCCGGTTCTAGGCTCAAACCTTCGACCGTATGAATGAGGACGAGCTCCGCTCCCCGATCGCTCTGATGCACCAAAAAATCACGAAATATTGGAGCCTGCCATATGGCCGCGCGAATTTCGTTCTTGAAAAGCCGCTGGAAGGCATCATCCAATGTATCCGTGCTCCGAAAGACCGTGCCCGGAAGATGCCACATACCTGGCCACCATTGTTCCGGCTTTCCTCTCTTCAGAACTCCCACCTGAAAATCCTTTCCCTGTCCGCGAATAGGAATGGCGTCAATCATGACTAACCGTGCCAATCGGGCACACTGGTTAAAAATTTCCACAGGAAGAAAGCCCGGTTCAAGCCGGCTCAAAAGCGCGGCACACTGAGAAACCTCTTCGGCAGTTAGAGCCATAATTGGCAAACAAGAAATGTGTGGAGGGAATCTCTGCTGACCGGCAGTCAGGCCTGTCGGCTATGCTGGAGCGGGATACGGGAATCGAACCCGTGCCCTAACCTTGGGAAGGTCATGTACTACCATTATACTAATCCCGCATGTTCTGCGGGCAGGGGAACCCGTCGCTTAACCGACTCGGATTTTGAAAGGTCACGCCTGCCCATCGGCAGGCAGGTATTACCACTATACTATACCCGCCCGTTTCTTCATCTGATTCGCACGAGACCGACGTCCGATGCCCTCCATTTATAGCCCAAGGAGCGTACCAAATCAAGCGTTCGTCAAAGTCTCGGCTTCTTGGTATCATGGTGGAGTACATAAAATTTTTCACTCCGTATCATGCCAACCTGGTTTACTCGAAAACGTTTTTTTGTTGCGCTGTTTCTCATTCTTATCCTCGTGGGCGGCGGCGTTCTGACCTACTTTGTCAAAGGTCATAAGCAGGAATTCGCTCTCGGCTCGCTTTCGCTTGTGACCAAGGTATCGAAATTGCTTCCGCTCGAAGCCGATACGAAAAAGGAGATCGAGGCTGTTAATCAGTTGGCCGAGACGCTCCTCAAGAAAGATGGCGTCCAACGCACGTACCTGGTGTTGCTCCAGAATAACTACGAGCTCCGTCCCGGCGGCGGATTTCTGGGGCAGTACGCGATTGTCAAGGTGAAGGATGGCCAGGTCCTGTCGACCTTCGTTGAGGACGCGAATCTCCTCGACCAGCGCATCCTGGTGAAGATTACCCCGCCGTATCCCCTCACCAGAAAGCTTCAACTGAAGCGCTGGAAAATGCGCGATTCGAATTTCTCGCCGGACTTCCCGACGAACGCGGCCAAGGCCGAGTATTTCTATCGGCTCGCCGGCGGCGGCCAGAAATTTGATGGCGTCATTGCGATCAATGCCAATGTCTTGGATCATGCGCTCGCGATCACCGGTCCGATTACGCCCCCGGATACTCCACGACTTTTCGTGCCGAAGACGGCGCACTGAAACTCGAAGAAGTGGTCGAAAAGGCCTACCTCGGCGATGATGTCGCGGCTGAGTTGAAACAGAATCGCAAAGCCATCATGAAAGTCCTTGCCGTCGAAATGGTGAAGCGCCTCGCCACAGTCGAGAACATTCCGAAAATGATCGAGTTTGCCCATCGGGAGCTGGGGGAACGGAACATCATGCTCTATTTCAAGGATGAAACTCTCCAGCAAATTGTCGCTGGTGTGAAGTGGGACGGCACCGTCAACACTGACTGGAACAACGACTATCTCATGCTCGTTGACGCCAACCTCGGGGCACTTAAAAGTGATTTTTTTATCGACCGCTCCGTCAACTACGAGGTGGACTTCACGGGAGAAAGACCGATCGCCACGCTAACACATACCTACAAACATCGCGCGACCTACGGCGACTGGCGGACGAGCGACTATCACACGTACCTGCGCGCCTATGTCCCCAAAGGATCGAAACTTCTGGAGCGCCAGCTCGTGAGTTATCCTCTGACGGATGAGGCATTCAACAAGACGTATTTCGGAGTCTTCGTCGATGCGGTCATGAACCACGAGACGCCTGGCATGATCAAGTACGAGCTGCCAGATACTATCAAGGAGGAAGGATACCAGCTCATGCTTCAGAAGCAATCTGGTGTCGGCACGACTCCGGTCACGATCACCATCAAGCGGAAGAACGGCACTGTCGTCACTCAGTCCGTCGATCTGAAGAAAGATCTCGTCCTCTCCTTCCAAGAAGTCGAGGAGCGCAAATAGCCGAGAATGAATGAAGAAAGAACGCCGTCACCACGATGGGAAACGGCGCTGGAAAGATGTCGCTCGGACACCTAGGAGGAGACAACCATGAAGACAGCGAACATCCCCACTGTAGTCTCTCTCTAGCCGAAAGTCAATGTTTCTAGTGCAGAGTAGCACATCGTGAAATCTTACCTGAGAGGCCTTTCCTTTCTCTTGCCGAGAGCCCAAATACCGATATACTGAAGCGTATGGAAGAAAAAGCTCCGTCCGAACTCGCTGAATTCGATCATCGCCGCTTGGGCCAAGAACTCGGGCTGTTTACGTTTTCTGACCTCGTTGGTTCCGGGCTCCCGCTCTGGCTCCCCAAGGGTGCAACCATCCGCCGCATCCTCGAGCGCTTCATCGTCGATACCGAGATTGCCTGGGGCTACACCCATGTCTACACTCCTGACATCGCCAAACTCGATTTGTACAAGACCTCCGGCCACTATCCGTACTACCAAGACTCGATGTACGCACCAATCACGATCGACGAGCATGAATTCATGCTGCGGCCGATGACCTGCCCGCATCACTTCCAGCTGTATGCCGATCGACCGCATAGCTATCGCGAGCTCCCGATGCGCATTGCCGAACTGGCCAAACTGTACCGCTATGAAGGCTCCGGCGAACTGTCCGGCCTCGTCCGAGTGCGAAGTTTCTGCCTTGCGGATGCCCATATCATCTGTGCTGACCGGAATCAAGCGGCGGAGGAAGTCGGCCGAGCACTCGACCTCATCGAGCATATCGCGACTATCTTTGGCCTCACATTGGGAGAACACTATTCCTATCGCCTCTCGCTCGGAGACCGGCAAGACGACAAGAAGTACTATAAGGATGATGTCGCTTGGGATGAGGGCGAGGCAATGCTTCGCGAAGTCCTCGCCAAGCGAAAAGGGAACTTCGTTGAAGCGCCGGGCGAGGCTGCCTTCTACGGACCGAAGATCGATATCCAGATGGTCGACGCGCGTGGCAAAGAAAATACCGCTTTTACCGTCCAGTACGATTTCTGCATGCCGGACCGATTTAATCTGACCTACATCGCTTCCGACGGGACTGAAAAGCGGCCCGTCGTAGTCCACCGCTCCTCCATCGGCGCGATTGAGCGCGTCATCGCCTTCCTCATCGAACACTACCGCGGCGCATTCCCGCTCTGGCTGGCGCCGGTCCAAGTGAAAGTACTGCCCATCGGGGAAAAACATGTAGCCTACGCCGAGGGTATCATGGCGGAACTTGTGAAAGCAGGCATTCGCGCCGAACTCGACCACAGCGACGAGTCTCTCGGCAAAAAAGTTCGGACCGCAAAAATTGAAAAACTCCCGTATTTCGTCGTCGTCGGTGATCAGGAAGTTGCCGCCCAGACGGTTGGCGTAGAGCATCGAACCCTGGGGAAAATCGGCACGCTTTCAATCATGGATTTCATTGCTCGACTGGCGCAGGAAATCGCCTTGAAACAATAAACTTCCGACTATGTTCTGGCTGTTCGGTGGTGCGGATGGAAAGCGCGTGACCAAGGAAGAGTTCCGCACCGCAGTCATTCCACGGCTCCGTGATCGCGGGCTATCTGAAGACGATATCCGTTATGTCCGTGCCGTTCTCGATGCTGCTCTCAATGAGGACGGGGTGCAGCGCGGCATCACAGACGACGAGATCAACCAGCTCGTCGAAAATCTGAACGAGAATGCACCGGACCATTTCTCGGATGAGAATTTGAAAAAAGTTGAGGAAGAGCTCCGCCGCACTCTCTAGTCTCAAAACAACTGTGTGGTATGACGATAAAGAACACTTGAGCAAACGGACCTTATAATACTGCTACTTCGGACAGACGCCTGTTGCAAAGCGCCCCCGCTTCTCACTCATCGCCTCATTCTCGGCGGAGTCTAGCAACGCCTGTTTTTGCGTATCGGGGCGATAGCTGACCGCTGCCGCATACCCTTCTCGGACGAGCGACTCGTTCACGAACTGGTCGTCGAGATAGGCGTAGCGGAGCAGTCGGCCATAACGGTCGCGATCGGTCTGATCGCGCTCTAAACGCACCCGCTTACCCTCGATCAGCTGTTTCAAATACTCACTGGATTCTCGTCCAAAACACTCGACCGCGGCATGAGGCTTCACGGTTTCCGGCGTATCGATGCCGATGAGCCGGACTTTTTCTCCACCCTCAATCTCGAACGTATCGCCATCGATGACCCGTGTCACGAGTATCGGTTCTTCTTCGACGGCCGGTGTGGATCCGACCGAGCCAGGCGCTTTCCATTCAGGCAGCCATCCCGCTTCTTTCTGATACAGGAGCGTCGCACCGAGTAGCAGGAGCATCACCCCCTGATACCAGCGCTTCCCGAGAAGCTGTCGGAGCAGCGTCATACGCTCAAGAACGGGATTTTGGCCTCGAAACGCCGAGTATAGTAATGCTTAACAGTCTCCGTCGCAACGAAATATAAGAGAGAGAGGCCAGCTACGACTCCGAGGATGTAGCTATTATCCGGGGCAAAATGGAAGACTTCGCTCCCGACGACTGGAACGGAGAATGAACAGCCCCAGGATAAGCGCTGCTGCAGACAGTCCGATGAGCGACCAGGAAGGACGGCGCGTCTTCAGGAAAAAGAAATTCGTCCGAAGCGAGAAGATGAGGATAATCTCGGTGACAAGTGAAAGTATAAACCAGGCGGTTTGGAGCGCGGCCGGCCCTTCTTTGTAGAACAGCCCGAAGAGCGCGAAGTCGAAGAGCGAACTCACAAAACCGAAAAAGACAGTCATCAGCACGATTGATCCTATCCGATAGGAACGTGGTCGCTCGAGTTCCACCGGGTCAACATTGTCCGTCGCGACGGCGATCATGGGGAAGTCCGAAAGCAGATTGAGGAGCAGGATCTGAATCGGCAAGAGTGGAACGAACGGCAAGAACAGAGAAGCAAGCGCTACAGAATAGAAGTTACCGAAATTCGATGTCAGCGTGATACGGAGATACTTGAGGATATTCGCAAAGATGATTCTCCCCTCGCGGACCCCATCGATGACCGCGCCGAGATTCCGTTGAAGCAAAACGATATCCGCCGATTCCTTGGCGATATCGGCCGCACCCTGCACCACGAGACCCACGTTAGCAAGCTTCAGAGCTGGCGCGTCATTGATGCCTTCACCAAGGAAGCCGACCTCGTGCTTTTCCTGAAGGAGTTTGATAATCAAATACTTCTCCTGCGGCGACACTCGAGCGAATACGTGGCAGCTCTCGACGCGTTCTCGCCGCTCTGCTTCTGGCAAGGCTTCGAGCTCGGCGCCTGTGATGACTTCGTCCGGGTTCTCGATCAAGCCGACGGCCTTCGCTACCGCTCCCGCTACATGCCGGCCATCACCCGTGATGATCTTCACCGCTATTCCCAATGAGCGAGCATCAGCGATTGTTTTCTCTGCGGATTTTTTTAAAGGATCGAGAAAGGCAATCATGCCGGAAAAGACAAGCTCTTGCTCAAGCTCCGGAACCAGTTTTCTTTTCCGCGGCAACGGTCGCGTAGCGATGGCCAGCACCCGTTTCCCGGCTTTCCCAGCCCGAATTCCCCATTCGATGAGATCTTCGCGTTCACCGTTCGAAAGCCCGGTGCACTGAATGAGTATTTCTTCAAAAGCCCCCCGAACGACCAGTGTAGTTTTATGTCCCCATTGGACCAGGACGCTGCTTCGCCGACGACTTGGATCGAAAGGCAACGACATCAATCCGATTGACTCCCGCGACATGAATCTTATGCGACTCTTCAAGCGCGTGCCAGATCGCGAGATCAAAAGGATCATGCAGGAGCGCCCCACTGATCGGTGTCTGGACCGAGGCGACGCTCGCGAGTTCAAGACAGGCCTGAGGATCGGGTGACTGCACGTCGCTGACAGCCAGCGCATTCTCGGTGAGCGTACCGGTCTTGTCGGTGCAGAGTACACTGATACTTCCCAAATCCTCGATCGCCGACAATCGCTTCACGACCACTTTCTTCTGAGCGAGGCGCAGCGATCCCCGCGAAAGCGTTACGGTCGTGATCACTGGAAGCGCTTCCGGAATCACTGAGACCGCCAGCGCGAGCGAGAAAATGAGGAGTTCCGTAACATCGGTCTCTCCGCGGCGGAGAAAAATGTTGGCCACAAAAATAAAGAACAACGTTCCAGCAACTAAGCGGAGGATGAAACGGCTAAAATGATTGATGCTTTTCTCAAACGTCGTCTCATGACGCGGTTCCTCGGCCAATCCGGCGATGTCGCCGAGTGACGAGGCTTTGCCCGTCGCGATAACGATACCTTCGCCTTGGCCAGAGACGACGACCGTCCCGGCGAAACCGATATTAGCCGCTTCGACCATTTCAAATTTCGGAAAAGAAAGCGGTCCATGATGCTTCGAAATTGGCAACGACTCGCCGGAGATGGCGCTTTCATCGATTCCAATCGACGTTGAAGCGATAAAGCGCATATCCGCCGCAAGCCGATCACCGGCCTCGACGAGCACGATATCGCCCGGTACGACCTGCTCGCTTTCTACCGTCATAGCCTCGCCTGCCCGACGGACTTTGACATGTGTGACGAGATATTTCTGAAGCAGCCTGAGGCTCCGCTCGGAGTGATATTCCTGGTAGCTCTCGAGCAGCACATTGATCAGTACAAAAAGGAAGATGAGGAGCGCTTCAAGCCGCTCGCCCAGAACAAACGAAAGCACGGCAGCAGCCAATAGCAGGTACATAAAGGAAGACCGGAAACGGCGCCGGATCAGCTCCGGCCAAGGGGATTTTTCTTCCGCAATACTGTTCGGGCCATACTCCAAGAGCCGCTCACGGACCTCCGCCTGAGACAAGCCACTTTTCCTTGATTGAAGTTCCAGTATGATGTCCTCCGCCTCAGGCAGAGCCATTTTTTTCCACTGCATAGAAACGCTTTTTGTTGGCTTTTTGTTGGAGGAGAAGTACCGCTTCGAAATCATCGGATTTTCCGACCTTATTTTTCCGTTCGTGACGACATTTCAGGCAACGATGAAGAATCTTCCAGCTCTGGCCAAAGGGCTCGATGCCGATGGGTTCCATCAAACCGCCGCATTCAGCCGCCCGATCGCCCGGATGAATGTCGACGTGCTGGCTATAGAGACAGTGCGGGCAATGGTTGGTATATCCCTCTCCCGAAATCTCGGCACCGCAATGCGCGCAAGAAAAATCCTCCGCGTGTCGCTGAAAACGCTTCGTTGGGAACTCTTCTCTCATGCCACTAGTATACCAGGGAAGGCGCCTGACGCCCTATTTTTTTCTGAGGATTTCATTGATCGTATCCTCGTCCTGACAGGTGTACTTACGGTGGGCGGAATAATAGCGTTTCTTGGGGCCATAGCAGCCATTGTTCTCGCGATGCAGCGTCGCCATCAAGGGCAAGAGGAATCCGACGTTCTGACGCTTAAAGGAAGCATGGAGCTGACGCATCGTTTCGGCACGCCGCCCCTTGCTCATGCGAGTAAAGACGCTCATGTCGTCGCCGATTTTTCCGCTCCAGTCGAAATGGACAAAAACATTTTTCGCCTGGTTCTTGTAATTCGGATGCCAGAGGAGCGCCCAGCACCAATCCCCCGGCTCCTGCCACCAGCGGCTATGGCAAGGATTGTCTTGGACCTCGCCCGCGCTATCGATGCCTACTCCGCCCTCAATAAAATCGAAGTATGAGAGATAGGTCGGATCGACGATATCGTTCGTCTGCGCTCCAACTACGATCTCCATTCCCCGGAATTCGGCATACTCACGCATCCCGCGGATGATGTCCGGAATAATCGCCTGCGAAAGGTCGCTCTTCTCCTGGTAAAATATCTGGCCGAAAAGAAAGCTCTGGATGCCCATATCCATCGCTCGCTCAGTGATGTACTTCAGGTATTTTCGGTACTCTTCACGCTCGAACGACGGCTTGCACGTATGCTCTCCCCAGTCGTTCTTTGTGCCATTCCGACACATCTCCTTGAACTCGAACTCGCGCTCCTCGGCCGGAAAATAGTAGTCTTTATTCGTCGCGATGGCCTCCGCGATGAACATGCCGTACACAATATCTTTCCGTTCGATCTTGGAGACAATTTTGCGCGCCAGTTTGAAGTCCGGCGGCGAAAGCCACGTCTCAAGCGCGCGATGCAGGTATGAACATGCCGAACGATTCACCAACGCAATCGAGCTATTGATGTCATCGCCGTAGCCCGAAAGGAATCCATCCGCCACGCAGCCTTGTTGCTTCATCCGTTGCATTGAAGGCGGAGGCGGAGGCGGCAAAGGAGGGAACTCGAGCAAGTTCTCGATCGGCTGCTCCGACTCTTCAGCGTATTCATCCCAGACCGCTTCCGGATCAACCCACTCAGACAATGGCTGGAGATCGATGGTCGGTTCGACACTCGGTGCCGGTTTTGACCGCATAAAAAGATACGTTCCACCCAGCGCAAAGACTATGACAAGTGCGGCCATGACAGCCTGTGCAGAAAGAAATCGCTGTTCACCCCGGTCCAGATTGCGACGAAAGGAAAGCATATGAGTCCCACCAGTATAGCGCGGAAACAAAAAAGCCTCGAGTGAGGCACTTGGAGCGAGAGACGGGAATCGAACCCGCGTATCTAGCTTGGAAGGCTAGCGTACTACCATTGTACTACTCTCGCAGGTGGTTTTATTTCGCGGTCTGATTCGCTGATGCGAGTCCAGTAAAAGGATCGTTCACGCAGCGCTCTTTCGTCACACCCATCGATTGGAGCATGGTTTCCATCGCCTTGATGAACGCCGGCGCGCCAACGAGATAGTACCAACTCGTTGCAATCTCCTCGGCTGGCACGTATTTCCGCAGCATGTCTTCACAGATATAGCCGCGTTCTTCGTTCGCCCCGGCGCATGGCAGGGTTTCCTGGGAAAACGTCGTCACATAGCGATAGTCCGACAACATGAGCGTCTGCAGCTCTTGATGAAAGGCTGCGTCTTTCAGCAGCCGGTTGGAATAGAAACAAGTGAAAGGGCGCTCCACTGCGTCATGTACTGACTGGACGAGAATGCTTCGAACGGGCGTGACGCCGATACCGCCGGCGAGAAAGACCATGCGTTGGCCATCGGCGGCGTACGACAGCGTGAAGTGTCCAATCGGCTTTGTCGCTTGGGCCACCTCGCCCGATTCGAGCGCCATGAGCGACTGCTTGTACCCACTCTCCGTGATACGGACCGCGAACATCAGGTCCCCTTCGCATGGCGCAGAACAGATCGAAAGCGAGCGCACCGGTCCGCGCTGGTCGGGAGCGACGAGGCGTGGTAGAACGAGTGCCACATATTGTCCAGCTTCAAATCCGAAATCAGCCGGCTTCTCGAATGAGAAGGCCCAGGTCCCATCGGCAACTTGGACTTTGCTTTTGAACTTCAGGGAGAAATTGGCCATAACGTTCGCTATTGTATCGATTCCAAGCTGACAAGTCAAAAGTGTGACTTCCCAATCTCCTCTACGACAGCTATGCTAGGAACGTTCCCACAGCCATTCCTTTAAACTCATGCACACACTGCTCATCAATCGAAGTCTATGAAAATCCATGAACTCGGCCATGTCGTCCTGTATGTCTCCAACCTCGAGCGTTCGCGAGCGTTTTACCGTGACACGCTCGGTTTTCCCGAGATAGCGAGTGAAATTCGTGGCGTGGCGCTGTTCACTACCGGTCGCACCCATCATGAACTCCTCCTCATTGAAATTGGTGGCACACCCCGGCCCAAACATATACCGGAGCCAGGCCTCTACCACGTCGGCTTCAAAATCGGAAACACGGACGACGAACTCCGCCAGGCTAAGGCTGAATTAGTAGCCGCCAACGTCACCATCATCGGCCAGACCGATCACACCGTGACACACAGCCTCTATATCCTCGACCCGGACGGCAATGAGCTCGAACTCTATGTGGACGTGTCAGATGTCTGGAAAACTGATCCAAGCGCCGTCGCCCGCCCCACCCGCCGACTGGACTTATAGTCCTTGGAAGTCGAACTTCCAAGTGAAGTCACATACATAAAAGTTGAAGGGCCCCGCAGACGTTTGTCGTTGGGGCCCGAGGTGTGGGTGAATCAGAAGCCGGATCTCAGCAGCAGATCGAGGCCTTGAACCTCATGCTGCCGGAGAACAGCGCAAGCATGGATCTCATGCAAGCTCCTTTCCCCACCGGGCGCGGGTCAGTGGCCGTCGGCGATGTTGGCGCTGTGCTGGCCGGCGCTGAGGCGATCGGGGGACACGCTGCCGCAGCCCGAGTTCATCTGCCCGATGGAGAAGGTGCCGCCGCTGTCGACCTGAGCGATGCAATACACATTGCGGTTGCTCGGTGGTCCGTGAGTCGTCATGGTCGATTCCCTTTCGGAAATGGTTGAGGGGCGATCCCGAAACGCGAGCCAGCGATGGCGAGCGAACGGGCAAACGCGGCCTTCCATCGAAAGCGGCATATGTCCGTTCACTCACACTCTGATAAAAGAACTTGTTCCGATACTAGCAAAAATATTTTTTCTCTGCAATCAAAAATGCTTGAAAAAAATAATGTAGCATAACGCGACCATACTGTCAATTCTGCACGTGGCCAATCTACCCCCTACCATACTTGGAAGTTCGACTTCCAAGTGACAGTTCTGATACAAGTCTCTAGACGATATCCTTCAAGATATTCTCATAGTCCCCGATCTCAAGAAGCAGCATCAGGACCTTGGCGAGTTTCTTCGGGTCATGCCGGATGAAGGAACGGGTTTGGGCGATCTTGTCCTCGCGCCGGCGGACGGTTCTTTCCTGACTCAAGAGATCGGCCTGGATGACACGGTAACGCCGCTCCCCCGCTCGCTGAAAGATGACCGTGTTCCCCTCGTCCGCGTATCGCTTCAAGAGTCGCGCCGGAGGTATCGCCGTATTGTACGTGACATAGTCGATCCGCTCCTGGCCGAGGAGCTTATGAAGCGCATCGACATAGTCTTCGAGCGAGAAATGATCCGTCTGGCCGCGCTTCGAGATGAGGTTGCAGTTGTAGACGATCTTCGCTTTGGTCTTCTTGAGCGCTTCGGCGATACCGGGCACGAGCAGGCTCGGGATGATAGCACAGTAGTGACTCCCGGGCCCGATGATGACAAGATCGGCGTCAAGGATGCGCTGAATCGCTAATGGATTGGGCGTCGGGAGCGGCTTCAGAAACACTTTTTTCACGCCGACTTTCTCCAATTTCGTATTCACATTGATCTCATGCTCGCCGGAGAGGAGCTTGCCATTCAGGAGCTGCATATAGAGATGCGTATCCGAGAGCGTCACCGGTATCACCTCGCCGCGGACATTCAGGATCTGAGCCGCCTCGCGCACAGCTTCGCCGAAATCCCCTGTGATCTTTTCGAGCGCCGAGAGGAGGAGATTGCCGAAACTGTGGCCTTCGAGTCCACCATTCTTGAAGCGATAATTCATGAGCTCGCGCAGCCGTTCAGGCGTCTCTGAGAGCGCGACCAAACATTGGCGCACATCGCCCGGCGGTAGGACGCCGAGCTCATCGCGGAGCACTCCGGTCGACCCACCATCGTCCGCCATCGAGACAATCGCCGACAATTCAATCGGATATTCCTTCAGACCCGAGAGGAGCATGAAACTCCCCGTGCCGCCGCCGATAGTAACGACTTTTTTCATTCCTTTTCCTCTACTGATTCCAAAAAAATCCGCTCCTGGAACGCGCCGCGCTCCTTACGCTTTTTCCGCTGTATCTCGATCACCTGTTCGATACTTCTTCCTTCAGCCTCATTCAAAGCAGTGATGACTTCAAAGATATCCGCCATTTCTTCGAGTCGCGCTTCGGGGGTGGCAGCCGAGAAATATTCGCCGAGCTCTTCTTGAAATTTCTTCTTGAGCTCAGTGAGAAATTCCGACTCCGAGAGGGTGCGAGTCTCTGGCACGCTCCCCTTTTCCCAGATGATTTCGGGGATACGATCACGTACGAGCTTCTTGTATTCCTTCCTCATAACGAGAAAAATTATGTCGGAGCCTGGAGGCATCCTCCCACCGGACGGGAACCGGTCTACCCGCCCGCCGCCACAGATAACTCAGCTCCAATTGCTCTTTAATTCGTGTCGGAGCACCCGGAATCGAACCGGGACTATCTGCTCCCAAAGCAGACGTACTACCACTATACTATGCTCCGTTAGAGACTCCTTCGAAAAAGGATTTTAACCTATTTCTTAAAAATCGCCTACCCATACCTGTCTTCAGATACTTTTCCCTTGCCTTAGCGTCGTGCTCACTCAAACATGCTTCATAATAAAGGAGTTTGAACGGCGCTCGAGACTTCGTAGACTTACTCATCTTGCGGTTATGTTCGGAAATCCTTTTTCGAAGTTCTCCAGTGTAACCGATATACCAACCCCAGTCTTTCTGACTTTCGAGAAGATAAACGTAATACATAAGTCTCTGTGTCTCTAACGGAGCTATGCTCCGTAAAGCAGACGTATCCTAGCCTTTTTCCTACTTTCTGGCCACCCTCCCTAGAAAACAACCCCCCGCCATGGAAGGCGGGGGACGGTTCTATCTTTTTTTCGCACCACTACCTATTTCACGGCTTCCTTGAGGCCTTTGCCAGCGGTAAACTTGGGGACCGTCATCGCCGGGATCATGATCTTGGCCTTGGTCTGCGGGTTGATGCCCTCGCGAGCGGCGCGATTCGAGACTTTGAAAGTACCGAAGCCGGTCATAGTCACTTTGTTCCCCTTGCGGAGCTCAGCGGTGACCACATCCTCGAACGCTTCCAGCGTGAGCTCGATGTCTTTTTTGGAGAGACTGGTCTTCTCGCAGATCTCGTGCACCAATGTGTCTTTGTTCACGTTTTTCATAATGATTCCACCTGCCTTTCTAGTTTTAATTTCATTCACTTTTCCAGGAGCACTGTCTCCTTTCCCCGAGAATAAAGCAAAACTCGAAAGTATGCAAGGCTTTTTGGCTCAGTGAAAGGATAATCTGTCAAGAAGTCCTTGATGAGCCGTAAAAAAAGAAGGCCCGCGAGTCTTCGAAGAGGATTTTGGAGGTCCTCAAACGATGACGGCGGGCTTGGCTGCGAGTACGCAGCGGGATCGGTAGCACGATTTCAGCGGACGTCCGGCTGGGTGTGGCCCTGCCGACGGAACGAACAGTTGGGGCGCAGTGCCCCGGAACGGAATCAACCAGATGCGGTGGGCCCATGCCCTGCCGCGAAGCAACGATGGCGCCATTGCGCCGGAAATCTAATGAAGAAAAGGTACGTACACCACCACGCTTTTGTGAGACGCTAGCTGATGGTGACAACATCATAGCACTGAATGAGAAACCTGTCAAGCATCACTGCGCATAGAAACATCAGAATTGCTTTATATAAAGCAAAATCCCCGTTTCCGGGAATCTGCCTTTTCATATATTTTCTAACCCCTAAACACTCAAACCTCATCCCTCGTTATCTGGCGTATTCGACCGCACGGGTCTCGCGGAACACGACGACTTTGATCTCGCCCGGATACTGGAGCTCTTCCTGGATACGCTTGGACACATCGCGTGCCAATGTCATCGCGCCATAGTCATCAGTCTTTTCGGGATTGACGAAGATGCGCACCTCACGGCCCGCCTGAATGGCATACGATTTCTCCACTTGCGGGAACGTATTGATGAGCGATTCGAGCTCTTCGAGTCGTTTGATGTATTTCTCGGCTGTTTCTTTGCGGGCACCAGGCCGAGCCGCAGACAACGCATCGGCAGCTGTCACGATATAACTTTCGATGGTCGCGTGCGGGTACTCGTCATGATGGGACTTCATGCCATCGATAACGTTCTGGGTGATGCCGAATTTCTCCAAGATGCGCATCCCGATCTTCACATGCGTCCCCTCGATCTCATGGTCCACCGCTTTGCCGATATCGTGCATCAGACCAGCTTTCCGCGCAGTCGCAACATCTGCCCCAAGCTCAGCAGCCAGCGCCGCGGAGAGATAGGAAACCTCGAGTGAGTGAAGGAGAACATTCTGTTTATAACTGTAGCGATAGCGCAGCCGTCCCAGGATATAGAGGAGTTTCGGATGCAGTCCCGGCACACCAGCTTCATAGGCGGCCGCTTCCCCAGCCTCTTTAATCTTGTTGTCGATTTCCTTGCGCCCTTCCGCGACGGCTTCTTCGATGCGGGCCGGATGGATACGACCATCAGAGATGAGCTTTTCCAGTGCGATCCTGGCGACTTCACGCCGCACCGGATCGAAACCGGAAATGATGATGGATTCGGGCGTATCGTCGACGATGAGTTCAACACCGGTTTCTTTTTCCAGCGCACGGATGTTTCGACCCTCCTTGCCGATAATCTTGCCTTTGATGTCATCCGAGGGAATAGTGATAGTCGTCGTCGTAAATTCCGAAACGTGGGTCCGAGAATATTTCTGGATAACCGTCGCCATGATTGCGAAGGAGCGTTTCTCCAGCTCATCATGGGCTTCGTTCTCCAGCTTGGACATCCGAGCAACGAGCGCGTCTTTGCTTTCCTCTTCAACCAGCTTCATGAGACGGCCTTCCGCCTCTTCATGCGTGAGCTTAGCCACGCGCTGCAATTCCTCAATCTCTTTCTCCTTCAGCCCCTCGACTTCGGACTTGATAGCCTGGATCTCTTCTGCTTTTCCCAACAGTCGTTTTTTCTCATCCTCGATGGCCTGAGCCTCTTTCTCAATCTGTTCCTGCCGTTTTTCGACGCGCGATTCTTGGTGGGTGATCTTCTCCTCACGGACCTGCTCGCTTCGCTTGGCTTCTTCGAGAATCGTAACGGCTTTGTTCTTCGCGTCGAGCGTGAGACTCTCAGCTTTCTTCTCAGCTTCTTCGACAATCTTGGCAGCCTGGCCTTCTGCAGTGGAAAGCTGTTTCTTGGCGAGATTCTGTCGAATGAGATAGCCGACGAAAATCCCGACACCCAGCGCGCCGAGGGCACTCGCAAGTATGATCAGAGTCATAGGAAAAAATGCGCTGATTCGAGCGTCGCTCTCACACGTCGGTACTGGCACACCTGCCCGAACCCAAACCTTCACCGCTCATCATGAGCGGGCAGTTCGAGAAAAAAGAGTTGATTGGAAAACAAATGAAATCCGAAGCATCAGAGCAACCCTTTCTTTGGTACCGAACGGAATAAACGACACTTGAAGAGCAATTTGGAATTAGTATCTCTTTTTTGAGAGTACTCCTGTCCATTGCTTTTGTCAAAAGCCGAGAACTGCTATAATTCCCTCAGAAAAGCCAAAAAAGCCCTGTCTTGAGAGAAACTAGTCTACCGACTGTTCCGATTATCGGTTGAGCAGGGTCGTTTATCGATTACACCTCGTTGTAGTGGGAACGGGAACGGAGCTTGTTGTTTTTCTCACTCCGTTTGATAATAAGAAAAAATAAAAACATGTACCGACCCTTTGTCCTCATCGTCCTCGACGGCTGGGGAATATCCAATACGACCCAGGGCAATCCTATTCGTGAAGCCAAGCTTCCCACTTTTGAAAAGCTGAACCGTTTTTATCCGATGACCACCCTTCAGGCATCGGGTATTTCGGTCGGTCTCCCCTGGAACACTGCCGGTAACTCCGAAGTCGGCCACATGACGATGGGTGCCGGGCGCATCATCTACCAAAATATGCCTCGGATCGCGCTCGCCATCCAAGATGGGACATTTGACACGAACGCCGCTTTACTCGAAGCGATGGATCTGACCAAGAAAAACGATTCCACGCTCCATCTCATGGGACTTATCAGCCCCGGCTCGGTCCACTCCCATCGAGATCATCTGCTCGCACTGCTCCGTCTCGCCAAAGCGCAAAATGTCGAAAAAGTCATCGTGCACGCCTTTACTGACGGCCGGGATTCAGCCCCAACCTCCGGCGTCGGCCATATTCGCGAACTTGAGCGCGAGATCCGCCTCGTCGGTATCGGGAAAATCGGCAGCCTTATCGGTCGCTATTATGCCATGGACCGGAACAATAATTGGGACCGGATTGAGAAAGCCTATCGCATGCTCACGGAGGGCGTCGGTGAACGAACCAGCGATCCGCTCCTGCATATGGAACAACTGTACGCGAAAAATATCAACGATGAGTTCATTGAGCCGACCATCGTCGAAAAGGACGGCGCTCCAGTCGGACTCATCGAGGACGGCGACGCGGTCATCTTTTTTAACTTCCGTGAGGACCGGGCACGGGAAATCACCAAAGCCTTCGTCATGCCTGAATTTGACGGATTTGCTCGAAAGAAAAAACCCGACATCCATTTTGTCACTATGACCGAGTATGAAAAAGATCTGCCCGTCCACATCGCTTTTCCGCCGGAAGAAGTGCATGACAGTCTCGGAGAAGTACTCTCAAAAGCTGGACTGAAGCAACTGCGAATCGCTGAGACCGAAAAGTACGCTCACGTCACGTATTTTTTCAACGGTGGCAATGAAGAGGCATTCCCAAATGAGGATCGAGTCCTCATCCCCTCTCCTGCCGTCTCGCACTTTGATGAACAACCGGAAATGAGCGCACCCGCAGTTACCGATACCGTCATCCAGAAGATCCAGGAAGGGCGATATGATTTTATCCTTATGAATTACGCCAATGCCGACATGGTCGGCCACACTGGAAATGAGGCGGCCTCCATTGAAGCGGTCGAGGCCACGGACAAGTGCCTCTCGCGACTTATCCCCGCAGTTCTTTCAGCGGGAGGAGCGATGATCATCACGGCCGACCACGGCAATGTAGAAGAGGTCATGAATCTCCAGACCGGTGAACGTGATACGGAACATTCCACCAATCCCATACCGCTCTGGTATATCACGCCAACCAATCATCGCGACAAGAACTCGGAAACGATGGTTCGCGAGCAGAACGAGGTCCATGGACTGCTGTCCGACGTCGCTCCGACTATCCTCCATATCTTCGGTCTGACGAGACCAGAAAAAATGAACGGGACCTCGCTCCTGCCAATGTTGGACGCGAAAAGATAAATTTTGACGGCCAGCCCGATTCGAGCTACAACAGGGAGGCTATGCGCTCGTAGCTCAGTGGATAGAGCATCTGGCTTCGAACCAGAGGGTCGGGGGTTCGATTCCCTCCGAGCGCACCAGTGAACGATCTATAAAAAATTGGAAGCGTGGTCCGCCAGCTGGCGGATTGAAGGCAGCAGCTTGTCCCGTTAGAGAGCGGAGGAGTGGCCGAGTGGTTCCCTCCAAAGGCGGGCAGGGAAGGCTATTATCTTGTTTCCTGTTTATCTATATTTCACTACAATGCAGTTATAAACAACCATCCCACTTCAGCGGGGAAAACTAGCATTATCTTGTCAAAGCGGAAGCGTGGCCGAGTGGTTGAAGGCAACAGTCTTGAAAACTGTCGTACCCGAAAGGGTATCGAAGGTTCGAATCCTTCCGCTTCCGCTTTGATTGGATAGTCATGGTATCGTGAGTTCAGAATCCCTGCCCGCCTTTGGAGGGTCATATCCCCCGCTCTCTAACGGGATCGAGAAAAACTGTCGTACCCGAAAGGGTATCGAAGGTTCGAATCCTTCCGCTTCCGCTAGAACAAAAGCCGGGCTATCTTGTATGGTTCTATTTTAGTTTCTATAGTAACGGAAGGATGAGGAGTTTATACCGCGAAGGGATAAATCCTTCCGATTCCGCATTACAAAAAAAAGTCTTGACGACTCAGCTGAATCATTCATCGAAGTGGTTCGGCGTGGTATAGTAGAAGAAAAGAAATTTCTTATGGAACCAATGCTTGTCGGTGCACCGATTCTGTCATGGCAGGCGCCGGAACATATCCATGTCCGACCGAATCCGCGCGGACTCATGATATCCACCATCCTCCTCGCGGCCATTATTACCTACGCCGTCTTTACCAACAGTCCGCTTATGGCGATCACCTTCATCCTGATTGGCATCGTCGGATACCTCTTCATCACCCGTGACCCGCGAGTGTACGAGTTTGCGGTTACTGATAAAGGTGTGGTCGGCGGAAAAACGCTCTATGCTTTCGATGACATCCACTCATTCTGGATCCATACTGAGACTCCACTCGAAGGCGTCCTCAGTCTCCATTCGAACGGCATTCTTTCGCCCTTCATTCACATTCCGCTCGGCGACCTCCCCGAAGCAAGGCTGCGCGACGTGCTGCTGGCCTACGTTCCTGAGGAAAAGCACCATCCGACCGTGATTGACACGTTGGAGAAAATGCTACATATTTAGTTCGCTTCAATACCAATACACAGGAGAAGACTCTCATTCGAGGGTTTTTCATTTGGAATATCCAGGCCAATGCTGTAGGTTAGGAATTGCAAGCATCAATTCTCAAACGCGCTCGTAGCTCAGTGGATAGAGCATCTGGTTGCGGTCCAGAGGGTCGCAGGTTCGATTCCTGCCGAGCGCACATTTGGTACAGTCACAACAGGGTGGCAAAGAAAAGGTCCCCCTCTATTAGAAAGTGCTTGTCGATCGCGCACAAGACATGCTGGAGCCTTTCGAAGGACATGCCCTGCGTCTTTCTTTTAAAACAGGTGTATAATTTAGTCATAGGTCGATATAATCCACTTATAAAAGGCCGGCATTATAACTATGCGGAAAGTAGCTGATTGTCGAAAATTTCCAAGTGAGAAGAACTGCGATGTCTACATGTCAGGAAGCGAGGAGCATGTCCTCGAGGCCGCCGTCCAGCACGCTATAGGCTCCCATGGGCATCAGGACACTCCGGAGCTGCGGGAGGAAGTTCGCAAGTTCCTCGTTGACGAAACAGCCTCAGTCTAAACTTCGCTTTGTGATTACGAGAAGTAGGGTGTAGTTTTTGTTTTGGATTTTTTATTTGTTTAGAAGACAGAATTGCACTAGGCTCATAACTGTCATATTTCAACATTGTTGCATAATGGACGCGTTGCAACTTTTAACAAATACTATGGGATAAGGAGAAGATCCTCTCTATCCCGTCAGCGCTCGTCGTATAATGGATAAGACATCGCCCTCCGAAGGCGGAAATGCAGGTTCGATTCCTGCCGAGCGCACACATTTGCTACTCTAGAGACAACCGCCATGTACACAGCTTGAGAATCCCTCTTGACGGAGTGGATTTTTTTGGCTATAGTGATGTCGCTCGTTAAAAAAAGAAGATGTTTTACCTCCCTCAAACCCCTTTTAATGCGAAAGGAGATCCCAATGACTTCTCTGCTCCCTCCAGTGCGCCAAGCGGCGCTCGTATACCGTCGGGGCGAAGAAAACTTGGCGCTCCGTATCCACTTCAAGGGACCGCTGTCGCGACGACAGCAGGGCATCATGATGGGCGGAGTGGCCGAATTCATCGTCGCCAGCAATCAGGTGTACGAACCTGAATTCCCCCAAGATCGGGACGACATCGTCCTGCTCCAGCCCGCCCCCAAACAAGGCCTCTTCGGTCAGACCGACTTCAAGGCCGTTGTCCGGCACTTCGGTTTCGAACCGAGCGATGATCTTCCCATTTTTGGGACGGGACAGACTGGCTCCCCCGAAGACAATGGGGAATCCTTCGTCGTCGCCGGCTCCCATTGGGTCCAATGACCCATTGACTTCCCATTCACTCCCACCCTGACACGGCTCGTGTCTGCGGTGGGTTTTTTATTGACAAAGTGTGAACTCTTCAGTACGCTGGATGGGTTACTTAACAATAAGGCAAGAGGAAAGAAGAACACTTCCACGTATCTTGAGAGGGCAACCCATGACAACTGTTCGACAAATTGAATCCATCGCCCCTCTACCCGATAACCAAGGGTATGAGGTCATCTTCACCACGGCATTCGAAGCCGGCATTCTCAGAGCGCATGACCGCATCCAAGGTCTGCACTATAAGCAGCAAAAACCACAAATCAAGTTCGGCATCCGCTTCAACGCCCAGGAAGACCCTTACCGGTTACGGTTTGTGTGCGACTGCAGCGACGATCAGCTGGTGCGATCTGAGCTCCTCGCTCTTCTGAAGGCGATTCACCTCGCCCCCGAAGGACTGGCTGAACTCCCGATCTCGCCGACTGACGGGCCGCCTGCTTCGCTCACCGGCCCCTGGACCAGAACCTAGGTCCGAGTCCTATCACTCTTTACGCTCTTGCCCGCTCGGCTGTACAACCGAGACTTCATGACCCTGGACCGCCAATGCGTTCCGGGGTCTCTTTTTTTCATACGCTATACTAGAGCCACTGACGCTCCTGAATATGCTCGATTTCACTACCCGCCTCGATACCCTCCCCGCCGTCAAAAAGACTCACTGGTATGCGCTAAAGCGCCTCGGCGTAGAGACCGTTCGTGACTTGTTCTATCACTTTCCGCATCGCTACGAAGACTATTCCGTCATCACGCCCATCGCAGCGCTCACGCCCGAAGCTCGAGTGACCGTCGAGGGGACGGTGACGAAACTCTCGGCCACCCGGACATGGAAACGAAAAATGCTCCTGACTGAGGCGCACATCGAAGATTCGACTGGGACGCTGCGCGTCATTTGGTTCAATCAGCGTTTCGTTCAGACTGTATTGCGCGAGGGACAATCCGTCCGACTTTCAGGCAAAGTCTCGCGTGACCGGGACGGGCTCGTCATGCAGATCCCGCGCTTTCGAGCGCGCCGAACGCAGCGCGACGCATACCGGCCGTCTCGTCCCCGTCTATCCCGAAACGACTGGACTCACTTCGAAATTCCTCCGCTGGCAGATTGCGACGCTTTTTGAAAAATTGAAAGCCATCCCCGACCCGTTTGATGCCGAAATCATCGGCGATCTCCATCTCCCCGATCTCCGAACCGCGCTCGCCTATCTCCATTTCCCCAAGACCGAGAAACAAGTGTTGCTCGCCGAGAAGCGTTTTGCGTTCGAGGAGATGTTTTTTCTCCAGCTCAAAAGTCTCGAGGTACGCCAAAAGGCCACGAACGGACAATCTCATCCGCTTACTCTCAGTGAGAGTGACCGCAACCACTTCTTCGGGGCGCTTGGCTTTGAGCTCACGACTGCCCAACAGAAAGCGACCGATGAAATCCTCACCGACATCCGCGGGACGCATCCCATGAACCGGCTCTTGAACGGCGATGTCGGAAGCGGCAAAACCGTTGTCGCCGCAACCGCCATGTACGCAACGGCACTCACGGGCTATCAGTCGGCTTTGCTCGCACCGACAGAAGTGTTGGCGACACAGCACGCCGCCACATTCGAACGGCTCTTTGCGCCGCTCGGGAAAAATGTCGCCCTCCTCACGGGTAGCCTCTCGACGCTGTCCGGAAAACCGATTCGCCGGCCGGCGCTTCTCCAGGCAATCGGGGCCGGGATACCGGATATCATCATCGGCACGCATGCCATCCTCGAAGACGCCGTCCGTTTCCAATCGCTTGCGCTCATCGTCGTCGACGAACAGCACCGCTTTGGCGTCGCCCAGCGTGCCAAACTCCAAGAGAAAGCATTCGACAGCGAGGACGGGTCGGATTCGACTATTCCGCACTTCCTCACTATGACGGCCACGCCGATACCCCGGACGCTCGCTCTTACACTCTTCGGCAATCTTGATCTGTCGCTCCTCGACGAGATGCCGAAATTCCGGAAGGCAATTATCACCCGCGTCGCAGCCAGTGAAGCAGCCAGAGGAAAAGTCTACGCCTTCATCGAGCAAGAAGTACGGAAAGGACACCAGGCGTTCGTCATCCTTCCGCTCGTTGAAGTCAGCAAGACTCTGGAGGATGTGAAGGCAGCGACAGCGGAATATGAGCGCCTCTCGGCAATAGTCTTTCCCGAACGCTCCATTGGCCTCCTCCATGGACGGATGAAAACGAGAGAAAAAGAAGCAGTTATGCAGGCTTTCAAAACTGGGAAACTCGACATCCTTGTCGCGACCGCGGTTGTCGAAGTTGGCATCGACATTCCCAACGCAACAGTCATGCTCATCGAGGGCGCGGAACGCTTCGGCCTTTCCCAGCTCCATCAATTCCGTGGACGCGTCGGGCGCGGAGTAGATCAGAGTTACTGCTTTCTTTTCCCAAGCGACGGAAAAAGTCCAGAAAGTACACGTCTTCAGGCGCTGGAGAAAACCACGAGCGGCTTCGAATTGGCCGAGATCGACCTGAAACTTCGCGGTCCGGGCGCCTTTCTCGGCACCCGTCAGTCAGGTCTGCCGGATATCGCCATGGAGCACCTCTCCAATGTGAAACTCATCCAGATTGCACGCGAGAAAGCCGCCACTGTCTTACAATCTGATCCAACGCTCACGAACCATCCCCTTCTCCGCCAAGCGCTGCAGACGTTCGAAGAACGCATCCACTTGGAATAAAAGCTACAAGTCGATGATCTGCTCTCCTTGGAGCGCGAAGTACTTTCCTTTTTGATCGATGAGCACCCGATGTGTCCCTCGTTCCACGATGGTTCCGTTTTCAAAGACAAGGATCTCATCTGCATCCCGAATCGTCGAAAGTCGATGCGCGATGACAATTACGGTGATATTAAGATGTTCCAGATTGTAGATAGCCTCTTTGACCTGGCGTTCCGAAAGCGTATCCAGACTTGAGGTGGCCTCATCGAGGACAAGGATTTTCGGCTTCCGGATCAGCGCTCGAGCGATGCCGAGACGCTGTTTTTCGCCGCCCGAAAGTTTCACTCCGCGTTCTCCCACTTCAGTATCCAATGCCTCTGGCATTTGGTGCACACGATCATCGAGCACTGCCAAGCGCAGTGCCTTCCAGACTGCCTCATCTGTAAAAGAATCCCCCATCAAAATATTGTCCCGGATGCTTGCATTGAAAAGCTCTACATCCTGGGGAACGATGGCGAGCAGTTTACGGTATTCGCGCTGAGCAAACTCGCGGATATCGATGCCGTCAAGTCTCACGGAGCCGCTATTCACATCGTAGAGTCGGAACAAAAGCTTCACCAGTGTGGATTTTCCCGAACCTGACGCCCCGACTAACGCCGTCACTTGCCGCGGTAGGAAGGCTACAGAAAAATTCTCATACTGGTTACTCTCGGTCCCCGCATAGGAAAAAGTCACCTGGTCGAAAGAAACCTCTCCTCGAATAGATTCCGGCAATGGCCGCGTGACCGTTTGATCGACGACTTGCTCCTTTTGGTCGAGTACCGAGGCATATTGCGACAAGGCTGCATAGAACTCTGCCATCCGGTCAACGAGGCGAGAAAAACTTGCGAGCGAACGGACATACAGCGGCACCAGGATGAGGAGGAAGAGTCCAGCTTCATCCGGAAACGCCCCGATCCGATGTTGCCAGATAATCAGTACAGCGAAAACGAAACCCTGGAGCCAGAGCAGCATATCTTTCAAGCCGAGCAAAAGCGTCAGGCGCGGCAGCTTTTCCTGCCAAATAGCCGCCATGGCGCTAAATTCCTGATCACCGCGTTCACGGTAGTGGTCTTCTTTCGAGAAGAACCGGATGGTACGGACCAGACTCAGGCTTTCGACAAAGTATGTGCTGATCTTCGTTTCTTGTTCGAAAGCCGTCGTGAAGATACGGCTCAGATACACGCAGACAAAGAACGCGAAGGAGAGGAGCAGTACGAGGCTAAGCGAAAACCATAAGCCACCCTCGAGCGAGTACCACAAGAAAACTCCATGTACGAAGATGATTTCTACTGTTGCTGGTAGGAACTGATAGAGGAGTTGGTCCACGCCCGTCGTGATCTTGTCCACTGCCCGTCGCGTCTTCCCCAGATACTTCCCGGACGATTCGTTCTCATGGAGCGTGATATCGAAATAAAGGAGTTTCTGGTACACCGTGAACATGAGTGTTTTGGCGAAACGCGCCAGGAAATCGATATCGAAGCGGATGGCAAGCGTATGCAAACTGACCCCTAAAACAATGACGAGAAGCAGGAGTAAACTCTCATTCCCGAGCGTACTCCAGGAAAACTCTCCAAGCAGAGAGCGATGGAACAGACGAGCGATGAGATATGGCTGCGAGTATTGGAGGATGGCTTCCAGCGTGAAACAGGCGAACGCGAGGAAAGCGATGCCACGATGATACTGCCAAATCGGCTGCCAGATGTATCCGAGCTTCTTCTTCATAAATACGCCATTACTAAAACTGTTTCGTCATTGAACGGCATGGTTCCGAATTGAACTCACTCGTCAATCTTCCGCATCTTCTCGGTCACCCAGAATTCGCCGAAATAGCGCTTCGTGAGGAGGCGTGTCTGCGAGTCGATTGCCGGAATCGCTGAGAGAAAAGCGACGATGGGCACCAGGAACCACTGGAAGAACATGAGCAGCGTCCGCGACCAGTGATAGCGCTTGGGCCGCGGCGGCAACGTAAGCAGCGACATCGGAATAGTGACCAGAAGTCCCGCCATACCCAGCGTCATGAGCGTGCGGGTGAAGAACGGCAGGTTGTGCGCGAGGACACTTTCCTTGAACACCTCGCCGCCGAGAAAGAGCGGCAGCCAGCCGAGAAACGTCAGGAGAAATGACGTCGTTGCCCATGAGTAGTGCCCCTCGAGCATTTCGAACATGATGCGGAGTTTGGTACGAAGGCGGATGCCAGCGTCCGGCCAGATCGCGCGCATCGTCACGGGAAAATTCTCGATGCCGTAGGCCCAGCGTCTTTTTTGCTTATACTGATTGACAATGGTCCGCCAGTAGGTCGGAGCGAGTACGGCATCGAGTGAAACAGGCAGATGAATCGGTTGCACTTCGTAGTCCCCATGGAAATACGAGAGGCATTTCCAATAGATGATCGAGTCCTCGCTGATCATGTTTTTCGGCCAGAAACCGACCTTCACCAGCGTGTCGAATGGTTCCGAATGTGAGGAAAACGTCACCATCTCGCGCCGCGTCGACTGGTATAGGTGCCAGAATGACGAACCCGTCACGACCACGCGGACGAGCGCGTTCGTATCCCAGAGATTGTTATGGTACATGGGCAACGGCTGATATGCCCGCCGGAGACGATTTGGACTCGTCGTATAGTAGTATGTCAGTGCCGGAAAATACTCGGGATGGATGACCGAGTCGCAATCAAAATTGGAGAAGACGACGCGTTTATAGTCGATCCCATTCTCATCGAGATAACTGACGAGCTCTTTCGCCGCAAAGGTCGCGTTGGATGCCTTGCATTTCATCTCGCCCGTCTCCACGATATGCGTCGTGACGAGAAAATCCCTGAAGTGATGTCCGAATTTCTCTCGGAGCGCCTCAACTTTCGGTAAGCGTGTCGCTGGGTCTTCTCGCTCTTCCGTCGCGAGGAGGACGATCATCTGATCGAGCGGGAAACGTGACTTCACGAGCGACTCGATGGCTGGCTCGATCACTTCAACTGGTTCGCCCGCGGTCGGCAGCAGTACGACATGAATGATGTCACGCCAATCCATGATAACGTTTTCCATTGGAACAAGCCGCTCAGTTTCGTGAATAATGCGTTTGGCGCGGCGGATGGCTTGCCGCAAACCGCGACGCTTCCTCCATTCGCCGAAACCGCGGGAGGCTTTGGCTTCGGTCTTGAGTGCGATAATCCGCGCTCTCAGCTTTTCGATGTACTCAGCCGGATGAGCCGACTCTTCGTAACGTTCTTTCCAATCAATCCGCTTGCCCTCGGCAATGTTCCACTGGGCCTGGAGCGAGAAGAGCGAGATATAGATCGCGCGGTAAATCCAGTAGGTATCAAATACGATGATGAAAACAGCCGCATACAACGGTTCTAGGAACGAAAGTAGCACCATGCCAATGAGCGTCCCCCACGTCAGTGTGCCAGGAACCATTTCCAACACGCGCTGAACCAACCGTCCGGGAAAAACGGTCGTCTTCGGATTAGGAAAAGAAAAAACGTCTGGATCGACTCGCTCTCGCATGCTGTTAGTATACGACATTTCACTCTGACAAGCGTGGTATGATAGCAGCAATAATCAATCTGGGCAATCGTCCATTATGCCGTTTCCGAAAGGCTTCCTCTGGGGTGCCGCAACCGCGTCGCATCAAGTCGAAGGCGACAATCGCAACGATTGGAGCGTGTGGGAAAAAGCGAATGCTGAGCGCCTCGCCCGTGGGTCAGAAGCCGCTTTTGCCTGGAATCCAAACTGGGAGAGATTCCGAGCCGAAGCTACTAATCCGACGAATTACATCTCCGGCACCGCTTGCGACCATTGGAATCGCTACGCAGAGGACTTCGATATCGTACAAAGCCTCGGCCTCAACAGTTATCGATTCTCCATCGAGTGGTCGCGGATAGAACCAGAACCCGGTCACTTCGATGAGGTGGCACTACGCCACTATGGCGACATGCTCGCTGCGCTCCGCGAGCGAAACATCGAGCCATTCGTCACCCTCTGGCACTTTACGCTCCCCAGCTGGTTAGCGGAACGAGGTGGCGTCCTGTCGCCGGACTTTCCGGAACTCTTTACCCGTTACAGCGAACGGGTTGTCCGCGCTATCGGACATGATGTCCGATACTGGATTACCCTGAATGAACCGGATGTCTATGCCGGCCATACCTACTGGAAGGCCGCCTGGCCGCCAGCGGAGCGAAATCTTTTCAGCGCTTATCGTTGTCTGAAACAATTCGTCCGCGGTCATCGACTCTCCTATACAGCGATAAAAAACGTCTACCCCGACGCCCAGATCGGTATCGCCAAGCACAATATCTGGTTCGAAGCGGCGGGAAATACATTCGTCAATCGCCTCTTGAAGTACCTCGCTGACAGGTGGTGGAATCATTGGTTCCTCAGAAAAATTTCTGACCACCAAGACTTCATCGGCCTCAACCACTACAATCATAACCGTGTCGATTGGGGCTTCAACCGGAATGAAAACAAGGTGCAGACTGACTTCGGTTGGGAATACTGTCCCGAGTCGCTCTATC
The DNA here is from genome assembly GCA_963778555.1 of Candidatus Moraniibacteriota bacterium. Taxonomy (GTDB): domain Bacteria; phylum Patescibacteriota; class Minisyncoccia; order Moranbacterales; family UBA1568; genus SSEF01. The sequence goes on along the minus strand of CAVZUR010000005.1, from coordinate 152,998 downwards.
ATGCACTCATGGAATTGAAAGCCGTACGACAAACCGATCTATATCACCGAGAACGGCATCGCCGACGCTACGGACACACTCCGACAAAAATTTATCCCCGCTGCCATCACTGCAATGGAGCGAGCTGTCACGGATGGCGCCGACGTGCGTGGTTATTTCTACTGGTCGCTCCTTGATAATTTCGAGTGGGATAAAGGCTACTTCCTCCGCTTCGGCTTAGTCGCCGTCGACCACACCACACAAAAACGCACCGTCCGCGACAGTGCCCGGCAGTATGCTGCACTCATCGAAAAATATCGCACAGAACATTGAACTGGAAAATTGAAAGTCCCTACCGCGCGTTTGCGTGATAGGGACTCTTTTTTCGGAACTGATCGCTCAGGTCTTGGTCTTGTTCGGAAGCGGCCAGATGGCAGCGGATTCGTAGCCGTAGTCCGGCTCCAACATGCGCTTCTGCTCATTTTCTGCAACGGATCGTTGCACTTTCCGTTGCTCGAGGAGGGTACGACGTTTCGCCCTCCAGCGCTGGCACCCTCCCGGCAGATGTTTCCATAGGGCATGGGCGCCGAGGATGAGGCCAAGTACGGCCAGGGCGTGCAGGACTATGAGATATCCAGTCATGTTTTCTCCTTCGAAGTTTCAGTTGTGGGCAGGAACAAAAAAAATTGACACCTCCACAGAATAGCACAATTTTCCCATTCTGTCAATTATGCCACTTTTATTCTTTGTATGGGTTCATTTCACGCTGAATTTGTTTGCTAAATTCATCCCGTATGATACAGTAGCGGTGCCTGCTCAAGGCTTTTTTCGTCTCTCACTTAGGCACTAGGACTTAGGTTTTGGCTGTCTCGACTAAACCTCGCCCCTATCCCCTAAGCACTCATTACAAGGCCCCATCGTCTATCGGTTAGGACGCCAGGTTTTCATCCTGGTAAGAGGGGTTCGACTCCCCTTGGGGCTACCAGCATAATAAAAATCCTTTCGCTTTTTAGTGAGAGGGTTTTTATTATTTTGCTCTCCAAGGGGAATCGAACGGGCAGGTGCGAGCCCTGCCGTGAAGGCATGGCGAGTGTCGATGAATGCGAGCGAACGCAGCATTCAGCGCTGCCCAGGACAACGAGCTTTCAGCAGAAAGTGAGGCGATAAATTCCCCTTGGGGCTACCAAGAACTGGAATCTCTCCTGACTGGAGAGTTTTCTTTTTCCCTGCTACACTGGTCGCGCTATGTTTCTCGATATCAAACTCGGTCTCCTCTGGGCCCTCCTGATTGGGCTCTTCTTCGAACAACCTCTCACGCCGCTGTGGCTCCTCGCCGGAGTCCTCTTTGCCTTACTTCCCGACACCGATTTCTGGATCGAATACATGCAACGCGGGACGGTCGGCGGCAAAGTTATCGGCGCCCATCGGACCTTGTTTCACAATCCTCTCCCCTACATCCCCGTCGCGCTATTTATCGGCACGCTTTTCGGTCCGGAATGGATGCTGCTCTTCGCTCTCGGGGCCTTCAGTCACTTCGTCCACGATCTCTCAGGCATGGGCTATGGCATTCGGCTCTTCTGGCCATTCTCGGAACGCTGGTACAAATTCTTTTCCAACCAAGAAGGTGCGATTCATTATGATTTCGATCACCTCGTTATGTCTTGGTCACCAGAGGAAATGCGGGATTTGGTCGCCCAAAGAGGCAATGACAATTGGATCCGAGAGGAACTCCACTACATGTATGCGCATCGGCTATCTATTCTCTTAAAACTTCTTTTAATGCTCATTGGCATCGGCGCTCTTGCGACCCTGCTTCCGGCTTCGAATCTCTGATTCTCTGCTTGTCTATCCAAGCGCTGACAGCTAGAGTAGGGTGGCCCTCAAAGGGACCCACTATGAAACTCCTCGCCATCGAAACTTCCTGTGATGAAACTGCCGCGGCCGTCATTGGCTACGATGGCGTTTCTCTTTCCGTCTTGTCGAATATTGTCTCATCCCAGGCTGAACTCCATGCGAAGTGGGGTGGCGTCATCCCCAACTTGGCCGCGAGGGAGCATGTGAAGAATATCCTTCCCGTCGTCGAGTCCGCGCTTCGAGAAGCATCACTTATACCAGATGATATCGATTGCCTGGCGGTAACCCAAGGACCGGGCCTCATCCCAGCACTCCTCGTCGGCGTGTCAGCTGCCAAAACGCTGGCTCTCGCCTGGCAGAAGCCGCTCCTCGGCGTGAACCATCTGGAAGGGCACATCTACGCGAATCTGCTTGCCCCCGGTGCCGAACTCCGCTTCCCACTCCTCGCGCTGATCGTTTCTGGCGGCCATACTCAGCTCATCCTCATGCTGGACCACTTCCAGTACCAACTCCTCGGCGAGACGGAAGATGACGCAGCCGGCGAGGCCTTTGACAAAGTTGCGAAAATGCTCAGCCTCCCCTATCCTGGCGGCCCGGAGATTGGAAAACGCGCCGATGTGTACCGAACCTCAGCCGAAAGAGCATCGGCGAAAAGATTCCCCCGCCCCATGCTCAATGCCGACAATTACCATTTCTCTTTTTCTGGCCTCAAGACATCCGTCCTGTACTCACTCAAGAAAGAACCAGCTGAGAGGCTTGCTGATCCCAACTTTATCGCAATGGTTGCCCATGAATTCCAGGAAGCCGTCGTCGACACGCTCGTCGGAAAAACAGAGCGTGCACTTCAGGAATATCAACCCAAATCGCTCGTCATCGCGGGTGGTGTCTCGGCCAATAGCCGGCTCCGCGAACGGATGGGGACGATGGTCGCTGGCTATTCGGAGTGCCAATTCCTCATGCCGCCATTCCAATTCTCGCTCGACAATGCCGCCATGATCGGCGCGGCTGGGATGCTACGATACTCCCAGATGAGCGAAACCGAACGAGCCAATCTCAGGACGAACGCACTCTCGCTTGAGCCAGCCGCCCACTTCCCACTCACATGTTAGTCAATGCCATCAAAACTGACCGAGTCCGGCCAGGCAAAGAACCACTCCTCGCTTTTCTCGACCGCTCACTCCCGTCGATAGTGGAACGATCGATACTCATTATCACTTCGAAGATTGTCGCGCTGTCCGAAGGTCGCTTCATCTCGAAGGAAGCAGGGCTTAGAGAAGATGCTGTAGCGGCTGAAGCCGATTACTACCTCCCGAAGCGAGAGAGTCTCTTTGGTGTTCCGCTCGCCATCCGAGACAACGCCTTCATTGCCCGGGCTGGCATTGACGGATCGAACACGGACGGAGTGTATGCCCTCCTTCCAACCGACAGCTATTCGACGGCGCAAGTTGTCCGGTCATATCTGGTGCAGCGTTTCAGTTTGAAAAATATCGGCGTCATCATTTCCGATAGCCACTCAGCCCCGCTCCGACGCGGTGTCACTGGAGTCGCGATCGGTTGGAGCGGTTTTATTGGGATGAAAGCGTATCAGGACACGCCGGATATTTTTGGACATCGGTTTACGACCCATACGAATATCGTTGATGCGCTTGCCACGGCCGCGGTTCTCTCAATGGGCGAGGGTGCAGAACAGACGCCCCTTGCCACCATCACGGAGATTCCATTCGTTGCGTTCAATCCCGATTCTCCGACAGCGGACGAACTCGCTTTTTTCAAGCCCTCGCTCGAAGAAGACCTCTTCGCTCCCCTCATGAACTACCAGAAATTGTGCAAAGGGCGGCGGAAATAGCCTGTTTTCCTTGAATCCAAGCCTTTTCTGTGGTATTTTTTGAATATGTCTAATGAGCCAGTCGCAACTGAATTCCCCAAAGCCTACGACCCGAAACAATGGGAATCCGATATTCTTGCCCGCTGGGTCGAGGCTGATTTTTCGAATCCCGACACAAGTATTGCCAAAGGCCTAACGAAGCCTGACGCCGAACCATTTTCAATCGTCCTTCCACCACCGAATGTCACTGGGACGCTCCATATCGGCCATGCGGCGATGCTCGCGATCGAGGACACAATTGTCCGCTACAAACGCATGTCTGGGTACCGCACACTCTGGCTCCCGGGTACTGACCACGCCGCCATCGCCACCGAAAGCAAAATGCGGAAAATCCTCCAGGAAACGGAAGGAAAAAGCCGGGCGGATCTCGGCCGAGAAGAATTCTTGAAGCGTGTCACCCAATTCGCCCAAGACAGCCATGATACCATCGCAAACCAAGTGAAACGGATGGGCTCCTCCGTCGACTGGTCGCGCGAAGCCTACACCCTCGATGACAAGCGAAGTTTCGCTGTCCGGACGGCATTCAAGCGCATGTACGATGCTGGCATCATCTACCGTGGCAACCGTATTGTGAACTGGGACCCAATCGGACAGACCACCATTTCTGATGATGAGATCGTCTATCGTGAAGAATCCGCCAAACTCTACTACCTGAAATACGGTCCGTTCGAGATCGCGACCGCCCGCCCTGAAACGAAATTTGGTGACAAGTATGTCGTCATGCATCCCGATGACGCACGCTATGCTGAGTATACGGACGGTCAAAAGCTCACCGTCGAATGGATCAATGGCTCGATCGAGGCAACCATCGTGAAAGACGCGGCGATCGATATGGAATTCGGTACTGGTGTCATGACCATCACACCCTGGCACAGTGCCGTCGACTTCGAACTGGCTGAACGCCACGGTCTCGATATGGAGCCGATTATCGATCTTCACGGAGCACTCCTGCCCGTCGCTGGAGAATTCGCCGGACTATCTATCGTCGAAGCTCGGGAGAAGATCATAGCCAAGCTGAAAGGAAAGGGTCTCGTGATAAAGATCGACGAGCCGTATACCCACCAAATCGCGACTGCCGAACGCACCGGTGCCACGGTCGAACCGCAAGTCATGCGCCAGTGGTTCGTTAGCGTCACCCATGAATTTGAACGCAGGGGGAAAAAGGTAACCCTCAAGTCCCTCATGCAAGATGCCGTACAATCAAAGCGAGTGACTATCCTCCCTGAGCGATTTGAGAAGACCTATTTCCATTGGATCGACAATCTCCGCGACTGGTGCATCAGCCGCCAGATCTGGTTCGGCCACCAGATTCCTGTCTGGTACCGTGGCAATGAAACCTACTGCGGGATCGACGCGCCCAGCGGCGAAGGTTGGCAGCAGGATCCCGACTCACTCGACACGTGGTTCTCCTCCGGTCTGTGGACCTTCTCGACCCTCGGTTGGCCAGACGAAACTGCCCCTGATTTCAGGGCCTACCATCCAACGACGCTCCTCGAGACCGGCTATGATATCCTCTTCCCCTGGGTGGCACGCATGATACTCATGTCAGGATTCCTCCTAGACGAGATCCCTTTCAAAACCGTCTACCTCCACGGCCTCGTCCGCGACGAGCAGGGTCGCAAGATGTCGAAATCCCTCGGCAACACCATCGATCCGCTCGACATCGCCGATGAGTTCGGCGCCGATGCGCTCCGCCTCGCCCTCATCGTCGGATCGACCCCTGGCAACGATGTCAAAATCGGCCGCGAGAAAATCACCGCTTCACGCAATTTCGTGAACAAACTCTGGAACATGGGACGCTATATTGCTACTTCCATTCAGCCTGATATTATCATTTGGGACCGGCGTGACCAATGGCCAAAACAAGACGACATTTCCGATGCTGATAGCTGGATAATTGGCCAGCTCCAAAAAACACAACGAGCGGTGAGTCAGCACCTTGAAAATTATAACCTTTCTATTGCGGCCGAAACATTGCGTGACTTTACCTGGAACGAGTTTGCCGATTGGTATATTGAAATCCACAAGATTGAAAAGCACGACGCTGTACTCATCACGATTTACAACGAACTCCTCAAGCTTTGGCATCCTTTCATGCCTTTTGTGACTGAATCCATTTTCACTTCGCTCTATCCGAACGAAAATGGATTGCTCATGGCTAAGCCATGGGAGAAAAAAGATGAACCCGATGAACGAATTGGGAAGCACAACAATACGTTCAGGGATGTTATGGCGTTGATTCAGAAAATCCGTAACATCCGCGCTATCTATCATATCGATCCGAAAGAGGCACTGTCACTCACGCTCGTCGGCGATGAGTCAGCGCTCTCATCTTTCTCGCCCATCATCGAACGGCTCGGACGGATTTCCGAAGTTCTCATCACGGACGCCTCTTCAGCCCGTCCAACAGCCAGTGCCAACATCACTGCTGGAACGCTGCACGCCTTCGTCCATCTCGGCGAGACAATCGATGTCGTGGCTGAGAAAGCACGGCTCGAAAAAGAAATGGTCGAACTTACGAAATACATCACCGGATTAAAAACGCGTCTCGCGGATGCTCGTTTCACTGAAAAGGCACCGGCGAACATCATCGAGGCTCAGCGGCACACGCTAGACGGAGCAGAAATGAAACTGGGCGTCATCGTCCAATCCATCCAAGAAATTGCTTCCTGATGACCGGCATCGCGATCATTTTTGGATTCCTCGCCGCGTCAGCCGCGCTTCTCGCACAGGTTTTTATCTCCCTGATCTTCAACGTTTCGCTAACTGATTCCCCTTCATTGGTCGTCCTTATTTGCGCCGCGGCAATTGAGGAAGGTGCGAAATTCTCCTTTTTTGTCCAGTTGAGAAAACGCTCACCGAAAGGGGTCTCCACTCCCCATGCCCTCTTTTTCGGGGCTGGTTTTGTTTCGGCTGAAATGGCGCTGCTTTTCGCTTCTGCAACCGCTCTCCCAGGAATTCTGACCCTTGGAACCATAGCCGTCCTCCACATAGCGAGCACCCTCATTCTCTACAGTGGTTTTTGCCTCCGTGAAAGCTTCCGTTTCAGCCCATTGGTCGCCCTTCTCGGTGCGATACTTCTGCACACGCTCTATAATGTCTCGCTCTGAGTGTGCGCTTGCCTCAATCCCTGAAATTCCTCTATACTGAGAGTACTATCAGCATCAACTAACCTGCACTATGATGAAACAGAAACGTTCCTTCTTTGAGCGGCTAACCGGCGCCCGAGAGCTCGATCAATCCCCCACATATCAAGAGGAGAGCGTGAGCGTTTATGCCCAGGAGGAGGAGACTCCCCTTCAGATGAATACCGAGCCAAGCTATGCTCGAGAAACCGTAAGCGAACCGACATGGAGCACCCCTTCTTACGCGTCTGGCGGGCAAGGTAGCATGGCTGACGATAACGCTGAGGGACAGCTCACGATTGATGTCTACCAGACCGAAAACGATATCGTCATCAAATCTACCATCGCTGGCGTAAAACCAGAAGATCTTGACGTTTCCATCAACAATGACATGGTGACCGTCAAGGGTGAGCGAAAAAACGAGGAGATTGTCGAGAATGGAAACTACTACTACCAGGAATGTTATTGGGGCTCTTTTTCCCGCTCCGTTCTTCTTCCGGTCGATGTTATTCCCGAAAAAGCCGACGCCGCACTGAAGAATGGCATTCTGACTATCCGACTCCCCAAAGCCGATACCACCAAAACCAAAAAGATCCAGGTGAGAGGTTTTTAAGTTCGCATGCTGTACCGATTTGTTCGATTGCGTTTCGCCCCTTTATGTGCGGCTTTTTTTGGCGCCGTTGTTTTCATGTTGCCGAATACTACCCAGGCTCTCGTCCCACCGAGTGATGTCACGCTTTCAGCAGGGTCCTTTCTTCAGATCATGAGCGTAGAGGATATTGATTCCTGGTATCGAGAAAATAAACGTTTTGTTTTCCTGCCAGACGCACTTCCTGAATTTGAGGACACGCAGCGTGCTTGCGATCCACTCCCATTGTTCTGCACCAGCTTCTTGTCGCGCGCGACGCAGAGCCATATCGTTCTTTCGCGCACGCTCGAACTAGTTCCCGCGGCGCTCAAGCAAAGTATTATTGCTTTAGCTGAAAAGGCTGACCGCGACCCAGTGAACGCCCGATTGACAGCTCAGGATGCGAAGATTATCGTGGCGACCCCGGCCACGGATGGTTTTACAGTCGACACCGAAAAAAGTGCTGTGCTTCTGGAAAGCGCTCTCAGGGAGACAACGGGTGGCCGCCTGACAGTCGCACTCTCGAGCACCACCGTCCCAGCTGCCCTCTCGTCCCAGACGCTTTCCCAGTTCGGGATTACCGAGCTGATTGGGACCGCCACCACGAATTTTCGAGGATCGCCGAAGAATCGAGTCTACAATATCCAGCGCGCGATTCAGGATTTCAATGGTGTCGTCATTGAGCCGGGCGCGACATTCTCTTTCGTCGACTATCTCGGCGAAGTCGATGGCGAGCACGGCTACCTGCCCGAGCTTGTCATCAAGAATAACAAGACTGAGCCAGAATTCGGCGGAGGTATCTGCCAAGTCTCAACGACCGTCTTCCGCGCCGCACTCCAGTCAGGTCTGAAAATTACCGAGCGGCGCAACCACGCCTATCCAGTCCAATACTATAAACCGTACGGCATGGATGCGACCGTCTATATCCCCAAGCCTGATCTCCAATTCGTGAATAATACGCCCGGTGCCATCCTGCTCATACCTGAAATCACAGGGACACTCCTCACCTTCTCCATGTATGGGACAAGGGACGGGCGGACCGTCTCAATCGATGGACCACATATCCTCGAAAGTAACCCGGATGGAAGCATGCGGACCGTGTTTACCCATTCCGTCGCCAATAGTTCTGGCAAGACGTTCATCAACGACACCTTTTGGAGCAATTACAAGTCCCCCAGCCTCTTCCCGCATCCTGGAGACGACCCAATTTACACCTCAAAGCCGAAGGGTTGGTCTGAAAAGCAGTGGCGGGAATATCGGAAGATCCATCCGTAGGCCTTTGTAGCTGGTGGGGTTTCATTGACGCTTGCTTGGTTTTTCGCTAAGCTAGAGCCACTGTTTGACAGTGTTTTTTATTTGGGTGCGTAGCTCAGTTGGTAGAGCAGTGGCCTCTTAAGCCAACGGTCGAGGGTTCGATTCCCCCCGCACCCACCTCCCAATTTCCAAGTTTCACGACCATCAAGTATCTAGAGTGGTGGCTATCGTCTAATGGTAAGACAACGGTTTGTGGTACCGTGAACGAGGGTCCGATTCCCTCTAGTCACCCCTGTGGATATTTGATACTCTTTCGTGTCATATCCCTCCGGCTCAATGGATGGAGCAAGAATTTTCTCAGGATTCTTTTCCACAAGAATACGCCCCGATAGCTTAATGGATAAAGCAGGACTCTTCTAAGGTCTGGATGGGAGTTCGATTCTCTCTCGGGGCACCAGGCATATCGGGCTCGCCGAAGTTTCCGTCCGCTCATAAACGGAGGCGGTCCCTTGTTCTCGGAACACCCCCGCTCAGGACAACTTTCATAGCTAGACCCCTTGAGAATAGCTCTTTTCCGAGGATCTTCGCATTTCGTTCCGCCGCTGTCCAGTCTACAGCTTTCTCGCGGGGTTGACAGCCGTGCACACTGGCATCCAGCGAAAAGCGCTATAATGAGAAGCATAATCCCTAAGGAATAGGCTATGTTCTCCAAGACCTGTGCGACCGCGCCCTGGACCCCGACTGCCGCCCGCGTGTTCCTGGCATTAGTGTTCGTAATGGCCGGTTTCAGCAAACTCACCGGGTTCGATGCAACCGTTGGTTATATCGGATCACTCACGAATGAATCAGTAGCACCTGTGCTCACGGTCCTTGCAATTCTCTTCGAGTTCGGCGGCGGGCTGATGCTCCTCTTCAACTGGAAAACAGCCCTGGCCGTAGACATGCTCATAGCGTTCACGGTCGTCGCGACTATACTCGCGCATACCACCTTTACGGGTGATGCGATGAAAGATCAGGCGCAATACACCGCCATTCTGAAGAACCTAGCAATTATCGGCGGGCTTCTTTTAATGGCCCGTTTGGTCTGCCGTGAAACTTCGCTTGAGGAAAGCCTCGACTAGCAGAAGCGGCACCTCTTTCCCCAGCGCTTGAACATTATGAAAAACTGCCCTCGGAGGGCAGTTTTTCGTTCGTGATGCCATGGGTTCTCGCCTGACTACGCGAGTATCTTATCCACAATGCCATAGGTCCTGGCCTCCTCCGCGGTCATAAAGTAGTCGCGGTCAGTATCCTGCTCAATTTTTGCCAGCTTCTGACCGGTATGCTTGACGAGGATCCGATTCAGACGATCGCGCACTTTCAGGATATGCCGCGCATGGATATCGATATCGGTCGCCTGTCCCTCCACGCCGCCCAGCACCTGGTGAATCATCACTTCGGCATTTGGGAGTGCAAAACGCTTGCCCTTGGCGCCTGCTGCCAACAGCACAGACGCGGCAGAAGCGGCTAGGCCGATGCAGATCGTTTCGACATCCGGCTTCACGTGCTGCATGGTGTCATAGATCGCCATCGCCGACGTTACCGACCCGCCCGGCGAGTTGATATAGATTTTGATGTCTTCCTTCGTGCTTTGGGACTGGAGAAAAAGCAGTTGCGCGATGACTGTATTCGCTACCCCATCGTCGATCGGCGAACCGATGAAGATAATCCGGTCTTTTAGGAGCCGGGAATAGATATCATAGGCCCGCTCACCCATGGCGGTCTTCTCGATTACCATCGGCACGAGATAGTTGTTCTGTATCGATGACATAGGCATGGTTATTATGAAGTCCAGCTCGTCTATCACTCGCCGGAAAGTCCTTCAAGCCAAACGAGCACCTTCTCGTTCACGAGCTGCCCCCTCACTGAGGTATAGAGCTTCCCCATATCGACGTTCTTCTCCGCTCCTTTTACGTTCTTATAATATTGGAACACTTTGTTCATCTCCGCCTCCACCGCTTCCGTATCGGCCTCGAGAGATTCGTCCGCCGCGAGTTTCTGCAAGATCAGCTCAGCGGCGACGCGCTTCTTCGCCTGTGGCTCCCACTCCGTGACGAACTCGGCTTCGGTTTTTTTGGTCTCTATGAGGTATTTCTCCCATTCGAATCCCATTGACTCCACCTGAGAACGAAACTGCGAGAGCATGCGCTTGGCTTCTTCCGCGACGAGCACCGCCGGAAATTCCATATCGGCGGCGGCGATCAAGGTATCGAGAATCGCTGCCCGCCGCCCTTCTTTGGCTGCCCTCACTTTCTCCTCCCGCATCCCCTTTCGGACATTTTCTTTGAGTGCCACCAGACTTTCGAACTTGCCCAAAGACTGCGCGAAGGCATCGTCGATCATGGGAATGTTTTGCTCTTCGACTGACTTGAGTTTCACTGCAAAAGTCGCGAGCTTCCCGGCGAGATGCTTGGCATGGTATTCGGCCGGAAAGGACAGTTCAAAGGATTTCTCCCCGGCTTTTTCCATACCGATGATCTGCTCCTCAAATCCGGGGATGAAGGCGCCTGAGCCGAGCACCAGTGCATGGTCCGTGCTCTTTCCGCCTTCAATGATGACGCCATCCACCATCACCGTAAAGTCTACTTTGACGGTGTCCCCACTGATCGCGGGCCGTTCCACCGGAACAAAAGCGGCCCGCATCTTGGCAACACCAGCGATTTCCTTATCAATTTCCTCATCCGATATCGTGACGCTTTTCGCCTGTTCAGCCGCATTCAGCTTCGCCACGGTTTTCTTCCATTCCCGAAGGACGATCTCCGGAAGTACATCGGTCACGACGGTATAAACGAGGGGCTCCCCCTCCTTCACCGCGTCAAATTTGATCTCTGGACGACCGATCGCCTCCGCTTTGGCGTCCACGAGCGCCTTCGGATATGTGTGATGGACCGCATGCTCTGCGGTCTCGATCAAGATAGCTTCATGGCCGAAACGCTGCTCCAGCACGGCCTCCGGCACTTTGCCTTGGCGAAAGCCTGCTAGATTTATATTCTCTGCCATATGCGCAACGGCGTGCTCCCGATGACTCTGCCATTCCTCCCATGGCAACGTCACGGTAATCTCGCGTTTTGAAGCGGGCAATTTCTTCACTTGAACGTCCATATGCGTTGGGCTTTCGATTCGATCTTGATTACGCTTTCTTTCCGAACTCCTTCGCATAGAGCTTTACGGAACGTTTTACGGCTGCCAGTGCATCCTTCCGGCCCTTGAAACCAAGAACAATGACTTCGTTCTTTTTGCCCTTCAGCACCTTGTACGTCTCGAAAAAATGCTGATATTCTTTCAAATTGTGCTTATTGATGTCTTTCAGATCTCTCACATCATCCCAGCGCTTATCATCCACCGGCACGGCGATCACTTTGAAGTCCGAGTCTCCACCATCGATCATCTCCATGAGGGCGACGGGCCGGGCGTTCACGAGGATGCCAGGAGCGAGCGGGAACGTCGAAAGCACGATGACATCGAGTGCATCACCGTCATCCCAGAGCGTCTGCGGGGAAAAGCCGTAATCCACCGGGTACGCGGCCGCAGAATAGTTCGCGCGGTCGAGCTTGATGAGACCGGTCTCTTTATCGATCTCATACTTGTTCAGCGAACCCTTGGGGATCTCAATAATGACATTGATCTCTTCTGGAGCCTGGTCACCGAGCGTTACATCATGCCACAAGTTCATAGGAATAGGTTTTAGCGATTAGAGCGATAGAAGACGGCTACTCTTTTTCCTCGGTCGCCGTTACCGGCACGACTTCAGTCGATTCAGGCGTCGCTTCAGATACTGGTTCGACGGCTTCGACGACAGCTTCCTCCTCCGGGCTCTTGACATCGATACGCCATCCCGTGAGCTTGGCTGCGAGACGGACGTTCTGGCCGCGCTTCCCGATCGCGAGCGACAGCTGATCATTCGGGACCGTCACGATCGCTTGCTGATCATCAGGCCTGAGCTCGACCGCCAACACTTTCGCCGGCGATAAAGCAGCGCTAATAAATTTCTGCACATCCTCGTTCCATTCGATGATATCGACTTTCTCCCCGCCCAACTCATCGATAACAGTCTGGACGCGCGTCCCTTTCTGACCAACGCAGGAACCGATGGGATCGACGCCTTCCTCGCTCGCCGTCACCGCGATCTTGGTCCGAGAACCAGCCTCACGGGCAATTGCCTTGATCTGGACGGTACCGGTGAAAATTTCCGGCACTTCGAGCGTAAACAAGTGGCGCACCATCTCCGGATGGGTGCGTGAGAGGATAAGTCCCGGACCTTTTGGATCGGACTCGACGCGTGTGAGGAACACCTTCACGTGCTGGCCGATGCGGTAGTTCTCACCCGGGATCTGTTCCGACGGAAAGAGGATGCCGGTGGACTTGCCCAAGTCAACGAAGACATTGCGGCCCTCGATCCGCTGAACGATACCGTTTACGGCCTGGCCTTCTTTCTCTTTGTACTCCGTAAACATCGTCTCGCGCTCCGCCTCGCGGATGCGCTGGATGATCACTTGTTTGGCGGTCTGGGCGGCAACCCGGCCGAAATCCTCATGGCTTTCCAAGGCGATCTCGATGCTCTCCCCGACTGCCGCGTCTTTCTTGATGAGTTTTGCCTCGTCGAGCGTCAGATCACGCTCGGAATTGAACCGCGGGAGTCGTTCCTCGTCGGTTTCGGCCAAAGCGGCGACTGGTGCAAAACGGGTAGACTCTTTCTCCGGAGCGCCATCCTCATTCTCTTCCACCACGGTAAAGTCCCGCAGCGTTTCATCGACGACTTCCTTCACGAGGAAGAAGTCCGCCGACTTCGTCACTTCGTCGAACCGTGCCTTGATAACTTGTCCTTTCTTGCCATAGTCCTTCTTGTAGGCGGCGGCCAGTGCGGCTTCGACGATTTCGAACACTTTTTCGCGCGGCAGATTCTTCTCCTCGGCGATCTGCATCACGGCGCTCCCGAACTCCCCGAGGCGACCGGAAAGACTCTCAGGCTCGCTCGCTTCTTCGACTTTACGCTTTGGCATACTGTCTCTGGTTTAAACCAATTATTTCTCATGGATGCCGATTTCCGACAAAAAAAGCCCGCTTCCGCGAACTTCCACTGCCCAGAACCGTACAAGACCAGTGTACCGAGCTTGCTCCGTCTTGTCAATGCGGGAATGGTCAGGACGAACTGGGTCCAAAAGCCACCTATTTTAGGGCGTATTCAAGGGATGAATCGATCCCACTTCAGGATTGACTTTTTCATGATTTTATGCTAAAATAGACTGTTGTGAAATTCGGGTCGGTACCCGCGCACAACCGGGAGACAGTACGTCACCCGCGGGTACTTTTACAATCAACACTACTTGATCGAAAGATCAGAAAGGGACTCAATCATGCCCACGAAGTATGTCAAAGCGATTATGGAGAGCGGCCTCCTCTCTGGGGGCGATATGGCCGAGTACGCCATGAAGCTCTACCGATGGATTGCTGGAAGCAAAAACGTAAAAGCCGAATCGGCAAAGATTCCGTCTTCTCCGCCCGGCCCCCAGGTCATCAGTGAGAACCGGGAACAGGAAGGCGAGCTCTACGCGCTTCTCGCGTGGCTCTCGACACTCTATATGGCCGATGGCACTTGTGCTCTCGAGTACAAGGTCGCAGCTACTGAAGCGCACATCTTTCCCAAAGTCGTCGCTGCGCTGCCGCCTGGGGCCATCAAACGCCTCATGCAAACAGTCGCCGTCGAAGTGACGACGATCAAGCGCAAAAAGACGACCGGCTTCACCCAGCACAAGGATCCCAAAGATCCGACTGGCCAGAGGACGCGCGAAACGCCGATCGTCTCGGAGTGGGACGAAAAGCTGAATCAGAAGGGCGCACAAGTCATCAGCGCCCTCACCTGGCTCGTCACGAGCGGCAAGGGCGCGGAAGCGAAGCGGATCAAGGCCGTCGCCGAGACCCTGCAAAGCCTCCATATCCTCGACAACCTCGAGGACAAGGCTGCGGTGGCTGCTAAAGCGGCCGCGGACAAGGCCAGTGCATTCGGGACCAAGGTGGTAGGGTGGTGCAACGATCACGAAACGGGAATCCATATCGGACTGGCGGAAGTCGCCATCGGTAAGGAAAACGTCGCCAGAATACTCGCGGGCCGTCCGGCTCAAGAGCTCCTGGCAGCGATCGACGCCGCACCTGAGACAGAAAAGCAAGGACGCCGCAATGCGTTCCAAGCCTTTCTCCTCGCACTCGTGAAGCAGCATCAAGACCCGGCCATCAAACGTCATGAGGCGCGCGAAGCCGGCCGGATGACCGCCGAAGAGAAAGACAAGCGGTTAACGAGGATTTTCGTCATCACAATCGTGGTCGGCGTCATCATCCTCGGTGTCGCCGCCAAGTTCAACTAAGGAGTAGTCAGAAATGGCAACGCAACCTGTTCCCCCTGTTCCCAATGTTTCACCCTTGGAGTACTTCGGTCCTCTCGTGAATGCGGACTGGACTGGTCGGTGGTTCTCTTTCCACCGTGGCTGGTTCAGGGTCACCCGACTCTTCGTCCTCGCGTACTTCGCCGCCCTCATCGTGGGCGCCGTGGTGAACGTCTGGTTCCCCGACTCTCTCCGCCACCTCAACTGGATCGCCGCAATGGCGTTCCTGCTCACCGCCGTGGCGTTCATTCTGACGCCGCTGAACATCTTCGGACCAGCGGGTGTGGCTTTCGTCGCTGCGCAACCGGGGGGCGAAGTTGGACTGAGCGTAACGGACGGCAAGAAGTGGGCAGAAACGTGGATCTACGCGCTCGGCCGATTCGCCGCAATGGTGGCGCTCTATGGTTCACTCCCCTTCTTCGTCCTGGCGCTCTGGCCCATCGGGAGCAATCCCGTCGGTGCCATCGTCATGCTCGCGGCATCGGTGTTCCTCACCGTCTGGTGCATGTACACCAATCGGAGCGGCAAGTTCGTCCTGAACTTTTCGGCGACTATCCTGATCGCTGTGATCGTCTGGACCCTGGGCAGCTGGACTCCTGGTATTCGCGAATATCAGAAGGATCTGGTCGCCTGGACTCAGCACAAGCTGGGCCTGAAGTCGATCGATGATCGGTCGACGGATGCCAAGCGGCGTGCCGAAGCGGCCACCGCAGCCGCCCGAGTCCAAGCCGAAATGGCAGCCGAAACCGCCAAGCAAGGCGAGCGCAATGCTTGCTACGCGAAGCTCGAGGCAAAAGCTAAGGGCGACCCAGCCAAGAAGATCGCCCCGGTCATCCCGACCGCGGCCGAGTTCGAAGAATGCGCCAAGATCGGTGCTGACGCGACCACGGTCACGACGGCACCGAGTACGGCGTCAACGAGCATGGGGCAGGCAACTGCACCGGCTCCGGCGACACCCGTCGCCATGGCCTCGGTCTGCTCCCCCTATCTGGAAGTGGACTATGTGCCAAGTGAGTCGACCAATGGCCGGTTGACACTCGATGCGCCATTGCCGCCTGGGAAATACAAATTCCAGGTGAGTGGGACAGTGCAGCAGCACTTCCTGAAAAAAACCGACATGTCACTGGACTACTCCTGCGACATGGATGCCCTGGGCAGGATCAATACCTGCTACAACAAAGGGCAAGCCTTTACCGGCTATGGCGGCGGATACTGGAGACCGCAACCAGTACCGGGAGCCCCGCTCCCGAGCGAGGTAATCGCCCGGGAGACGCAGCCCTATGGACGCTTCTTCGTCCTCGCCAAGGAGTGGGGATACAAGCCCCTCTTCATCGGCGAACAGGGCCGCATCGAGACGTCGCAGCCGTTGACCATCACCCTGGGCCGAAACATCTACGCGGCGCCGGATCTCCACCGCCAAGGACCCGGCAGTCTCCAGGTCATGATCGAGCAGTGCACTTAGGTCACTTTCGCCAGCGCGCGGAACGCGATCAAAACGGGCAACACAGCAATGTGAAGCCCGTTTTTTCTTTTCCACCACACCAATCATACTTTGAGACTTTCTGAAATCCTTTTCAGTAGTTGGGCATAGGCGCGACTCTTTAACTTGAGATTTTCCTCCCGTTTCCTGGCATCAGTCTCGGCTGAATAAGCCTCGTAATAGACTAGTTTGAAAGGACGGCGAGACTTTGTCGAAGTCACTTGTCCTCCTTGATGTTCGGAAAGTCTTCTTTTGAGATCATTCGTGGAACCGATGTATCCTTTACCATCTTTCTGACTCTTCAACACATAAACATAAAACATACACGGTGAAGAATGATTGGTGTGGTGGTTTTCTCAATTTCTCAAATATGCACTTGCGCTAGAAAAACCCCGCAACCTGCCGCACCAAGACCATGGCGGCCAAAGCAATCGTAATGCCGATAATAGAGTACTTCACGATCTTCTTGCCGGTATCGATCCGATCTTCATCCCCGGCCGCGGTCAGATACATGAGGGCACCGACGACGAGCATGATGAGGGCGATGATGCCGACGACAGAGAGGAGGAAGTTCAGAACGCCGCCGGCGATCTCGAGGAGGGACTTGGCACCGCTCACATTGCTCGGGACATCGCTCCAGCCGAGGATCTGAGCGATCTCTTTCAGGAAGGCCGGAGCCGCGATACCGATGGCCAGGCCGATCAAAGCTGCGGCGATGGCCTTCTTGGCCGTCTCGATACGGCCCGAGTCCCCACCCGAGGTGATATACATGATTGCGCCGATGACGATGAAGATGAGGGAGAGGATGACGAGGAGATTCTGGAGCGAACTCAAAGCTGCGATGAAAAGCCCATTGAAGTCATTGAAGAGGAGTGGATTGGGGAGATTGAGCGCGCTCCCGGGAACATTGAGCGGCCCACCACCAGCCGGTGCGGACACAGCGCAACACATCCGGCCGGGATCGGCACAGGATGCCGCCTGGCACTTCCCCAGTGAGGCAGCCCCCGGCAGGCACACAGGTACCGAGCGGTTCACAGACAGCCGTACTCGTCGGCGCGCAGCACATCTGGCCCGCGCTGCAGATCCCCGTCCGCTCACCAGCACTACAACCCGCATCGATCCGGGTACACGTACCGCCGATGGCAGCACAGGAAGCCGCTGCACAGCAGAGCTGATTGGCGCTGCACGTGCCGCCAGGCACCTCGCCATCCGGACAGCCATCGACGGCCCGCGCGCAGGTACCACCGACTGAAGCGCAGGTCGAGACAGGCGGCGGCGGAGGCGGAGCAGAAAAGATACAGCATTCCGTCCCCCCTGTGCAGGTCCCCGAGGTTTCCGTATTGCTGCAGAGCGACGTAAATTCGCAGACACCCGCACCGCCGGTCAGTATCCCCCACGCACGGCGGTCCCGACATTCGCGCCTGGCGGTGGGGAGTCGGCGTGCAGCACACGGTCGATCCCGTGCAAATGGCGGAGGGAGCTTGCGTCCCAGCGCAACTCGAAGCAAATTGGCAGGTGGCCGTCCCACCACAGGCAGTTCCAACATTGTCCACCGGCGGCGGCGGGGGGGAGGAGGGGGCGGAGTCGGTGTACAACACATGGTTCCACCGACGCATGTTGGCGAGGATGACGGTGTGCCGCTACAGGTCAACTGGCACGTGGCGGTACCACCGCACGAAGTTCCAACATTCGGCGAGAGCGGTGGACAGCACACAGCCCCCCCAACGCAGTCAGCCGACGCGACCGGACTCGCACAGCTCCCAGCCGACAGACAAGTGCCGGATCCACCATTGCAGCTGGCGCCGAGATTCGGCGGCGGGACGCAACAGAGCGCAAAAAAGTTGCTGCAGCGTGCCGATGATGTGACTTCTGCAGTGCTATATCCACAGGCAGGTTGAGCGGGCCATTCAGCGTTCGGAAACTCCGTCGAATAGTAAGCGCTTCGACAGACTCCTCCGCTATCCGTGCATTCATCACTCCTGACTGGCTCGCGCGGCAACAGATGAGCACACCACCCGGAGGAGCATTTGAAGGGGCAGCCGGACAAGTTCCAGACACAGGCGTCTCTGGGTTAGCGCAACCCGATACCCAGCCCGGACGGCAGGCACCGCCATTTTCCTGGCAGGTCTGCGCCTGGGTCAAGCCCGGAATGAACAGTCCGAAGACAGCGGAGAGGAAGATGATGACCAAAAGATTTCGAAATGGCATAGCCTCGTATCAGTTTAGAAAAACCCCGCGACTTGCCGCACCAAGACCATGGCGGCCAAAGCAATCGTAATGCCGATAATGGAGTACTTCACGATCTTCTTGCCGGTATCGATCCGATCTTCATCCCCGGCCGCGGTCAGATACATGAGGGCACCGACGACGAGCATGATGAGGGCGATGATGCCGACGACAGAGAGGAGGAAGTTCAGAACGCCGCCGGCGATTTCGAGGAGGGACTTGGCACCGCTCACATTGCTCGGGACATCGGTCCAGCCGAGGATCTGGGCGATCTCTTTCAGGAAGGCCGGGGCCGCAATACCGATGGCCAGGCCGATGAGAGCCGCGGCGATGGCCTTCTTGGCCGTCTCGATACGGCCCGAGTCCCCACCCGAGGTGATATACATGATTGCGCCGATGACGATGAAGATGAGGGAGAGGATGACCATGAAGCTCTGGACGAAACCGAGAACGTTCGTCAAAAGCGTATCCACTGTGGTGAAGCTGAGCGGATTGGAGACGTCTGTAGACGTCATAGAGACCGGTCCGCCACCAGCTGAAGCTGCTGGACCACCCCCAGTCGGTACTGGATCAGGGATCGCACCGCCCCAACAACATTCTTCATTCGCCGGATCTGGGCAAGTACCGGGACCCGGAATCAGCGTACCCTGGCAGCCGATAGAGTTCGGCACACAGGTCCCGACGCAGCTCTGGGCCGACGCCGGAGAAGGCGTGAGAAACAATGCTCCGAACAACAGAACAACACCAAAAACAATCATTTTTGGGAAGATTTCAGTATGGGGTCGCCGGTTTCTTTTTGTGTTCATGCTATCCGAGTGACTGGCTGTTTTTTTGAGACTTTCTCTGGGTGCACTGACACCTGAGCCACTTAGGCTGACAGGAACAAATTATCGATTGTCGCGATGACGATATAGCCCGAAAGCGCGACGATAACACCGACGACGGAATACTTCATGTTGCGCTTGGCGGTTTCAATCTGCGAATCATCCCCGGCCGCGGTCATATATTGGACACCTGAGATGGTGAAGGCAATGATAGCGATGAAACCGACAATCGCGAGAATCCAGTTCATGACCGCCACGATAATATCATAGAGCGACGCCTCTGAGAGACCTGTATTGGTAGGCCAACACGTGCCATTCTCCGCACTAAATCCAGCCGGACACGTTTGTGCAAAGAGCTCTGTTGGTCCGAGAAACAATACCCCAAACAAAAGAAAAACCCCGAAATAAAAAATCTTCGGAAAAACCTGTATTCGCTGGGGGGTGTTCGTTTTTGTGTGCATACTGTTCCGGCCGCTCATAACTGATCCTGCCTTTGATACTGGCCTCCCACTGTTAGGTTTAGGCCGACAGGAACACGTCACTGATCGTCACGATGATAATATAGCCCGAGAGCGCGACGATGATGCCGATGATGGAGTATTTCAAATTGCTCTTGGCCCGCTCCGCCAACCCCTCGTCTCCCGCCGCCGTCAAGTACTGCATGCCGGAGATCACAAAGGCGATAATGGCGATGAAGCCCAATATGGCGAGAAGCCAATTCATGAGCGTCACGAGGATGTCATAGGCCGTCGAATCCGAAAGGCCCGAGTCGGCAAGGTTCGGGTCGGCCATATTCCACTGAGCCCAGACTTCCGAGGTCAATCCGAAAGCAGCGAACACAACTAGCGCCACGAACGTGGCTGTCATAAACACGGTTCCTGTATTTTTCTCTATAAACATACTCCACGCAGCGAGTTAGACAATTTACCCAGTTTTGTATGGTTTCAGTATACCACTACACCAATATATTGGTGTAGTGGTATACCCCCTCCTACTGCGCCTGTCCAAAGCATGTTAGCGATCCTGTCAATGGTTTTTTTCACCGTCAATCTCGTTCGTGCTCGAAGGGCAAACTGGCCCCATCCCAAAAGAAAACGACCCGCTGATGCGAGTCGTGTTCCCTAATCGAATCGGAAAGGACGAACTAGAAAGTCGTTGACGTCCCCAACCACAGATCAACCGCTTGAATGATGATAAAGCCCATGAGCGCCACGATGACACCAATGATGGAGTATGTCATGGCCGTCTTGGCCTTTTCGATCTGGGACTCGTCACCAGCCGCGGTGAGATAGAGAATACCCGCGATGATGAATGCAATCATCGCGAGAAAGCCGAGAATTCCCAGGAGCCACGTTAGGGTCGATATAATGATACCCGATATCGATCCCGTCGGAAGACCCGAGTTGGCCTGCGCGGCGCCGATAGAAGCGTCCCACGCTTGGCCATGAGCCACAGCCGGCGCGAGCAAGAGCAGCCCGTTCAGAGCACCGAAGGCAACTTTTTTGAATTTTTGCATAACCTCTCACCTCCTTTCAGTGCTCAGTCACCGACGTGACTGAGGCGAATGTGAATAGATATTTCGTTACCAGACAATCAACGCACTTTTACATGCTTCTAGTATATCCCTTCTTAAAAAGCCTGTCTAAAACATCTGAACACAACTGTCAACATTCTTTTTCATTACCCAGTCTGAGACACTCAAGACATGAGACTAATCAGTTTCTGTCCGAAGAAAACGACCCGCTGATGCGAGTCGTGTTCCCTTTTCGATCGGAAAGGACGAACTAGAAAGTCGTTGACGTCCCCAACCACAGATCAACCGCTTGAATGATCACAAAGCCCATGAGCGCTACGATGACACCAATGATGGAGTATGTCATAGCGTTCTTGGCCTTTTCGATCTGCGTCTCATTGCCAGCGGCGGTGAGATAGAGAATACCCGAGATGATAAACCCAATCATCGCGAGAAAGCCGAGAATTCCCAGGAGCCAGGTCAGGGTCGCTATGATGATACCCGATATCGATCCCGTCGGCAGACCCGAATTGGCCTGTGCGGCGCCGATAGAAGCATCCCAAGACTGACCATGAGCCACAGCCGGCGCGAGCAAGAGCAGCCCGTTCAGAGCACCGAAGGCAACTTTTTTGAATTTTTGCATAACCTCTCACCTCCTTTCAGTGCTCAGCCACATTCAGTAGCTGAGGCGAATGTTTATGTGTGTTTCAAGTAGCGAAGAGCACGCCAATGGTCCGAATGAGGGCATATCCGCCGAGTGCGATGATAATGCCAGTGATTGATCCGAGCGTTGCTTTTTTGGCGAGAGCGAGTTGTCGCATGTCGCCGGCAGCGGAGAAATACAGGATACCCGCAATCACTAGCCCAATTATACCAACCACGCCCACAATCGACAATAAAAAGTCAAGGATATTCGTCAGACCGACAGTGAGCGGCTGTGCTTCATCTATCACACCCGCGAAGGCTGCGAATGGTACGAGCATCACCACCACAACAAAGACAAAGGTAAGACGTTTCAGAACGGCTGAACCGAAGCGATGCATATTGCGCATGGTATTTGTTTTCGGAGCTGACCTGCTGCTACAACTGGAAATTTTTGCACTTCGCAGCGAACAGACGAGAGACTGCAACCGGTAATTTCCCTGACTCTACCGCGTCGGCCCATTCAGGAGTGACTCGCTTTGACTCGTCGTCGGAACGGACGGTGCGACGGTCGTTGGCGTGGTCGGACCCGGTTCAGCGAGGCTGCTCCCCGCCGGGATATTACCTTTGCCAGAGCGAAGATTCTCGATGATCTGTGTAATCTGAGTCCTGGTCTGCTTCACATTGGCCGAAACTTTTTCATCCTCTGGGATGAGAACGAGGATCTTTTCGTACTGCTCCATCGCCAGGTCGCGCTTGCTTTCGGACTCGTACAGAAGACCGAGCGAGAGCCGAACATCGATGAGCCGGTCATTAGCTTCAAGCACGTTCTTGAACAGTGCTTCGGCTTGGTTGCGATCACCCTCGCCATTGCGCTCCTGATAGAGCAGCCCGAGATTATAGCGGAAGGAGAGGTTCGACGGCGCGAGACGGATCGCTTGAGAGGTGGAGCGGATGGCCGCGTCATAGTCCTTCAATCGGGAATTGACGACTGCGAGATTGTAATGCGCGACCGCGAGATCAGCTTTCTGCTCAATGGCCTTCTCGAAAGAGGCTTTGGCCGCTGCAAAGAGTGCTGCCTTCTCAGTTGGATCCTGCTTCCCATCCGCGTTGAGCCGGCTGATCTGACCGAGCTTGATGGAGAACAGCGGATTCTGCGGCTCGAGTTCCAGGGCACGCGCATACATCTCTTCCGCCTTGGGCAACGCGTCTGTCGCGTAAATACTCGCGTTCTCATAGACCAATCCGAGGGCCTCCGTCGCGAGCACATCGTTCGGCATCAGGTCACGGGCGCGGACACCAGCGGCCACGCCTTCACGGACCGCGAAGGCGATCTTGTTCACATCTCTTTCTTCAGCGCTCTTGCCACCCTCGGCATTGGCGATCGCCATGTATTCTTGGGCAACACGGGTGAAATACCGACCCTCCTGCGGATAGAGCTGAATGGCTTTCAAGTACTTGGGAACGGTCTCCTCGACTGATGCCGGAAGCCTTGACGCCCGGCCCGCCGAAATATCGGCCAGAAACACCTTACCCATGAAGACGAAGAGGAATGCCACGCCTGCGGAGACCACCATGAATACGAACGCTAGGGCCAGTGCGAACTTTGGTGTCGCCCGGAACGAAAGTTCCCAATGCCGCTCTTCGGATCCGCTTTCCTGCAAGAGGGTCGCGAGTGCAAGTGCCGAGAGCAGGACGCTCAGAATGAGAATCGTGGAATTGATGGGCGACACGAAGCCGGAGATGAACAGCATAACCGCGACCGACCACAAGCCGAGCGAAGCGACTTTGTTCTTGGCCTTATCCATGGTGAGGAGATAGAGTCCGACCGACAAGAAGGAGAACCAGATAACGAGCATCAGAATAGTTCCGACAATGCCAACGGTCGACAGCGCTTCAAAGACGAGACCCGTCCCCTGATAGAAGCGCAGCGTGTAAAGCGCATTGCCATTGAACTCCTGCGGACGGAAGAGTGAGAAATCATAGCCGTATGTCCCCAAGCCAGTGCCAGAGAGGAAATTGGCGCTCAGTGCTTCCTTGGCAATCTGCCAGGACAATTTCATGTTCGGGGTCACCTCGATTGGCAGCGTCGCCCGGACGAGCTGGTTTTGGCCGATCATGAGAAAGGCGAGGACGACGACGAAAATCACCATCGGCATCCAGGTCAATTCGCTGGCTGGACGGACAATCTGCGCGAGGATGTAGATGAGGAAAAATCCCAATCCACCCAGAACGACCGGCCACGACACGAACGGATAGAGCGCGAGGAGCAAGAATAAATCGAGCAGCAAAGCGACACCGAGGACAGCTGCCCCGCTCCGACGCAACATCAATGAGGCCCCTGATCCTTCACGAAACAAGAGGAACAAGGCAGTCACCATGAGCGGGATGAGGAGGGCCAAGAAGAGGCTCAGCGTCGACATCGAACCGACCAAGGACAAGGGTGCCATCGATTCCCAGCTCGCGGGGAGAAAGCGAAGTTTCATCACTACCAAGAAACTCCACAGGATAACAAGTACTCCCGACACGAGGAATGATCCGAGCATGAGATTCCTCCGCCGTTCGGTGAAATGGCTCATGATGAAGAAGTAGGCCAGGACCAAAGCCGTCAGACTGATGAAACCGCGCGATGGGTCGCCGAAGAATCCCCAGAAACTGTGCCATCGGTCAACTGAGAAAACCGTCGCTGCGATCGAGAACAGCCAAAAGAGAACGATGGGGATATCCAGTGGCGTCCGGCGGATACGCATCTCACCCGTCATGACCCCCTTCGAGACCCACGCGACGAACCCGATCAGAAGACAGCAGTAGAAGAAGATCTGTTTTTCAAATGCAATACCTTGAAATGTGAGTCCCGTAAAAAAGACTGGGATACCTGCGAAGAGCACGACGAGCACGCTGGTGATGATGAGATCAAATACCTTGGCGGTCTGCACGCGGGACGGTGCGGCTGTCCCGGTACCGGTTCGAAGCGGCGTCTCGGTTCGGACCACTCCCCCATTCACCCGGTCACTCGATGCAAAATTAGCCTGACTCCCAAAACGTGCAAACGATGGCTTTTCGGACGACTCCATAGCGCAATAAATTATGTTATTCGGTAATGCCACTATTATACGCTAGGCCAAATCGGGACGCAAGAAAGCCAAAATGTGTATAAAATGAGCCGGCGAGATTACAAAAGAGGCAGTTTCTGCCGAAAGTAATCGATTGTGCTCTTCAGTCCTACTTCAAGTCTCACCTGTGGTTCCCAGCCTCCCAGTTTTTCCTTGGCGAGCGAAATGTCCGGCTGGCGCTGGAGCGGGTCATCGGCCGGCAATAGTTTGTAAGTGATCTGGCTGGTGCTTTCCGGGATGAATCGGAGCACCATTTGAGCAAGCTGCTTGATCGTGAACTCGCCCGGATTCCCTATATTCACTGGACCGACAAAGCCATCCTGATTCATCATCCGAATCATGCCCTCGATCAAGTCGTCGACATACTGGAAGCTGCGCGTCTGCGACCCGTCGCCATGGATGGTGATGTCTTTGTTCTGGAGGGCTTGGACGATAAAGTTCGAGACAACCCGGCCGTCATTCGGGAGCATGCCTGGTCCATAGGTATTGAAAATACGGACAACCCGAATGTCGAGCTGATGCTGGCGATAGTAATCGAAAAAGAGCGTTTCAGCACAGCGCTTGCCCTCGTCATAGCAGGAGCGAAAGCCAATCGGATTCACATGCCCCCAATAGCTTTCGGTCTGCGGATGTACCTCAGGGTCGCCATAGACTTCTGATGTGGAGGCCTGGAGGATACGCGCCTTGGTCCGTTTGGCGAGGCCCAGCATATTGATCGCACCGTGAACCGAGGTTTTTGTCGTCTGGACCGGATCAAACTGATAATGGATCGGCGAAGCGGGGCAGGCGAGATTATAAATCTGGTCCACTTCCACATACAAAGGAAATGTCACGTCATGCCGCAAGAGCTCAAAGCGCGGATGGGAGAGCAGATCCAAGACATTGTCCTTATTCCCCGTGAAGAAGTTGTCCACGCACAGGACTTCATGCCCCTCACTGAGAAGTCTCCGGCAGAGATGCGATCCCAGAAATCCTGCTCCACCCGTTACCAGAATCTTCTTTTTTCCTGTATTTCCCATAGGCACACTAACGAATCAAGTGCTTTACTCTACCAGTAAGATACCACACAGGTGCAATGACGGAAGATTATCCTCCATGAGATTACAATGGAAATATTGACACTATACTTATGGAATTCCGACTATACTCTGCAAAAAAGAGCGCCTTGTGGTAACGGAGCTGAAATGTTTTCCGGCCACTCTATCTCTTCAGGCAAGTAACGCCGGGCTTTGAAAATACTGTTATTTTCAAAGGATCCCGTATTGATCGACGTGTGAGGGTTTATGAAATCCCATACCCGACGGCCATCTGGACGCACCTCAATGAGATGCCCTTTTGGCCCATCAACTATGAGTGTATTGCCATTCGATAATCTCTGCGCGCCGCTCATGATACTTGCGGCAAACCGAGCTTTCTCCGGACCAGTTTTCCCACCGTTAAATTCCCAGATGATTTTATTCGAAAGCGGGTCAATCTCAATGACGCGACTCCACAACAGAGGCCGGTCCTGGGAACGGAACAGTCCATTGTCAAATCCCAGTATGTTTCCATTGGGCAAAATCGTCGCGTCATGCTGATACGTAAAGGCACCTTTCGGACTTTCCCAAAAAACATCTCCTGATTCCCGGCTAATCATGATAACTTCATTCAAATGCCGCAGACTCAGTAGGTATCCAGCCTGACCATTCAATGCGTTACGTTCAAAATAGCGCACAGAATTTGCGTGCGTCCACTCGCTTCTCGGGGTGTATGGACTAAGCACATAGGCCTCGGGACGTAGATGATCATAGGCATGCCAGCCCCACACCACCTGGCCATCCCTATCGACCTCGATGATGCCGTCAACCCAGACCTCATCCAAGTTTTTCCCTTCTTCTAGACGACCACCTTGTACTTTCTCAGCAAAGGAGCCGGGCGCCCTTTCCCATACCAATAAGGCGACATTTCCGTTAGGAAGAATCTCGAAATCATGGTGGATAAAATCATTCCTGTACTCCCAGAGTACTTCGCCATTCCAATTCAGCTCCTGTATCAAGCCCGTTTTCCCTCCGCCCGGAGCGCTATTGAGATCAGACGGAGTAATCATCGAAACAATGATGCTTCCGTTCTTTTGCAATTGAGCATACAGGGTCTGATATTTCGTATTCCAGATATGTACCGGAAATCCGAAGAGATCGACGAGATATACGTTTCCCTCATCCGTAAGGTTGTTACCAGCTGTAAAGGGGGAAAGCAACGTATAACTCCCATCTACTTTTTCTGGATCCAAGACTGGCAATTTACCAAATTCGCTCCGCGCCGGAACATGCGTCCGACAATAATTGAAATTAAAGTAATAATATACTCCAAAAGCAATAGTAATCGAGGTGGCAAAAAGCACCAACACTTTGCGTTGCTTCATTGATAGTTCAAAATTTAGCATAAAATATCAAATATTAATTATCTTGAACACTCGGGGCATCGCGTAGAGCATTTCTACAAAGCACTGCATCGTGCCTGAGGGCATCGCAAAAAGTACTCAGCCTGACCCCACTCACTTTCATGAGATTCGCATGAGCAATCACGCCACTATAGTAGGAGTATTTTTTTTCAGCGTCTAGTTCTTCAACGAGTTTCTCGGTTTGCTCTAAATGCTGCTCAGTAAAATGCTTAATCATTGTGACACCAACCCCCTTAAGACAGAAGTCTATATCTCTATTTTCGAGTCCGTTTTGTGTACAGAGCTTTACCACTCCATTGAAATCTTTCGGATTTGTCCGCAGATATCCGAGATGCGCATAGAGAAAGCAAAACGGCTTCTCGTCCATTTTCGCGTTCATACAGGGAAGGAGTATCGACTCTTTCGTCCAACCAAGTGAGTCTGCTCCAGTGTGTTCGGTATTCCCCCAGAAAAGTTCCATGCTAGCACCTTCAAAACATTGCTTTTTATTTTTGATCTGTTCAAGCTGTCGACATCCCAACAGGGAGGCGGGATAGTCTCTCTTGTTCACAAACATAAGTCCGTGTCCCACGCCATGGAAGCAGCGATGTTTACTATCATCAGGTACTGATGAACAAACCGTGCCTGGATCCTTTTTCAACGCTGGCCGACGAAGAAAGATCTCCTCTAAGATCCCGTGCATATAACCACCCCCGCACACATCATCTACTGGTGCATGGCGGAGATGCTCTGGGTTGCTGAATGTCATTGCGCCAGAAAATCCAAACATTTCATACGCCCGATGCCCAAGATCGTGTGCCATATCGTGACAATAATCCTGAGAAAGAATACTATCGGACTTAATGGTATCTAAAAGAATAAAAATTGAATTCGGATCATTCGGATCGAGCATGGCTAAGTACTTGTCACGCATCGACCGCTGACTCTCTTTCGTTTTATCAATTGTCTGCAAAGGGTGATCGGGATCTATCACGTGAATGATTCCACGGTGAATCGACTTCTCATGATTGTGGAAACCGAACGTTCCAGCATCCTTGAATTGAAAAACGAATGTCTCGCCTAAATAATAGGCCTTCTGGGCATCAAAAGAAGCGAAGTCTGAGTGTACTGGATGTGGATCCGAAGCCGTCCACATCGGAATCTCAGTGGTATTTTTGAACTCGACGCGTGAACCGATCGGGATGTCAAGCTGATCAGGTTGGTAGCCTTCGGCAGTATAAACTATCTGGTAATCAGACTGGGGCATTTCATTCGACACGACAACCATTGATCTCTCTTTTACCCCATGCCACAAAAAACTGCCCACGAGAGCGCTCGTGAGGACGAGGATAGCGATGAAAATGGCTAGTCGACGATCCATATTAACTATCCTCACCCTACCAAATCAGACTGAAATGGGCTATGATTGGCGGTTGACCACACCAAGTAGGATTCAAATCATGCGAGGCTACCCCCCCCCCCCCCGAACTTACACCCAAAGATATACATGCGCAGATGAACCTCCCATGATTCTATACTCGGGATTTGCACACGATGCTGGAGATACGGAGCACTTAATCTAGGTGTTTACCCGAACGATTGATTTTCAAAATCGAATTGATATATACTGAATCAAGAATGGCTTTATTAAGCTAAAAGATTTTGCACACGGACTATGGACATGTTTGAAAAAACAGTCATCATAGTGGGCGGAGGCACTGGTATCGGTGAGGCGATTACTCAGCTTTTCACGAATGCAGGAGCCAATGTCGTTATCGCGTCCAAACGTAACAGAGAACAACCAGAAAGTAATATCATTACTTTTATAGAGACTGATATACGAGATGAGGGCTCAGTAAAAAAAATGGTTGACGCGACGCACAGAAAATTTGGGAAAATAGATATTGTTATCAACAGCGCTGGCGTAAACTATAAAGGTCAAATCGACATCCCTGATTTTTCTCTCGAAGAATACCGTGATATCTTTGACATCAACATGACGGGCACTTTCCTTGTGACGAAGCATACGCTGTCCCATCTCAAAAAAACTAAGGGATCAATCATCAATATCGCTTCGCAACTCGGACTCGTTCCAGACTTAAAATTCCCAGTGTACTGCGCGTCAAAGGCAGCTGTTGTCATGTTCACCAAGTCTATGGCGGCACGCTATGCAGCTGACGGTGTCAGGATAAACTGCGTTTGTCCGGGTCCGACAGATACTCCTTTTTTGCGAAAAAATTTTCCGGTAGGCAGATTACCGATGAAGCGACTCGGTACGCCCGAAGAAGTGGCCAATGTAGTATTTTTTTTGGCCTCGGATAAATGCTCTTATGTCACCGGAGCCGCCTATTCGGTAGACGGCGGCAGTTCTATATCTCGTGGATACGACCAAAAACCAGACACACCTAAATAACGGTCGGTGCTATAGAATCTGGTTTTTTTTGAAAAATATCGAATGGAAAAAATCCTGAATAAGGTCAAACTACTTCGTCAAATTCAAAAGGGCGTCATCTTTAGGATACTGGCTTCTGAGTTCTTCATTCATCCTTTGTATATGAAGGCGTTCTTTATGCTCCATCGGCTCACTCCCGAGGACATATCTGAATACCAACGCTACAGATTACAACACCTTCTTCGTTCTGCACGCCATGACATTCCATATTGGAAACGCGTTGAAAAACATCTCACCCGAAAGGATACCTTTGACATAAATAAATTCGAGCGTTTTCCCATCTTGACGCGCGAAATTTTGTTAAAACACGGACCTGAATTGGTCACACGAAATGCCGGGAGGTATAAACTGAGAGCTTTTGTGACATCAGGCTCCACAGGCATCCCGAAAAAATTCTTTGCTAAAAAAGTCTACTTTCAAAAAATGATGGCCGCTGAAGAATTTTACGTGAATTTTTGCGGCGTCAGGGATTTCAGACGGTATGGTTATGCCACTGGAAAACCTCATCTCGAAGATCTTGTGACATATTTTCCCGCAGATGCGGACATCGCAACGCTACAAAAATTATTAGATCGCGTCTCTTCAATAGGTGGAACTCTGTACCGCTTACTTTCTCTGGCGGAAAAAATAGAGTCTGGGAAATTACGATTCAAACCAAAGTTCCTACTCAGTGGGTCAGAGTATTTGACCACAGTGGATAGAGGACATTTAGAGAGGGTTTTTCAGTGTGCGATTTATAATAAGTATGTCTGTGCTGAGGTCGGAATCTTGGGACTGGAGTGCCCGGAACGTGGTGGCTTTCATATCGATCCAGCGGGCTGCTATGTAGAAATAGTCGACGACGAAGGTCGTCCCGTCAAAAATAATGTCACAGGAAGAATTATCATCACCACTCTGAATAATCGAATCATGCCCCTCATCAGATTTGATATCGGAGATATCGGCAAATGGACAACTGAGATATGTACATGCGGCCTAGACACGCGCCGACTCTTTTTCGAAGGACGAGAAATACAGAATATTAAGCTCCCTGATGGAAGCAAATTCCCCGCCATTGCCCTTATACATAGTATCAATCTTAAATTTGCAAATATTGTAGCTAAACAACAAATCATTCAGGAGTCAGTAAATAAAATTCTGCTGAAGTTTATCCCTGGTCCAAGTTACCGCCCCTTCCATGACAAAGAAATTCTTGACCGGGTAAAATATCATTTTCAGACCTTCCCAGAATTTTCAATTGAAGTCCGCCAGGTGCCAACACTAGATAGCATCAGGAATGGAAAGCATGTTGTTTTTGAGTCACTCATCGAAGATTAGCGGAATATAATACTCCCGCCTTAAAATAAAATGGGTCACCGCATCTTCTGCAGTGACCCGCTACCGCTTCCCAACTGGCAATTTACTCGGGCTTGATTCCGATTATTCGTATCAGTTGACCCACATAGTCATAGTCATTTTTGACGATGGTTTTGAACTGTGCCGGCGTGTTTGGGGTAAACCGTATTCCTTGACTTCCCCACAAGTCCCTCATCTCCTGGGTGACGAGAATGGAGTGGATCATCTCGTTGTAATAATCGACCATGCTCGATGGCGTCCCCTTTGGCACAAACACACCGTTCCAGTCGACCATTTCATAGCCCGTCAATCCTGATTCATCAATGGTCGGAACATTCGGAAGCAATGAATCACGCGTCAGACCCGTGACCGCAATAATCCGGATCTTCCCCGCTTCTGCTAATGGCTTCGCCGCCAAGACGCTAGAAAACGCCAGATCAATATGCCCGCCCACGAGAGCGTTGAGGGCGGCGGGAGCCCCGACAAATGGCACATGCAGCATCTTGACCTTTGCCATCTGCTGGAACAACTCGCCAGAAATGTGAAGCGAATTCCCCACCCCCGGCGAACCGAAGGTAAGTGCATCAGGTTTTGATTTTGCGAACGCAATCAACTCCTTGACCGTTTTTGCCGGAATACCCGGATGACTCACGAGTACAAACACATAGGTCCCAGTCTGGATAACCGGCACGAGATCGTCGAGGGAGTCATAAGGCATCTTGAGATGTACATGTGGCGTAGTGACGACATAGCTCTTGGGTGTGATGAGCAGAGTGCGTCCATCTGGCAGCGATTTCGCAACGAAACTGTTTCCAATGATGCCAGTTGCCCCCGGTTTGTTCAGAACCAAAAACGTCTCGCTAGTTTTCTCGTTGATTCTCTGAACTATTTGTCGTCCCAATACGTCCGGTTGACCCCCAGCCGGAGCAGGGACCACTACCTGAATAGGCGGATTCGATTGAGCGAGAGCTTGCGACACCAGGGTAACCGCCAAGCAGAAAGCCAAGAAGGTGCAAAAGACAGACGAGTGCATGATGTTATCCTCCAGCACGTTGGTTGAGAATAGGCATTGTTCAAAGAACGTCTCCAATGGTTCAAATTGGACGTTTCCAAGCTATCAGATATGATGCGCCGTGGCAAGATATCACATCAAATCATTAAGACGGGAAAGACGCACCCAGGGTACATTTCTTTGTTTCCTGGTAATTTCTGTCAGTCTACTGTTACGAAATAAATTTTGGATAATATCCCATTCTTCTGACATATGCACGCTCGTAATATCCTTTCATAACGCTGGAGCTACCCAGGAAATACCATGCGTAAACTAACACAAAAAGTCTCCATTTTCTTTTCCGGATCTGCGAGTTAGTCAAGGATAATCGCCTGATCAAATCGCGCTTTCTCAGAACGGCATCGAACGCTTGAGAATCTAGTACTCCGTGCTTCCCATAGTAAACATACCGGCCCATCCCTCTATTCATAGCAAGTCGAATAAATCCTCTCAGATTCAATTTTTTTCGGTGAAAAATGAAGAGGGGGAAGTAGTACATGGTATATCCAGCCCTCCGGATGCTTTCGGAGAAAAATAGATCTTCATACCCCGGTGCTATGAAGCCTTCATCAAATTGAACCTGACTGAATACGTGCCGTCGGACTGAGAGATTGGCGGTATTTATCGCCGGGAACTTAGACTCCTCGGGGAGACGAGAGGCGGACGGGTAGTAAAGAAGATTTCCGTAAGCGCTCCTATCATGAATCATCATGTATGTTTGATAGAGACTGTCCCGAATATCGTTATCATACGGTTTGTACCATCCGCCGACACTACTGACGGAGGGGTGGGCAGCATATATCTTGAGATGTTCTTCGATGCAGTTCGACGGCAATTCGCAATCATCGTCGGTAAAAAAAATCACATCCCCCTTCGCTTTTTTTACCCCGGTATTGCGAGCACCAGCGGGGCCGGTATTCCTTTCATGAAACAACACCACGACATTCAAACGAGAGAACCGATCCTGTATCAGTTCATACCGTACTTTTTTTTCAGGATCGTTCGATGCGTCATCAACGATGATCACCTCGACGATATTCACGAGATAGGATTGTCTTTCCAGACTGTACAAAACAATATCTGATTTAAGAAGGCCGTTCAGAGTAGGGATAACGACAGAAACAGACAGGCCCTTCGACATATGCTAATAGAATAATTCTATGATTTTTTTATCTCCGCTGCTCTCATCGCAATACCTACAGAGAACCTGGATAATATCCCATTCTTCTGACATATGCACGCTCGTAATATCCTTTCATAATGTGGGAACTTTCCAGGAAATACCATGCGTAAACTAACACAAAAAGTCTCCATTTTCTTTTCCGGATCTGCGAGTTAGTCAAGGATAATCGCCTGATCAAATCGCGCTTTCTCAGAACGGCATCGAACGCTTGAGAATCTAGTACTCCGTGCTTCCCATAGTAAACATACCGGCCCATCCCTTTATTCATAGCAAGTCGAATAAATCCTCTCAGATTCAATTTTTTTCGGTGAAAAATGAAGAGGGGGAAGTAGTACATGGTATATCCAGCCCTCCGGATGCTTTCGGAGAAAAATCTGTCCTCATAACTGGGGGTTGTAAAATCTTCATCAAATTGAACCTGACTGAATACGTGCCGTCGGACTGAGAGATTGGCGGTATTCACCGCGGGAAATGCGAAACCTTCGGGAGAACAAGAGATCGACTGATGGAACAGGGAAGAATAATTCAGAACATGAATCATCATGTATGTTTGATAGAGACTGTCCCGAATATCGTTATCATACGGTTTGTACCATCCGCCGACACTACTGACGGAGGGGTGGGCAGCATATATCTTGAGATGTTCTTCGATGCAGTTCGACGGCAATTCGCAATCATCGTCGGTAAAAAAAATCACATCCCCCTTCGCTTTTTTTACCCCGGTATTGCGAGCACCAGCGGGGCCGGTATTCCTTTCATGAAACAACACCACGACATTCAAACGAGAGAACCGATCCTGTATCAGTTCATACCGTACTTTTTTTTCAGGATCGTTCGATGCGTCATCAACGATGATCACCTCGACGATATTCACGAGATAGGATTGTCTTTCCAGACTGTACAAAACAATATCTGATTTAAGAAGGCCGTTCAGAGTAGGGATAACGACAGAAACAGACAGGCCCTTCGACATATGCTAATAGAATAATTCTATGATTTTTTTAACCTTTTCAACCATTGGTAACCGCCGTATGTTCAATATCTTTTGTTCATCCAACCTATCCTGGTTTTCCCAATCAAATACGTCCCGATCCTCCTCGCGTACTTTATGCTGAAAGTCATACACATATGGTTCAAGCGCGCTTTTGGAATCTTCTACGTAATTATCGACCATATATTGGATTTCACTTGCAATGCGCTCCCCCGCTTTTCCGTCAATCACTCCCGAATAATCATTCAATACCTGCTTTTGCCGTTCCAAATAAATTAACCCCCCGGCTGATTCAATTGCCGCTTCGATAGCAGTCGCAAGTGGTGGCAACGTATCCTCAATCAATTTTTTTGAAAGCCGTACTACTGGAGCAATTTCCCGGCCCTCTACCTTCACTACCTGCTCGAGACTCTCAAGTGATGTAGAAACACCACCGAATTTCCCCCCCCGAAAAGAATAGAATGGGGATTTTGCATAAGGAAATTTTCCCTCAACCGTGATATCAATAAGGACTAGAGGTTTTTTAACAATGATGGTGTCAAATATAGCGCTGCTATTGTCCGTGATTACCACATCGACTTTCTTCAACATATCCATGAAACTCACATCGTCCCAGATTATGTGAATATCCGAAATCCTGTCGAAGTCTTTAATGACCTCTGACTGGGATATCATTGTCATGTGATGCGGCTTGTAGAAAACAGTATATTTTTGAGATAGCTCCACAAGAACGGGGAGGATTCTTTTCTCAGATGAAAGATTCCCCCATGTCGGAGCAAATAAGACGATCTTCTTGCCCTGACTCGCTTTTAGAATTTCCTCTATACTTGGCGGTGTTGGCGAGGCATCAAGAATGTAGCGATCATATTTGGGATCACCGGTCACCGCGACACGAACACCGCATAGATCTTGCATTCTCTTAGCGACATACTCCGAGGGACATGCTACCAGGTCGAAATGCGTATTTGTGAGAGAAAAACTATTGAGGTCTTTGGCGAGGCCATACATCACTCGCACTTTTTTTTTGGTTTGATTGCACTTATGCGCCATCAGACCATCAAAAGATCCACTTACCAATGTGTGGTATTTCGAAAAAAACTCTGCCGGGGTAAAATTGCTTGCTTCAAGATCGCGAAAATAAACATTTTGATTTGTAAAATACTTTCGCATTCGTTCCTTATACCACTCTGGATAGGGAATTCCAATGGGGAGAGTCGTAAAATCAAGAATAAATTCAACATTTTCCAAATTCTTATAGACCTTTTCGAAGACGAAAAAAAACGGAAGGAAGGAGCAAAGAATGCCTATCGAGGCCCGAGGATTTTGATTATCCTTTATCACTCCTTTCATCTCCATAGGGATGCGTGCGGTTATCGTATCTGAGGGAATTGATGTATTCTGAGATGGCATTTCAGCCAAATTACGACCATTCTAGCACATAATTCTCAAGTCTGGTTGTCCTGCCTTAGGTCATCCTTTCAACAACTATGGGGCGTCATCTGCGTAAACCTTCTCCAAAAAAGAACGGGCTTTGCTGAGAAATACTTGCTTTTTCACAGTGAGCACCTTCAACAGTATCAATTTCAAGAGTTGATAGCGCCTGAAGTCGCCAGTCGCGATTTTCCACAGCAGTTTACCGATTTTTTTATCCGGCCACCGCTTTATGGGGATACCTAAAGCATTCAATATCAGTCCTTTTGCCACAAGTTTGTTAATAATATCCGCATTGGCCGACCGGCTACCATTCATGAAGAAATTCGGCATAAGGATATAATCATCGCAGAGCGTACCATAAAAATCGCGACCCTGACTTTTCAATGAATCAATGTTAATAAAAGACGAAAGAACCCACTCGAAGATAAAAGTGTCTACAACCGGCCGTGGTGAAACAGCAAGCAGGGCCTTACTATCGATGAGAACGGCGCACTTTTCGGAAGCACAGATCAACTCATACGGGATAGAGAGCAGCGTATTCATTGCCAGACTCCGAAAGCCAAGCATCTCATATTTCAACTGATAAAAGAGTCGGCTTACCCAATTTTCTGGAAAAGGAACAATATTTTCAGAAAAAAAGATCATGTCTCGTTTACAGGATACTTTGAAGTTACATATCGTATTCAAGTCTTTGATAATAGTATTCGCCTTCACCACAAGAAGGTTATCGCAGATGCCGAGCCGCGAATAAACAAGATTTATCCCGTCTGCATGATTTTCAAAAAATATAATCCTGTCAGAGAATTCACTCCGTGAAAGAGTGTCACGCACATCTTTTCCGACACTCCCCGAAACACAGACTGTGGTGACCTCCTTTTCGTTCAATGCTGAGTAGATGGTGCATATAATCTCATCATTCTTCTGACGCAACTCGCAGAAAATCCAGACAATGGTCGTACTCGGGACAGTCGTAAGGACAGTTTCCTTGTGTTCAGATTCGATACTCCATTGATACGCTCGGTTATTATACGCGAGGTATGCATGGTGCAGGATACCCGGCACATGCGTCCTCTTCGTGCCGTATATTCGCAGAATGATCTCGACAGCTCTTTCAGACGAATGACCATCAACATATTTGAAATTCGCAGCAACGATTTCTTTCCGAAAGTCCCGATACCGGCCGTCTGTGTCATCTATGTTTTCCAGAAGGTCATCAATATCATTCGGTTTTTTTATGGTCATTGCTAGACCTCCTCTTTTTATCTCCTGTTCCAAACTGTCTGAATACGTCAGCGCCGTAAGTATTCCCGTTCCTTTTTTTGCAAGACGGATTTTTTTATGAATAGTATCTATAAATTGATTATCCAGAAAATCACATACGATTAACGGCTTATCGATCTGCATCGCATCGAAAATAGCGCTCGAGTTATCGCTCACGATGATATCGCTTACGGACATAACTTCAATCGTGTCCCACGTGTCATCGATGACCAAAAGCGACTCTATCTGCCGGTACTTTTCTATAATCTCTTTCTCCTCCCTCAAAGTATAATAGTGTGGCTTAAAAATGATATTATATTGTCTCGATATCCGTGCGAACGTAGGTAACATTTCATGAAATGACCCGAGATCTCCGTGAGTCGGAACATACAGTATGGTTTTCTTTTTTTTATCTTTGAAATATCTTGACAGTTTTTCCCGAATGGAATCATCAGCTATGCCACGGTAATAATTGTCCAGTCGCGGATTACCGATGGCTATGGATTTCGTGAGCAATTCGAAATACCGCTGATCACGCGCGCCATACGCCAATATGACATCGTAGATCGAACGCGTTGGCCGGAGCATCGTCAATTCTTTGGCTATTCCGTAAGTCACGTTTACTTTTTTAATATGTCGCAGGGCATTGTTCGACACGCAACCGTTTTCCCAGCAAGATACGATGACCTCGACATCAGTGAAAAAATCCTGAAGCAGTTTCCGATTGAAACAAATCACTTTCTCGAGGACCCGAAACGGAACGCTCTCTCGTTGAAGCAAAGAAGCGATGCTCATCCTTACTTCCTCATCCTGAAGTCCCGGATTATCGCTCAGATCAACGATGACTTCCCGCTTGTCAGCCGGTATCTGTCTATAGATATTCCGATAGATAAACCACTGATACGGATAATAGACGACGAAAGATATCTTTTTCACAACAGCTTTTTAATGACCCGTAAATCACTTTTGTAAGTAATTTTTATATTGGCGATAGAACCATCGATAAATCCTATTTCTTTCCCGTACAAAGACATGATTTCAACGTTCTCCAATTCTCTCCTGACTTGAGGTTTATACTGAGTCAGACATTTTAAGATTGAACCCACTTTGTAAACGTGGGGTGTCTTTAATTGCACTACCCTCGTTTTGTCGAGATAACTATTGTTGTTTTCAATACTCCCATCGAAACTCATGAGCGAATCGTATATCTTGACATATTGGACAACTCCATCCAGATTCTTTGACAGCAACTCTCTCTTGAGCCGGATAAAATCATTTCTCGTAAAGAGTCGGCGAGATCCGTCGTGAACATAGACATATTCGTATCCCCCCTGTGCGACAACATGCAGGCCCCGTAGCGTGCTTTCCGTTCGGTTTATTCCACCGACAACGACGTTCACTTCTTGATTCCGTCCATATCTTTTCTGAATTCGATCAAAATCCCCCTTCGCTGCGACAATCACTAACTTACCAAGCAACTTAAAAGATAAAATGGAATCGACAACCATAAAAAGAAGGGGTCCTTTGGTAAGGGTCGCAAAGAGTTTATTCGCATTAAACCTTTCGGACTTGCCTGCAGCAAGAATTATACACGCAAACTTACCATTGCTAGACTTCATACTCATAGTTAAAACCGCCATTAATCCCAATCGATTCTCCGTTTATATAGGAAGCGTTTTCCGAAGATAGGAAAAAGGCAAGTTTTGCAACCTCTTCCGGGTCGCCCAACCGCCCTAAAAGGATTTTCCTTGCTCTATCCGTATCACTGATAGCGCTATTTTTGAAATACAAACCTGTCTTGATATATCCCGGTACAATGCAATTCACGCGGGTATTGGGGGAAAATTCCATTGCCAGCGTTTTCGTAAGGCCCTCTATCGCGGCTTTCGTTATACCGTAAGCGATTCTTCTTTTAAAACCTGTCATTGGCACGGTCGAGCCGAAAAGTACTATCGAGGACAGCTCCGCACCCTTTTTATCCTTGAGGAGTTTGATGAACTCAATCTGTCCGATGAGATTCGTGTTTACAATTTCCTCTGTGTCACTCTTCTGTAAATTATTCAGGTCCTGGCTTACATTTTTGGCAGCACAAATTAGCACCGCATCGATTTTTGGCAGGGTATCAAAAAAACCAGCTGGAATATTCTTTATGTCTAGGAAGCTCCAGGTGACGGAAGATCCTTTGCTGGTTGTTTTTTTATTTGAATAGAAGGTGGAAAAAACATTCCACCCTGATTGTTCGAAAGTACGTACGCAGGCGCTTCCAATCCCCGAAGACCCTCCGATAATCAAAACCGTCTTCATAGAAAAGAAAAATATCGATTAAGAGTGTTCCCATTCTACACTTTTCTGCATTAAAAACACAACGAAACCACTCCGCCGAACGACTGAGAATCAACAATCAATCTCAGTGAATGTCTACTGAAAATCAGGTTCTTCCCACCCTCCCGCAATAAGCCATGCCTTGAACTCAGGAACGATATTGGCCAGCATTATGGCATTCCTTTTTCCATATATATCCCAGCCGCCGAATTTGTCGTCCTTCGCCTCAAAGAGAAGGCGAATTATCCCCAATTCTTGAGTAAGATCGTACTCCAGAATCGGTTGGAGAGCAGTCTTGATAGCATCAGCACTCTCCGGACTCACCAAAGCGAGCGTCGAGGCATTGAGGAGCGACGTAAATACCTCCATTTCTGGAACATAGGTTTCTGCAAATAACATGCTGAAGGAAAAAACATCATTCGCTTGCACGGGTGAATCGATGATCGAGATGGCAATTCCCGTGACCTCCAAATATCGAAGACAGGCGGCATACTGATTAAGTCCGGTAATCAATGATTGGGCTGTTATTTCCTTCGAAAAATTCTTCCGCAGAGGCGATCTCGAATCAAGCGATTTCGGTCGACTCGCTATACTTTTCACGAGAGACTGATTACCCTTAGACATTCCCAGCATCACATCTCTGGTTTTCAATTCGAACACAATCGCTTTTTCCGTCGCTTGCCGTATCATTGGAGCCGGATCCAAGCCACCAGCAGGATCGTTTTCTGATCTCTTTTTTATGAAATAGGCCGTCTTCGCATATTGATTAGCGAGCGTGCCCAGAGCGGCGATATCCGCATACCCGTGCTTATCAAGTACTTCCAGATATGCCAGAACTGCATACAGAGATTGCCTGGAATATGGCACCGGGGAAAGCGTTTTGGTCCGTAGCTGATCAAAAATAGCCGGGTAAATTTCTTCGGCTTCCTTGAGAAATTCCAGACTCGGATGGCTGTTTACATAATCATAGATTTCGTAGACATTTCCGCCGTTATCAAAGTACCGGTGGGTCAGGAAATAGGCATCTGACTTGGTAAACTTATCATTCACTCCGCTTTCGACATCGGCCACAAACGAATCCTGCAATAGCTTCGGATTATTATTTAGGAGACTTTCGGTATACGCGTTATCATTGGCCGGTGTATAAATTGTCCGATCGGATCTCAATTTATACCAGGTATTCTTCTCGAACAAATACAACGCCCCATATGCAAGGGCGACTATTAGCATGACAACAAGAACGACTTTTCCGGTCAACCGAATCTTTTTATTTTTCTCCCTCGAGTCTCCAGCGGGAGTTCGGATATCGGCTTCAGTTTCCATAATAACAACTCGTGGTGATTAAAAGTATTTTGGCTGCAAATTACTCCCATCCGAAAAAGCAGCTTTATTTTCCTGAAGAGCCACAACAGCCACCAGGTCCACTGCCGCTATTGTGTACCCGGATACCGCTAGCGAAATACGTATGGGCCTCCGCCACCTCGAGATTGTACACAAAATCATACTCGGGCCCCGGTTCGATCGCTGTCACCGCCACCTCTTCGCCGCTTTCTGTCGTCAGCATGTCACCGACTTGAAGCGTTCCGACACGGTCAAAATTGGCGTATTCCCCGACCCGGCCATTGCGCCGATAGATCCAATGATTATCCGTCGCGAGGAACGATCCTTTTGCATGCGTAATCTGAATCAGCGGAGAATACACGGTATTCGCATCGTTTCGGCCGTGTTTGAAGGTTCTGGTCACCGGGTATTCTCCGGTCCGGCCGGTTTCAATGTCGAAACCAAGCACGCTGTCTCCGACCGCCAGCTCCTGTATGACTCGCTTACCGGCTGGTGTGCTGATAGGCGTGTCGGCCGGAAAACAGGACCAGTATGTAACGCATTGGTCCTCAGTATAGGCGCAACCGCACGAAGCACAAGTGGGAGGGGTATCCGCCTGCGCCTTTGGGACAACCAGCGAACCGCTTTTCGAATAGTTCGTCCGCGTATAACTGCCCAGGATGCCAAGGATACCGGCCAAAGATACGCCAACAAGAAACAGGAGTTTTCTGCTCGCAACTCGCCTGACTTTCTGAAACATACTCGCTAACACGGCCTGAAATGATTTATATTTGTCTCGTGACTCTCCGGTACCGCGTACACTATAAACGATACACGATGTCTCCTCTTTCCACAACCTGTATCGCTCATCAAGAAAACATATGCGGCAACGGATTCAGCTTCCACTCGGTGACACCTTTGGAAGCAGCGAATTCCTCCAAACGGTCGCTGTCGAAGGTGCCCTGGCACTCGAGGAGATAGAGGGGAAAGCCTTCGGTACATAGACTTGGGCGATGTAGAACCCGAGCTTGGCTTGGATGGGATGCTTGGGGAAATAGGCAATCGGGTAGTAGTCAGGGCCTCTTTTTCTCAGAACGGAGAGGCAGGCTTTCAGTTGGGTAGCATCATCGGTCGCTGAGGTGAGATCCTTTTGGCAGAGTTCCGCGTAGGAAACCTGCTTGCCGGAGAGGAACCACTGGAATTGCTGGATCTTTTCGGGACCGCGCCAGTAGAGTTGCCTGG
The DNA here is from genome assembly GCA_963778555.1 of Candidatus Moraniibacteriota bacterium. Lineage (GTDB taxonomy): Bacteria > Patescibacteriota > Minisyncoccia > Moranbacterales > UBA1568 > SSEF01. The sequence goes on along the minus strand of CAVZUR010000005.1, from coordinate 111,050 downwards.
TTTTCTCATTGAGATCAGAAACGAATGGCTGCGGCTCTGCTAACATAGGCTCTTTCTTTCTATTATTAGCTTCTCCTTGGTAGAACATAGTCGCTGACATCAGCACCATTTCACGGAGTGCGTCCTGCACCGCCCGCTCAAATGTCGCCGCTCTGCGCCGCTCAAAATAATCTGCGGAGTTTCCGATTCAGCATTGATTGCCACAATGGATACGGACGGGATAGAAAGAGCTGTGACATCGAGAATATGCAGGGTGATTCCACGCGCCTTGAATTCCCCGACTTGTTTCTGAATTTCTAGCGACAGAGTGTCCTCGATGATGCGATCAGGGGCGATCTGCGTGAGCCAATGGACGAGAAAAGCGTCCCGTTGCACTGCTTCGATCAGCCCTCGCAAAACAGCACCCGTCTTCGTAAAGTACCCGGCACAGCCATTGGATGTCGGATGCAGGAGAATGTCTTTGAACACGCGCGCTTCGGCAAACCCAAACCACGAAACAATATGCCGCGGGATATACGTTTGTTCTTGCGTAATGAGATTAATTCCACTCAGCCAATCCATCGGACGGGACGGGTCATGCTGGAGTTCCCGGTAATGCTCTCTTTGGATGTCCAAGAAGCGATGGTATTTCGGCGGGTAGAGTACTGGAAACTTTTTGAGCAGTTCGTTCGATGAAGCGATTAGTATGTCGGTATCCTTATTATACAAACCAGAAATGATGCGCTCAAGCATTTCGCCGATCGCTTTGGAAAACGCCGTCGAGACCTCTTGGTCGACTCCCAGACCGCCGATGGTCCGAATATTTTCATTTATGGAAATGCCCCTTTGAAGGGAGAAGAAGGAATATCCGCTGCGATTCGCATTCTGCTCCCGGACCACATCGACTACGCCACACCTTTTCAGATAGGCGATGAGCACCGAATACGCTGGGCTCCACGTATAGGGATACCGTATGCTCAACGCATCAGAAAACCAGGAGTATTTCAGAATCAGGGAGAAAAAGAAAATCTGCACCCGGTCGCCGATGCCGAGCGGGAGCCGCCACGGGCCATGCTGCCTCATCGACTCGATATCCTCCACATACTCCCTAAGGGAGAGGTATCCCGAGCAATGGAAAAATTTTGAAGAGGAGTCGCTCCGCATACTAGGGTTTATTATAAAAAGAGCGTATACACGACCCCTTCTTCTTCCCCGCTCAGGCCAAGTTTTTTTTCTATTTTATCAGCCTCTACGCCGCCAATCGGGATGATGTTCACGCCCTTTTCGGTTCCGGCGAGCAGCATATTCTGAGCAGCATGCCCAGCCTCCAGCAAGATGTAGCGATACCCGCGGCTGCCGTATTTTTCAACCGTTCTCTGAAACACACTCGTGATGCAAATCATCCCGTTCGTATCCTGGAGCCACGCCTGCTCCGGTGCGAAAGAACCAATATCTTCAAGCGTGAATGGCATGAGCGCAACTGGTTCCAAGGAATGATGCTTCACACTGTAATGATAGATTCCCGAAACGCAAGTGCCAATCGGCTTGAAGAGAAAAACATACACTTCGAGCGGATATCGTCCCCCGCCGGAAGGAACGGTTCGGTTCGCTTTCCTCTGATCTCCTTCGCTCCCGCCCTGCAGGCCATACCCACACTGCAGGATATAGGCAAGTACGGGCAGAGTGAGGATATTCCCCACGATATGCCCTTCGCTCGATCTGCGTTCTCGCAAGAGCTGCTCAAACAAAGACCCGCTCGTTTCAGGAAGCTCAACCTCCGGAAACAGAGAATACCGTTTGCACGTTATCGTTTTCCATGACTCCGGCCAGCGCCCCTTGTCTGCCGGAATACTCACCAGGCCCTTTTCCGTCCGATCATTGGTCTCGTGATGAAAAAAATTGTAGAGAAATGTATGCATACGGAGGTCTTTCCATTATATGTCGTAAATGAAGAATGCAGAAAAAAAGCGGCACTTAAAGCAATGCGTAAACGGAATACTACTATTTGACTTATATAGCAAATATGGTATAGTGGCGGTGCTGTCCCTTACCAATCAACCAAGGAGTAGTTTATCATGCGGGCACTTTCGATTCTCTTTTCGGTTTTTTTCTCTGTTTTTTCCAGCCTGCCAAGCATTGGCTTCGCCCAGATGAAGGCCTCTAGCGACAGTATCACTCTGGCGGCACTGACAAGTCAGCTGCCATTCGATCTGAACTCTTCATGGCTCATTACGGTCGTCGGCAGCGACCGAACACTGACGTTGCAGCTTTCTGGCGGAACGAAACAAGGCGACACTGGAAAAGTCGCGCTCAACGCTGCTCTCGGTCTTCCGAGACTGCAACCGCTCCCGATTAGCGCAGAGATGATTGAGACCGCTCAAGGTCGTACGTTATCGCTTATTACCCGATTGGGGGGCAAGGTCGTAGCATCCCAAAACCCAGACGGCACGTTTAACGGGACTATCACGGACGCAAATGGACAGTCCCGGGCGGTCAGCATCCGAAAACTTGCCGAAACAGAATTGGCGGCTTTGCAACCTCAGCGTGAAGCTGGCTTTTCGGTCAAGCCGGTGGCTGCCGACGTGCCAGTAGCCTGTGCCGCCTTCATCGGTGGCTGGACAGGAAACTGGGGCTATGGCAAGCGGTGGCTCTGGATCGGCGAAATCGACGCGAAGTGTGTGGTCAAATTCATATACGGCACACAGCAAAAACCAAGCGGCAAGATCCAGTCCGCAGAGATCAAGGACGGGAAATTCGCTTTCCCCTGCGGGGGAGCGGGTGGAACATGTTATTTCACCAATCATGGCGATGAGCTGTGGGCCGGTTATGGCGGGAGTGATGGGCAAAACAGCACGGTCTTCCAAAAGGAATCTGCCGCTGCAAGTAATTGAGACTGCCCTCAAACGCTGAGGGTGCAAATTCCAGGAGTCGTGTTGTCACATGGCTCCTGTTTTTTTATGCATGATAAAATACACCAGGAGAAACGTAGGTGTACTTGTATGACATCTCCATGTAAAACTATCCACATCACTCTGTATATTGGTACATTCGGTTAGACCAGACGAAATCAAACGAAAGAAACCAATTATGGACAAGTTCGGACCCTGGCGAATACCGCTGGGAATCGGCGATCGGATACGGATTTGCTTATTAAAACAATTCGTCCGATATTCCTGGCTTGCGGACAGTCTGCATATTGCTCACACGGATGATGTCACCTCTGCCTCTGAAACCCTTTACACTTATCTGAAAAAAAAAGGGCTCGTCGATGCGATGGCAGAAAGAAGTCTCCATTTTCCCGGATACTTTTTTTATTCCCTGGAAAAAGAAGTAGTCGTGCGTGGACATCTTCGGAGCGTGAGCGGCCATGGGATTGCGAAAGATAGGGCGACTGCTATTTCCAAAGCGATCGGCGAAATGCTTGAGCGCATCATTTCTGGTTTGTATAATAAGGATACCGACATACTAATCGCTTCATCGAACGAACTGCTCAAAAAGTTTCCAGTACTCTACCCGCCGAAATACCATCGCTTCTTGGACATCCAAAGAGAGCATTACCGGGAACTCCAGCATGACCCGTCCCGTCCGATGGATTGGCTGAGTGGAATTAATCTCATTACGCAAGAACAAACGTATATCCCGCGGCAAGTGACCTCATGGTGCGTCAAAAATTATTCCACTGAAGCCCCTCTCGTCAACGCCACGACCAGCGGATCAGCCGGGTACTTCACAAAAAATGGCGCTCTCCTGCGTGGGCTCCTCGAAACAATCGAGCGCGATGCATTCTTGGTCCACTGGCTCACTCAGATTCCTCCGCGGATCATTGATGTAGAAACACTCCCCGAGGAGATGCAGGAAATCATACGCCCGTTGGAATCATGCGGCCTGTCTTTACATATCGTAGATGTGACAACGCTCTCTATTCCGTCTATCGTTATTGCTGCCCTAAACTCAAAGAGCGCGACTCCTCAGATTGTTCTGAGCGGCGCCAGTGCGACAACATTCGAACAAGCGATACGGCATTCTCTAAGAGAAATAGTGATAAGCTCAGAAATGTTTTATTACGAGGGTGATAAGCGGCAGCTGGAAAAGGATGCTCAATCCGAACCATTCGTTTCTGTTCTCGGTCAAATCGGACGGCAACTCTACTGGCGCGGTCCCGAAAAGATCCAGCAATTCCAGTGGTTCCTCTCCGGCAAGCAGGTTTCCTACGCGGAACTCTGCCAAAAGGATCTCACCTCAGCGACCGATGATGCTACCCAACTGAAAGCCTGCCTCTCCGTTCTGAGAAAAAGAGGCCCTGACTACTACCCGATTGCCTATTTCCCCAAGCATCCCATCCAAGCCAAGCTCGGGTTCTACATCGCCCAAGTCTATGTACCGAAGGCTTTCCCCCTCTATCTCCTCGAGTGCCAGGGCACCTTCGACAGCGACCGTTTGGAGGAATTCGCTGCTTCCAAAGGTGTCACCGAGTGGAAGCTGAATCCGTTGCCGCATATGTTCCCATGAACACAACGACAACTGTTTTTTCTGCAAAAATACTATCTCAACATGATATATTATACTGGAATCATGCATGAATAAAATCACGGATTCCATCACTTCTCTGACTCTCAAAATGAGGCCCTCCACTGTGCTGTTGGTTGGGACTGTTATTGCCCTTTTCTCCAGTACCTACGCATGTTTCCATATCCCGCAACTCTATTCCTTCTGGCCCGGTCTTGGGTTGGAAACGGTTGCCACTTTCGTTAATCGTAGCAATCCAGATCTGTTTCTAAAAATCGGCGATAGCTATTTCGGGGATGGAGAAGCATATGACATTAAGAAAGCGGAGTCTGCTTACACAAGAGCGATTGAATTACATCCTGATTTTTTGGAAGCGCATTTCCAGCTCGGACGCATCCATTTCATCAGTGGAAGATTCGAATCGGCGCGGATTGAGATGGACACCGTACTCCGTATAGATCCTGAATTCAAGCGGGCCTACTATATGCAGGGGCTCATTAGTGGATATAGAGGCGACTATGAAAGCGCAATCTGGGGATTCAGCGAATTCATCAAACGCGATTCCTTCAATTGGGCCGGCTACAACGACTTGGCGTGGATTTACTTCAAGCTAGGTGAGTATGAAAAGACTCGCGACACAGCAGCAGCCGGCCTCAGACAGGCTCACGGCAATCCCTGGCTGAACAACATTTATGGTACCGCGCTCCTCAATCTTGGAGAAAAAGAAGCTGCTCGAAAGGCTCTAGAGACCGCACTCCTCGCAAGCGAACACATGAGCCCAACTGATTGGGGCCGGGCGTATCCGGGAAATGATCCAGCCCTCTACGCGGCCGGTCTCGAGGAAACTCGAAGTGTCATCCGACATAATCTCGGGCTACTTGACAAATAGCCTCCATGGTTTAGAAAAGCCGGAAAAACATGTATACTATGGTTGTGGATTGGTGTTGATTCCCTCGAAACAAAAGGTATGTCTTTGCGTAAAAAAATCCGGAAAATAATCCGGATTGCATCAAAACAAAATAAGGTTCTCTTCCTTTCAATTGCTCTCGTAACCTTCCTGGCGGGTGGGTTTTTCTTTTCGTATCAAACTCCCCGCTCGGCCCCCATAGCAGCGTATTCTTCCGAAATCCAGATTGCGGCGACATCTCCATCGGGCGAAGCCGGCGGACTCGTCGTCCCCGCCTCCTGTGCGATATTGAACCTCCATGATCGAGCCGCTCTACGGCCTGCCTTGTTCCAGTTGCAATGTCTTGGGCCAATGTTGTCCCGGCGCATACCAATGCGGCGGAGTCTGCAGCGTCGCCGCGCCTGTTGTCCCCCCCGTCATCGCCCCCGGAGCCTTTTGGGCGTTTCCAGCTACCATTCCCAACAATACCGCTACTACCCTCAACTGGAATATTCCTGGTGCGACTTCCGTGTTCATCGATAATGGGGTTGGTGGACCGTTTTTGGGACCGATCGGCTCGATTTCAACACCCTTGCTGACGAGTACCACGATATTTACACTCGTTGCCACCAATTCTAGCGGCGTCACCACGGCACAGGCCACCGTGACGGTTCTCGGTGGTGCGGATTTCAAGATTTGTCCCGCCTCAGCGATTATAGGCATCACGCCCTTCCAGTTCAATGCCTATTACCGTGCCGGTGGCGGAACTATTGATTGCAGCAACCTCACTGGTACGACTGATGTGACCGATGCTGTCGCCTGGCTCAGCTCAAATCAAAATGTCGCAAGGGTGGGAAATAACGATGGCAGTCCTAGAGGACGGACGGCTCGAGGCGTATCCACTGGGTCAAGCACTATTAGCGTCACGCCGTACCTCGGACTTCACGCTTCTGCCTTCGCGATAGCCAACGTGGTCTGCGTCCCGACCAATTCCTGTGCGAGTGCCAGTTCCACCGCGATTTCTGTCAATAAATGCTCGAATGACCCAGTGGCAAGTTTCACCATCGATGATGGCTGCGGAACCATTGTCACCTGTCCCGGTACTCGGGCGTGCGACTTCAACTGGAAAGAAGTCGGCCAGTAAACGCTGGTGCTTTGAAAAGCCTTTGATGGGGGTGTTGACGATACTGTTACTCTATCGGTGCGTGAGTTCATAGCCCCCCCCTCTGGAAGGGTGGGGGGGGTTCGATGTAACATAATTCCACGGCCGTAGAATTATGTTACAATACGATACAAAAGACAGGTAGCGAATTAAGGGTCGTACGGATACTCAATTCCATGGAAAGCGATGTATAAATTCGGTCCAGTACAGCAGAAAATTCTTCTTGTGCTCTTGACTGGGGTGGCGCTCGGCGCAGTTCAATCCCCCGCTCAGTATTTCAGAGCGCTCAGACTCGCCCATGCCGGATGGAAGGAGATCGACCAGCGAAGTTTCAATCGTTCTCTTCGTCGGCTGTCGCACCAAAAACTCTTTAGGGAATTGAAGCTTTCGGATGGTTCGTACCGCTTAGTGCTGACCAAAGAGGGTCAACGTGAAGCTCAAGTACTCAGCCTTTTCGGTGATTCTATCCATTTGAGAAAGCCGAAAGCGTGGGATAAGAAGTGGCGCCTGGTTCTCTTCGATATTCCGGAAGCCAATCGAGCATTTCGAGACGTCCTGCGTGAACATCTCCAGACATTGGAGTTTTATAAACTTCAACAAAGCGTCTTTGTTTCCCCATACCCGTATGAGTCGGCTATCTTGAAATTAGTCCACTTATACGGCGCCGAACCATACGTCCGAGTGGCCACAGTGATCACTCTCAATGATGTAGAACACCTGAAGCGTCATTTTTTTAAACAGAAATAGCCTTTTTCTCACTGTACCATAATTCCACGGCCGTGGAATTATGTTACATTTAGTCGTAAGGTTGGTAGTCGGGTTAGAAAATAGCATGATTTCATTTGCCAGAATGAGACAAACTCCTCTAAGATAAGAAGTAACGCAAAAAGCGCTTCTCGAAAAAGCGCCTTTCGCGGAATGTCACTGCCTCAGGAAACTGGTTAAAGTTTTTTTCCTGAGTTTTAGACAGGTGGTATGATCCTGTCCTGGGAGAGGAGAAGTGTCCGCGCTTCCGCCCCTTCCCAGGACATGACTATTCCTTCTGCCAGCCTCGTGGCTCTGCCGGATCGCTCCACTGCTCATCCGGCTTTTTTTTATTCATGGCGACAGTGCTTGATACATACGCAGAGTGGTTATGGATTCGACGAGAACGTATCCTTCTGCTCGATCAGCCACCAGTCGACCTTGATCTTTTCCGTGACCGGCGCCGAGACGCGGATCTTGAATCCGACATACTCCCCGTCATCAGTGACGATCTTTTCGATCCAGCTAAACGCGTTCGGATTGCCCTTGAAGCTCGTGAAGATGCGTGAGCCGTTGATCATCGGGATCATTGCTTTTGTCAGGACGCTCGTACTCTTGCCGTCCGAACCAGTCTCATCATCTTTGCCATCGCCGTCCGCGTCCGTCTCGACTGGAAGGATCATCGCTGTTCCAATGGTCGGAGCCTCTTCATCGGCAACTTCGATAGTGATACCGCCAGTGGCGAGCGCAGTGGCCCGGAGCGTGCCGCCGAGCAGGTCGACATTGCCGAGCTCGTCTTTCGCGACCATATTGCCGAGGTCCAGCGTGTTGAAGAATTCCATGAGCGTGCCGACTTGCTCGGTCAAAACCGTCATTTCAGTCTGAAGCGTCACCAGGTTGGCCGCGGCTGCGTTCTGATCGAGCGCCATCTGAGCCGTCAGCGCATCAATTGCGTCGAGCCGCGCCAGGTCGCGGGCGAAGTACGTATCATGTTCTGTCAGTTTGGTATCAATCAAGGCATCTTTTTCCGCCAGCGTCGTGAAGTTCGCGCTCGCGAGTATCAACTGTCCCTCAACGGCTGCTTCGAGTTCAGACAAGGTCGTGATACTAGCTGTCGTCTCCAGAGACAATGCGGCGATACTGTTTGATTGGTCTTGAATCAACGCGTATTCTTCCTTGATACCTTGCAAGAGATAGAACTGAATGCTCGAAAAATCAATCTGCAGATAGCCATCGTCATCCTGTTTCACAAGCTCTGGAAATACCCGTTGTACATCCTGAGCAATCAGACCGCGCTGCACAGCTTCTCCGAAATGCTTATCCGGAAATTCATCACTTCTCCAGTTGTAGGTAACGGGCGTCAATGAGGCGAGATTATCCAGGACACTATCAAACGGGATGATATTCTTCTTCAATCGTTCGTCCGAAGAGCAGGTTCCCGTCAATACCGTCGCGTCTGCGTCTTTTACACAGCCCGTGGTGCCCGTACCGACGCGCACATCACCAGCTACATGCAGCACATCAAGCGGGGCAGTCGTCAGGATACCGACACGCGTATTCTGAATGCCGCCCGTACCGTTGCTCTCGGAATACATCGTCATGAGATTCGTCGCATCAATCTGCGCGCTATAGCTCATCACGGTCGCAGCGGCGGTCGTCGCCGTCACCGGCATATCCGTCCAGACGATCGCGCCGGCGTCCGAGTCGAAGGTCGTCGCACCCAGGTTCAGGTTGGCGATTGTCGTGACACCGTTACTATCGATGACGAATTCATCGCCCGAGCCGACGCCATCACCCGAGAAGATCTTGAACTTGTCCGAGTCAGTGTTGTCGATGCCGAGCGAGAACTGGACGGCCGGAGTGGCGCCAGTGCGATACTTCAGGATCGGATCAAAGGTTGCATCCGGCGCGGTCAACGTCGCGATCGCGTCCGCCGACCCGGTGCCGTACAGCTCGAACAATGTCGTCGGCGCAGCTGTCCCGATACCGAACTGGCCCGTGCCATCGATGACCACGGGTGTCGTATCGCCGGCGATATCGTTGACTCGGAACGCCAGATTACCTGTTCCCGTCGCATTGTGCTGGATGAGGAGGCTGATGTTGCCACTGGCTGTCCCGGTGTTTTGGAGCGAGAGAAGCGAACCGATGTTGGCCGCATTCGAGCCCGAATGTGTGATGGTCTGCAGTGCGCCACCGGTCGTGAGTCCCGTCGCGGTCGATGCGATGTTCACTGCACTCCCCGTCGTGAGGCCGTTGGCATTCACCGTGAGGAGGCCCGTTGCCGTCGTCGCCGCATTGCCCGTGAGAGTGAGGAGATTGCCGGTCGTGGTCATCGTGGCCGCATCGGTGATAGAGGCGACCGTGCCTGTCACGGTAGCGCTCGTCACCTGGAGTGAGTTGCCGATACCGGCCGTACCGGTGACCGCTCCCGTGGTCGTGATGTTGAGGAGCGCACCAGAGGCCTGAGCCGCCGCGCCCGTCGGACCGTCGATATTGATGGCTCCACCGCTAGTGAGCACCGCCGCACCGTTGACGTTCAGGTCCATGGCATAGCCCGTGGTGAGACCAGTGGCATTGATCGTCTGGAGGCCGGTCGTGGTCGTCGCTGCGTTGGCGGTCAGGGTGAGGAGGTCACCGGTCGTCGTCATGACCGCGGCATCCGAGATAGACGACACAGTACCGGTCACCGTCGCACTCGAGATCTGCGATGAATTGCCGCTCCCGTCCGTCCCGGTCACTGCTCCCGTGGTCGTGATCTTGAAAAGTGAGCCCGCCGCCTGAGCCGCGGCACCGGTCGGGCCGTCGATATTCAGAGCCCCGCCCGAGGTGAGGACGGCGGCACCGTTGACGTTCAGGTCCATAGCGTAGCCCGAGGTCAGAGACGCCGCCGTATACGTGAAACCATTGGTCGTCGTCCCCGTGAAGGACTGATCCCAAGTAAAGGTGGTTTGATTGAGGACGAGATTGGCATCGAGGTCGAGGGTGTCTTGGAAGTCGACAAAATCCAGTGAGTCAGCCGAGATCGCGCCACACACTCCCCATGTCGGTGCTACACCGACACCCCCCGAGATGAGACAGCTGCCCGCCGCCACATCAGCGAGTTTGGCGAGACTTGTCGTGGTATTGGCGTAGAGGAGATCACCCACCGCATAGGAGGAGAAGCCCGTGCCGCCGAGGGTCGCGGCGACGGCCGTGGTCGTCCCCAGGACGCCACCAGCAGTGTTGGTGACGATACCGGCCGTGGAAAGACCAGAGAAGGTGATGGTACCGGAAGAGGTGACACCAGCGGCAGCGGCGATCGCACCGCTCGAATTGACCTGGAAGAGGTCACCATTGCCGACAGTGAAGAGTGAGAGAGGTGTCGCATCCCCGACACCGACATTGCCATTCATAAAGATGCCTGCGTATTCGGTTCCAGCCTGGATACCCGCATCGACATAGATGCCAAACGCTGTCGTTCCGGCATTGGCTTCAGTAGCGACATAGAGGCCGTAGGTCGTATCGGCATTCGTCGTTCCAGCCGTACCGGTATCGATAAGCTCACCAGTGGCAGTACTCGTGCCCGCACCAGCATTGTCCGTCGTTATGATGATTTCGTCCCCGTAGGTATTGATCGTCCCGCCGGTCGCGCCGGTTCGAGTGACGGTGATATAGTCGCCCACCGTGATATCCGTACCTGCCGTCACGACACCAGTGTCTGTTATCTGAAGCGCCTCGGCATAATTGGTATTGGCACCTGTCGTGGCATCAGTCACGTTCGACAGATAGCCATAGGAAGTCGCGCTGGTCGTACCTGTCACATTGGCGTAAAACCCATACGTGGTGTCGGCGCCAGAGGCCGTCACATACTGGCCGATAATGGCAGACGTGCCCGCGCCCGCCGTATCGGCGGTGGCCGTGATGAGGCTTCCATACGTGCTGATCGTCCCGCCGGTCGCGCCGGTCCGAGTGACTGTGACCGACTCTCCGATAGTATTGTCCGTACCGGTTGTGACGACGCCAGTATCCGTGAACGTATAGTTACCGCCGTATTCATTCGCGGCCGTCGTCGAGGTGGAGGCTAGGTCGAAGTCGAACCGCCCATCGGGCGTGGTGTCGCCGATCCCCAATCTATTGTTCGTATCATCCCAGAAGAAGTTGGCATTGTCTTGCTGGAGAATACCCGACGTCCCCGCAAAAAGGACAGAGCCAGCGGTGAGGCTAGAGAACGTGATGTTCCCCGAGCTTGTGATCCCCGTCGCTCCGGTGATGGCCCCCGCCGCACTGATGTCGAGGGTCGGGGTATTGAGGAAGTTGGTGAAGTTGGATCCGCCTGAGTTCGTGATGGCGATGGCATCGGTGACGATGGTGGTGCCAGTGGCGGTAGTATCGGCGTTGTCGAGGAGGAGGAGAGAGCGACCGCATTGTCTGTGACGTTCGCGTGACCTGGTTCTGAATCCGAACCGCATTTTCGGTGTTTCCCGCAATGGATGGGTTGTTGGTGAAGTTGACTTGCACTCCATTGATGCCAGCTGTATTCGCGAGGGTGGATTGAGCATTGGTCAGATTGAACTGAACCGGTGAGAGGGCGGTGTTGGCGGTGGCGGTATTGGTGGTAGTGACATTGAGGGCGGAGCCAGTGGTGAGGGAAGTGGCGGTGTAGGCGAAGCCGGTGGTGGTGGTGCCGGTGAAGGACTGGGTCCAGGTATTGGTGGTCTGGTTCAGGGTGAGGGCCGCATCGAGATCGAGGGTGTCTTGGAATTCGGTGAAGTCGAGGGAGTCAGCGGTAATATCCGCAGCAACAATGGCCGAGAAGCTTGGAGCAGTACCGCCATGGAGGACTTGGGTCGCTGTCCCGGCAGTGGTTTGAGCGATGACACCCGAACCGTTGGTGTAGAGCGGACCACCATTACTGGTAAAGGCACTAAAGGTGATAGAGCCACTCGAGGTGATCCCCGTCGCTCCGGTGATGGCGCCAGTACCAGAGATATCGAGCGAAAAGGAGTTGAATACGTATCCCAGCCAGAACCAACATTTATGGCCTGGTCGTTCCATGTCCGAGCATCCGTGAGTCCCGGACAGACATTAATGGGTGGCACCGGTACAGAGGTATGGTTGAACGAAGATAGCACTGTTGTCTTTGGAGCCGGCACCGGTGGTGATGTTGATGGTCGGGTTGACGCAAGGCCGTAGGTGGTAGTGTTGAAAGCGCCAGAGGTCGTATCGGAATAAGCAACAGCCACGAGAGTGGCTTCTTCAAAATCAGCACCATGATTATAGGTAGTGCCGGTGATGTTGAGGGCCCCACCACTTGTCATCGCATTACCGCCATCAATTGTGAGAAGTCCCGTCGCACTAGTGGCCGAGTTTGCAGTAAGGGTGAGCAAGTCGCCCGTCGTCGTCATCGTGCCTAGCTACGGTAGAGGCGACGTTCTGGAGGGGCGAGCATATCGGAGGCAGTCCCGAGATCAGTGCCGGTTCGCGGCGCCAGTCGTCGTATCTTGAGGATCCGGCAGTGCAGTACTCCGGTCGTTCCGTCATGTCGATGGCGCACCCGGGTGAGGTGGCGTCGCCGTTGACCAGTCCTGGTAGCCGTGCGAGGGCGGCGGGGTGATCACCAGTCGGTCGTCATTGCCGCGGCATCCGAGATTGATATAGAGGCATCGTGGCGGTGGCAGAGATTTGAAGCTCCCCGCCATCACCGCCCCGTGGTCGTAATCTTGAAGGAGCCGGTAGTTGCCGCGCCAGTCGGCCGTCGATGTTGATGGCGCCACCGAGGTGAGGACGGCACCGTTGACGTTCAGGTCCATAGCGTAGCCCGTGGTGAGGGAGGCGGCGGTGTAGGTGTAGCCATTGGTTGTGGTGCCGGTGAAGGACTGGGTCCCAAGTAAATGTGGTCTGATTCAGGGTGAGGTTGGCATCGAGATCCATCGTATTCTGGAAATCGATGAAGTCCAGGTCATTGTCGGTGATTTCAGCGCTGTCGACAGCCACACCCAGAGTCGAAGCGATGGTAATACTCCCTGCACCATTGGTGACGGTGATGCCCGTGCCTTGGGTGAGCGCCGCGGCGACTGGAGCCACGCCGGTACTTCCGATAAGGAGCTGACCATTGGTCGGAGCGGTGGTCGTGGTGAGGAGACCGCCCGTACCCGAGTAGAGGAAAGAGTTCGCGGTGAGGCCGGAGAAGGTGATGTTCCCCGAGCTCGTAATCCCCGTCGCACCGGTGATCGCACCAGCACCAGAGATATCGAGGGTCGGGGTATTGAGAAGCGTATCCCAGTTAGAATTGATGTTTATAGCTACTTCGTTGCGCTCGTCCCAGCTGCCAATGCATCGATATTCAAAGCAAAGAATGTTTCGTCACCGCTCGGAGTATTCACCGGGATAACACTGAGACGCAGCGCACTGTTCGTATTGGCGGTACCATTGCCAAACTCGGTTGTGATAACGAGTCCATCAACACCGTCCGTCACGATGCCCGTTGTGCCGCCCGAGAGATCGATCTGCATCGCATCCACCGTCGGTATAACCGCATTAGTCGTATTCTCAATAGTGAGCTGAATATCAGCCGCATCACCATACTGGAGCGAGAACCGATCGGACAGCGGGGACTTGGTAATCACCCCTGCACTGGTCGTGAATGAATCCCCCGACGGATCACAAGTCCCCCAGGTCGGCGCCACACCGACGCCAGCCGAAACGAGGCAGCTACCAGAAGCGACAGCAGCCAGCTTGGCCAAAGACGTTGTCGTATTGGCATAGAGGAGATCACCGACGGCATAGGACGAGAAGCCTGTCCCACCGAGGGTCGCGGCGACGGCCGTCGTCGTGCCCAAGACACCGCCCGCAGGTGTTGGTGACGATACCGGCTGTGGAGAGACCAGAGAAGGTGATGGTACCCGAAGAGGTAATCCTGTCGCTCCGGTGATGGCACCGGCTGTCGAGATATCAATGCTCGGCGTGTTCAAGATGTTGGTGGTTGGTGCCGCTGAGAAATTGATACCGGTATCGATCGTGGCCGAGGCGAACGTGATGCCATTGGTGATGCCGGCGGCGATGGCACCGCTATTGGTGATACGGAGCGCGTCAGTAACAACCGTACTCCCTGCCGCGGTTGTATCGGCGTTGTCGAGGAGGAGGAGGGAGGAGACAGCGTTGTCGGTGACGTTCGCGGTGAGCTGGTTCTGAATACGAACCGCATTTTCGGTGTTTCCCGCAATGGATGGGTTGTTGGTGAAGTTGACTTGCACTCCATTAATGCCAGCTGTATTCGCGAGGGTGGATTGAGCATTGGTCAGATTGAACTGAACCGGTGAGAGGGCGGTGTTGGCCGTGGCGGTATTGGTGGTGGTGACATTGAGGGCGGAGCCAGTGGTGAGGGAAGTGGCGGTGTAGGCGAAGCCGGTGGTGGTGGTGCCGGTGAAGGACTGGCTCCAGGTATTGGTGGTCTGGTTTAAGGTGAGGTCGGCGTCGAGGTCGAGGGTGTCTTGGAATTCGGTGAAGTCGAGGGAGTCGGCATCGACTTCAGCGGCCGCGATGGTCGTGCCCAAGGTCGAAGCGATGGTGATGCTTCCTGCACCGTTCGTGACGGTGATACCCGTCCCTTGGGTAAGTGCCGCGGCGACGGGAGCCACGCCGGTACTTCCGATAAGGAGCTGGCCATTGGTCGGAGCGGTCGTCGTCGTCAGGAGACCGCCCGTACCCGAGTAGAGGAAGGAGTTGGCGGTAAGGCTAGAGAACGTGATGTTCCCCGAGCTCGTGATCCCCGTCGCTCCGGTGATGGCCCCCGCCGCACTGATGTCGAGGGTTGGGGTATTGAGGAAGTTGGTGAAGTTCGATCCGCCTGAGTTCGTGATGGCGATGGCATCGGTGACGATGGTGGTGCCAGTCGCGGTAGAGTCGGCGTTGTCGAGGAGGAGGAGAGCACTGACAGCGTTGTCGGTGACGTTCGCGGTGAGCTGATTCTGGATCCGGAGCGCGTACTCCGTGTTGCCGGCAACACTCGGGTTGTTGGTGAAGTTGACGGCGAGGCCGGTGACACCATTGGTGTTGGCGGCGGTTGATTGAGCATTCGTCAGATTGAACTGAACCGGTGAGAGGGCGGTGTTGGCGGTGGCGGTATTGGTGGTAGTGACATTGAGGGCGGAGCCAGTGGTGAGGGAAGTGGCGGTGTAGGCGAAGCCGGTGGTGGTGGTGCCCGTGAAAGACTGGGTCCAGGTATTGGTGGTCTGGTTCAGGGTGAGGGCCGCATCGAGATCGAGGGTGTCTTGGAATTCGGTGAAGTCGAGAGCATCTGCATCGACTTCAGCGGCGGCGATGGTCGTGCCGAGGGTCGAAGCGATGGTGATGCTCCCCGCACCTTCCGTGATGGTGACGCCGGTCCCGTCGGTCAACGTCGCCAGAGTATACCCCGTGCCATTGCCGATGAGGAGGGTGCCGTTGGCGGCCGCACTTCCATTGATACCGGTACCGCCACGGAGAGGAGCCAGCTGATTCTCGCCAGTCAGAGTCGTCGTTCCGCTCCAATAAGTGACTTGCCCAGTTGTACCAGAACCAGTGACCACACCAGTGCCAGAGATTGCCGTACACTCCCACTCCATAGTCGTATCATCCCACGCCAATACCTCGAGATTCGCGCAACCCTGCAGCAGGGTCAGCTCATTGGAACCGGCGCCCTGGAATTCGAGACCGGAGTTGCTGGTTATGGACCCAACGCTGTCATCCACATCCAAGAGATCGATTGCTAGGGTCAGTGCGGCGCCCTCGCTCCCCGCTGAGCCGCCCGCGATACCATTCCCATTCGCAACATTCGCCACATAGTTCCCCGTGGTATCGGTGGTGAGGGCGACGGCATTGGCGGCGATGGTCAGGACACCAGCATTGGTGATGGTGGCGTCCGTGCTCATAGTTGCAAAAACTGGCGCACCAGCCGTGACACCGAGGAGGAGCTGACCATTCGTGCCGGCGGCGGTGACTTGGACCGCACCGGTGGTGTTGCCATAGAGAACGCCATTGGCAGTGAAGGTGGTGGCGCCAGTACCACCATTGCCGACTGGGAGGGTGCCCGAGACATCGGTGGTGAGGGAGACCGCGGAGAAGCTTGGAGCAGTACCGCCATGGAGGACTTGGGTTGCTGTCCCGGCAGTGGTTTGAGCGATGACACCCGAACCGTTGGTGTAGAGCGGACCACCATTACTGGTAAAGGCGCTGAAGGTGATAGAGCCACTCGAGGTGATCCCCGTCGCTCCAGTGATCGCCCCCGCCGCACTGATGTCGAGGGTCGGGGTATTGAGGAAGTTGGTGAAGTTCGATCCGCCTGAGTTCGTGATGGCGATGGCATCGGTGACGATGGTGGTGCCAGTCGCGGTAGAGTCGGCGTTGTCGAGGAGGAGGAGAGCACTGACAGCGTTGTCGGTGACGTTCGCGGTGAGCTGATTCTGGATCCGGAGTGCGTACTCCGTGTTACCAGCGACACTCGGGTTGTTGGTGAAGTTGACGGCGAGACCGGTGACACCATTGGTGTTGGCGGTGGTTGATTGAGCATTGGTCAGATTGAATTGAACCGGTGAGAGGGCGGTGTTGGTGGTCGCGGTATTGGTGGTAGTGACATTGAGGGCGGAGCCAGTGGTGAGGGAAGTGGCGGTGTAGGCGAAGCCGGTGGTGGTGGTGCCCGTGAAGGACTGGGTCCAGGTATTGGTGGTCTGGTTCAGGGTGAGGGCCGCATCGAGATCGAGGGTGTCTTGGAATTCGGTGAAGTCGAGAGATTGCATCGACTTCAGCTGCGGCGATGCTCGTCCCGAGGGTGGAAGCGATGGTGATGGTATCAGTCGCTCCGCCGGTGGTCGTGATACCGGTACCAGCGGCGATAGTCAGATATCCCCCTGCGAGATGGTTTGGCTCGATACCGGAGGTGCCAGTCGGCCGTGAACAGTGTCCCACCTGACAGGACAACGGTGCCGGATGCATCCGGGAACGTAATCGTCTTGTCCGAGGCGGTAGGATTGGTGACGACGAGATAGGTCTCGATCGTATCAGCACTCGAGCCTTCGAAGGCGAAGCCGGACTGACCGAAGACACCTGCATTCGCACCCAAGGCCACATCCCCGGTCAGGGCTTGGGAGTAATCGAGGTTGAGGGTGAGAGACGCTCCTTCGCTCCCCGCTGAGCCACCGGTGAGACCGGTGAGGACGCTCGTCTGGACATTCGCGACATAGTTCCCCGTGGTATCGGTGGTGAGGGCGACAGCATCGGCGGCGATAGTCAGGACACCAGCATTGGTGATGGTGGCATCGCTACTCATGGTGGCGAAGGTCGGGGCACCAGCCGTGACGCCGAGGAGGAGCTGACCATTCGTGCCGGCGGCGGTGACTTGGACCGCACCGGTGGTGTTGCCATAGAGGACGCCATTGGCAGTGAAGGTGGTGGCGCCAGTACCGCCATTGCCGACTGGGAGGGTGCCCGAGACATCGGTGGTGAGGGAGACCGCGGAGAAGCTTGGAGCAGTACCACCATGGAGGACTTGGGTTGCTGTCCCGGCAGTGGTTTGAGCGATGACACCCGAACCGTTGGTGTAGAGCGGACCACCATTACTGGTAAAGGCACTAAAGGTGATAGAGCCACTCGAGGTGATCCCCGTCGCTCCGGTGATGGCCCCCGCCGCACTGATGTCGAGGGTTGGGGTATTGAGGAAGTTGGTGAAGTTCGATCCGCCTGAGTTCGTGATGGCGATGGCATCGGTGACGATGGTGGTGCCAGTCGCGGTAGAGTCGGCGTTGTCGAGGAGGAGGAGGGCACTGACAGCGTTGTCGGTGACGTTCGCGGTGAGCTGATTCTGGATCCGGAGTGCGTACTCCGTGTTACCAGCGACACTCGGGTTGTTGGTGAAGTTGACGGCGAGGCCGGTGACACCATTGGTGTTGGCGGTAGTTGATTGAGCATTCGTCAGATTGAACTGAACCGGTGAGAGGGCGGTGTTGGCGGTGGCGGTATTGGTGGTAGTGACATTGAGGGCGGAGCCAGTGGTGAGGGAAGTGGCGGTGTAGGCGAAGCCGGTGGTGGTGGTGCCGGTGAAGGACTGGGTCCAGGTATTGGTGGTCTGGTTCAGGGTGAGGGCCGCATCGAGATCGAGGGTGTCTTGGAATTCGGTGAAGTCGAGGGAGTCAGCGGTGATGGAAGCAGCGCCGAGCGTGGCTGAGACGCTCCAGGTACCGGCCGAAATGGTGGGGATGCCGGTTGAAGCACTCGTGTTAATACCGGTGCCGCCATACTGTGCACCGATAGCCGTCGCGTTCCAGGTCGCACTCGTAAAGGTCTGAGCGCCATCCAGAAGGGCGATGGTGCCGGACACGTTGGGGAACGTAATCGTCTTGTCCGAGGCGGTAGGATTGGTGACGACGAGATAGGTCTCGATCGTATCAGCACTCGAGCCTTCGAAGGCGAAGCCGGACTGACCGAAGACACCTGCATTCGCACCCAAGGCCACATCCCCGGTCAGGGCTTGGGAGTAATCGAGGTTGAGGGTGAGAGACGCTCCTTCGCTCCCCGCTGAGCCACCGGTGAGACCGGTGAGGACGCTCGTCTGGACATTCGCGACATAGTTCCCCGTGGTATCGGTGGTGAGGGCGACAGCATCGGCGGCGATAGTCAGGACACCAGCATTGGTGATGGAGGCATCGCTACTCATGGTGGCGAAGGTCGGGGCTCCGGCAGTAACGCCGAGGAGGAGCTGACCATTCGTGCCGGCGGCGGTGACTTGGACCGCACCGGTGGTGTTGCCATAGAGGACGCCATTGGCAGTGAAGGTGGTGGCGCCAGTACCGCCATTGCCGACTGGGAGGGTGCCCGAGACATCGGTGGTGAGGGAGACCGCGGAGAAGCTTGGAGCAGTACCGCCATGGAGGACTTGGGTTGCTGTCCCGGCAGTGGTTTGAGCGATGACACCCGAACCGTTGGTGTAGAGCGGACCACCATTACTGGTAAAGGCACTAAAGGTGATAGAGCCACTCGAGGTGATCCCCGTCGCTCCGGTGATCGCCCCCGCCGCACTGATGTCGAGGGTCGGGGTATTGAGGAAGTTGGTGAAGTTCGATCCGCCTGAGTTCGTGATGGCGATGGCATCGGTGACGATGGTGGTGCCAGTCGCGGTAGAGTCGGCGTTGTCGAGGAGGAGGAGGGCACTGACAGCGTTGTCGGTGACGTTCGCGGTGAGCTGATTCTGGATCCGGAGTGCGTACTCCGTGTTACCAGCGACACTCGGGTTGTTGGTGAAGTTGACGGCGAGGCCGGTGACACCATTGGTGTTGGCGGTAGTTGATTGAGCATTCGTCAGATTGAATTGAACCGGTGAGAGGGCGGTGTTGGCGGTGGCGGTATTGGTAGTAGTGACATTGAGGGCGGAGCCAGTGGTGAGGGAAGTGGCGGTGTAGGCGAAGCCGGTGGTGGTGGTGCCGGTGAAGGACTGGGTCCAGGTATTGGTGGTCTGGTTCAGGGTGAGGGCCGCATCGAGATCGAGGGTGTCTTGGAATTCGGTGAAGTCGAGTCCGTCATCCGGGACACCGATAGTGATGGAGCCAGCGGCATTCGTAATGCCGATTTCATTCGCCGTACCGGTCAGGGTCGCTAGGTATATCCCGTGCCATTGCCAATGAGGAGGGTGCCATTGGCGGCGGCTGAACCGTCGATACCGGTACCACCTCTGACCGTCGAGAGAAATTGCTCGCTCCCGAAGGAGGAGGTGCCACTCCAGTAGGTCGCATAACCGGTCGTGCCACTCCCGGAGAGTCCGGCGGAGAAACTGGTGCATTCCCATTCCATAGTCGTATCATCCCAAGAAATACCTTGGCCATTGGAACAGCCCTGCAGTAAGGTCAGCTCATTGGAACCGGCGCCCTGGAATTCGAGGCCGGAGTTGCTCGCAATCGCTCCCGTACTGTCGTCCACATCCAGTAAATCGATTGCGAGCGTGAGGGAAGCCCCTTCGCTCCCCGCTGAGCCGCCCGCGATACCGTTCCCATTCGCAACATTCGCCACATAGTTCCCCGTGGTATCGGTGGTGAGGGCGACAGCATCGGCGGCGATAGTCAGGACACCAGCATTGGTGATGGAGGCATCGCTACTCATGGTGGCGAAGGTCGGGGCACCAGCCGTGACGCCGAGGAGGAGCTGACCATTCGTGCCGGCGGCGGTGACTTGGACCGCACCGGTGGTGTTGCCATAGAGAACGCCATTGGCAGTGAAGGTGGTGGCGCCAGTACCGCCATTGCCGACTGGGAGGGTGCCCGAGACATCGGTGGTGAGGGAGACCGCGGAGAAGCTTGGAGCAGTACCACCATGGAGGACTTGGGTTGCTGTCCCGGCAGTGGTTTGAGCGATGACACCCGAACCGTTGGTGTAGAGCGGACCACCATTACTGGTAAAGGCACTAAAGGTGATAGAGCCACTCGAGGTGATCCCCGTCGCTCCGGTGATGGCCCCCGCCGCACTGATGTCGAGGGTTGGGGTATTGAGGAAGTTGGTGAAGTTCGATCCGCCTGAGTTCGTGATGGCGATGGCATCCGTGACGATGGTGGTGCCAGTCGCGGTAGAGTCGGCGTTGTCGAGGAGGAGGAGGGCACTGACAGCGTTGTCGGTGACGTTCGCGGTGAGCTGATTCTGGATCCGGAGTGCGTACTCCGTGTTACCAGCAACACTCGGGTTGTTGGTGAAGTTGACGGCGAGGCCGGTGACACCATTGGTGTTGGCGGTAGTTGATTGAGCATTGGTCAGATTGAACTGAACCGGTGAGAGGGCGGTGTTGGCGGTGGCGGTATTGGTGGTGGTGACATTGAGGGCGGAGCCAGTGGTGAGGGAAGTGGCGGTGTAGGCGAAGCCGGTGGTGGTGGTGCCGGTGAAGGACTGGGTCCAGGTATTGGTGGTCTGGTTCAGGGTGAGGGCCGCATCGAGATCGAGGGTGTCTTGGAATTCGGTGAAGTCGAGGGAGTCAGCGGTGATGGAAGCAGCGCCGAGCGTGGCTGAGACGCTCCAGGTACCAGCCGAAATGGTGGGGATGCCGGTTGAAGCACTCGTGTTAATACCGGTGCCGCCATACTGTGCACCGATAGCCGTCGCGTTCCAGGTCGCACTCGTAAAGGTCTGAGCGCCATCCAGAAGGGCGATGGTGCCGGACACGTTGGGGAACGTAATCGTCTTGTCCGAGGCAGTAGGATTGGTGACGACGAGATAGGTCTCGATCGTATCAGCACTCGAGCCTTCGAAGGCGAAGCCGGACTGACCGAAGACACCTGCATTCGCACCCAAGGCCACATCCCCGGTCAGGGCTTGGGAGTAATCGAGGTTGAGGGTGAGAGACGCTCCTTCGCTCCCCGCTGAGCCACCGGTGAGACCGGTGAGGACGCTCGTCTGGACATTCGCGACATAGTTCCCCGTGGTATCGGTGGTGAGGGCGACAGCATCGGCGGCGATAGTCAGGACACCAGCATTGGTGATGGAGGCATCGCTACTCATGGTGGCGAAGGTCGGGGCACCAGCCGTGACGCCGAGGAGGAGCTGACCATTCGTGCCGGCGGCGGTGACTTGGACCGCACCGGTGGTGTTGCCATAGAGGACGCCATTGGCAGTGAAGGTGGTGGCGCCAGTACCGCCATTGCCGACTGGGAGGGTGCCCGAGACATCGGTGGTGAGGGAGACCGCGGAGAAGCTTGGAGCAGTACCACCATGGAGGACTTGGGTTGCTGTCCCGGCAGTGGTTTGAGCGATGACACCCGAACCGTTGGTGTAGAGCGGACCACCATTACTGGTAAAGGCACTAAAGGTGATAGAGCCACTCGAGGTGATCCCCGTCGCTCCAGTGATGGCCCCCGCCGCACTGATGTCGAGGGTTGGGGTATTGAGGAAGTTGGTGAAGTTCGATCCGCCTGAGTTCGTGATGGCGATGGCATCGGTGACGATGGTGGTGCCAGTCGCGGTAGAGTCGGCGTTGTCGAGGAGGAGGAGGGCACTGACAGCGTTGTCGGTGACGTTCGCGGTGAGCTGATTCTGGATCCGGAGTGCGTACTCCGTGTTACCAGCAACACTCGGGTTGTTGGTGAAGTTGACGGCGAGGCCGGTGACACCATTGGTGTTGGCGGTAGTTGATTGAGCATTCGTCAGATTGAACTGAACCGGTGAGAGGGCGGTGTTGGCGGTGGCGGTATTGGTGGTAGTGACATTGAGGGCGGAGCCAGTGGTGAGGGAAGTGGCGGTGTAGGCGAAGCCGGTGGTGGTGGTGCCGGTGAAGGACTGGGTCCAGGTATTGGTGGTCTGGTTCAGGGTGAGGGCGGCATCGAGATCGAGGGTGTCTTGGAATTCGGTGAAGTCGAGTCCGTCATCCGGGACACCGATAGTGATGGAGCCAGCGGCATTCGTAATGCCAATTTCATTCGCCGTACCGGTCAGGGTCGCTAACGTATATCCCGTGCCATTGCCAATGAGGAGGGTGCCATTGGCGGCGGCTGAACCGTCGAGACCGGTACCACCTCTGACCGTCGAGAGAAATTGCTCGCTCCCCAAGGAGGAGGTGCCACTCCAGTAGGTCGCATAACCGGTCGTGCCACTCCCGGAGAGTCCGGCGGAGAAACTGGTGCATTCCCAGAGATTGGTCGTGTCATTCCAAGAAATACCTTGACCATTGGAACAGCCTTGGATGAGTGCGAGCTTATCAGAGCTTGCACCAGCGAATTCGAGACCGGAATTGGAGGAAGTGACGCCCGTGCCATCAGCAGCGACAAGGAGATCGATATCGAGGGTCGGGGTTGCTCCCTCGCTGGCGACGGTACCACTGATACCGTTGCCAGCGGTGAGGCTGGCCACATAGTTCCCTGTGGTATGCGTCGTCAACGCGATGAGATCCGTCAGCGATGTCGCGCCGGTACCACCATTGCCGACTGGGAGGGTGCCGGTCACTTCAGTTGTGAGGTCCACGCTCGTCCCGAGGGTGGAAGCGATGGTGATGCTTCCTGCACCTTCCGTGATAGTAATACCCGTACCATCGGTCAAGGTCGCTAACGTATATCCCGTGCCATTGCCAATGAGGAGGGTGCCATTGGCGGCGGCTGAGCCATCGAGACCGGTGCCGCCTCGGACTGTCGCGACGAATTGTTCTGATCCGAGCGATGTCGTTCCACTCCAATACGCGTTGTAGCCCGTAGTCCCCGTCCCGGAGAGTCCGGCGGAGAAACTGGTGCATTCCCAGAGATTGGTCGTGTCATTCCAAGAAATACCCTGACCATTGGAACAGCCTTGGATGAGTGCGAGCTTATCAGAGCTTGCACCAGCGAATTCGAGACCGGAATTGGAGGAAGTGACGCCCGTGCCATCAGCAGCGACAAGGAGATCGATATCGAGGGTCGGGGTTGCTCCCTCGCTGGCGACGGTACCACTGATACCGTTGCCAGCGGTGAGGCTGGCCACATAGTTCCCTGTGGTATGCGTCGTCAACGCGATGAGATCCGTCAGCGATGTCGCGCCGGTACCGCCATTGCCGACTGGGAGGGTGCCGGTCACTTCAGTTGTGAGGTCCACGCTCGTCCCGAGGGTCGAAGCGATGGTGATGCTTCCCGCACCGTTGGTGACGGTGATACCAGTGCCTTGGGTCAAGTGCCGCCGCGACTGGAGCCACACCGGTACTTCCGATAAGGAGCTGACCATTGGTCGGAGCGGTGGTCGTGGTGAGGAGACCGCCCGTACCCGAGTAGAGGAAAGAGTTGGCGGTAAGGCTAGAGAACGTGATGTTCCCCGAGCTCGTGATCCCCGTCGCTCCGGTGATCGCCCCCGCCGCACTGATGTCGAGAGTCGGGGTATTGAGGAAGTTGGTGAAGTTCGATCCGCCTGAGTTCGTGATGGCGATGGCATCGGTGACGATGGTGGTGCCAGTCGCGGTAGAGTCGGCGTTGTCGAGGAGGAGGAGGGCACTGACAGCGTTGTCCGTGACGTTCGCGGTGAGCTGATTCTGGATCCGGAGTGCGTACTCCGTGTTACCAGCAACACTCGGGTTGTTGGTGAAGTTGACGGCGAGACCGGTGACACCATTGGTGTTGGCGGTAGTTGATTGAGCATTCGTCAGATTGAACTGAACCGGTGAGAGGGCGGTGTTGGCGGTGGCGGTATTGGTGGTGGTGACATTGAGGGCGGAGCCCGTGGTGAGGGAAGTGGCGGTGTAGGCGAAGCCGGTGGTGGTGGTGCCGGTGAAGGACTGGGTCCAGGTATTGGTGGTCTGGTTCAGGGTGAGGGCCGCATCGAGATCGAGGGTGTCTTGGAATTCGGTGAAGTCGAGGGAGTCAGCGGTGATCGAAGCAGCGCCGAGCGTGGCATGAGACGCTCCAGGTACCAGCCGAAATGGTGGGGATGCCGGTTGAAGCACTCGTGTTAAGTACCGCCTGCCGCCATACTGTGCACCGATAGCCGTCGGTTCCAGGTCGCACTCGTAAGGTCTGAGCGCCATCCAGAAGGACGATGGTGCCGGACACGTTGGGGAACGTAATCGTCTTGTCCGAGGCAGTAGGATTGGTGACGACGAGATAGGTCTCGATCGTATCAGCACTCGAGCCTTCGAAGGCGAAGCCGGACTGACCGAAGACACCTGCATTCGCACCCAAGGCCACATCCCCGGTCAGGGCTTGGGAGTAATCGAGGTTGAGGGTGAGAGACGCTCCTTCGCTCCCCGCTGAGCCACCGGTGAGACCGGTGAGGACGCTCGTCTGGACATTCGCGACATAGTTCCCCGTGGTATCGGTGGTGAGAGCGACAGCATCGGCGGCGATGGTCAGGACACCAGCATTGGTGATGGAGGCATCGCTACTCATGGTGGCGAAGGTCGGGGCACCAGCCGTGACGCCGAGGAGGAGCTGACCATTCGTGCCAGCGGCGGTGACTTGGACCGCACCGGTGGTGTTGCCATAGAGAACGCCATTGGCAGTGAAGGTGGTGGCGCCAGTACCACCATTGCCGACTGGGAGGGTGCCGGTCACTTCAGTTGTGAGGTCCACGCTCGTCCCGAGGGTAGAAGCGATGGTGATGCTTCCCGCACCGTTGGTGACGGTGATACCCGTGCCTTGGGTAAGTGCCGCGGCGACTGGAGCCACACCGGTACAACCGATAAGGAGCTGACCATTGGTCGGAGCGGTGGTCGTGGTGAGGAGACCGCCCGTACCCGAGTAGAGGAAAGAGTTCGCGGTGAGGCTAGAGAACGTGATGTTCCCCGAGCTTGTGATCCCCGTCGCTCCGGTGATCGCCCCCGCCGCACTGATGTCGAGGGTCGGGGTATTGAGGAAGTTGGTGAAGTTCGATCCGCCTGAGTTCGTGATGGCGATGGCATCGGTGACGATGGTGGTGCCAGTCGCGGTAGAGTCGGCGTTGTCGAGGAGGAGGAGAGCACTGACAGCGTTGTCAGTGACGTTCGCGGTGAGCTGATTCTGGATCCGGAGCGCGTACTCCGTGTTACCGGCAACACTCGGGTTGTTGGTGAAGTTGACGGCGAGGCCGGTGACACCATTGGTGTTGGCGGTAGTTGATTGAGCATTCGTCAGATTGAACTGAACCGGTGAGAGGGCGGTGTTGGCGGTGGCGGTATTGGTGGTGGTGACATTGAGGGCGGAGCCCGTGGTGAGGGAAGTGGCGGTGTAGGCGAAGCCGGTGGTGGTGGTGCCCGTGAAGGACTGGGTCCAGGTATTGGTGGTCTGGTTCAGGGTGAGAGCCGCATCGAGATCGAGGGTGTCTTGGAATTCGGTGAAGTCGAGAGCATCTGCATCGACTTCAGCTGCGGCGATGCTTGTCCCGAGGGTTGAAGCGATGGTGATGGTATCAGTCGCTCCGCCGGTGGTCGTGATACCGGTACCAGCGGCGATAGTCAGAGTATCCCCCTGCGAGATGGTTTGGCTGGAACCGGAGGTGCCAGCGGCCGTGAACAGTGTCCCACCTGACAGGACAACGGTGCCGGATGCATCCGGGAACGTAATCGTCTTGTCCGAGGCAGTAGGATTGGTGACGACGAGATAGGTCTCGATCGTATCAGCACTCGAGCCTTCGAAGGCGAAGCCGGACTGACCGAAGACACCTGCATTCGCACCCAAGGCCACATCCCCGGTCAGGGCTTGGGAGTAATCGAGGTTGAGGGTGAGAGACGCTCCTTCGCTCCCCGCTGAGCCACCGGTGAGACCGGTGAGGACGCTCGTCTGGACATTCGCGACATAGTTCCCCGTGGTATCGGTGGTGAGAGCGACAGCATCGGCGGCGATGGTCAGGACACCAGCATTGGTGATGGAGGCATCGCTACTCATGGTGGCGAAGGTCGGGGCACCAGCCGTGACGCCGAGGAGGAGCTGACCATTCGTGCCAGCGGCGGTGACTTGGACCGCACCGGTGGTGTTGCCATAGAGGACGCCATTGGCAGTGAAGGTGGTGGCGCCAGTACCGCCATTGCCGACTGGGAGGGTGCCCGAGACATCGGTGGTGAGGGAGACCGCGGAGAAGCTTGGAGCAGTACCACCATGGAGGACTTGGGTTGCTGTCCCGGCAGTGGTTTGAGCGATGACACCCGAACCGTTGGTGTAGAGCGGACCACCATTACTGGTAAAGGCACTAAAGGTGATAGAGCCACTCGAGGTGATCCCCGTCGCTCCAGTGATGGCCCCCGCCGCACTGATGTCGAGGGTTGGGGTATTGAGGAAGTTGGTGAAGTTCGATCCGCCTGAGTTCGTGATGGCGATGGCATCGGTGACGATGGTGGTGCCAGTCGCGGTAGAGTCGGCGTTGTCGAGGAGGAGGAGGGCACTGACAGCGTTGTCGGTGACGTTCGCGGTGAGCTGATTCTGGATCCGGAGCGCGTACTCCGTGTTACCAGCAACACTCGGGTTGTTGGTGAAGTTGACGGCGAGGCCGGTGACACCATTGGTGTTGGCGGTAGTTGATTGAGCATTCGTCAGATTGAACTGAACCGGTGAGAGGGCGGTGTTGGCGGTGGCGGTATTGGTGGTAGTGACATTGAGGGCGGAGCCAGTGGTGAGGGAAGTGGCGGTGTAGGCGAAGCCGGTGGTGGTGGTGCCGGTGAAGGACTGGGTCCAGGTATTGGTGGTCTGGTTCAGGGTGAGGGCCGCATCGAGATCGAGGGTGTCTTGGAATTCGGTGAAGTCGAGGGAGTCAGCGGTCACTCCGCCTCCGCCTCCGCCTCCGATCGTACTCCACACCGGTACGCCACTCGACAGAACCAGTACTTGTCCGTCAGTACCAGCCGCAAGTCGGGCGAGGGTATTCACACCACTCGCATAGAGAACGTCACCCGTCGCATACGTTCCAATCCCGGTACCACCGCGAGTTTCATCGAGCTGAGCCTCAGCACCTAACGTTGAGGTCCCAGTCCAATAGGTAGCGTAATTCGTGGTACCGCTTCCAGAGAGTCCGCCGACGCCGGATACTGTCGCACATTCCCATTCATTGGTCGTATTGTCCCAAGCGAGAATCTCGGTGTCAGCACAACCTTGAAGGAGAGTCAGCTCATTGGAACCGGCGCCCTGGAATTCGAGGCCGGAGTTGCTCGCAATCGCTCCCGTACTGTCGTCCACATCCAGTAAATCGATTGCGAGCGTGAGGGAAGCCCCTTCGCTCCCCGCTGAGCCGCCCGCGATACCGTTCCCATTCGCAACATTCGCCACATAGTTCCCCGTGGTATGCGTCGTCAACGCGATGAGATCCGTCAGCGATGTCGCGCCGGTACCGCCATTGCCGACTGGGAGGGTGCCGGTCACTTCAGTTGTGAGGTCCACGCTCGTCCCGAGGGTGGAAGCGATGGTGATGCTTCCTGCACCGTTGGTGACGGTGATACCCGTCCCTTGGGTGAGTGCCGCGGCGACGGGAGCCACGCCGGTACTTCCGATAAGGAGCTGGCCATTGGTCGGAGCGGTCGTCGTGGTGAGGAGACCGCCCGTACCCGAGTAGAGGAAAGAGTTCGCGGTGAGGCTAGAGAACGTGATGTTCCCCGAGCTTGTGATCCCCGTCGCTCCGGTGATCGCCCCCGCCGCACTGATGTCGAGGGTCGGGGTATTGAGGAAGTTGGTGAAGTTCGATCCGCCTGAGTTCGTGATGGCGATGGCATCGGTGACGATGGTGGTGCCAGTCGCGGTAGAGTCGGCGTTGTCGAGGAGGAGGAGGGCACTGACAGCGTTGTCGGTGACGTTCGCGGTGAGCTGATTCTGGATCCGGAGCGCGTACTCCGTGTTACCAGCAACACTCGGGTTGTTGGTGAAGTTGACGGCGAGGCCGGTGACACCATTGGTGTTGGCGGTAGTTGATTGAGCATTCGTCAGATTGAACTGAACCGGTGAGAGGGCGGTGTTGGCGGTGGCGGTATTGGTGGTAGTGACATTGAGGGCGGAGCCGGTGGTGAGGGAAGTGGCGGTGTAGGCGAAGCCGGTGGTGGTGGTGCCGGTGAAGGACTGGGTCCAGGTATTGGTGGTCTGGTTCAGGGTGAGAGCCGCATCGAGATCGAGGGTGTCTTGGAATTCGGTGAAGTCGAGTCCGTCATCCGGGACACCGATAGTGATGGAGCCAGCGGCATTCGTAATGCCAATTTCATTCGCCGTACCGGTCAGGGTCGCTAACGTATATCCCGTGCCATTGCCAATGAGGAGGGTGCCATTGGCGGCGGCTGAACCGTCGAGACCGGTACCACCTCTGACCGTCGAGAGAAATTGCTCGCTCCCCAAGGAGGAGGTGCCACTCCAGTAGGTCGCATAACCGGTCGTGCCACTCCCGGAGAGTCCGGCGGAGAAACTGGTGCATTCCCAGAGATTGGTCGTGTCATTCCAGGAAATACCTTGACCATTGGAACAGCCTTGGATGAGTGCGAGCTTATCAGAGCTTGCACCAGCGAATTCGAGACCGGAATTGGAGGAAGTGACGCCCGTGCCATCAGCAGCGACAAGGAGATCGATATCGAGGGTCGGGGTTGCTCCCTCGCTGGCGACGGTACCACTGATACCGTTACCAGCGGTGAGGCTGGCCACATAGTTCCCTGTGGTATCGGTGGTGAGGGCGACAGCATCGGCGGCGATGGTCAGGACACCAGCATTGGTGATGGAGGCATCGCTACTCATAGTGGCGAAGGTCGGGGCACCAGCGGTGACGCCGAGGAGGAGTTGGCCATTCGTGCCGGCGGCGGTGACTTGAACCGCACCGGTGGTGTTGCCATAGAGGACGCCATTGGCAGTGAAGGTGGTGGCGCCGGTACCACCATTGCCGACTGGGAGGGTGCCGGTCACTTCAGTCGTGAGATCGATGCTTGTCCCGAGGGTGGAAGCGATGGTGATGCTTCCTGCGCCTTCCGTGATAGTAATACCCGTACCATCGGTCAACGTCGCTCAGCGTATACCCCGTGCCATTGCCGATGAGGAGGGTGCCATTGGCGGCCGCTGAGCCATCGAGACCGGTGCCGCCTCTGACCGTCGAGAGAAATTGCTCGCTCCCCAAGGAGGAGGTGCCACTCCAGTAGGTCGCATAACCGGTCGTGCCACTCCCAGCGAGTCCGGCAGAGAAGCTGGTACATTGCCAAAGATTGGTCGTGTCATCCCAGGAAATACCTTGGCCATTGGAACAGCCTTGGATGATGGCGAGTTCATTCGATCCCGCACCTTGAAATTCAAGACCTGAGTTGCTCGCCACTGCGCCCGCACCGTCCGCTGAATCAAGGAGATCAATCGCGAGGGTCAATGCGGCCCCTTCGCTCCCCGCTGAGCCGCCCGCGATGCCATTCCCATTCGCGACATTCGCGACATAGTTCCCCGTGGTATCGGTGGTGAGGGCGACAGCATTGGCGGCGATGGTCAGGACACCAGCATTGGTGATAGTGGCATCGCTACTCATGGTGGCGAAGGTCGGGGCACCAGCCGTAACGCCGAGGAGGAGCTGACCATTCGTGCCAGCGGCGGTGACTTGGACCGCACCGGTGGTGTTGCCATAGAGGACGCCATTGGCAGTGAAGGTGGTGGCGCCAGTACCACCATTGCCGACTGGGAGGGTGCCGGTCACTTCAGTCGTGAGATCGATGCTTGTCCCGAGGGTTGAAGCGATGGTGATGCTTCCTGCGCCGTTGGTGACGGTGATACCCGTACCTTGGGTGAGCGTCGCCAGTGTATACCCCGTGCCGTTGCCGATGAGGAGCGAACCATTGGCGGCTGCTGAACCATTAACCCCGGTACCACCGCGAGAAGTAGCAAGCTGATTCTCACCAGCAATAGTCGATGTACCACTCCAGAAAGCAGCCTGTCCGGTAGTGGCAGAACCAGTAACGCCACCGACGCCCGCGATGGAGGTACAGGACCAAAGATCGAGCGACTCGTTCCATGACAAAACTTCATTATTCGCACAGCCTTGCAGCAAGGTTAATCCATTTGATAGCAATTCCAAACCAGAGCCAGAAGAAGTGGTTGTCGAGAGACCGTCGGTCGCGGTTGGAAGCAGGATGCCGAGCGAGGCGCCTTCGGTCCCGGTCATGACGAGTCCACCTGAAGCGGTCGCCGAAGCCACATAGTTCCCCGTGGTATCCGTGGTGAGGGCGACGGCATCGGCGGCGATGGTCAGGACACCAGCATTGGTGATGGAGGCATCCGCTGCTCATTGTGGCGAAAGTCTGGCGCACCAGCGGTGACACCGAGGAGGAGCTGACCATTCGTGCCGGCGGCGGTGACTTGAACCGCACCGGTGGTGTTGCCATAGAGGACGCCATTGGCAGTGAAGGTGGTGGCGCCAGTACCGCCATTGCCGACTGGGAGGGTGCCGGTCACTTCAGTTGTGAGATCGATGCTTGTCCCGAGGGTCGAAGCGATGGTGATGGTATCAGTCGCTCCGCCGGTGGTCGTGATACCGGTACCAGCGGCGATAGTCAGAGTATCCCCCTGCGAGATGGTTTGGCTGGAACCGGAGGTGCCAGCGGCCGTGAACAGTGTCCCACCTGACAGGACAACGGTGCCGGATGCATCCGGGAACGTAATCGTCTTGTCCGAGGCAGTAGGATTGGTGACGACGAGATAGGTCTCGATCGTGTCAGCACTCGAGCCTTCGAAGGCGAAGCCGGACTGACCGAAGACACCTGCATTCGCACCCAAGGCCACATCCCCGGTCAGGGCTTGGGAGTAATCGAGGTTGAGGGTGAGAGACGCTCCTTCGCTCCCCGCTGAGCCACCGGTGAGACCGGTGAGGACGCTCGTCTGGACATTCGCGACATAGTTCCCCGTGGTATCGGTGGTGAGGGCGACAGCATCGGCGGCGATAGTCAGGACACCAGCATTGGTGATGGAGGCATCGCTACTCATGGTGGCGAAGGTCGGGGCACCAGCCGTGACGCCGAGGAGGAGCTGACCATTCGTGCCGGCGGCGGTGACTTGGACGGCGGAGGTGCTGTTCCCATACAGTACTCCGCCGCTCGTAAAGGTCGTCGCACCGGTGCCACCACTCCCGACTGGGAGGGTGCCGGTCACTTCAGTCGTGAGATCGATGCTTGTCCCGAGGGTGGAAGCGATGGTGATGCTTCCTGCGCCGTTGGTGACGGTGATACCCGTCCCTTGGGTGAGCGTCGCCAGTGTATACCCCGTGCCGTTGCCGATAAGGAGCGAACCATTGGCGGCTAATGATCCATCCACGCCAGTACCACCGCGCGACGGATTGAGCTGATTCTCACCCGAGAGCGTTGTCGAGCTCGTCCAGAAAGCTGCTTGGCCTGATCCGCCTGATCCGCTCAATCCACCAGCACCTGAAACCGTTGAACATTCCCAGACATTATTCGTATCGTCCCACGCCAGAAGCTGCGTATCCGCACATCCCTGTAGGAGGGTGAGCTCATCATTTCCTAAACCTTGGAACTCAAGTCCGGATTCGCTCGAAATACTCCCGGTACCGTCCGCGGAATCCAGAAGATTGATGCTGAGCGAAAGCGCTGCCCCTTCGCTGCCGCCATCGCCCCCAAAAATCCCGTTGCCATTGGAGATCGATTCGACATAATCCCCGTCTGTACCCGTTCCCAAAATCACCGAACCTGACAGGCCGGACGAGATGTCTGAGAAGGTGGTCCCATCATTCGAGAGTTGCCAGGCCTGTGTCGATCCGTTGTACCGGAGCGCAGGAGGCGTCGCCGAGTTCGAAACGGCGAGATCAAAATTCGTACTCGTGGCGCTTGTGCCATCGCCGATGGTAAAAATCTCTGAATCGGTACTGATGTCCGTATTCTGCTGATGACTATCGCCGAGACGCGAATCATCACCTCGTACCAATTGATTCGCTCCGGTCCCGACCGGGAGCTGTTTGATATTCACCTTGCCGTTTTTCCCCAGTATCAGAAGATTGCCCTCGCTCGTCCCAGATGTCCTGCCGCGGAGAAATTGCGAATTCAAGGCAGCAGGTACAGCGCCGAGCTTCTTCCGGGGGACCATCTCTGAGTCCGTACCAACTCGAATACCGAGATAATAATCGCCGCTTTCGAAATTTAGGTCTGGTGGAAGCGCCACCGAAGACCCTAAGAACGCTCGAAGGATACCATTCTTTACAGTGACGGTCTGAGTCTCTTCCCACAGCCGGCTGCCCGCATCCGCGTTCGACGGGTAAGCATCAGCGGTTGCCCGATCTGTTTGATAGAGAGCGAATCGGACTGAATACTCGCCATTGATGATAAGTTTACTTTCTGAGTCGAAGAGCGAGGCAGCGACTGAGATTTGATTTATTGATTGCGCAAAAACGGATTGGGATCGAATCCCCCAACCAATGAGACTCCCCGTCGCCAATGCGATCGCTAGGAGATAAGTATACGGTTTTAGATTTTTATTTTTTACATACCAGTACATGGCGGACATTCATGCCATAGCTGAATTATATCACAAAAAAACATTATCTTTTTTAATTAATCAAGGGCTATTTATTTGATACCGCCCAGCCGAATACTTCACCGATAGCGCCTGCAATCAAATCAAACAATGACACCGTCCGGGCGCCCGTAAAGACCGCATGCGGCTCACTCTGCAACTGATTCCCATATCGGTCAGCGGCATCAATCACATAGAGGTAGGTCGAGGCCGGATCAAGTCCGGAAATTATGACGCTATGATTGTAACTGAAATCATCCTCTTTCAAGGACCGTTCTGTCTGACCAATACCCTTCGAGTAGCGGACAGCTGCTTGCGAAAGCTTATTTGTTGTCCAAGTCACCACGAGTTTCACTTCTTGTTTATTCTTTTCAGTGAACGCCTCACCCCGGATATTGTCCAAGGCAAGTGGCCCTGTCTCATCTTCAGCCACGAGGAATTGGAGTTCGCCGCCAATGACGATCTCTCCCGCTTTGAAATTCTCGCTGACATAATTCGCACTCCCCTCCGGAAGCGCTGTTGGTTCATCAAGATTTCCGATATTGAGCGGAACTGTTGTCTGTTCTTCTGGCGGTACACTTTTCGGTGCTACGACTGGCACGCTATCCACTCCCCGGAACCACCAATACAAGAGTCCCACAATGACGACCAGGAATGAGAGGCTGATCAGACTCCACCGTACTGCTTGATGCCGCCGCTTGCTCGAGGGTGAAGCAATCCCCGACCTTCCTTCAGTCGGAAGGTTTGTGGTCATTGAAGTCGTTTTCGATGGAGCGGACTGTACACGACGACTCAATACCGCTGGCTCGACAGCCGCATGGCTCTCTGGTGGGGGGGTTTTTTGATTACCGAGAAAAGGATTGATGGTTGTTTTTTCTTCCGCCATACATTCATGTAGAGAGCCCTCGGAACGCCACTTTAGACAAGATTTCAGCCTGTATTATACCACGAATTGATGGCTTCTTTCGTGATTGAACTGAATATATTCTGACCTTGACAGAAAAATATAATGACTTACTGAAGTGAGGTATCAGTCAGATTGATATGAAACACGAACAAACAGAGAGGCCGTCCGTCTCTCTGTCACTCTTTCGTTTGTTTTGACAGACATTACGCGAGCCGACCGAGGATTCCACTAAGTTCCTCATTCGAGTAGAACTCAATGGTTATTTTCCCCCCTTTACCTCGCGACTGAATTCGTACCTTCGTCCCCAGCTGCTCGGTCAGCCAATCTTCCTTGGCGGCAAGCTCAGGACTATTTTCTCGGACCGTACGAAGATGGGAACGGACGGAAACTGCGCGCGCTTTTTCCTCAGCCTCACGCACCGTGAGCTCTTCTTTGATGATAAGTTCAAAAAGTGCCCGCTGTTTCTCGGGGTTCTCGATGGAAAGGAGCGCTTTGGCATGCCCCTCACTGATCTTTCCCTCGATAATGGCGCGCTGAATCTCCACTGGGAGCGTCAGGAGCCTGAGGGTATTCGATATGTTCGGTCGACTCTTGCCCATTTTTTTCGCGACTGCATCCTGATGCAGCCCGAACTCATCAGTCAAACGCAGATACGCCCTCGCCTCTTCAATTGGATTCAGATCATGGCGCTGAATATTCTCGATGATAGCTAATTCAAGTTTCTCCTGATTATCAGCCTGCCGTACGACCACTGGCACCGCCATGAGTCCCGCGCGCTTCGCCGCCTGAAGCCGGCGTTCCCCGGCAATGAGCTCGTATTTTCCGTCTCCAAGCGAAGAAACAACGAGCGGCTGGAGAATCCCGTGGTCCCTGATAGATTCAGAGAGCTCTGCGAGCTTCGCTTCGTCAAAGTGGAGACGCGGCTGATGCGGATTGGGAACGATATCGCCGATGGGAATCTCGCGGATCACTGGCATATCGGGGTGCGAAACTGTTACCGGCGGCAAGACGGACGTTGGTGCTGACCCAAAAGCCGCTCCCGTTGATGCGGCAGCTGATGATTTTTCTTTTTTAGGAGGAATGAGCGAAGCGAGTCCGCGCCCCAGTCCATACTGCTGGGCCATATGCTAGTATTCTACACTACTTTAAGATTTTTCCGCTCGGTTTCTTCGCGTTCGAGTATCTCACGGACAACAGATTTGTAGGCGCGGGCGCCTTTGGAAAACGCATCGAAATCAAGAATGGATTTCCCAAAGCTCGGCGCCTCGGCTAACCGGACCGATCGCGGGATGACGCTGTCGAACACTGGGCCCGGAAAATGCCGCCGGACTTCCTCCACGACCTGGCGGGCCAGACGATTCCGCCGATCGAAAAGCGTGAGAAGCGCGCCAAAAATTTTCAGGTTTGGCTGCAAATGCTCGCGCACGAGTTCGATTGTGCCGAGAAGCTGAGACAGTCCTTCGAGCGCATAGTATTCCGTCTGGACCGGCACGATCACACCATCGCTCGCAACCAGACCATTTATTGTCAAAAGTCCGAGAGAGGGCGGGCTATCGATGAGAATATAATCGAACTCAGACCGGAGCTGCCGGAGGACCTGATAGAGCCGGAATTCGCGCTCGCTGAGATGAACCATTTCAATCTCCGCACCCGCCAAATCTTGGGCGGCTGGAATGAGATAGAGATTTGGGATGCCGATATCGAGAATGATTTCCATCGGAGCGAGACCGAGAATCATCGAGTGGTAGAGATTCTTCTCGAGATTCCGCACGTGCACCCCAAGACCTGACGAAGCGTTGCCTTGAGGATCAAGATCCACCAAGAGCACGCGCCGACCCGCCTCCGCGAGGTAACGAGCGACATTAATCGTGGTCGTGGTTTTCCCGACACCACCTTTCTGATTGACGAACGCAATTATCTGAGTCATAGGGTCATTATAGGTGATTGACAACACTCTTTCAATTGCCTACTCTTCCCTAAAGAGAGCCTTTTTGGCAACATTCAAAGGCTCAAAAGCCGCGGTGGTGGAATGGTAGACCCTCCTTCGTAAGAACTTCGGACGGGCAGGCACACGGAGGAAACAATGGGCGAGTGGTGGAATGGTAGACACGTTGGACTCAAAATCCAATGCTGGCAACAGCGTGAGAGTTCAAGTCTCTCCTCGCCCACAATAGCAACAGGGACTTTTATCCGCCTTGGGAGGACAAAATCCCGCGATAGCAATATCATGAGAGTTCGAGTCTCTCCCGCGGCACATTCTGATTACTCCTCTAGACCCTCTGACGGATGCCGATTTCCACGACGCGCGAGGTACGCTGGAAAAATCCTTCGACCCGAATGCGCACCACTGAATCCCGCCAACCGGTTTCAGCACAGCCAACCCTTGACCCATCATTTTTGTAGAACACGACGTTAAAGGTGTACACTGGTGCGGCATTATTCGTCGCTGTGAGAGTATTGGTAGCAAAATCACAGGCGATGAGAACGGCACCAGAAAGCGGTAGGATGGAAATAGAGGCATCGATTGTAAGTGAGCCGAGTGGCAAGACCGCCACCGCGGGTGAATTCCTCATGTAGATAATATTTAGAACGCGTTCGGCACCGCTGTCGGCAGCCTGAAACGCAATCACCGACTTCTGCGTCGCAAAACTCGCTTTCCGTTCCAAGACAGAGACACTGACGACGGTGATACCTGAAAGAAGCAGGACCGAAAGGAGCATGAGCGAGAAACCGAGGACTGATCCTTTCAATTTTTTCCGATTGACTGTCATGACTCTAGTATACTCTCCTCATCCGACCCGCCCAATGCAAGTTCAGCTACTCGAGCGATGAGGTACGCGACTGTCACTGGTCCGACACCACCAGGAACTGGAGTAATAAAGCCCTCGATCAGTTCGAAGCTCGCTGGATCCACATCGCTCATCACCCGCTCTCCGACGCGCGTGATGCCGCCATCGACGATGATCGCCCCCGAGCGGACCATATCGCCCTTCAAAAAATGCGGGTCACCTTTGGCAGAGATGATGATGTCGGCCGATGCAAGCTTGGTCTTTGTTTCAGCCGGAGTGAGTAACAGGCTGTCTTCGGCACGAATACTGAATTGACTGAGGGCCTTGGCCATCACCCGAGCGAACAAATGAGAATTCGCGAAAATGAGCGCCTGTTTGTCTTGCAGAGTGACGCCAGTATTTCGAAGCAGCGCCAGAATCGCTCGCGGAAACACAGGCGGTATATGAGTCGATCCGGCAAGAAAGCGCTCAACGGTTTCGGGATGGAATCCATCAGCATCTTTGTGTGGACAAATCGTCGCGATTACGGCATCCGCTTCGATGCCAGCGGGAAGTGGGAGCTGGACAATGATGCCATGGATATCCGCGCGCGTATTGAGTTTCTGTACCAGTGACCGGACATCATCGGTTCTGCTATCCGCTGGCAAGAGATGCTTCTCAAAAGCCACGCCGACCGATCGGGCAGCCTTCTCTTTCAACTCGACATAGATTTCTGAGGCTGGGTCGTTTCCCACCAATACCACCCCCAATCCGGGAGTGACACCGCGCGCCTGGAGCGACTTTTTCGTCTGCCGGAGTATCTCGGCAGCAATCGGTTTTCCGTAGAGAGAGCGCATGCAGACTAGAGAATGAAGAAGTAAAAGAAAACGGCGGCGATGATGCGGTACACGCCAAACGCAGTGAATGAATGCGTCTCCACGAAACGGAGGAGGAATTTAATCGCTATGAGCGCCACCAGGAATGACATTATCAGTCCGAGTGAGAGCGACTGCACATCGTCCCAGGAGAACGTCTGATAATTTTCGGCGAGATCGAGCGTTGTCGCGGCGACCATAGTCGGAACCCCTAAGAGAAAGGAGAACTCGACGGACGCAGGTCGCGAAAGTCCGGTCAAAAGACCACCGACGATTGTAGCCCCGGCCCGAGAGACTCCCGGTACGACTGAGAGTGCCTGTGCGAGACCGATGATTCCAGCTTGTCGATACGTCAACGTTTCGAGAGTGCCGGTGACGGCTGGCACTTTCCGATAGCGTTCAAAGAGAATAAGGATGACACCGCCGAAAAAAAGCGCCAGGACAACCGTCAACTGTGAGTCTAACATTGATCGGATGGTGGCATAGAAGAGGTACCCGACGCCCAGCGCTGGAAGCAACGCGACCGCAATCCGCAGCATGATCGGCCAATCGAAGAATAGCTTCCGCCAATAGAGCGTGACAACCGCTAGGATGGCACCAAGCTGAATCACTACCTCGAATGATTTAAGAAAATCAGTTTCAGCTAATCCCAGGAGCTGTGAAGTCAGTATCAGATGCCCCGTCGAAGAAATCGGAAGAAACTCCGTGAGCCCTTCGACTATGCCGAGAAAAATCGCGTCGAGACTGCTCATACGTCGTCATTAGAAAAGCGTATTGGCTCGTGCCACCGTGTCTTCATAGCTCGCATGCTCGGTTTTTGCCGATTCGAGCAGATCCTTGTTGCCATGGAGCTCGGCGAGATATTTCCAATCGCGGAATTCCGGATACCGGCGCAATTCTTCCTCCAGCACTTCGACCGTCACGCGGACATCGCCCGCTCCGGTATGCGCACTCGTATGCTCCTTGCCGCAGTAGAACTTGTAGGCGGCGCTGAGGTTGCGGGGTGCGAACATATCACGCTTCTCCATCTTGTGATAGAGAATCTTGGCATCCAAGATCTTCCGTGAGAGGTAATCAAAACTTTTTCCGACCGCCGCGAATTCTGCCTTGAGGAACGGGAGATCAAACCCAGTGATATTGAAGCCGCCTACATCCGCTCCCTCGAAAGCACTCCAGAGCTCATAGGACAGCTTCGCGAAACTCGGAGCATGGGCCACGTCTGCGTCCGTTATCCCATTGATTGCACTTGCTTCGGCCGCAATCGGTTTCCCAGGATTGATGCGCTGGACATGAGCCGTCACGCTGCCGTCCGGCATAATCTTTTCATATGCAAGTTCGATAATCTTGTCCTCACTCGTGGACAAGCCGGTCGTTTCGAGATCGAAGACGATGAGTGGCCGATCGAGCGGGAGAAATTCAGGGATAGCGCTTTTCATATTTGCAAAAAATCAGCCGGATAAAGCCTGCTCCTCCAAGGTATCTTACTCAACTGTGACGCTCTTTGCCAGGTTGCGGGGCTGATCGATATCATAGCCCCGCTCGACGGCGACGAAATACGCGAACAATTGAAGCGGGAGGGCCGAAAGAATCGGTGTGAGCATTTCGAGTGTTTTTGGAATGGCGATCACATGCGTCGCCTTTCGTTTGAGAGCGGTATCACCTTCGGTCGCTAGTACGATTACTTTTCCGCCACGAGCGAGGATTTCTTCCAGACCGCTCATATTTTTCTCGTAGACACTGTCGTGCGGAATGAGCATGAAGGCCAAGGCTGAAGGTTCAATAAGCGCAATCGGCCCATGCTTCATCTCGCCGGTCGGATAACCCTGGGCCGGAACATACGCGATCTCTTTGATCTTCAGTGCGCCCTCAAGCGCGTCCGGATAATTATATTTCCGGCCGAGATAGAGATAGTGTTCTTGTCGCGCGTATTGTTTCGCGAGCCTCTGAATTGAACTCGTCCCTTTCAGGACCGTTTCCATATGCCTGGGAATCTTGGCCAACTCCCTCACGATGCGGGCTACAAGCTTCGGAGCCAGATCGCGATCCTGCCCGAGATAGATCGCCAAGAGCGAAAGGACAGCCAGTTGCGAAGTAAAGGCTTTGGTCGAGGCCACACTCACCTCCGGACCGGCGTGGCAGTACACGCCCGCATCCGTTTCTCGCGCGATCGTCGAACCGACGACATTGACGATGCCGATGGTCAGCGCGCCCTGAGACTTCGCCTCGCGGATAGCAGCGAGCGTATCCGCTGTTTCACCCGATTGAGAAATCGCAATGACCGCCGTCCGCTTGTCAACAATCGGCTGGCGATAGCGGAATTCGGAGGCCATCTCAACCTCAGTCGGAATATGCGCCAGCTCCTCGATGAGGTATTCTCCCACGAGACCGGAATGATACGAGGTCCCGCAAGAAACGATAACGATACGATTGATCTGGCGAAGGCGTTTCTCAACTGTCCTCAGACCTCCGAGACGAACCCGCCCTTCCTTCACAAGCAATCGGCCACGGAGCGCGTCCGTGAAGCTCTTCGGCTGGTCAAAGATCTCTTTCAGCATGAAATGCGGATATCCTCCCCGTTCAGCGATAGCTTGATCCCATTCGAGCGTAATCTCAGCTTTCGCTCGCTTCCGGCTCCCCAGTGTTTTGACCGTATAGCCCTCCCGATCAATTTTCGCTATTTCTCCGTCATCGAGGTACACGACGCGCTTCACGTCGCCAATCATCGCCGAGACATCCGACGCAACGAACATCTCGCCTTTCCCGATGCCGATGACCAGCGGGCTGCTGTTCCGTGCCGCAAGCATCACTCCCGGATGCTCGCTCGAAATGGCAACAATGCCATACGCCCCGCGA
Organism: Candidatus Moraniibacteriota bacterium; assembly: GCA_963778555.1. Taxonomy (GTDB): domain Bacteria; phylum Patescibacteriota; class Minisyncoccia; order Moranbacterales; family UBA1568; genus SSEF01. The sequence goes on along the minus strand of CAVZUR010000005.1, from coordinate 70,514 downwards.
AGCACTTTGAGAGCTATCACGAACGACGTTTCGAAGGTATCCGTCTTCATTCCTTCTTCAATCAGATGCGCAATCGTCTCGGTGTCCGTCTCTGACCGAAACCGATGCCCTTGCTTTTCTAACACCTCCCGCAACTCGCGGTAATTCTCGATGATACCATTATGCACGACCGCCACATGACTCTGGCAGTCTGAGTGCGGATGAGCATTCTTCTCAGATGGTTTCCCATGCGTCGCCCAACGAGTATGCGCAATACCCATCCCAGCAACTGAAAGCGTGCCGATTTTCGACTCCAGGATAGCAACCTTGCCAGCAGCCTTAACGATCCGTACCTTCTTGCCGTCGAGGAAGGCGACTCCGGCCGAATCATAGCCACGGTATTCCAGGCGCTTCAACCCTTCAATGAGAACATCTTTGACCTGGCGCTGGCCCGTATAGCCGACGATACCGCACATAGGATGAAAATTAATTGCTGACCACGAAATTCAGGATACGACCCGGCACATAGATACATTTCCGCAGCTGTTTCCCACCGATGAATGCCTGTATCTTTGAGTCGCCGAGAGCGAGCGATTTCGCTTCAGCCTCCGTCGCATCGACCGCAAGCTCAATCGTACCGCGGACCTTGCCATTCACTTGGACTCCGATTGTTTTCGTCTCCTCACGGATTTTTTTCGGATCAAACTTCGGCCAGGGAGCAAGAAAGATCGATTTCTTTTCTCCTAATCGCTGCCAAAGCTCTTCCGCGATATGTGGTGCGAACGGAGCGAGCAGTGTTAACAGTCGCCTATAACTTGCCGACTGAAAGCTTTTCCTCCTTTTCTATTTCATTGACGAAAATCATCAAGGCGCTGATAGCGGTATTAAATTTAAGCTCGGCTATATCCTCGGTAACTTTCTTAATCGTTTTGTGGAATAAGGTTTCAAGATTCTTATCCCTAATCTGTGATTTTTGATCCGTTATCCGTGTTTCAAGTTTCCAGACCTTCTCCAAGAAATCGTCTCAGTCCGATCATACTCGCCGTATTCCATCCCTTCATCTCCTCGATCGGCCCCATGAACATCTCATAGAGGCGCAGACTATCCGCGCCGAACTCCGCGATCACCTGATCCGGATTGACCACATTCCCCTTCGATTTGGACATTTTCTGACCGTTTTCCGCGAGAATCATCCCCTGATGGCGAAGTTTCACGAACGGCTCGTCGAAAGCGAGGTAGCCGTGCTGCAGAGCGCTTTGGTGAAAAAACGCGCATAGAGGAGGTGGAGTACCGTATGTTCCGCCCCACCCATATAGAAATCCACCGGGAGATATTTCTCGAGGCTTTCTTCGAGGCGAACTGTTTCGTATTGTTCGGATCAGCGTAACGCAGATAGTACCAGCTCGAACAGACGAAAGTATCCATCGTATCGCTCTCGCGCCGCGCCTTCGCGCCGCATTTCGGACACTTTACTTTATGAAAGGCTTTCGAACGGACAAGTGGCGACTCCCCGGTCGGACGGAAATCCACATCTGTCGGTAGCTTCACGGGCAGATCTTTCTCTGGCACCGGCACCGCCCCACAGTCATCACAGTAGATGATTGGGATCGGCGCACCCCAATAGCGCTGCCGGGAAATAAGCCAATCACGCAGCCGATAATTCACCACTTTCTTCCCCAGTTTTTCTTTCTTCAGCCACGCGACCATCTTCTCCCGCGCTTCATCACAATGTCAGCCAATAAATTCTCTTGAATTGATTAGCTTTCCATCAGCAAGATAAGGGACGCCTTTGGTCTCTAGTCTATCAGTAAGCCACCTTTCGTCCACTTTGCTCTTTTCTGGATGTATATTCTCGACCGTTTTCCAGGTCCTCGCAGATTTTTGATAAGAAAATGCAATCGGATGTACAACATACTTAATAAGTAGGTCATGTTTCTTCGCAAACTCGAAATCCCTCTTATCATGTGCCGGAACGCCATCACCGCTCCCGTACCATAGGTACCGAGTACGTAGTCGGCGACGTAGACCGGCATCCTTCACCTGTCAACGGATGCATGGCTTCGACGCCCTTCGAGCGCACACCCGTCTTTTCCTTATTGAGTTCAGTCCGTTCGAGGTCTGTCTTTTTCTTTGATTGTCGGCAAGGTATTGCTCTCACTTCGGTTTATATTCTTGATCCGTCCTGAGAGCGCATTGACGAGTGGGTGCTCGGGCGCCACGACCAGATATGTACAGCCATAAATCGTGTCGATGCGCGTCGTGAAGACCCTGGTTTCCTCTTCGGTGTCGCAACATAGAAGACAATCTCGGCTCCCTCCGCACCGGCCGATCCAGTGGCGTCTGGGCCGCCTTGGTCGATTCAGGCCAGTCGATGGTTTCGAGACCGGAAAGCAGACCAGAGATTTTCTTATTGCTGCTCTTGGTCCTGGTTGTTCGACGAAGTCCGTGATCTTAAAAAACCATTGTTCCAGATCTTTTTGGACCACGCTATCGCCGCAGCGGTCGCATTTGCCGTCGATGACCTGCTCATTGGCCAAGACCGTCTGGCAGGACGGACACCAGTTCACTTTCGCTTTTTTCTTGTAGGCCAGGCCGTTCTTGTACAAAAACAGAAATATCCACTGCGTCCAACGGTAATACTCCGGACTCGAAGTATTCAGTTCACGATCCCAATCATACGACAGACCGATTGATTTGATCTGCCGAGTGAAATTCTTGATAGATTCCTTCGTCCGTTTGTCCGGATGGATGCCAGTCTTGATGGCGAAGTTTTCGGCCGGCAGCCCGAACGCGTCCCAGCCAATCGGGTGAAACACTTCATAGCCCTGAAAGCGCATGAAGCGCGCGTAGATATCGGTAGCCGTGAAGTTCTCGACATGGCCGACATGCAGCCCATCGCCCGATGGATACGGAAACATGTCGAGCACCGAGTATTTTCCGCGTTTACCAATCGGCCCAGGATGACCCGCTGCCCAGACTTTCTGCCACTTCCTTTCGATCTTTTTCGGGTCGTATTTCATAGCCATACCAGCGCATTACTCCCCTACTCTAGCCGAAAATGAGCCTTTTTTCAAGAGAAAATCGGGATTTTTTCATCCGCCAGAACTTGCCACTGAAGACGGCGGCGTTCTATGCTAAATGCAGCACTTTACAGGAGAGCCATCGTGCAGCAACACCCGCTCATCATTAAGACGGCCAAAGGCCAGCGTTTCAGCGGCAATCCGCTCCACAGTTGGGTGGACCAAACATCGAGAGTGACCTCGCCGTTCCATCCACCCTATCCAGAACCTCTCCAGCCACCCACCAACACCGTGACGGATTTTGAGAAGTCCATTCGAAGCGCACGGGGTGAGTGAATCCCTCTCCTGGCCCAGCACCCTGTTTCAACGACGGGGCGCTTTTTCTTTTCCGACAATAATACTATCCCGCCACGGGGACGGGATAGTATGTATCGATTCAATCCGACTATTTCCGATGCACTACCCGATGGGCGATGGCACGACCGATTCGATAGGCCACCCAGAGAAAGAATCCATAGATGATGATAATCGGGACGCCACTGATGAGGAAGGCGACCAGAGCGCTGCCGAGCGCGATGCCCCAGCGAGAGACATCAGCAAGAGATTGCTTGACGACATTCCCGTCACGCACTGAGTTCGTGTCAACTGCAACACGTGGATCTTCGGTGATAGAAATCGATACCGTAGCCATGGCTACCTGGCCTCTCAGCATGCGCTGCTCCGCTTGCATCCGCTCGATCTCGCCGCGCACCAGAGTGAGGCGATCCGTCACTTCAATCACATCACTGACCTTCACGGCTTTGTCCAGCAATGAGACCAGTGCGGATTCTTCGGCAAGCTTGGCGCCGAGACGGGCTGAGAGATCGATATCCTGGTCCGTGACATCCCCGATATTCAGGTGTTCATTCATGACCGCCGATGCCGACTTTTTTACCTCGTCGAGCGTCACATCAAGACGATCAGCCGGGACTCGGACCGTCAGCCACGCCGTCTTGACGTTCACTTTCGGTTGAGAGACATTCGCACTCTCGACATATCCGCCGACATTCTTGGTAATTTCCTGAATCTTGCCGACTGTCCAATCGAGACTCCGGGCACGCAAATCGAGCGTGGCACTCTTCATCAATTGACGATCTATCGTAGCGGGGGCGCTCACTGCGACACCGCCCATCATACCCGCCGGTCTTGAAATCTCTGCCACTTCAAACGCTGCTCGCCTCTTGTTGTCTGTTAGCCCCATCATGCCACCATAGCCTGTAGAGTATACGGCTGAGTTTTTTGGTCGCATCAACACACCCATGTGGTTGGAGGCTAATCTCATCGTTTGGTAGAGATACACTCCTAAAATCGGAAGGAAAAGCACCGCAACAAGGAGGAGTCCACCAAAACGCCCATATTTCTGCAGCGTTGTTTGTTTTACTACCATATATTTTTTTGCTTATTACAATAAATCAATAGAGGTACCTCTTTGAGTTTACTCCCACACGTAAGAATGTGCTAGTACCGTTACAAGTATTTTTTAGCCCGAGCGGAAAAACCACATCACTCCCTTTACAATAATATCCCCACCTGCTGTAAGCTCTCTCGGACCTGTGACGGCACACACTATTCGCGCGAAAGCACATTCGGCCCAGCCCGGCCACGATGTTTACGCGCGACTTTGATACGCGCCATTTCCTTTTCCAGTGCGGCTGCGACCCGCGCATATTCCTCCTCACCCATCGAGACCCGCTCATTTCGCAGCGCTTCAGCGCGAACTCGCGCAGCCTCGGCGCGTTCCATATCGATATCAGCCGCCCGCTCTGCTGTATCCGCCAATACGGAGAGGGTGTTCGAATCGAATTCCACAAACCCGCCAGAGACCGCCAGACTTTCCGTCGAGCCATCCGTATGATGCACGACGATTTCACCTGATTTGAGCGCGCCGATATACGGCACATGCTCCGGCAGTATCGTTACATCGCCGTCCGCGATAGGAACAGTCACCCCTGCCGCTTCGATCTCTACGACCGCGCGCTCGGGCGTCACCAGTTTAAACGTGAGTGTGGGCATGCTTAAACGTCTTTTTTAGTGGCTGCCAGAACCTCACTGATCGATCCCTTCATATAGAAGTCCTGCTCCTGGATCGCGTCGAGTTCGCCCGAGAGAATCTTCTCAAAACCCTCAATCGTATCTTCCAGCTTTACATATTTTCCCGGCGTACCCGTGAACTGTTCAGCGACAAAGAACGGCTGAGAGAGATATTTCTGAATCTTGCGCGCCCGGGATACAGTCAACTTATCCTCTTCGGTCAGTTCTTCCATCCCGAGAATCGCGATGATATCCTGTAAATCTTTGTACCGCTGCAGGATGCGCTGGACATTCCGAGCGACCGCGTAATGACGCTCTCCGACGACTTGCGGATCGAGGATATTCGAGCTCGAATCGAGCGGATCAACCGCCGGATAAATACCGATTTCGGTCAGCGCCCGGTTCAAAACGACGGTCGAATCGAGATGCGCGAAAGTCGTCGCTGGCGCCGGATCAGTCAAATCATCCGCCGGCACATAGACCGCTTGGACGGATGTGATCGCGCCTTTCTTGGTTGATGTAATGCGTTCCTGTAACCCCCCCATCTCCTCGGCCAAGGTCGGCTGATAGCCCACGGCTGACGGGATGCGACCGAGCAAAGCGGAGACTTCGGATCCGGCCTGCGTGAAACGAAAAATATTGTCGATGAAGAGCAGCACATCCTTGCCTTCGCTGTCGCGGAAATCTTCGGCCATCGTCAAAGCCGAGAGTGCAACGCGCTGCCTGGCGCCTGGCGGCTCATTCATTTGACCGAACACGAGCGCTGTCTTGTCGAGCACGCCCGAGTCTTTCATTTCATGGTAGAGATCATTGCCTTCGCGCGTCCGTTCCCCGACGCCCGCGAAGACCGAGTAGCCGCCATGTTCCTGGGCGATATTCCGAATCAATTCCTGAATGACGACCGTCTTGCCAACGCCGGCGCCGCCGAAAAGCCCGACCTTGCCGCCTTTCATGAAGGGACAGAAGAGGTCGATCGATTTGATGCCGGTTTCGAAGACTTCCGCCTTGGTCGACTGTTCTTCGAAAGACGGAGCCGAGCGATGAATTGAGCTGCGTTTTTCAGCTATCACTTCGTCCTTGCCATCGATGGCGTGGCCGAGTACGTCGAACATCCGGCCGAGAACCGCTGTCCCCACCGGGACGCTGATTGGAGCACCCGTCGCAACCGCTCCGACGCCGCGCTTGAGCCCGTCCGTCGTTCCCATCGCGACCGCCCGAACGCGACCGCCGCCCAAATGCTGGTGGACTTCCGCCACGAGCGTGCCTTCTCCGAGCGCTACCTCGAGCGCATCATAGATCATCGGCAACTTCACCCCGTCCGCGAATTCCACATCGATGACCGGCCCGATGACTTGGATAACTTTTCCCTCGTTCTTCATACGTGTTTGCATTATTTCAAAATTATCCCTGCACCGCTGCCATGCCAGCCGAGAGCTCGGCAATCTCCTGAGTGATCTTCTGTTGGCGGAGCTGATTATAGGCGAGGGTGAGATCGGCCACCATTTCCTTGGCCGCGTCAGTCGCACTCCGCATCGCGACCATCCGGGCCGCCTCTTGCGAAGCATTCGATTCGAGCACCGCATGATACAACTCAGCTTCAATGAGCCGCGGAATGAGCGTTTCGAGCACCGTCTCCGGCAACGGCTCGATGAGAAAGTCTCCCTCGACAGCGCCATTGGCTTCAATGCCGATCTCGTCGAGCATTTTATTGGCGTCTTTTTCCGTCACCGGCAAGAGCGCACGGACTTTTACCTTCTGCACCAGCGCGGAAACATAGTCGGTATAAACCATGACGACCCGGTCCGCACGCCCGGTAAGAAACTCATCCAAGATTACGTGCGTGACAGGCTGCATATCGGTGACACGGGGATACTCGAAAACGTCCGGAAAAGAGGCGATGATGCTCCCCTGCATGCGACGCACCGCCTGCTCCCCTTTTTTTCCGAGCGTGATGAAGGAGGCCTTGCGTTCCTTATCCTCGGCGCGAACTTCCCGCAGTTTCTTCAGGACCTGGGTGTTAAAGGAGCCGCACAGTCCGCGGTTGGAGGTGACGATCACATAGAGTTCCCTCCCAATTGGACGTTCAAGCAGGAGCGGATGCTTTTCGTATTTGACGGCCGCCGTCACACTGTGAAGAACGGACAGTGCTGCCTTCGCATACGGACGCATCGCCAATGCGCGCTCGACGGCGCGGCGCATCTTCACAGCGGAAATCATTTCCATGGCCCGGGTAATCTTGCCCGTTCCCTTTACGCCCTTGATGCGTCTTCGGATGTCTTTTCCGCTCGGCATAGCAGTCTACGTGACGATAAATCCCTTTTTGAATGAAGCGATGTGATCCTTGAGAAGTGTCTCAACGTTTTCTGTCAGCGCTTTCTCGGCACGGATCGCCGCCACAACTTTCTGCCCATCGCTCTCGAGAGAGAGAAGGAACTCTTTTTCGAATCGGCTGATTGCTTCGACCGCGACATCGTCGAGATGACCGCGGGAAAGCGCATAGAGAAGTGCAACCTCACTTTCGACCGCGAGCGGTGCGTACTGAGGCTGCTTCAGCACCTCGACGGCCCGGCGGCCCCGTTCGATGAGGGAGCGCGTCTTCTCATCGAGATCGGAACCGAACTGGGCAAACGATTCCAGTTCGCGGAATTGCGCGAGATCGAGCCGGAGCGTTCCCGCGACCTGTTTCATCGCTTTGATCTGCGCCGCGGAACCGACGCGCGAGACCGAAATGCCGACATTCAGGGCTGGCCGGATGCCTTTATAGAACAGATCCGATTCGAGATAGATCTGGCCGTCAGTGATGGAAATGACATTCGTCGGAATATAGGCGGAGACATCGCCGGCCTGGGTCTCGATGATCGGCAGCGCAGTGATCGAACCGCCGCCATGCTTCGGCATTTAGCTTGGCGCTGCGTTCCAGAAGACGCGAGTGCAACATAAAAAACATCGCCCGGATACGCCTCGCGACCGGGCGGGCGGCGGAGAATAAGGGAAATCTGCCGATATGCAACCGCGTGTTTGGAAAGATCATCATAGACCACAAGCACGTCTTTGCCCTGGTCCATGAAATACTCGCCCATCGCGCACCCGGCATAGGGCGCAATGTATGAAAGCGCCGCCGGTTCGGAGACACCAGCCACGACGATGGTGGTATAGTCCATCGCTCCGACTTTATCGAGCTCGGCCATGATACGAGCGACTTTCGATTCCTTCTGTCCGATTGCGACGTAGATGCAAATCACATCCTGACCTTTCTGGTTGATGATGGTATCAATCGCTACAGCGGTCTTTCCGGTCTGCCGGTCGCCGATGATGAGTTCCCGCTGGCCGCGGCCGATCGGGATCAGGGCGTCGATCGCCTTGATGCCGGTCTGGAGCGGCTGATGGACCGATTGGCGAGTGATAACGCCTGGCGCGATTTTTTCGACGGGATAATATTTCTCCGCCTTGATCTCGCCTTTGCCGTCAATCGGCTTGCCGAGCGCATTCACAACGCGGCCGATGACGCCAGCACCGACCGGCACGGACAGAATGCGCCCCGTCGCTTTCACCCGCGTTCCCTTCGGAAAGTTCGCCCATTTCACTCATGACCATCACACCGACCTCGCTTTCCTCGAGGTTGAGCGCCACGCCGAGCGTCCCGTCTTCGAATTCCACCATCTCCGACGCCATGACTTCTGACAGACCGGCGACGCGAGCGACTCCATCGCCGACCTCTAGAATCGTTCCGACCGCCTCACGCTCCACCGCATGATGAAACCGAGTCAGTTCCTTTTTCAGCTCTTCGATGAGTGGATTCGGCATAGGCGTGAATGTCACAATGATTTACGGAGTTCTTTGAGTGCACGGGCAACCGTCCCATCCAGGCGAGTGTTTGTCGTTTCAAGCCGGAGGCCGCCGATGAGATCTGTCTCTTCGCGGAACTCGATCGCGACCCCGTGCTCCGGCTGCCCCAGGAGCTGCGCGGCCGCTTCCTCGACTCGCTGCCGCTCACTGACCGAGAGCGCACGCGCGCTGGTCGCGGTGACGGAGAGTACACCCGATGACTGTTCAGCATACGTATCGAGTGCTCGGCCGATCTTCCCCACGCGTCGGGAAAGCCGCTTGCGACGGAGAAATTTCGCAAAGGCCGCGGCAAGTTCGGTCCCGACAAGCTGCCCCTCCCGCTGGAGCTCATCAACTGCTTTCACGAGTTGCGCTTCCGCGATTCGCATACCGTTACTTGCCTTTACTGAGCGCCGCCTCGACCAACTGGGTATCGATCTTGGCATCGACAGTCTTGCCAAGTACGCGCTCAGTGGCAGTGACAACCAGACTGGAGAGTTCAGCCTTCGCCTCGCGGACCAAACGCTCCTTTTCATCAGCCAGATGCGCGTCCGCATCCGCAATCATCTTATCGATCTTACCCTTGGTCTCCTGAAGCATCAATGCATCGCGCTTTTTGGCCGCACCCTCCGCCTGGAGCAAGATATCGCGCGCCTCTTCTCGGGCTGCCACCATGATCTTCTTTTCCTCCTCGGAAACGGACTTCAGTTTGGCATGGGCCGATTCAGCATCCTTCAGCCCCTGATCGATACGCGCCGTACGCTCCTCGAGGAATTTCAGCATCGGCCGATACGCGAACCGGCGCAGCACAAAAAGTAGGATGAGAAAATTCACCGCTTGAGCGAGAAAGAGCTTCCAATCGACACCCAAATTCGCCAACGCTTCCATGCGAGTCTTTGATTACGGCACGTTTGAGTTAGCTGAACAGAATCATGAGGGAGATGACCAGGGCATAAATCGCGATCGCTTCCGTGAACGCTACGCCGAGGAACATCGTCAGTTGGATCTTAGGCTGAGCTTCCGGATTCCGGCCAATCGCCTCCAATGCTTTGCTGAAAAGAATACCCATGCCCATACCTGGTCCGATGGCACCAAGGCCGATGGCGAGCGCGGCACCGAGCATCTTCGCTGATTCCAATTCCATATGCTTGCAACTTACGAATTTATTGATTACGGCTTGAAACATGAAACAAAGCGCCTCCAGTGTACCCCAAATCGAGTGACCTGTCCAATGTCCGACTTTTCAATGCTCCGCCGGCAGCATCGCCATCTTGAGAAAAACCAAGGTTAGCATAGCGAAGACTGCCGCCTGAATGAATCCGACGAAGATTTCGAGGAAAAGGAACGGCAGCGGGATGAAATACGGCACGAGGTGGAGCATAACTGTCAGAAGCACTTCTCCCGCGAACACATTGCCGAAGAGACGAAAAGAAAAGGAGAGGAATTTAGCGAATTCGCTCACGAGCTCGAGCAGACCGACCACCATGCCGATGCCATACGGCTTCCGGAACGGACTGACAAAGAATTTCTGGCCGTATTTAAAGAGACCAAGCGTTGCAATGCCAGTGAATTGGACCGTGACAACCACCATGAGCGAAAGAGCGAGCGTGAAGTTCAGGTCCGCCGATGTGCTCCGCAAAAACGGAATGATAGTCGCGTGCCCATTCTGCGTATGCGCCAGACCGACGGTGCCCGCGCCCGGGAGCAGCCCCACCCAATTGGAAAACAGGACGAACAGGAATATCGTCGCAATAAGCGGGAAGAATTTCTTGGCTTGAGCCTTATCTCCCGTCACACTCTCGATGAACGCGAGCAGCCCCTCGACGATGAGCTCGAAGACATTCTGGAGACCCCGCGGCACGAGCGAACGGCGGCGGAGCGCGAGCTGGGTCACGACGACCAAACCCAAACTCACCAGGACGCCAATCAAAAAGGCATTGGTCACTGGAAAATTCCCGAGACTGAACAATTTTTCTGCGGCTATGGAGATTTCCAACGGAGTGGCAGAATGATTATACAAAAAGAAGGGCCGGCCTTCTTTTTAAGCGCTTCCAGTGTACTGGTGAAAACACGAAAGGTCAAACGGAAATATAGAAACCCTTAATGAAGGGTATCTGTGTTGCGCGGTCCGAATTTTTTCTGAAAAGCCTCTTTGGAGGTGGCTACCAATTTCCTTTTGGAATCTGCGATCTGCCCCGACTCTTCCAGACGTTTCTGCACATCGAGCAACTTTGTCAATGTCTCTACCTTCGCGTCTTCCGGAGTCGTCGCTTCCTTAAGTAGCGCAAACAATTCACCTTCTTCTTTATGAACGAGGGCTAATTCCGCTTCTGCGGCGGCTAGTTGACTCTCGAAGGTTGCCAGCATCTCCTGCGCCTTGAGAATCTCGTCCGCCGTCTTCATGGCTTCAGGCCCCTCGCCGAAATTCGGCTTCGCTGAAGCCTTCTCGACTTTCGCAAAAGCCTTTTCCCCTTCGAGCGGCTCCAGCTCCAAAGCCTCCACACCCTCCATCGGCCGCATGTTGAGCGGTGGTTTGGACTTCTCCCCACTCGGCGCTATGAAACCAGATTCATTCATACTCTGTGCGGATTAGTGCGCCATCGAGATTATCTGTCCCTCCAAGTCTTTACTCTGCTCAGCCAGGGTGTTCTTTTGAACCAAAAGTCCTTCTTTTTTCTTGAGCGCCTCCGCCGCGAGCATTTGATTGATCGCCGCAACACTCGGGTTCTTTGAGGCAGCCTCTTCCCCCTTCTGTAGTTGAGCGTTCACTTCGGCGATACTAGCATCCAATGCCTCCGTCATTTTATGATTCTCGGCGATCTGAGCCTGCATGACTTCTATCTTTTTTGCCTGCTGCTCCGCCGTGGCGGTCTCCACGAAACTCCCCTCTGCGGCTTTCCCTCGAGCAGCATTATCCGGACTCTGTTTCGAGAATCCTTCATTCCACATTTGCTGACCAGCAATATCTTTCCCTTTTTTCTCTCCCCCGATCAAATCGTTTTTTCTCTGTTCCCACGACATAGCGATTCAGTTACGACTTAACATGCATTCCGATTATATACCGGCCTGGACAGGGTGAAAACTAGGCTTCATCGCCAAAACTCTCCTGGTGCTTGGCACGGGCCCGCTCTAAGAGCTCTTGCATCAGACTGACTTCCTCAGGAGTCGCAGCAAGCTTGATCATCGTTTCCAGTTCGCGTAGCTTATTCTGGCTTTTCTGCTGCAACGATTCCCAGTATGTGTCGCTCTCTGACACCGGACCTCGATCGCTCTTCCGGCTCAGTCGCTTTTTCGCTTGGCTGGAATTTTCAAGCTCGGTTTCGCGCTCCACTAATCCTCCTCGTAGATCTTCGACACTATTTATTTTTTTTGGTTTCGACGACTGTGTTCTCTCAGCGCCGAACCCAATTCCTTTGGGGTAAGCAGCGAGTCGCGCTGTTGCATTCGATGAGTGTTCTAAAGGGTAGGTCAGAGACTCCGATCCTTGATTAACGAGGCCGCTTTTCACATCCTCGACGTGCAGGATATCTTTCGGCCGCGAACGGTCTGTCGCGAGGGTACGCAGGCTCTTCAACCCCTCAGGATTGTCGACTCTGGCTGCGCGTTGAGCCGCTTTCCAATCGTCCTCTACTCCTTCGACTAATCCCCCCGCTCCTGCAAGATCTTCTCGTGTGCCGAGCGGAGTTGTCGGTATCGGGTCTTTCCGGAACGCTTCAGATCTGGCTTTTCTGACAGGATCCACTGGCTCCCGCTCCAGCGCCATTGGTTCACCAAGAAGTTGTTTCGCATTCTTTAGATTCGCCAGAACCTCGGCACTTCCAATCTTCTCCACACCTTGGCCGGTATGGACCCCATACGGATTTCTGCCATCCCCGGTCTCCAACGGGGACAAATCAGCATCCTTCAGCGGCTCCCCCTTCAGCTGGTAGACCTCCTCTTTCCGTTTGCGGAGATGGGCAGCAGCAGTATCAGGTATCATGGGTCCATCGTGCACTCGGGCCACCGGCTCAGCCATTGTCGGCGCTTCAAATGAGGGCGGATTCTCGAGTGCATCCTCCAGAGTCTTCGCATTGGTCCGCAGCGTCTCCAGTCCTCCCACTTGCGCTTTCGCAATCGCAGACTTTGTCGCCTGGGCCGCCTCTACGCGTGCAATGCCCACATTGACTGCTTTGGCTGCATCAAATGCGCCCTCGGCTGGCTTTTTCGGATAGGTTATCTCAGACTTCGGAACAACCCTCGGTTTCCCGAGAAGAGATTCAAAAAATGACATCGGGGTATACTTACTTTCTTGCTCATTATACCTTATTCTCGGACCGGCTTGAAATCGTTCTGAGTATGCTTGACAGTTTTTTTTAACGGCGGTGCATCTAGTGTGGTTGTTTCGGATTTTTTGGTTGCGGAAACTCCGCTACCAGACGCTGTTCGGCTATCGCTATGCCGTCTTGGCAACGCTGGAGCTCCATTCTCAACGCTTCGCTCGGACCGATTCCGTCTGCTTTCTCGATCTCGATTTGTGCTTGAACGTCTTGAATCTGCTGCTGCAAATCGCTGATAATTCTTTTTTGTTCAGACAAAACCCGAGCGCGGGCAAGAGCCACATCAAAATTAAAAGCACTGGCTGGCTGTTTCTTGACCCAACCGCCCTTCGGCACTTCGACTCTCCCGAGTTGTTCAGGCATTATCTACGAACGATAAGACGTTATCGCCCCAAGTATACAATATCCTCCCACATTCATCACGGCTCTCCGATGCGTTCACCGCAAGAAAACGTGCCGGAAATTTTCGTCGATGTATTGATCAAGGACATCCCGGGTAATGTCTTTTAGGAGCGCTACTTGGTCAGCGATATGCGTCACATTCGCTGGTTCATTGCGTTCCCCACGCTTCGCCTGGGGCGTGAGAAACGGACAGTCTGTTTCGACGAACAGGCGCTCCAAGGGCACCATTCGCACCGTCTCCTGCAGGTCATCCTTCGTCCCCACCAGCGCTTTCTTCACGGGATACGTGATATTGCCCGTGAAGGAAAAGTATACGTTGGAAAGCTCCAAAAAACGCTTCGTCACTTCGGTATTACCCATATAGCAATGGAGGATGACAGCTCCCAAATCCTTAGCCTCGGCCCCAAGAATCGGCAGCATATCTTCATACGCATCTCGACAATGGACGATTAGTGGCAGATGCACGCGGCTCGCCAATTCGATCTGAGCCAGAAACCCCTGCCGCTGAACCATTTTCGCCCCTTCGGAAATTTCGGTTACTTGCCGTCCAACGTACTGTTGCTGTGCATCGATCACGGCTGGGCGCACATAATAGTCGAGCCCACACTCTCCGATGGCGACGACTTTCATTGATGATTGAGCCAAAGCACGAAGCGCTTCGATATCCGCCCCGAGATTCTTTACATCGGTCTCGGTTCGAAATTCATGTGGATGAATGCCGACCGAGGCAGAGATCTCGGGGTACTGTTCAGCGAGTGCCACACATTGCCGACTTTCCTCTACCGTGCAGCCAATGGCAAACATCCTTTCTATCCCCGCCGCCTGGGCGCGCGCGATCACCGCGTCTCGGTCCGCGTCATAGGAGTCCCAGTAGAGGTGAGTGTGAATGTCGTACATGATAGTACTTGCTGTTATTTTCTATCCCTGCTATGTTGGCCGCATCTTTACCAACTGGAGTGTCTCATGAAACGTGGGAATCGTTCCGAGCGATGGTTCGCCGCTCTTTTACTGTTACTCCTCATCGGCGTCATCGTCAATTTCATCTGGACGTTTACCGACCCGGAGTTCGTCGAGGAGCTGCTGCTTTCAATCGAGCGGCTGCGCGGATAGACCACGGTCACCAAACTGGAGTAACACATGAAACTGCATCCCTCACCTGGTCCGATTCTTCCTCATCGCAGGAACACTCGCCGCCATCGCTTTCGTCCTGGTCGTCTCTGGCGGAGGCACCAGGTATATCCTCGGGTGAAGATCCCCTTCCCGACTCATCGGCGTCCGTCACCGCGGCCGCCGATTCTCTTTTTACTTGATACGCTGAAATAGCGGTTCGACTTTCCCCGTCTTCAATGCTGATTCGATCTTTTCGGAGGTTGATGGAAGAAATGGCTGAATCTCTAACGCTATCTGAGCAAGTATCCTCCGCGATTCTTTTCAGAATACTAGTAAACTTTTTTGAACTGCTATCAAGTTTCCATGGCTCTTCCTTAGCCAGGTATTCATTAAGGTGTTTTACCGTGACCCATATAGCACCAAGGGCCCCGGAAACATCGAACTTGAATAGGAACGAATTAAGATTTTCTAATGCATGCCCCTTAGAAACATATACCTCTTTATCTTTTTCGTTTTCTAACTTTTCACTTAATTTTACTACCCGCGAAACGAGATTGCCGAGACCATTCGCCAGGTCGGCATTGTACTTCTCCGTCATTTTCTCCCAGGACAAGTCACCGTCTTTACTGTACGGCAACGCCGTCAGGAGCAGATAGCGCGTCCCATCGACGCCATATTTCGCCACCAACTCTTCCGGGTAGATGACATTGCCTAAAGACTTCGACATTTTTTGACCGTTGATGGTCAGGTATTCGTGCGCGTAGATGGTGGTCGGGAGCGGGAGTCCGGCCGACAAGAGCATCGCTGGCCAATAGATTGCATGGAAGCGCAGGATACCTTTGCCGATAACGTGCACGCGCTCACCGTCGGCATGGTTCCAGTATTTTTGATACTGCTCACCGTCCGTCGCATAGTCAAGCGCGGTGATGTAGTTCGACAAGGCGTCCACCCAGACATACATGATCTGACTCTCGTCTCCCGGCACCGGCACGCCCCAGCCTTTGGCCCGCGCCACGGAGCGCGAGATAGAGAAATCCTCGAGCCCCATCCGAATGAATGACAGAACTTCATTCTTCCGATAGTCGGGATAGACCTTCAGCTTGTCATTCAGAACAAGTTCTAAGAGCTGATCCTGATACGTCGAAAGTTTGAAGAACCAGTTCTCTTCCTCCACAGCTTCCGGTGCGACCTTGTGGTCGGGACAGAGGCCATCGGCCAAGTCTTTTTCCGACTTGAACTCTTCGCAACCGACGCAGTAGAGTCCGTGGTACGCCTTCTTGTAGAGGTCTTCCTTTTTGAAAGCATTCCACATTTTTTTTGCCCCCTCGAAATGCCGCGGCTCCGTCGTGCGGATGAATTGATTGAAATTAAGATTCAGACTCTCTTTCAGTTTTTTGAAAGACTCTGCATTCTCCGCAACAAATTCCGCAACTGGCTTGCCAGCCTTTTCCGCAGCCTGCACATTTTTCAGACTATTCTCGTCCGACCCAGTGAGGAAATAGGTTTCATCGTCCGCCAAGCGATGATAGCGCGCAACGACATCGGTCAGGACTTTTTCCACGGCATGTCCCACATGCGGAGCCGCGTTCACATAGTCGATGGCAGTCGTGATGAAAAATGGCTTGGACATGGCCTTCTTATGTAATAGGTGATACCTCCATACTATACCATCACACCAATGTATTGGTGTGATGGTATACCTTTTCTAAGCCAAGAAATGAATACTCTCCATCCTTGACTTTTCTGAGTTTATCATGTATAATGTGGGCAACTTCAATTGAAGTAATCTTTCACAACCAAGGAGAGAACGTGGACCGAATGGATCGATTCGACATGGTGATGCTCACCATCGCGCTGAAGTTGTCGATATTCATCGACTGGCTCAAGGGCGAGTTTTCGCCGAGAAGCGAGCGTTGGATGTTCTGGACGCTCATCATCGCCAGCCTCCCCGTAGGGTACTTAATGGCATCGGCGCTGTGCGCGCTCGACAGCAATAGCTGTCTCATCGCCAACGCCGCCTTTGCAGACTGGATTTTCGGCAAATAGCCGAGTCTCCCCGCAACCCGAAGCCCGCATACACTGTATGTCGGGCTTCAAAACTTTTTAGACTTCAGGTGGTGAGTTTATTTACTTTCAGCGCTTGCAAAGTCCTTCTTCCACAGCGCGTCAACCTTGGATGCCAAGACGAAGTCATTCAGATGCAGCCCATGGATGGCGTGGGTTGAAAGCCGAAGCTCCACCTGATTCCAACCATGGAGGCAGATGTCCGGGTGATGCCCCTCCGCTTCAGCGATTGCCCCGACTGCATTCACGAACTCGAGCGCCTGGGCGAAATCCTGGCATTGATAGTTTTTTCGAATCTCGGGAAATTCGGCGAGCGTCCAACCGGTCACTACACGGAGATACTGCTCGACTTCTTCCGCACCCATCGGGTCCACCCCGCCCTCGCAGGGTACGCATTTTTTATGGGTCAGATCCATAACTGACTAGTGTGCGATAATCGAGAACTCCCCCTTGAGTTTATTGGCATCTGCCTTCATTCGACCGAGAACCATCGCGATATCGCCACGGACGACTTCCTCAAACAGCTTCGTCAATTCCCGACCGACAATCACCTGTTTCTCCGGAGCGAAGGACAGGAGCAATTCCAAGTTCTTCACCACACGATGCGGTGATTCATAGTACACAACTGGTAGCTCGCTTGCCGCAACACGCTTGAAGTATGTCTCGCGACCTTTCTTGTGCGGCGGGAAGCCGAGAAAGGTGAATTCCCGCATATCGACACCAGCCACCGAGACGAGCGCAGCGAGGGCGGACACGCCCGGAATGGGCACGACCGCAATACCACGCGCGAGGGCGAGCGAGACGAGGACATTGCCCGGATCAGACAAGCCCGGCGTCCCCGCGTCTGTCACCACCGCCACGCTTTCACCGGCCACCAACCGGACGAGAAATGACTCGAGCTTTTTCTGTTCCGTATGCTCATGCGCCGAAAAGACCGAGGTCGGGATTGCGTACTTCATGAGAAGTTTTTTCGTCACGCGTGTATCTTCGGCCAAGATGAAATCAACGGACTTCAAAGTTTCTAATGCTCGCAAGGTGATATCGCCGAGGTTCCCAATCGGCGTCCCGACGACATAAAGGATACCGGGCTGCATAACTAGAGTTTCACCAACTTCTCGAGCGCCTTTTGATGAGCATGTGGTCCGACGACGGCGAGGTTAAGTTTCTGATTCACAAAGATGGCTTTCGCGACTCGCAATACATCAGCCGCCGTTACCTTATCGATCTTCGCGGCGTGTTCTTTCGGTAAGACGATCTTGCCTTTGAGTGTTTCTTGATTGACGAGATACTCTACTACATCGTCTGAACCCTCGAGCCCCATCGCGATCTTCCCTTTGATATATTCCTTGGCCTTGGTCAATTCCTCGGGACCGACTTTCTCTGTCGCGATTTTCTTGTACTCGTCGAGGATAACATCGATCGTTTTCTCCAGATTCTCGTGCTCCACGCCGCACTGCGTCGCGAGGTAACCTGCATCATGATAGCTGTCCGCCGAGGTATGGACGCTGTAGGCGAGGCCGCGGCGCTCCCGGACCGACAGGAAAAGCCGCGATGACATGCCACCACCCAAGATGGTCGCCAAGACGGAGAGCGCGTGCCGATCGGGGTGATTCATGTCGAAGGTCCGTACCCCTAGAAGGAGATGGGTCTGATCGGTTTTTTTGTGCTGGAGAAAGACGCCCGGTACGGATTGCTTGTCCGACGCTTTCTTGAATGTCGGTTTTTTGCCACGCCGTATATGCGCGAAGCGCTTTTCGATCTCACGCTTCATTTTCTTTGGATCCATTTTCCCCGCGACACCGACGACGACATTGCCCGCCACATAGCCGCGCGCGAGATACTTCATAAAGTCGACGCGTTTGAACCGCTTGATATTCGACTTGGGTCCGACGATTTCCCAACCCAAAGGAGTGTCGCCATAGAGATGGAGCTCCCACAAATCATTGATGTGGCGCATCGGCATATCCTCGTACATGTTGATCTCCTGCATGATGGCGCCGCGTTCGCGGTCAATCTCGGCCTGCTCAACTTTCGCATTCATGAAAATATCCGAGACGACATCGAGCGCGATGTCGGCATGGCGCGCTTCGACTTTCGCATAGTAACCGGTCCGGTCTTTACCAGTATAGGCATTGTATTCGGCCCCAACCGCATCGAGCTCCTTGGAAATATCGAGCGCCGTCGGACGCTTCGTCGTCCCCTTGAAGAACATATGCTCGAGGAAATGTGCCAGGCCGTTTTCCCGACGCGTCTCATAGCGACTCCCTACTCCCGTCATGACGAGCACCGTCACCGTCTCCGTCTCATGCATCGGCGCGAGGATAATGCGAAGCCCGTTTTTGAGCGTGTGTTTCTTGTAATTCATAATCAGTTCTCAGTTATTTCAGGTTAGTCTGGAAAAATTCAGTGAGGTCTTCGATCTTCACTCGTTCTTGTTTCATGCTATCGCGATCGCGGACGGTGACGGTGCCGGCGAGCTCAGGATTTTCACCGAGCGTATCGAAATCAACGGTGACGCAGTACGGGGTTCCAATTTCGTCCTGACGGCGATAGCGCTTGCCCACATTGCCATTGTCATCAAACTCGACACGGAATGTCTGGCGGAGCATATCGTACACCTCACGCGCCTTGGCGACGAGCTCGGGCTTGTTTTTCATGAGTGGAAATACTGCCACCTGTACCGGAGCGATGGCAGGCTTGAGATGAAGTACAGTACGAACGTCATCACCATCGAGCGGCTGCTCCTCAAAGGCCGAGAGAAGAATGGCGAGCATTGCCCTATCGGTTCCGAATGCCGGCTCGATGACATGCGGACGGACTTTCTCATTCGTATCTGGATCGAGATAGTGAAGTTCTTGTCCACTCGCCTTCTCATGCTGTTCCAGATCATAGTCACCGCGATACGCGAGGCCAAACAGTTCTTTCTGTCCGAACGGGTAGTCAAATTCAAAATCGATGGTGCGCTTGGAGTAATGCGCGCGCTCCCCGTCTGGAATATCAACGGCGTGCGTCTTGGCCACATCGATGCCCACAACCTCCATCCACATCTCCATCTCTGTCTTCCATTTTTCGAAAAGCTCCTTCCAATCTGACTTCTTCGGATCAAAGAAATATTCGAATTCCATCAGATCGAATTCGCGCGTCCGGAAGATGAAATTGCCCGGCGTGATCTCATTCCGGAATGCTTTGCCGCTTTGCGCCACGCCAAAGGGCAACTTTTTCCGGCTCATCTGCTGAACCGCTGGGAAATCGATGAACATGGCTTGAGCAGTTTCTCCACGAAGATAAGCCACCTCCTTGGAGTCTTCGACCGCACCCAAAAACGTCTTCATGAGGATATTGAACTGCTTCGGCTCAGTCAGCTCCCCTTTACAGTCTGGACAATCTTTTGAGATATCAATCTGGTCAGCACGAAAACGGTGGTGGCATTTTTTACACTCCACCAAAGGGTCAGTGAAGTTAGCGACATGCCCGCTCGCCTCCCAGACTTTCGGATTCATGATGATGGCCGCGTCGAGGCCGACCATGTCATCGCGAGACTCAACGAAGAACTTCCACCAATGGTCTTTGATGTTCTTTTTCAGCTGTGCTCCATAGGGACCGTAGTCCCAGCTGTTCGCCAACCCACCATAGATCTCGCTTCCCGGAAACACGAAACCGCGCCGCTTGCAGAGCGAGATGATTTTTTCCATCAGACCAGCTTGTTTTTCAGACATAGTTTCGAGCGCTGAGACTTGACAATACCAAGTAAAACGTGTAGGATAATAGAATTCTTTAACAATCCAACGCTGCGTATTCTTAGGCTATCCTAGCCTGTTTAGGCAGTTTCTTCAACTCAAGTCCCTACACCAACACAAGGAGTCCACATGAATCTCATGTCGTACATCGGCCCAGGTATCGCTCTCCTCATCGCGCTGGCAGTCCTGTACGGTTTCTGGCGCGCTTGGTGCCCGGATACGGCCTGCCCGGCCTGCCGGAGCCTCAACACGGATATGATCCGTTTTGCCCTGCTGCACAGTCCGCTCTACGGCTGTCTCGACTGCCGCCACGAATGGCGAAACGACGAGGTGGTCTCATGAGCAACGAAATCGCTCCTGCATTCGAGTACACCACCCTCGGCTGGGTGCTCATCATCGGCAGCGCCCTCGTTTCCACTCTGGTTATCCGGAGCGGTATCGTGTTGTGGCCACCAGGGCCTGCCGCTCAGCCGCAACCGAGACACACGACAGACGAGTGCGAGCCCGGATGGCTGGCAGCTATCCTCGTGATCTATCTCACGCTCCATCTCCCGGTAGCGCCCTGGTTCAGACTGTGGTTCCGTACCATCGCCCCGCTCGTACCATCGGACACTCTCGGGCAGTGGGCGCTCGCATTCGGCATCGGTCTGACGATCGGCCTCATCGCCTTTCTCGCCCTCTGTCTCGCCGAGAGCATCCACATCCTGTCGCGCTACTGCCTCCCCTCTCGGTTCGTCCGAACCGAATTCCACCTTCCCTTCACTCGGAGATCCACATGACAACTGCCGAAACGACACATCATCCCTGCGAGGAGCTGCAAATGCACCTCGAGATTCTCAGGATGAGAACCTCACAGGGCGAACGGATCGGGGCCTTCCATTGGCTCGGATTGGTCCGGGAATACATCATCCCGGAATTCATGGGGCCGGGAAAAACACCCGTGTTCCTCATGCTGTATGCGCAGCTCGGTGCCGTCGTGGCGGCGAGGCGAGAGCTGCTGGCCATGACAGAAAAAGAGAAGGCCGCTTTCGTAGCCAGCATGAAACACGGCGGCATTGGGAGTATCCGTGCCGGAGAAAAATTCCGGCGCTGGGACGCGCTCATCCAGCTGATGGAGACGCTGGCGACCGTAAAGGTCAAAATCGATTTCGCCCTCGTGTAACCAGGAGACCGCCATGAACGTATATCCCTCGTACGACCGAATCGACGACCCAAAAAAGGCCGTCGTCCATCTCCGGAAACTCGTGACGGAACGAATCGAAATCCCCTGGACGCTGGTGGAGCAGATTGCTGGCATCCATTTCCTGGACACGATTCCTCGCCTGCGCGAGCACCTCAAACACAAAAACGACACCGGCCTCGCCACGCTCTTCGAAGAAGAAGCGCGGCGACTCACCGACTCGCTCGTGGATTGCATGACGAGCGCCGCACCTGTTTCGTCTACAGAGGCCGAGATGCGTGCCTTTCGCATCACGCTCCTTCGGACGCTGACTGGCAACATGCTGGCTCTCAACGCCCGTGAACGAACACCGGCCTGAACCGCGCTTCAGCCGCTCAGCAAGCCCGCTCTCTCTAACCGGACAGCGGGCTTTTCTTATTCCTCCCGAAGCTTTTGCATGAGACCGAGATAGAAAGCCAGATTGTGAAGCGTGGCGAGACGTCCCGCCAAGGGTTCAGCCATCGCGAACTGATGACGGAGATAGGCTTTGGAGTATTCACGAAGCGCAATAACCGGGCTGTCGGCGTCAATCGGTGAGAAGTCCTCGCGGAACTCATCGCTCGTCAGATTCTTCGTCGAATAGAAACTCCCGTTCGTATCGAGCGGCGTCCCCGTCCAATAGAAAAGCCGGCCATGCCGCCCTTCGCGCGTCGGGATGACGCAATCGAACATATCCACCCCGGCCCGGACGGCCGCGACGATCTCCTCCGGTCGGCCGAGACCCATCAGATAGCGCGGCTTGTCCTCCGGTAGAAATGGCAATGTCGCCGCAAGGACAGCGGGCAAGGTTTCGCGCGGCTCGCCCACTGCCACGCCGCCGATGGCATAACCGTCGAAACCGATTGCGACAAGCCCGCGTGCGCTCTGTTCTCGGAGTTCCGGATAGACCGACCCTTGGACAATCCCGAAGAGCAGCGGTCGCTTCTCTTGCAGGCTGAGCTCGATGACGCGTTTTTCGAAATGTGCTTTCGCCCGGGCCGCCCAACGCATGGTCCGCTCAAGCGATGAAAGCGCATACTCTCTGGTGCAGGGATACGGCGGACATTCGTCCAGGACCATCATGATGTCCGATCCGAGATTGAGCTGGATATCAATCGATTTTTCTGGCGAAAGGAAATAACCATTGCCATTCGTCGGGTCCTGGAACGCGACACCTTCTTCGGAAAGCTTTACGCCGTTTTTCCCAAAACGCTCGGCGGCGCGCGCTCCAAGAGAAAAGACCTGAAAGCCGCCGGAGTCGGTCAGGATAGGACCATTCCAACGCATGAACGAGTGGAGATCGCCGGCCCGCGCGATGAGCTCGTCGCCCGGCCGCAGCCACAGGTGATAGGTATTGCCGAGGACGATTTCTGCACCCAACGCAAGAAGCTCATCCGTCGTGAGATGCTTCACTGCGCCGCGCGTCGCGATGGGCATGAAAACCGGCGTCCGTACGGCGCCGTTTCTCGTCTGCACGATTATTTTTCTCGAAACGCTCCAACCGGCCATATTTCCTCTCTCGTTATATATCGATCAGCCATCAGATCGCCTTCTGGACTTCGCCCCCGCGGAGATCCATCAATTGAGGATCTTCGGAGAACCGGATATTCTTGCTCGGAAGATTTTTTGAAACCGCCTCCTCAGTCCAGAGGTCTCGGCCAGTGAAGGTAGCTGAGTTTACAATCTTCGCCTCAGCGCCAACCTGGCTCGGATCAGGCGTAAACCCAACCTGAATGGCGAGCTCAGTCAGCCGATCCGTACCGGGCGGAAGGGTGCCGATATTCCAGGCAATTTCACCAGTCCGATCATTATACACGACTGCTCCCTGGCCGACCGCATGCGTCTTTAGGTAGCGTACCTGGCCGGGGATCGCGAGCACAACACGCGCGTCATCGATCGCGTTGAATGTGCTCCCGACGCGCAATAATAGCGTATAGGTAGTCTCCTGCCCAACAATTGGGGGCACCGGTCCGATATTGCCATGACTATCGAAGTGATAGCCCTGGAGCTGGAGCACCGGATCCGTCTTCACCTTGAAGGCAATCCGGTTGCTACCAACAATCTTGTTGGCGCCGATTGGCGTCGGCACATCGGGACTATCGATCCGTGCAATCGATTCAAGTTCGATATTATTCATCCGAAAGCCCACCAGATCAGAACGAACCGGGATGGAAAAACTGATATCTCCACTCCGGCCCGGCTCGATGAGCGAGAGTACCTTCCGGTCGGACGCGCGGAAGATGACCTGCTTTTTCGCGCTATTATAATTTCCTCCATCGCCGAGGTCGATCTCACTGACGTCGAAATATGCCGGATCAAGATCCACGGTGACGATCAGGTCGCGCAATCCAACATCGCCGTCATTCCGGAACACGAGACGATAGGGAATCCGCTCGCCTGGTAAGACGGATTTCTTTTCCTCCGTCCCTATCTTTTGGAAAATCACCAGCGGCGAGGCGACAACCCGTGTCTGGCGCTCGATTTCGGCATACGAGAGAAGTGTCCCGTCGCCCTGCGGAATGCCTAGTCTCGCCTTGACCCGCTTGACGTCGCCCTGAGCACCGGCCATTGTTCCGCGGATAGTAATCACACCTGACTCCCCCGGATCAAGCCCGCTGATACTCCAAGCATTGTCTCCCCGTACCGGCGGTACGCTCGGATCGGCGGCTGTAAATCCTGAGGGATAGTCGAGGCGCAGCTCGAGATTGTCGATACGCTCGGTGTTCTCATTGCGATACGTTACGACATAGTCGACAAATTGACCATCGCCCGCTTGCGATGGTGCCACGAGCTCGACTACAAGAGCCGAACTTTCGATAGCGACGCTGTATTGATAGCTGGCATCGATTCGACTCTCGACACCTTCGGGTGCGGCACGCAAAGTAGCCGTAAAAAGTGCGACCTGATCCTGTAGCGATTGGAATGAACCCTTGAGCACGAGACTATTCAGACTCGACTTTTTCACAGTCCCGAGTGTGAGAACGGCGCGCGAAGCGCTTACCTCGAGACCCTCCATCGGGGCCAGGTGAAACATCTCGGGATAGCTGATGATAAGTTCCGCATCCGTAAGGTCGACCCAGTTGTTATTCTCATACCGGATCAGGTACTCAGCGGTCGCATTACTTTCCACACGTTTCGGTCCTTCGATAGTCACCTTGACGTTCTCTGGGACAAACAGCCAGCTTCCACCCTTGAACAGGAGGGTGGCGCTGACCGCGAGGATCGCCACGCCACCAAGTATCAATGCGATCTTTTTCGGCAGTCGGGAAAAAGGATTGCGCAGCTTCAGGCCCGGCGCAACCGGTTCATCGTGCTTCTCTTGGCCGCCCCAGGCAACGCCCAGCGGCACTTCGGGAATCGGTTCCGACGACGTCGGCGGCATAATCGACGGCGGCGCTGACCGCGGCGCTTCACCAGGAGCGACTGCCTCAGTCTCGCGGCTGCGGCGATGAATTTCCTCATTGATATCCGCAAGTGACATAGCAGGGTGTGTGTTTTTCTCTATCTTATCAGAGCCCGAGGCCGCATGAAAGCTCTTTACTCGCGGATCCAACGACGATACATGGTCCGAAGTCGGGAAATCTCCTCAAGTGTTTTGTCATCAACGACGATTTTCGGGATATGTTGCAGCGGCTCTCGCACCATGAGCCGGAGGGCTTTAATCGCGTTCTCCGACACGGGCTGTGCGTCTCTCACATCCCGCACGTGCGCTTCTGAAACAATACCGCCAGCTTCCAAGCTGACGAAAAACCGGTCGCCAGAACGGAGACGCTCATGCGAGATGACGCAAACGGACAGTTCCAGCTGATAGCCGAGCAGTGCGAAGAGCTGGTAGTATGTCGCCTCAGTTAGAATCCGGTTCTGTTGGATGGCTTTTCCGTCTGCGATGAGATGTTCGGCCGTTTCTAAATATGTTTTGAGCAACATGAAAAGAATTTCATCCTTCTCTTCTGCTTCGACAAGCCGATCAACATCCGAGAAGAAACGCGTTAGGCCGCGAATGCACTCGTATGAGCGATGGACTGCCGGATATGATTCCTCAAGCACGGCGCCGGTGATTTTCCCGACTCCGCGCGTTCGCGCCACCATGATCTCGGCCAGGGTCGCTGTCTCGAGTGAACTCGCCAATTTCGCCTCGGCTTTTCGAACGCCCTTGGCGATAGCGGTCACTTTGCCTTGTTCGCGGGAGAAAAAAGTATAAAAACGGTCCGTCTCGCCTACTTCGCGCTTCCGCAGCATAATGCCAGTAAATCGGTATTCCATATTTAGAGCCTATCTCAAAAATAATCTTTGACTTACTTTCCGTCGTTTTCGGCTGCACCATCCATGGATTTCGTCGGGTTACCACTCGGTAGCCCTCCTCAATCCCTAGATGTTTCGCTCGAAAACACCAGCAAAGCGTTACAAAACTATTTTTGAAATACGCTCTAGGAAAAGTGTAGCATGCGAGCCCGACCCGCCTTCGAGAGTAAAAAAATGAAAGCTCGTCTGCAACATGCATGACGAGCTAGCTTCCTTGAGGGGTCGAGTGCCCCGCTTCGGATGGTGCCCGGTTCGGGCTAGAGTGATCGGACCGCTGAGCGATACTGACCAACGACGCGGCGATCGGTTTCGATCAGCCGCTGGACTTGGAGCACGCTCTGCGTGTACGGGAATGCCTGAGCATTGAACCCTTTAGCACCCACGACGACTGAGCCGATGTTGTAGTGAGCGGTCGCCTGGGCGACATTGCCCTTCCACAATCGAAGATTGTCCGCGAGATGCCGGCCACCGGCGCGGAGGCTCTCGAACGGATCGAAGCGATCCTTGAGACCAAAGAGTTTGGCCGAGCTTTGGGTGAATTGCTTCAATCCGGTGCAGCCCGTCGATGAGATGGCATCCGGCTGTCCACCCGACTCAATGAAGATGACCGCCTCGAGATACGCGGCAGGGAGCCGATTGCTCGCTGCCACTTCATCGATGACAGCACCGTAATTCTGCCGGATACAGCGCACTCGAGCGAGCGTCTGTTCACGCCAGTTATTACCATCATTCTTGGCATACAGGCAATCCGCATTCGGCAACCGATAGCGAGCGAGTACTTCTTGGCGGATGAGCGCCGTGAGCCGAGCCAGCTCCGCGTTCTGTGCCCTGGTCCGATCCTTCGCATCGATGTTGCGGAGCGCAACAATGCGATAGATTTCGCGGTGGCGGGCGACTGAAAGCGGCTTGGTTGCGTCATCATCGATGACGACGGGACGGGACGGCTGAGTAGCCGAAGCGATGCGCGTGACGACTCGCGGCTGAGGCTGAGCTTTGGGAGTGATTGATTGTTTTCCCAAAGAAGCCCTGCCCACTGCGGCGAACTCCCTCGGGGAAACAGCTGATTTTGCTGTGACCGAGGGGGCGGATGGAGCGGTACGGACGCAACGGTCCGTGATTCGCAGAACTGTCCGATCGGCATAGATTCGGTTTGGATCGACGATGCCATTGTCACGTGCAATCGCGACATAATCGCCGCAGAACCGCTCGGCGATGGCCGAGAGCGTATCACCGGTTTTCACCGGATAGACCACAACATTCGCCAACACAGCGAATGAAGTGCCGAGACCGAGTGCTAGGGCGACAAATCGGCGCCAGCACAAGGCCAAGATGCCATGGATGACCATGGGGCTTCTCCTTCACAAAACACACAAAAAACCGAAGAATGGGGGGAATTAGGTGAAGTTAAGTTGGAAAGTTACGAAGCACCATGGTATCACGAAGTATCATCAATGTCAAGAGAATTGATTGGTTATGGCTTGAAAAGATCCGGATGCTTATTTATCGAGAGAAAGAGACGAATGAGGCATTTCTGGGCTATGAATCCTCGCCGCTACCGATTCATTGCTGATAACGTCCCGATATTCCGTATCGAGTATCACGCGTCCTTTGTGGAAACGGACGGAAATATCTTTTAACGCGACATCCTTCGGCGGTGCCAGGACGGTCCAGCCGAAACGATCTTTCATCTTGCGCGCAATACCTCCCGCCATGCCAGTACTGCACGACATGAGCGCCACTCGCGCACCTTTCCGAAATATCTGGGCCGCCCCGCGCGTCGTTCCCTGACCCTCGAGATCGGCCATATGTATCTGCTGACTCGGTCCTCGGCCATCGCCGAAGAGAATACTCTCTTTCGTTCCATGTCCACCAATGATAGCGAACTCAACTTGATTCCCACCCTCACCAGATGCGTATTTTCGATCGAGATGGAGGAGTCGTTTGCCGATACCATGCTTCGACTCAGCCTCGATGATGCGCAAGCGAAATCCGTTCCCGCCGAGTTCGGTTTGGAGCCGCGCGAATACTTCGGGGATTCCCGTGAACGCACCGTTATGGTCAGCGTAGGGAAAGAGCACGATACCGTATGGGTCTTGATTCTCTCGCTCTTCATACTGCCGATGGAGGACTTCGGTTGGATAGCGGCCGAAATGTGTGATGCCGAACTCGTCGTGCAGAGCCTTCGGCGCATCAGCGGAGAGATCTTTCAATAGATACAACGCTTTGAGATTCGATTCATAGGCATACTGATGGCTCGGACCGTATTTTTTTTCTTCTCCCAGGCTTCCGGCCATCCCCCACTCATCGATGATGCGCGCACCATCGAGGCCAGCAAGTTCGATAGCCGATCGGGTGACGAAATCCTTATTCCGCTCCAAAGGCTTGCTTCGGACTCTGAGTATCGGTTGAAAGATCTTGGCCTCCAATGTGCCCCAATGCTGCTCTTCCTTCGCTTCCCAGACATTCTTCAGCGCTCCACTGGCCTGGATGTACTGTTTCGAATCTTCAACGCGCAAGACCAGGTTCTGCCACGCATTGGCGATCGAGGTTTCGTTGTCTGGATCATCGAGCTCAGCATAGAGTTTAGCCATGAGCAACGGGAGCTGACGAATGAGAATATCCCCTGCGTAAGCACGTTGCTCAGCATCGGGTGAATCGAGCATTTCGCTCAGAACCGAAAGTGTGATGTCCTGGTCCGGACTCTCTTCATCCTCCAGTTCCGCAGTGATGGCCGCTGACTCGTTCCGGAGCGCGTCAAAAAGTGACTCCATCAGGCTTTGGTCGGTGGAACTCTCTCGTTCGCTAAAATGCGTCTGCGGATTGAGCTCCTTGAAAAGACTGATGGCTGAATTAATCACCGAGAGCGTATGACTCCTCGTCTCAGCATAGTGCAGACCATTTTGAATGAGTGTTGGCTGCCGGATGAGTTCGCGGCGTACCGCGCGTAGCGCTTCACCCTTCGCACCTTTGTGTTTCTCACCTCGCCGATTCCACGCAACGAGCAGATTGGTATCAAGCTGCTTGAGTGTAGCCTGAAGCGTCTGCCGTTCCTCAATGGAAAGGTCTACGTCAACAGACTTCTCTTTTACTTTGGAGACTTCACCCGATGAAAGAGGTGGCGATTCCGGCTGGCTAGGTGGCAATTCCATCGGTGGCTTGAAGTTCAGGGTTTCAGACATGCGTCTATTGTACCTCACACAATGGCTGGTCCGAACAATAGCTATGCATCACCAAGAAATTTCAAGACGGTCGCGGTATTCATTTCAAGCGGTTGAGCCGTATCCACTGCCAGTTTCTCTCCCGGCAAAGTTGAGTAATCAAAGACTGGCTTCTCATAGAGCCCGCGAGCGATCCGTTCCTCGTCGTGATGGCAGGCATGGCGCGGTCTTCCGAGCGTACGCTCCAATCTCGTCTTTTCGTCTACCTCACAGACGATCACACGCACATGGGCTGCGTAGAGATCGATCCAGTGCTGGAATCGTACGCCATTGTCCGGATGATCGAAAGGCGACTCGACGATGACATCAACGCCGTTCTTGACCGCTGCTTCCGCCAAATCAAGCAAGAGGAGAATGGCACTCCGACCGACTCGAAAACTATCCTCAAGCGTTTTCCCATTCTCGAGTTCATAGAGTTTCTCCTTGAGGGTGTCTTTGGCCAGACAGACGACATTCAGCCGTTTCGAGACTGCACTGGCCAAGGTCGTCTTGCCCGAGCCGCTTTTGCCGCAAAAGATAATCACTCGGGTCATACGCGCTTCAAAGTGAACGCAAATTTCTCCCCTTCGATGTCGACGGCTTCGGAATAGTCAGCATCAGCCAGCGATTCCGACTGTACAGATGTTGCGAGAATTTCATGCAGGATGAGATCCTTCAGCTCTTTGTTCGCGAAGACTGCATCTTTGCCCGTGTAGCCAAGCACTATCCTGTCCTCCACATTGAACCCGGCTTTCTTCCGCCCCTCTTGGATCGCTCGAATAATTTCCCGCGCCTCTCCTTCGAGTTTCAGTTCGGGGGTGATTTCGATATCGAGCTCAACTTTTTCATAATTCCCTAATGAGCCACCCTTCACATTTAATTCTTCATATAGAATACTGCCCCACTCATCAGAATCACTCGTTACTCGATCAAAAATGGATTCGTACTTCTGAGGAAGCAGAACTTTACTCAATGGTTGCCTCACTTTAATTTTCTTTTCTGCTCGAAACTGTAATCCAGTAGTTACCACATCGCGTAAAAGATTCATGTCTCCATTCAACTTCTCCTCAATCAAACTCTCATCTGCAACGGGATACTCGGCGAGATGAACAGACTCTTCGCCAACCAGATTGCGATAGATTTCCTCAGCGATGAACGGCGTGAACGGGGCCATCAGCTTCGCGAGCGTGACGAGGACAGTGTAGAGCGTCTGATACGCCTGTTCCTTGTCGCCGTCATCCTCGGACTTCCAAAAACGCTTGCGGCTGCGGCGGATATACCAGTTCGACAGATTGTCGATGAAGCTTTCAATGCTCTGCGTCGCAGTATACACATCATATCCTTCGAGTAGAGCGTCTACCTCCCGTATCAGAACCTGCGTCTCGGAAAGGATCCAGCGATCGAGCAGGTTGTCTGAAGACTTCGCGTCTTTTTTCGGCTCCCAGTTATCGATCGAGGCATAGGTCGTGAAGAATGAGTACGAGTTCCAGAGCATGCGGAACACGCGGTTCTGCACATCGCGCATCCCCTTCAGGTCGAAGCGTTTCGGCAGTCCCGGCTGATTGATAGAGAAGAGAAACCAACGCAGTTGATCGGCGCCGAACTGATCGAACATCTCGAATGGGTCGATGACATTCCCCTTCGACTTGGACATCTTCTTCCCTTCGCCATCGAGGAGATGCCCGAGACAGATGACATTCTTGAAAGCATGGCCCATCGGGACTTTCCCCGCCCGATGGAGCAAGGTCGCGATCGCGTGCAGCGTGTAGAACCAGCCCCGCGTCTGATCGATAGCTTCGCAGATATAGTCCGCCGGAAAATACTTCCCTGATTCGATGCTTCGCTTGTCGTCTTCGGTGACCGCATCCGGATAATTGAACTGCGCCAAGGGCATCGAGCCGGAATCGAACCAGACATCCATCACCTCCGGCGTCCGTCTCATCGTCCCGCCGCACGCGCACGCAAAAGTCACATCATCGATGTAGGGCTTATGCAAATCCTCCAGCGCATTCAGCTCCTTGGCCGATGAAAGAATCTTTCGGGCATCGCATTGCTCGCATTCCCAGACCGGCAGCGGCGTCCCCCAGTACCGTTCGCGAGAGATCGCCCAGTCCTTCACGCCGCGCAACCATTCGCCGAAACGTCCTTCTTTGATGTTCTCGGGTACCCAAGACACTTGATCATTGTTCGCCACCAGAGCCGTGGAAAGCTCGCTCATCCGGATGAACCATGACGGCTTGGCAAAATAGATGAGCGGCGTATCGCAGCGCCAGCAGAACGGATACTCGTGCTCATACTTTTCTTTCGAAAACAGACGCCCCGCGTGAGCCAGATGCTTGATCACTTCGACATCCGTCGCCTGTGGATCGTCCTTCGGCTTCGCGAGGAGCGAGGCGAAATCGGTTACCACTTCCTCAAACATCCCATCCAGCTTCACATGATGGATAATCGGCAGTTTCTCAGCTCGCGCGAGTTCCATATCGTCCTCGCCAAAGGCCGGCGCTTCGTGAGCGATGCCCGTGCCGATGTCGGTCGTGACGAAATCCGCATGATAGATCTTCCACCCGTTCTCGCGATGCTTCACCGTTTCGTCCGACGCATAGTAATCAAACAGCGGCTTGTAGGAACGACCCACGAGCTTTGAGCCCTTGTATTCATCCACTACGGCGTATCCTTCCTCGCCGAAAATTGATTTCAAACGATCTTTGGCGACGATGAAGCGAACCGTTTCGCCGACGCCCTCGTCTTTTTTTTCGACCGTGACATAATCGATATCCTTGTTCACGGCGAGCGCGACATTGCCGGGCAGCGTCCAAGGAGTGGTCGTCCAAGCCAGTACCGAAGTCTTCACCGCTTCGCCGATCAATTCGAATTCAACCGTCACCGAGAGATCCTTGACCACCTTGTACCCCTGGGCCACTTCATGCGATGAGAGCGCCGTCCCGCAGCGGTAGCAATACGGCACGACTTTGTGCCCTTTGTAGACGAATGATTCTCCTACCTCAGTTTTCATCTCTGCGATCTGAGCCAACTGCCACCAGACCGACTCGATATATTCGTTCTCGTAGGTCACATACGGATGTTCCATGTCCACCCAGTACCCCATCCGGGTCGTCATCTTTTCCCAGAGATCGCGGTATTCCCAGACCGATGCCTTGCACTGCCGGTTGAACTCGATCACGCTCGCCCGAGCATCACCCGGCACGATATTCTCGATATCCTGCTTGCTCCTGAGCCCCAGCGCCTTTTCGACTTGAAGCTCGACCGGGAGCCCATGCGTATCCCAGCCGGCCTTCCGCGCCACCCGATAGCCCTTCATCGTTTTGTACCGCGGGATGATGTCCTTGAACGATCGCGCCAGGACATGATGCAGCCCCGGCTTGCCATTGGCAGTCGGCGGCCCTTCGTAAAAGATGAAGGGTTTGTCTTCGGGATTCTTCTTCACCGACTTCTCGAAAATCCCGTTCTCACTCCAGAACTTCAGTATCCCTTCCTCGAGCTTCGGGAAATCCACTTTGGCGTCGACTTTTCGGAATGGCATAGGGGTAGAGAAAAAAAGAAAATCCTTAACACGCTTTGCGCTAAGGACGATTCGGAAATCGTGGTACCACCTTACTTCTCCGCCGAACGGCAGACTTCATGAAGGCTGTTACGGGCCTACCCGGTGAGGTCTATTCACCATTCCGAAGCTTCCGAGCACAGGATGGCTTTCTTCCCACAGCATTGGGGCTGATGACCCCTCAAGCGCCTTTCAAGATTGTGTAGCAACGATACCACTTTTTCATGCCCCTGGCAATCCAAGATTAGTGTCCTTCAGCTGCCGCATTGGAATCTGTTTTTCCTTCAAATACATCCTTATTCTCCTCTCCCGTCACCTCAAGTACACCCCAGGCTCCGCGGTCGAGCCGTGCCAAAGCGTGGTCAACGAGAATGTATCTCCCAGGAACCTCCAGCTTAAATTCTACTACCGTCGCCCCACCAGCAGGCACTAGCGTCGTCTGGACATTTTTGAAGAGGGCCCCGCCGACAGAGGCCTCGGGATAGACCGTGTCGATATCTCACCGATCACGTGGAACGAGGAAATGTGATTGACACCACCATTGCCAAAATAGATACGCACAGTCTCACCGACCTTTGCCATCATTTTTCCATTCACCCCACCCACGCGGCCATTGAAGGTAAAGTACTCTGCATCCCCCGAAAGCATTTTGCGCGCATCGATCACCTGTAGTCCCCGAGCACCCATTTTTTCTGAGGTATAGATTTCCCCCTGCATTACATAGAATTCTTTATCTACTTTGGGTAGCCCCTCTTTTGGTTCGACCAAAATCATTCCATACATACCATGGGCCATGTGATTGGCCACATTGGGGTGAGCACAGTGGTAGACATAGAGTCCTGGATTTATGGCCCGGAAACGGAAATCCTTGGATTCGCCGGGTGCCACATTGGTCACAGCCGCTCCACCACCGGGGCCCGTGACCGCGTGAAGGTCAATGCTGTGGTGATGGAGACTGGTCGGGTCATTGGTGAGCGTGAGGTGCACTCGGTCACCCTCGCGCACTCGCAAAAATGGTCCCGGGACTATTCCATCAAAGGTCCAGTAATTCATAGTGACGCTCGGCGCAATTTCCGAGAGCACTTCTTTGGCTGTGATACGAATCTCAACCTCACCCCCCTTAGTACCTTTAGCTGCCCTTGTAACATCTGGATCCGCAGCAATGTCAGTTACCTTGGCAAATTGCTGGAAGTGTGAAAAGAAGGAAAAAACATTTTTTAGAGGAAGCCAGGGACCCTCTGATGGCCCAAAAGTTTTCAGTCCAAAGGGAAAGGCGATCGTCTGGGGCACGCCCATCGGCACATAGAGAAAGAGACAGGTACCAAAGAAGAAAAGGAACAGAGCCCAGGTCATCACCCGCGAGTGAAGCTTGCGAAGAACCATGAAGATAAAGAGTCCACCGACGCCGATCGCGATGATAAGCCCTACCCCCTGAAGCAGTAGATACTGGATGAAAGAGAAGAGCTCAAACATAGATGAAAGAAGTTACTTACTGACACCAAACGAATTGACACATGACCAATTCCCTATGCCAGCTCATCAGCACTATGGGCCGACATGTTGCGATGGACAATCTCGTCGTTCTTGATCGAGACAAACAGCTCATATTCGCTTTTCACCTGACGGCCGTAGAAATCGAGGAAGTCGATCATGACCGGCCTCGCCTTGAGTTCTTCGGCATGCCCCTCCACGAACATAGAGTATTGCGAGAAGGCATGGTCTTCGAACAGATAGTTGAGCTGGAGCGCGCTCTTGGGGCTGAGGAGGTAGAGGATGAATGAAGCCGCCGCATAGCCGAAAGAGAAGAGGAGCGGGATGAGCGTGTACCGGATGAATCCGTCTTGTCCGTATTTCTTTGCGAGTTGCGAAAGCACGACGACATGCATCGTCTCATTGTCCTGCGAGATCCGGCTGAAACGCGAGACTTTCGAAAGCTCGATCGCCCTCTGTTCGTTCGAGTAGAACATGGTCAAGAGCGTATAGCTCGCGACTTCCCACGACTGGTACGGGATGCGCGCGATCACTTCGACCGCTTTGAATTTCCCATAGGAGGGAGCGTGACCGTACACGAGATTGCCGCAGGTGACGAGAAGAGTACCGAGGAATTTCGGAAGGTTACCGACCGAATAGTTATCGTATGACGCTTTGTACGCCTGGAGCGACTCCACATTTTCGAGTGTCGCCAGCAGTGCCTCGTGTTGAGTTTTGTCCATACAGGCGTTCAGAGATTACGGAATCAGTGTACCATCAGCGCTTTCACCCGGTCACGACAACACTATCTTTCCGGCGCAAAACTCTTCGTCCCATCCAGACTCACGACTAGGCAAGCTCCCTTTTCAGGGAACCAGCGTCCTTCCCCCTGTTCCGCACCTATCGGCTCACCGAGAAGTTCTGCGTAGAGTTCCTGGAGTGTATCCGCATGCGAAACAATGACTATTTTCTTGTTCTGGAATGCCGCGTTCACCGATTCGAGAAACGCCCGGACGCGCTCACGGATGTCCATGTAGCCCTCGACGCCGAGCTCGGGCGCTCCGACAGCTCGTGTCCCATGTATACGCATGAAATCCAAGAACGCCTGATGGCTCGTTTCTTCGAAATTCCCGAAGCGTGCTTCACAGAGGCGCGAATCGATCGTCAGCGGGATGCTGAGCGCAACCTGGATGATCTCGGCACTCTCTCGCGCGCGCAGTATCGGCGAGGCAACAATGAAGTCCGGCTCCTCCTTGGCGAGGAATGCCGCCGTCGCGGATATCGCCAACTTCCCGCGCTCAGTCAACGCGTACTCCTTCCGGCTCTTCATCGAACTCAGTATCCCGAGAACATTGTTGTCTGCCTCGCCGTGCCGGACCAGGCAATACGCGTTTCGCTGATACTTAGCTACCATAGGTTCGGCCATACGCCTCGACCGCGTGAGAGATGTCTGATCCGATCGCAAAGATAAGTGTCCCCACTACGAGGACATAGAGGTGGGCGGCAAATAGAAATGCATTCGTATCCGGACGTGATTCCTTGTCAGACATAGTGATGTTTCTTTTGATGTTACATCGCTTCCGGCGCGCCGATACCCATGAGTCGAAGCGTCTCGGCCAGAACCGCTTTCGTCGCTTGCATGAGTGCGAGCCGCGCGCCAGAGAGTTCCCTATTCGCCATATCGATTACTTTGCAGTCGGCATAGAACGAATGGAGCCGATCCGCGAGCCGGACCGCATATTGCGGCAATTGATGCACCGTCTTTTCGGCAGCCATCCGCTCGACGAGCTCCGGAAACACCATGAGTTCGCGCATGAGGACACGCTCTTTCGGATGAGTCAGTAGGTTCAGATGATTGACGGAGGGCATGAGGTTCGCCTCATCCGCCTTGCGAAACATGCTCGCCAGCCGGGCATGGGCGTACTGCACATAGAAGACCGGGTTCTTGTCCGAGCGCTCCTCAGCCAACCCCAAGTCGAAGTTCATGTGCGTGTCGGGGCTATACATGAGGAAAAAGAAGCGCGCTACATCGTGTCCCACCGTCTCAATAAGCTCTTCGATACTGACCACGTTCCCGGCGCGCTTCGACATGCGCACCTCAGCGCCATCTTTTACCAGCTTCACCAGCTGCACGATGATGAAATGGACCTCCCCTTTGAAGCCGAGTGCCTGAGTCGCGGCCCGGAAGCGGGAGATGTAGCCATGGTGATCCGCCCCCCAGGTCTCGATGAACAGATTGAATCCCCGCTCCATCTTGTTCAGGATATAGCCCGCATCTGAAGCGAAATACGTTTTCGATCCATCGCTCTTCACCAAGACCCGGTCCTTGTCATCACCGAACTCAGTAGTGCGGAGCCACAGCGCACCATCCTCTTCGAACGTCAGGCCTTTGTCTTTGAGAATCCCGAGAGCTTTCTCAACATAGCCGTCAGTAATGAGCTGCCTCTCAGAAGTCCAAAGGTCAAAATGGACGCGCATCACATCTTCAACCGTCGGGTGGATATGGTCACTCAGCACTGCAGCTGAAGCCTGGACAGCTGTCGCCTCTAGAGAAAGCCCAGAAAACCTTTTCTTCAATTCGTCGATATACGAGCCGGAATAGACAGCTTCACTGTCACCCAGAACACTATGTGCCAACTTAAGAGTTTGCTCCCCCGCGTCATTCACATAGTACTCATTCGTCACGTCATAGCCGCACTTCTTCATGACCCGTGCCAGACTATCCGCATAAAATCCCCCGCGCCCATTACCGAGGTGGAGTGGTCCCGTCGGATTGGCCGAAATGAATTCATTATTCACTTTCACCCCATCCCCTTGCATGCTATTCCCATATCGGCCGCCCTCTTTCAAAATATGCGCGAGCGTCTCCGCA
Source organism: Candidatus Moraniibacteriota bacterium (assembly GCA_963778555.1). Classification (GTDB taxonomy): domain Bacteria; phylum Patescibacteriota; class Minisyncoccia; order Moranbacterales; family UBA1568; genus SSEF01. The sequence continues at coordinate 33,393 of CAVZUR010000005.1, read as the reverse complement.
TACGCCGTCTCGCTCAGCGAGAAATTGATGTGCCCCGGCCCGGCGATCTCAGTCCGAACAACTTCAGGCAAGACAAATGTCTTTACGATAAGCTCTGCCACGGTACGGGGGTTCAGGCCGGCCAACTTCGCGGTGACAAGTGCGATATTGGTCGTATAATCACCGAAACTCTCTTCAGTCGGTCGCATGACCTGAATGACTGGTATCTCAAAACGCGAAAGTGCCCCGGTCTCCATGAGATGCTGCAGGGTTTTCTTCAACGTGAGGACGATTTTTTCCTTCATACTGTCTACCGTAGCCCAAAAAAGCCAAAAAGTGAACCCCGTTAGAAAACCGTGTCCTATAAAGCATACCACCGTCTCATCCATGAAAGATTTAGGTAGCCTATCAAATTGCCTGAGACTATAAGTCTTTCTAATGGGGTGAAGACTCACATGTCGGCCAAACAAAAAGAAAACTGCCGGCACCCGTTGCGGGTACTCGGCAGCTTATGGAGTCGATCGGCTGTCTCAGTCGCTGATGAGATCAGGCAGAAAGATCGATGGCATCGAATTTTGCATAGCGCTCGCTGACAAGGAACTCGAGCAGCCGGAGATCTCCGCAGAGGATATTCCGACCGAGGGCGCAGACGCCCGCTTCACTCGCCCCTCTCAAATGGGACGCGAATTCCGCCAATGTCTGGCAACGTAGACTGTCCAGTCGCCCGGATAGCCAGGACATGAAACACTCATCGTCCAGCGCCAAGATTTCTTGTATGTATGCTAGGTTCGCGCCAGAACCCAGTTGGTTTTCTACTCTCTCGGCCAATGAAACATGTGGCATGACCAACTCCTCAGTAAAGCGACGGTACGCCGCGGTGAAAGAACTCTGTAACATGGGACTATAAACTCACCGCCACTTTCCGTCAAACCGGTATCACGAGAGAAAAAAGACCGCCGCATATCCTGGTTGGGACATGCGGCAGTGCCCGATGGGCCGGCGTCGGTATCAGATACCGAAAATGACGACCCTCAGCCCCTGCCAAAGAGGGTAGCTGATGATGAAGAGACAAGCGGCAACGGTGAGCGCACGCTCGCCGCGGGTCGATTCGGGAATCGAGTCCAGCCGTTGTTCGAGAGTCTGATTCATGGATTCCTCCAAAGGTACGCGTCGACGAAGTTGTCGACTGCATATACTAGCATATTTCACATGAAGAGTCAATGAATATTCGTAAAAACTTGCTTATTTAAGCCAAATATGAGAAGTTATCAACATGAAAGACATCGCCTACAATCGCCGATCGGGTTTTGATTACGCCCTCCAGGACCATTACGAGGCGGGTTTGGTCTTGACCGGCGGCGAGGTGAAAAGCGTGAAAACCGGCCATGCGAGCCTGAAAGGTGCCTTTGTCACCGTCCACGGCCATGAGCTGGTCCTGACCAATGCCCTCATCCCGCGCTATGCTCGGGCCAGCGTGAAGATCCAGCATGAAGACCGGCGTCCCCGGACCCTCCTCCTCCGACGATCGGAAATCCGCTCGCTCATCGGGAAAGCCCGCACTGAAGGCTTGACTTTGGTGCCGATTCGCCTGTATATTAAGAGACGACTCGTGAAGCTCGAATTCGCCGTGGGCAAAGGGAAAAAGCAGTTCGACAAGCGGGCCAGTATCGGCAAACGCGAGAGTGATCGGCGCATCCAGCGCGAACTCCGACAACATTAGAACATCCCGCTCGCCGCACTCGACCGAGCGATGCGAGCGGGGTTGTCTAGGCTCGACAGGGCGTACTTTTAAAATAGGCAAGCCGATCTTGATGGCATGATCGTAAAACTCGCCATCACGATGATAAATGTCAACTTCATCACCAAAGCAAAGAACGCAATCGCGCAAGCGTTTGCTCCGTCTTTCGCTCCTGCTCTCGCCTAATTTAGCGCGATAGCCATCGGACTCTTGACTCTCGATAGGGAAATTCCGGTGCCATATACATCGAGACGACGCGAGGACATTTCCGTTTCTTTCCGCCTCAAGTTGTATGACCAAAGAAATACCCGTGAAAGGATTTTGTGTGCTTTCTACCTTTCGCCTGCACCCAAAGCTCACTAAGCTTGTAGTCTATTTTAGGATAACGTTACTGGACATGGGTGCAATTCCCATCAACTCCACCCCGTTAGAAAAAAGCAGAGTGTATTTGAGGTATCGGAGGCTTTTTCGAAGTTGAGAAAGTTTTCCTAGCTCAGAAAAATCTGTGTTTTTTTCTAACGGGGTCCACTAAGTTTTTATTCAACACGCCGTGAGACGCAGAAGGCATCATCGCCCCAAACCTAAAGTTGTCGTCAAACAGCGCTACCGCGTGAACGAGCAGATTCTCGCCGCGGAGGTTGTTGTCATCAGTGAAGAAGGCGAGCAGCTCGGCACCATGGCTCCCGCCGCGGCTATCGCGCTCGCCAAGGAAAAAGGGCTCGACGTCGTCGAGGTTTCTCCTCAGGCGACGCCACCAGTCTGCCGCATCACCGACTACGGCAAGATGCAGTACCAGCAGGCCAAGCAGGCCCAGCAGGCCAAGACCAAACAGAAACGCGTCGAAACCAAAGGCGTGCGCCTCGGCTATCGGACCGAAAAACATGATCTCTTTTTCAAAAAATCCCAGGCGGAAAAATTTATGCTAAAGGGCAATAAGATCAAAATCGACCTGATGCTCCGCGGTCGCGAGAAGGCGATGGGCGACCGGGCCAAAGAGAATCTGCTCGCGTTCGTGAAGACGATTACCGTTCCTCACAAGATCGAAGAGAATGTCACCCGCGGACCCCGAGGTTTCAGTATCCTTATCGCCCCGGAATAAGCCAGTACGTACAATTGTGCCTCTTTATTTAACCAGACTGCCCTAACGAGCAAACCTATGCCTAAGATGAAAACCAAGAAGTCCGTCTCCAAGAAGTTCAAAGTCACTGGCAGCGGCAAATTGAAGCGCCGTTCCACTGGACAGAACCACTACAACACCCGCGACACGGGCAAGGCGACACGGGCTAAGCGCGCCGACCATGTTGTCCTCGCGGTCGATGTGAAGAACATCAAGCGCGCCCTACGGAACGCTTCATAGTGGCTCTCAGAGAGGCAAGGGATTTGACTTCTTCGCCTTTTTGAGACAGAATAGAGCATTCCTAAATTCGATTTTTTCACTGTATGTCCCGAGTCAAGCGCGGCGTCATGACGAAGAAGCGGCACAAGAACGTCCTCGCGAAAGCGAAGGGGTATCGTTGGGGTCGCAAAAAACTCTTCACCAAGGCGAAAGAAGCGGTCATCAAGGCGGGGAAATACGCCCGACGCGACCGACGCGCCAAGAAGCGCACCTTCCGCGCGCTCTGGATTGTCCGCCTGAACAATGCACTCCGAGAGAATGGCACGACCTACGCGAAATTCATCGCCCTCCTGAAAACCAAAGCGATCGCGCTTGACCGCAAAGTCCTCTCCGAAATGGCCGTCGAAAACCCGAAGATCTTCACGAAACTCGTTGAATCCGTCCTCGCGAAATAAGCGCCCTGCAAGACAACATAAACCCCGCCTCGAAGGCGGGGTTTTTGGTTCCGACAATAATGCACCCGCTACTTCAACAACTTGTCGACAGCGGATTGCATGTCCTTGAAGCTGACTGCGCCGGCAAAATTCGTCTGATTGATGAAGAAGCTCGGCGTGCCCCGGAAGCCGAATTGTTGGGCGACCGCCATGTCCTCAGCAATACGGCTGTCGTACTTCCCGCTTTCGAGACAAGACTTCATTTCGTTCGCGCTCACCGCGCCCTTCAGGAAATCCGCTAGCGTCCCGGCTTTCGCGACATCGTTCTTCACATCATTATTCAAGAGATTGTACCCCTCTTCGTTCATCAAGAGGTCATGGGCTTCCCAGAATTTTCCTTTTTCATTTGCGCAGTAGAGCGCTTTGGTCGCCATTTCTCCGTTCCCGTGGCCATTCGCATAGAGCCAAACAAAACCGGCCTTGCCCGCATCGACGAGCTTCTTCATCTCCGGAACCGGCGGAATATACGTACCGCCGTCCTTCACCATGATGAATTGACTGCCGGCCTGCTTGTTGAGATTCGGGTTCTTCCCGGCGGCGATATGACAGTAAGGGCAGCTCGGATCACTGAATTCAACGAAAAGCACTTTGCTATTCTTGTTTCCGAAGGCCAGATTTTTGGCCGTGAAGAGTCCCTTTACCTGATCAACCGTCACCGCCGGCTGTGCTGCCGGTTGAGCCGCTGGCTGCTGCGCCGCGGGTGCCCCGGTCTCGACAGACTTCCCGGGCTTCATTGATGTAAGTAGGCTCGCCGCGACCATAAGACCGGAGAGGAGTACCGCCCCAGCGACAATCCAAGCACCCTTTTCTTCGGATTCACTCTTGCAGCGGCAACTACCTTTATTCCCACAGCAGCGCTTGTCTGCATGTTCTCCTCCCACTTCGACTATCGGTTGCATCTCATCCATACGTATCCACGGCATAAAGAATTATCCCATCTAGTATACCAAATCCCTGAGATTGCTGCATGGGATGAAAATAACCGCTAGGCCATTGGAGCGATGGGTGGGGCAGGGGTCGAAGCTGCCGCATCGGCCAGATTTTTGAATCGGCGGTAGTCTTCAGCCACAAGACGGATGGCTGTCACGAGCGGCGGAAGAACATTTTTCCAGGCCAGAAACTTGGCCAGACCGTATGAACCGAGAAGAAGGACGATCTCGAAGATAACAATGGTCGGCGTGCCCTTGGCGAGAAAACGGTGGATGATAGCGAGCGCAAACATACCGTAGACTGTTCGATGCAGTAGTTTCCACTTCGTTCCTAGAAACCGCTGGGCCAGCACATTCGAGGTCAAAAGCAGCGGCAAGGTCAGCATATAAGCCAGAATCCCGAAAATGTAGCGCGGGTCTTCGCCCCAAATATTCCCTGCCAGCATCGGTGCAACAATGAATTCAAACCAGTCCGGATCGAGGAGATAGCCGACGCCGTGCACGGTAGCGAGGTACCCCATCGTAATGCCGAGTTCGCGCCGGAGCATCATGAGTTGGAGCAAGAGCCGCATTCGAAAGATTTTGGAAAGCGGGCTGATGAAAAGAATAACAATCAGGAGATTCGCCGCAAGTGAGCCGAAATCTTTGCGCACCTCCGGAAAAAAGAAGCCCAGAAGAGAGAGGTGTGCCACGATCAAGATGCCGCGCTTCACGGTAAAAACATGCTTGACGAGGAAATCACTCGCCCCGTCGTGCAGTTGATAGACGATTTGAAGCAGCGGCCGAAGCGCGTGCACGATACGTTCCATGATGTGAGTGTTATGGCTCGACTTTAAAATCACGCTCAGTTATCGAGGACGGATCCTGCGACTCGAGCGATTGCTGGTAACGCAGGTAGAGAATGAGAAAGAGCGTCAGGATGATGCATTGGACGATGCCGAGGAGGATGAAGGTTTTGGTCGAGAGTTTCATACTGACCCTCCAATCATACCGAAAGTATTACCCTCCGTACAGCCAGTAGAGGCCCCAATTAGGCATGAAATATGCTATGCTAGAGAAAAATTCAGCATGCTTGAAACTTCTCCCGTTACTACAAAACAGGCGGTGGATCCCCTTATTGTCATAGACAAGCTGCGCATCATCTACGAACAGGGAAAGCCCAATGAGATGCGCGCACTCGAGGAGACCAACCTCACGATTTATCCGCATGAATACGTGATCATTTTCGGGCCATCCGGCTGCGGTAAGTCAACCCTTCTCTATTCGATTTCCGGACTCCAGACAGCCACGTACGGAGATGTCTACATCAAGGGCCGGGCGATTTCGAAAATGAGCGAGCGCGAAGAGCTCGAACTCCATCAGAATGAGATGGGGATGATTTTTCAGGCCTTTTATCTCATCCCCTCCCTGAATATCCTCGATAATGTCTGCTTGCCACGAGCTTTCCGGGGCGAGTCCGCAGCGGTGCGCAAGAAAGACGGATTTTCACTGCTGCGCCGTTTCGGCATCGCCGAGCAGGGTGACAAGATGCCCAGCCAACTCTCCGGCGGTCAGAAGCAGCGTGTCGCAATCGCTCGTTCGCTCGTGAACAATCCCGACATCATTCTCGCCGATGAGCCGGTCGGCAACCTTGACTCCGAGTCTGCCCAGAACGTGCTCGATATCTTGAAGGAACTGAATGACGTCGACAAGAAGACCGTCATAATGGTGACGCACAATCCGGACCATCTAATGTATGCCGACCGCGTCATCCACATGAAGGATGGCCGAGTCATCAAGGAGCAGGTCTTCAAGGAAAAACGGCCCATTCTCCAGCAGAAGAAGATGGAGGATTTCCTCATGGAGGAAGAGCCAGAAAACAGCGAGCTGAAGATCCTCATGAATTCGTTCAAGAACCTCCTGCCGCAACAGGTGGATATGCTGCTCATTCCATTCAAAGCGAAGCAACTGCTCGCGCATCTCCTCTCCGATCACTCTGACGAGCAGGTCTCGATGGCCGAAGCCTTCCTAAAAGAGCTCCTCTTCAAGAATATCGATATCCCTATGTTCAGCAGCCGGCTCGATCTCGAGCTCGATCAAGGCGGCGCTGGTTGGAACAAGCTGCGCGCTCTGCGATTCTCCAAACGGGTTGAGAGCATCCTTGCCATCACGCAGGCACTCGGCGGCACGAGTGATGAAGGCGCTCTCAAACTGGCGAGTTATCTCGAGCAGGAATTCGGATTGAAGCTTTCCGACACATCAAGACTGAGGCTTCAGGCCGCGCTCAAGATGCGGCTTGAGAGCACGATCGGACAGATTGAGCTCACCCGAAAACTGGACAAGTCCTTCATCCAAGGCGGAGTGGGACTCCGCCGCGATACCGTCGACAAGATGACCCGCGAAGTGGAGATGATCATGCTCCTCAAATACAGCTAGTGGTATGCGATTCTTCGATGTCCTCAAACTTTCGCTCCGCATGTTCAAAGCGCGCACCATGCGAACCCTTTTGACTGTGCTCGGCATGTCGGTCGGTATCGCTGCGATCATGTTTCTCGTCTCCTTCGGTTACGGACTCCAGCGCACTCTCCTCCAAAAAATTACTACCTCTGACGCCCTCGTCTCACTCGATGTCACTCGGGGCAAAGACGAGTCAGTCCGACTCAATCAAGCGACGATTGAGCAGCTCAAGTCCATACCCGATATCGTAGAAATCATTCCCGCCCTCGAACTCGCCGGCCAAGGCCGCTATGACAACATCGCGTTGGATGTCAGCACTGTTTCGACTGGCCCCAGTTACCTCAAAAGCGAGGGATTGAAAATCGAGCTAGGACGCCTCTTTGATCCGGGGAATGTCCGTGAGATCGTCATCACCAAGGCCGTCGCCCAGGTTTTCGGCATCGCGCCCGAGGAAATGATCGGCAAAAGCATGGCGCTGACGCTGTTTCTCAATCCAGATACTACCGGTCGCGGCACGGCGGCCAATCTCGGCGAGGCCTACACAATCGTCGGCATTGGCGAGGGGGCGGATAACATTGTGTACATCCCCCTTGATTCGCTCTCGAGTCTTACCATCGACCAGTACACCAAGCTCAAAGCGAAGTGCCGATCGACGGAGGTCATCGAACCCGTTCGCATCGCCATCGACGCGCTCGGCCTTACCGCCTCCTCCATTTCTGAGACCATCGACCAGGCGAATCGGGTCTTTCGCGCCATCCAGATCATCCTCATGGTCTTCGGCATGATTGCGCTGATCGTCTCAGCGATCGGAATGTTCAATACCATGACTATCACCCTCCTTGAACGGACCGAGGAGATCGGCATCATGAAAGCTATCGGCGCCTCCAAGTCAGACATCTCGCTCATGTTCGTTATGGAATCTACTCTCATGGGCCTCCTCGGCGCCGTCGGTGGCGTCGTCATCGGCTACATCGGCGGCTATGTTATCAATTTCCTCGTCAACACTATCGCACTCCGCTTCGGCGGCGAAGCGGTCTCGCTCTTCTACTCCCCGCTCTGGTTCGTGATGACGGTCATCGGGTTCGGAGCTTTCGTCGGCTTCCTTACCGGCGTCTTCCCCGCCCGGTCCGCCTCGCATATCGACGCACTCGACGCGCTCCGGTACAAGTAGCTTCGGCGTGGGAGATAAAATTCCCTTCTTATCGACTGTTTTTTCTATAAACACGGTCTTTTTTGTTTTGACATAGAATCAACCTCTGGTCAAAGCCGCGGAAATTGGCAGTTTGACAGTGGAAAAACGAAGCCTCTATACTCCTAGGCAGGAGGCGTTCATCGAGAGTATCCCGTAAAGATCCTGTATGGCCTCTATTGCTGTTGTTGGCAGCGGATTTGTCGGTCAGGCAAATGGCAAAGCTTTAGTGAAATTTGGACACAGCCTCATTTTTTCGGATACCGATCCAGTGAAGGTTGCTTTGCTGCAGCAAGAAGGATACCGGGCAGTCGCCCCTGAAGCGCTTGAGCAAGAAAATATTGACATTTTTTTCGTCTGCGTCCCCACACCAACGACATCATCCGGCACCAAACTCACCTTTATCCAGGATGCGGCGAAGCTTCTCGGCATCGGCCCTCTCCGACATCTCAAACACTACCCCGTCGTCGTCATTAAATCGACTGTCCCTCCCGGTACAACTGACGGTGTCATCCGACCGCTTTTGGAACAATACTCGGGGAAAAAGGCAGGGGTTGATTTTGGTCTTACCTTCGAGCCAGAATATCTCCGTGAGCGAACCTCCACTCTCGACGCAGAGAAACCGCGGCTCATTCTCATCGGCTCAGGAGATCCGCACGCCGCAAGCCTCTTGGCTTGGCTGAGAGCGCCGTTTCGCGTCCCGATCAAGCACGTTTCCATAATTGACGCCGAGACACAGAAATACGTCCATAATCTCTTCAACGCGAATAAAATCTCGTTTTTTAATGAACTGCGTCAGGTTACCCAGCGGCTGGGTGTAGATACCGATACTGTCTTTGCCCTGACCATGGAGACCGCCGAAGCGGCCTGGAATCCGCGCTACGGCATCCGCGATTTCGGACCTTTCAATGGATCTTGTCTTCCGAAAGACACGGCTGCTTTTCTCGCCTTCGCCAAAGACACGCTTGGAATGGGGATGCCTATCCTTTCAGCTGTTATAGAAGCAAATCACGCCCTAGAAAAACAGAAGTTGGATCAATTATCCAAGACAGCTCCGTTCCTGCCGGCAATGCTTAAAGACACGCCATTGCCCTTCTCTGTCTCGCCACCAGTCGTTGCTCCGTCGAAGTAAAAATCGACTCATTTCGCCTATCCTTGGGACACGATACCTATGCTTCCGAATGACTTATTACCCCGCTTGAGTGAAATTGCCATCTACGCGCCCATCGGCATCATCGGCGCATGGCGCTGGAGCGTCTGGCTTTTCCAGAAAATAGTAGGCCTTCGGTACCGCCCGATATCTCCTTCTCTGCCACATTCCACCGCTTTTCTTGCCACTCATCCAAAGTTGTCAGTCGTGACGCCTGTGTATAATGAAGACCCTGCACACTTTCTCGCCGCGCTCGACTCCTGGCAGAGCAACGGCGTTAACGAGATTATCGCAGTCATCGACGCGAGCGATACTGCCTGCATCGAAACATTCCAGACCTTCAGTCAGAAGCATCCGAGCACAAAACTTATCATCACAGATGAGCCCGGGAAACGGCCCGCGCTCGTCCGTGGGGTTCGACATACTGCATGCGAGTATATCGCCTTGGTCGACAGTGATACTCTCTGGGATGACGATATACGAGACATATTGCTTACCCCGTTCGCCAATGAACGAGTCGGCGGTGTCGGTTGCCGTCAAGAAGTTATCAATCCCCAGACAGTTGCCGAGAAACTTTTTTCGATTCGTCTGACGCTCCGCTATCTCCACGAATACCTCTATCTCGCGAGTATCAGCGACGCGCTTACTTGCCTTTCTGGACGGACGGCGGTGTATCGCCGGACCGCCCTCCTGCCTGTCCTCGACGAACTCAAAAATGAGACTTTCCTCTGGAAACCTTGTATCTCCGGGGATGACAAACGTCTCACCTCGCTTGTTATGCGAGACGGTTGGAAACTCCGCTACCAAAGTATCGCCTCAGTACGAACCTACCCGATAGCGACTTTGAAGCAATTCTTCAAACAGAACCTACGCTGGTCGAGAAATAGCTGGCGCACCGACCTCCGCATGATCGGGAGTGCCTGGACGTGGCGCCGCGAACCTTTTTTTCTCTACCATCTGATTGATCGTTCCATTCAGCCCTTCACGCTTCTCCTCGGACCAATATATTTTCTGGCTGCGGTCTATTTCCAACATTTCCTGGCTGCCACTTTCCTTTTTATCTGGTGGTTCGTGAGCCGCACGGTGAAACTCCTTCCCCATCTCCGTGAAGTACCAGAGGACATCCGAATACTTCCAGTCTACATCTTTGCTCAATTCTACCTGGCGGTACTTAAGATCTTCGCGCTCCTCACTCTGGATTTTCAGTCTTGGATCACGCGTTGGGATGTTAGTCGCATGAAACACGAAGCACTTTCGCTCGTCCCATCACGCTTCGCGACCGGGGCACTCATCGGCTGCGCTATGTTCTTCGTCTTCCAAAATACACGCGTAGCGGCTCAGGCAATGGAAATCAGATTAGCTAAGGCCTTCATCCCCTATACGGAAGACTTCAGCCCGCTTCGCATCGATGATCAAGAAGTTGATTTCTGGACCGAGCGCCGCGCGCACGAATACGCCGATTACCTCACCCGCCCAAGAGAGACGCCACGCTCCATATTACGCAAATTCAATATTCCGACCGAAAAAATATTCACACTCTTCCCGAACAAAAGTCCCGACTTCCCACTACCTGAAGGTACGGACGTACGCATTCCTATCACAGACCTACTGCATTCCCTCACGCCGGAGATCACGTCTGCCAGCGGATCGGCACCGATTATTACTTATCGACCGACTGAGAACATGATTCACGTCAAAGGGGGCGGAAGCGTCATCTCATTGACTTCCATCGTGGCTGCTCTGCCGCCCCACCAAGAACATCTCGTCGAGATCGCTCCCCGGAAATGGCTACTCCGCAGCAAACTCTACATAAGCGAAGGCGTGACGCTTATCCTCGATGGTGCTGAAGTTTCTCACCTCCAAATCGCTAGTTCACCCGAAGGCTTCGCATATATCCGATCGCAGCATGGCGGAATCCTCATCAAAGATACAAGCATCACTTCTTGGGACGAGACCCGAAATGCGCCCGACACGGATATCAGCGACGGACGGGCTTTCATCGTCGCCTATGGCAGTGGTCGTATGGATGTACTGAACGCTGACATCGGCTATCTTGGTTTCTCCCTCGCTGTCGCCAAACGCTATCAGGATTTTGGCGGGAATTACGGTCTGTCTTGGAAACTTCAGAACGGGACCTTCGGACGGTACACAATGGCTGGCAATGTCTTGAATAGCACCATCCACCACAACTATTTCGGTTTGTATACCTACGGCACCAGCGGCATGCTTATCCAAAACAATGAGTTTTCAGACAACCTCGAGTATGGCATCGACCCGCACGACGATTCGAACAATCTCCTCATCGAGGACAATTTTGTCCACAACAACGGCAACCATGGAATCATCGGTTCCAAACGCGTACGGTACAGTACGATCCGACATAATCGGTCGATCAATAACCGCTTGCACGGCATCATGTTAGATAAAGAAAGTAATTTCAATCTCGTTGCGGGAAATACGGTCTTCGGCAATATCAACGGCATTGCATTGGCGGATTCGCACTCGAATCTCATCCGGAATAACAGCCTGACAGAAAACCGTTTCGGTATCCGAGGCAGTATCAGTTCCTCAAAAAACTCTTTCAACGGTAATATCATCCAAGATAATGAGCGTGGCGTATTCCTCTACGGCGGTGCTGAAAAGAACGTCATCCGGGACAATGACATCTCCGGAAATGGCGAGGGTGTATATTTAAAGGACGCTACACAAAACGCCGTGATTGGCAGCCTCCGGGCGGGAAGTAATACAAAGGACATACAGCTCAATGCTACCGCCCAATATACAAACTTCATCCAACGCATCCAATAGCGGCCCATGGGCGAGCTGGAACATCTCGCTCATAGTCTTGTTCGTGATACTGTCCGTTTTTCTGTACTTGCGTTCCGATTGGGCAGTATCCGTTTCGGATGAGAACTCGCTTCCGACGGTGCCGGAAGAACCGGTGAATCTGCTTGAAGCAGAGCAGCAGTCTACGGTTAAGACGACGCCTCAGGAATCAACCGACCCCGAAGGAAGGACTTATTTCGTGAGTCCGACAGGGAATGAAAAATTCACGGGACTGACGCCAGACCAAGCGTTTACAAGTATCCAACAAGCGATTGACCGCGCAGAACCAGGCGATACAATCAGACTCGCAGATGGAATTTACCTACAAGATATTGTTTCTCGCCGAAATGGAACCACCACGAAACGCATCAGCATCACTGGCTCTGCCCAAGCAATCGTGCATGGCGGCGGCAATGGCCGCGTGATTGAGATCAACCATGATTACCTTACGCTCACCGGCTTCACTGTCGATGGCCACTTCAAGTCCGACAAGAAGGCAGGGGCGTATCGCGATAAGCTCATTTTCGTCCTGGGGAAAGAATCCAAGCGAGGCGTGACCGGGCTGAGAATCCTGAAAATGACTATCCAGAATGCTGGAGGCGAATGTATCCGCCTCCGCTATTTCGCAGAAAAGAATGAGATTGCCGATAGCACGATTCGGAATTGTGGCGTCCGCGACTTCGTCTTCGATGGTGACGGAAAAAACGGTGAAGGCGTCTACATTGGCACCGCCCCGGAACAACAGAAGGATGGGACCAATCCGACCAAAGATACGGATGTCTCTAAAAATAACTGGATCCATCACAATATTTTTGACACTCAGGGAAACGAATGCGTCGACATCAAGGAAGGTTCGACGAAGAACATCGTCGAACACAACTCCTGCACCGGTCAGCGCGACAAGGATTCCGGTGGCCTGGGATCACGCGGAAACGAGAATGTGTTCCGCTTCAATGAAATCTTTGGCAATCGCGGCGCTGGCATCCGGCTCGGCGGCGACAAGAAGGACACCGGTATCAACAACTTTGTTCATGACAATACCGTCCGTGATAATGAGGAGGGCGGCATCAAAATCATGCGCCAGCCCCAAGGAAAGATCTGCAGCAATACTTTCTCTGGCAACCAGGAAGGCAAGTTTGTCGGCGAATACGGGGATGATTTCAAGGATGCTGCCTGTCCAAAATAAAAGAAAAAGCCCGCAGTGATCGTACTGCGAGCGTTGGTCTGTGAGGCTGATGGTTTGGGCGCTTTGGCTCACACCTTTAGTCTGGCGGGGGCATCGCCGCCCGTTGCCATGAAATGTCCAGCGAACCGAACACGACATTCTTGCAGAGGAATCTAATCGCTTCATCGGCTTGCTTGGCCGGCTCCGTGATTCCATGGAGCGTGCCTTTGAGTCGGCCTCTGGCGGACCACATCCCGGGAAGATGCCACATTTCCCAATAGCGACCGTCCGGACCACGACGGGAGCGGAGGCACTCGAAACCAAAGCTCTCGAGTATTTCCGCCTGATGCCGATAATTCTCAGGCGAATAGTCGTAGGCGCAGAGGTGTTGGATGATGATGCCTACCGAACTTCCGGGCGGCATCGCCACCTCCTTCAGCTCGAGCTGCACCGTGTTCGGCAAGGCTGGTTGCCAGAACGGCATCATCGTCTCGTCCTGTGCCGGATCCGGGAGTGGTTCCCAGCGCGACTGCGTCTGGAGACGACCATCGGGAGTCGTAATACACCAGTTGTGACCGAGTGCCATACCCTCGAGGTTCTGCACATCGTCTTGACTCAAGTTGCTGATTTCGATCCGGCCGGGACCGGTCATGCTTACCCTAATTTTTTCCATGATTACTCCTGGTTTGGGGACGGGAGAATTTTCCCCTCGACCCAATTGAGGTACATGTCATTGAGACGTAACTTCTTACGGGCGATTTGCACTGCGAGGTCGCGATCGACCAGTCCGGTGACAATTTCACGGAGCTCTCCGACCCGGACGTCACCTTGGATTTCAACTATCAATTCCCGGATCGACTGGGGCGGCAGGCCATTCTTGGCCAATGCGGCCGCTCGCTGAACCAGTGCTGGTGAGAGAGTACGTATCGTCATGAAGAACTACCTTTCTCAAAGTTGTGTAAAGGACTTGGGATTCTCTTTTACGCACGGCCATTCTACCGATTGTAAAGTAGAGCTACCTTAGCGCCAAGCCATGAGTCTCGTCAAGGACTAGATGAGACGCTCAAGATCGAGCACTTCGTCGATGCGGATCTGAGCGACGAAGTCGGGCACATGCGAAACAAGGATCATCGCGCCCTGATATTTATCTAGTGCTTCAGCGATAACGGGCAGATGACGGAAATTGATGTGATTGGTCGGTTCATCGAGGATGAGGAGGTCCGGCTTCTCGGCATACAGCCGAGCGAGCATGAGCAGGCCTTTCTGGCCTTCGGAGAGGCTCTCCACTTTGTTCTGCAACAGTTCCGATGGGATGAGGAACTTGGCCGCGATAGCATAGGCGAGCTGGATATTCTTCTCATCCATCTCTGCCAGGAGCGTATTGGCGACCGTCTTATCAAAGTCTAGTGTCGAGAAATCTTGGCGATAGTAGCCGACTTTGACGCCCGGCGTGATAACGGCGCGCTCCGAATCGCCGGTCGCGAGTGCCTCGAGGAAGGTACTCTTCCCGATGCCGTTCGGCCCAGTGACCAGAAGATGCATGTTTTTCTTGAGTACCAAGTCCACCCGTTTGATAGCCGGACCGAGTTCCGCGATGAGTGAGACCGTCTTGATATCGACGATCGGTCCAACGACCCCGTGGGTCGGGATTTCGAACGCGGGCAATGTCTTGTCTTCCTGCCGAACATCGATTTTATTCTCTTCGAGATCTTCAGCGAGCGTGCGCATGCGCTTGGCCACGGCCCGGAGCTTGCCGCCCTTGTTGGCGAACACATTGGCCTGGTCCTTCTTCTCACGGATAGTACGCTCGAGTCGAACATTTTCGCTCTCCGCCTTCGCGATGCGCTTTGCGATTTCCTCTATCACATCATAGTAGTCGCCCGTGTACTGCTCGATTGTGTGTGTGAAGACATCAAGATAGAGCACCCCATGTGTGAACGAATTCAAGAAATCCGCATCATGGGAAATGACGATGCAGGTCTTGTCGTAATCGATGAGAAACTGCGTGAGATGCGCGATTCCTTCGGCATCAAGATTATTCGTCGGCTCGTCGAGGAGTAAAATATCCGGCTGCTGGATCAGCGCTGAAGCGAGCAGCAATCGCGAACGCTGGCCGCCCGAAAACTGACGGATTTTCTTGTCCATCGGCGGCATGGGAAGGTGAACGATTTCGAGGACGTCCTTTATGAGTGAGGCGAGATTCCACTGCTTCGTATGCTCCTGATTGAAAAACTGCTCAAAGAATTCCTGAACCGTGAGATCAAGTTGTTCGCGCGGAATAGTCTGACGTCCGATCGCGACTGTCTCATCGCGATCGATCGAAATTCGACCGCTCGTCGGCTTAGTTTCGCCAGTTATGAGTTTGAAGAGTGAGCTTTTCCCCGCCCCATTCTGTCCCATGAGGGTAATCTTTGAACCACGGCGCATCGAAAAACTGACCGTATCGAGGATCGGTTTCTTGTGACCATATTCAAACGATACTTTATCGAATCGGAGAACAACGCTATCTTTGGCCATGGCTGAACACTGAGTGAGTAAAGAAAAATGCCGCTAAACGGCGAGAGCAGTATGACACGGATTTCAGCCCTAAGCAAGAAGAGAAAAGAAAAGCGGGCGGTGATGTGTCCATCACACGCCCGTCAATAAACTGCCCCTGGTTAGCGAGAGCTGATCCGATCGACCAGCGCAACATAGGCATCTTTCGCTGCCACCGGGTCCCGACGCAGCGCAGCATCGAGCGCATCGATATAACCGCGCCAGAAGTACCACTGGCCCACGGCCGTATTACGCTCTGCAACAGTCGCACCTGGTCGGGAAAAACGGACCTGGAAGGCCGTTAGGGTTGCCTCGTGGGCAGGTCCAAAGCCAATGAAAAGATCGAGTAGTTCATGTTCAGGATCCAGCCGCGCCAGCGCCTCACAGAGATCAGCAGCATCATCGATGAGCCGAGAGAGCGGTGGATCAAGATTGGAACCACCAAAGAATGGATGGGCACCAAAATCCATAAGTCACCTCCAATGTAGGCTGAGTTCTGTCTGAATGTCACGGTATAGACCCTGCCACATTCGGGTCCGACCGATTTCAGTACTGGCCTGTTCCGGCGAATGCTCGCGATTGTGCTTAATGAGCAGATTAAGCAGCACTCTGTCTTCGCCTTTCCCAATCTCCCGGAAGAGATCGAGGTTAGGGCTCTCTGGGTTGATTGCAACCAATGCCTTGGCGGCGACAATGACGTCCGCTGGTGTGTCGCTGAAGAGATAAAAAAAGAGTGACTCTTCCATGGAATACCTCCACTAAACTGGCTGTACAAACTTGGTAAAGGACTCTTGACTTCACGCCACAGTACGGTGTTTTCACCCACCTGTCAAGGTTCCAGGGTTATCGGTAGGCAGCCCGAACCGCGTTCACGATAACCAGGGCGTCTATCACCTCCTGGAGTAGCGCCCCTTGCACCGGGGGGAGATAACCGAGGGCGCCGGCAAACATGCCGATGATGGAGAGTCCAATGCCGATGAGCATGCTTTGCTTTGCGATCCGATATGAACGCCGACTGATATGAATCAGCTCCTGGAAGAGAGTAATATCGCGTTTCAGAATGACAGCATCCGCCGCCTCAAGTGAAAGGCTATTCTCAGTGCCAGAAAAAACGACACCGACGTCAGCCAGTGCGAGTGCTGGTGCGTCATTCACCCCATCCCCGACCATGATCGTGACTCCTCTTTTCCTCGCCTCATCAACGACCGCCATCTTCCGTTCCGGATCGCACTCAGCAATGATTGGAAGCCCATACTGATCGAGTACGCGGTGAGCGTTGGCTTCTTTATCGCCCGTGAGCACAGACAGATTGAAGTGACGTTCCTGAAGATAGGCAATAGTTTCCTTTAGTCCGGACTTGGGAACATCATCAAAAACGAACCGGGCCATTGGCCCCGATGGTCCGACAAGTTCCACTGCCATCCCTGCCTGAGAAGCGCTCTTCACGATCCTATACGTCTCATGCTCCACGCTGCCGCTGATCCCTTCGCCGAGTTTTTCCGTAACCTCCGTCGCGTCTAAATCCTCGCCTTGTCGCTCGCGATTGGCCAGAACGATTGCTCGAGCGAGCGGGTGAAGGGAGTGCTCCTCGATTGCTGAAGCGACCGACAATACCTGCTGTTCCGTGTAACCGCTGTCGAAAAGCTCAACCGCTCGTAGTGTCGGGATGCCGAGCGTCAACGTCCCGGTCTTGTCGAAAAAAATCGTCTGCGCGTTG
This sequence comes from Candidatus Moraniibacteriota bacterium, assembly GCA_963778555.1. Lineage (GTDB taxonomy): Bacteria > Patescibacteriota > Minisyncoccia > Moranbacterales > UBA1568 > SSEF01. Next base: position 15,899 of record CAVZUR010000005.1, on the reverse strand, counting down.
GCAAGACGCTCGAGAGTTTCCGGCGTCTTGATGATAATCTGACGGCGCGCGGCTTTGGACAGGCCGCCGAGGAAGGCGATCGGTGCCGCGATCAAGAGCGGACACGGTGTTGCCACCACGAGGACGGCCAAAAAACGCTCCATATCGCCAGTGATAAAGTAGGCGCCGAGAGAGAGTAAAAGCGTGATCGCGGTGAACGGCCAATTGAGCCGCCCCGCCAGCCGAACCAACGAGGATGGTTCACGCTTCCCCCGGCTCACGATAGAGAGCATGCTCTGGTAGGTCGAGTGCTGGAAGTCTCCGACTACACTCACGGCCACGGCCTCGCCCATGTTCACAATACCGCTGCGCAGCCGCTTTCCAGACCGGTACACTACCGGCTCCATCTCCCCGGTCAGATTCGCCTCGCTGAACAATCCCTGGAGCGAGATGAGCCGGCCATCAAGCGGGACCATCTCCCGATGCCGGATCGAGATTGTTTCACCAATCCGAATGTCCTGGAGCGGCACTTCGGCGAATACTCCCTGCCGCTCGACCAGCGCGCTCTTCGGCAACATCCGAAAGAGTTCCTCGAGAGATGCTTCGGCGCGGCGCGTTCCGTAGCGCTCGAGCGCTCGAGACAATGAAATCATAAGTGCGACGATCGCTCCAGCGATCCACTCGCCAAGAAAAATTGATGTGATCAGTGCGAGGAAAGCGATGTAGTCCAGGTCCCATTTCCTGATTTGGACCCGTTCCCAAGACTGAACGCCAAGGATGATAAGACCGGCAATGATAGCGAGCACATACGGCCAGGGTTGATGCCGAGCAAGCCCAAGAACCAGCAAGGCGAGGAGCGCGATACTGGCAGGATTCTCCTGAATGAAACGGTGCATATTTCCATGGTACCACGAATTAAAACGGCTTGACTAAGCGGATTTTCTCGTGTATCCTGAGATGAAATTTAAGATATAATTCCATCCTCAAACTGCTATGAGAACCGCGCTCCAGGGATTGTTTGCCCGACTCGAGGAACGACCCGTGATGAGTTTTACTATCGTTTTGGCACTTCTATTGAGCCTGATCGTGATATCAGCCTGGCTCCGCGCGCCCCAAGAGGAATCGGCGGCGCCAGAAAAAACGATCAAGCAGTCCAGACTCTTCATCGCCGGAATCGATCAGAGTCGTCTCGCGCTTTCGGCACAAGTGAAGAAGTCGGGGGTCACCGATATCGTCGCTGTTGCCCCGGGCGTTGTACGGAGCATTTCCGTACAGACGGGCCAGACGGTCGCCGCGGGGCAGACTGTGGCATTGCTCACCAATGACTATGCCAGCGGCGCGAGCGAAATTCAAAAAGTTCAGACGAGACTCCAGACCGACTTCGCTAACGACACTTTTTCAATCGAAAAGAGGATTGTCGAGCTCGAAAAGAAGATCGCCAAGGAAGACGCCACCAAGGGCGATCATGCAACTGAGTTGGTCGTGAAACAGCAGAAGCTCGAGCTGGAACGTCTGCGGCTGGCGAAAAAAAGTGCCGCGCTCAACCTGGCGCTCGCCGAGCGTAGCGATGCGGCACTGCGTCCGCGGGCTTTGTCAGCTGGAACGGTCGAGCATGTCGCCGTCCGTCCGGGCGACCTCGTCACCATTGGTACCGTACTGATGACGCTCCGAAACAGTGCTGGGGCAGCCAGTCTCGAGGCAGCCATCCCCAAAAAGACAGCTTCTTATCTGATTGATTCCGGTATTGCCGAACTCGCCTTCGATGGCGAAATTAACGTGCTTTCCCAGGGGTATGTCGGGGGTGGCGAAAACGCGCTCGGATTGGTGACAGCCACCTATCCCCTTGCCCCCACACTGGCTGAGCGGCTGCCACAGAATGGCTACGTCGCTTTGCATCTCCCACTTGTCTCAACCGCTGAAACGGGCTTTCTCGTTCCCATCGACGCAATCCGTTCCGCCGCGGACAAGACTTCGGTCGTCGTGATGGAAGCGGACCATTACACGGTGGAGAAAATCGTGCTGCTCGGCGAGACAGTCGGTACCTCCGTCATCGTAGAGAGCGGTCTTGAATCAGGCGAGAGCCTTGTCATGAATCCGATGTTCTGCCGGGAGAAAGATTGAACCCGTTCGCTAAGCGCCCTCCCTATGTCGTACACCAAGGCTTTCTTCGAACGGCTGCATTTTGATGAAGCACTCAGGATCGGCCTGATCGGACGTTATTTCCAGAGCGGGCGGACCATCGCCCTCATCACCGCAACGCTCATCATCGCGGGTATTGCGATCGTATTTTTCGCTGAAGAAAGAACTCAATCCGGACATCCAGATTCCGACTGTTTTCGTGGCGACTGCATTCCCCGGCGCCGGTCCGGAAGACATCGAGGATCTCGTCACCATCCCCATCGAGGATGCCGTCAACGGCCTCTCGGATGTGACGCGCGTCACCTCGAGTTCTCAGGAGAGCTTCTCTTCGATCGTCATCGAGTTCGCCTCGACCGTCGATCCCGAGAAAGCCAAGGACGATGTCCAGAACGCCGTCGACAAGGTGATGACCCTGCCCGAAGCCAGCCAGGACCCTTCGGTCGAAGTAATCGATTTCCAGAATCAGCCCGTCATGCTCTTTGCGCTTTCCGCTCCGGGCCACGAGAGTACGCTCCCGGCAATCACTGACACGCTGCAAGACGAGATCAAGGCGCTGCCGGCCGTAGAAAAAGTCAACCTCACCTATCGGCGCGATCCTGAAATCTCCGTCGTGCTTTCACCCGAGATCGCTCGCAGCCACAGTCTCCGGATAGATGAAATCGCTCGGTCCATCGAAGGCATGCGTCTCCGAATGCTCCCCGGCGGCACCATCGCTGACTTCGGGCACGACGCTGTCGCTCGACCAGGAAAAAAGCGTCGGTTCCGTCGAAGAGCTCCGGAATCTGCCTATTCTCGTGAACGGGAAAGTGCTTACGCTTGGCAACATCGCAGCCATCGACGAGACGTGAAAAGCCCGGGTCCGCACCCGGCCTTTTTCAGCGATCACCAACATGACCCAACGCGCGCCATTTTTCTTCGCGGTCTATCAGACAGAGAGCGCCGATACCCGTGAGACGGTGGAGAGCGTCACTCGGGTCGTGGAAGATTTTCGCGAAGCCGCGCCAGTGGAACTCATCATGGCAACCTATTTTGACGGCGCGGAAGAAATCGATCGCAGCTTCAGCCAGCTGCAGAGCGACTTCACCGTCACTTTCCGCCTCGTCTTCATCATCCTCCTCCTGTTCTTCGGCGTCCGCGAATCGCTCATTGCCGCGCTCGCCATTCCCTTCACTTTCCTCGTCACTTTCCTCGTGATGGGAGCACTGGGCATTTCCATCAACTTCATCTCGCTCTTCTCGCTTCTCCTCGCGCTCGGCATCCTGGTCGACAACGCTATCGTCGTCATCTCGGCGCTTTCGAGCTACTACAACTCCGGAAAATTCACCCCGCTCGAAACCGCGCTCCTCGTTTTCCGAGATTTCGGCGGCGTCATCGCTACCACGACCATCACGACGGTCTGGGCCTTCGTCCCGCTGCTCCTCGCCACGGGCATCATCGGCGAATTCATCCGCCCGATTCCCATCGTCGTCTCGTCCGCCCTCGCGATCTCGGCCGTGACGGCGCTGTTCCTCGTCATCCCCTACATGGCGATCTTTCTCGAGGGCCATTTCCCGCGCCGCGTCGTCATCTTCTTCCAGACGCTCCTGTTCATAGCTTCTGCGACCGGCCTGTACTTCCTGACGCCCGCCGGACCCTTCAAATGGATCCTCTTCGCGCTGGCCGTCAGCATGCTGTTTCTCATCTTCCGTCTGAGCCACTCATTCTTCGCGACTGTGACGGCCCGGAAAACGACACGGCTGGGAAAATTCTGGGAAGACTTCAAAGACCATGGGTTCCTCTCGCTGGATCGACTGACCGTCTGGTACAGCCACCTCATCGAACGGATCCTGGATTCCCGACGCGCACGCCGTTTGACTATCGCCTTTCTCATCGTCTTCATGCTCTCGTCCTATGCGCTCGTACCGCTTGGCTTCGTCGTGAACGAATTTTTCCCCAATGACGACATCAACATCAGTCTACGTGAGCGCTGAAATGCCCATCGGCATCACCGAGACCCGAGCCGAGGAGGCTGTCCAAGAGCTCCTCCCCCGCTTCCGGGTGCTCCCCGAACTCGATTTCGTGCTCGCTGAAATCGGCGCTGGAGCGCCGACTGACAGTGCCATGAGCACGACCGGAAAAGACTTCAGCCACATCCTCTTCACAGTCCATCTCCACAAAGCGAACGAGCGCGAACGGACATCTGGTGATATCGTCGCCGCACTGGACCGTTCTTTCGCCGACTGGAATGGCGGCACGGTGACCGCTTCGCAGCTCTCGGGCGGACCGCCAGCCGGGGCCGATCTCCAATTGAAACTCCTCGGCGACGATCTCGACACACTCCAGGCGCTGGCCGAAAAAACAAAGGTCTTCCTGCGCGATTCTCCCGGGACCAATAATGCTTCCGTTTCTCTCTCGAGCGCCGGTAAAAAACTGACGTTCCGGGGAAATGAGGCTACTCTGACCGCCAAAGGACTGACTCCAGCCGACACCGCGGTCTTTCTCCGCACCCTCGGCAATGGGCACACCGTCAAAGAAGATGTCCGATTTGGGGGCGAGAAACGGGACATCGTCATCCGCTTTGCGGATAAGAGCTTCAATTCCCCTGAAGACCTGGGCCGACTGCAGGTCCGGACTGCCGACGGAGCCTTGGTGCCTCTTCTCTCTCTCGGCGATCTGACCCTTGAAAAGAACCCGACGCTCATCACTCGCGAGGATGAGAAACGGAGCATCTCCATCTCCGCCGGAGTGAACGAGGGCTACTCCGTGACTGAACTCAATGCAACGCTCGAGCGATTCGCCGATACAGAGCTCAACTTGCCGATCGGCTATGGCTGGAAAACCGGCGGAGTAAATGAAGAGAACAACAAATCCGTCCAATCCATTTTGCTTGCCATGGTGCTCTCGGCCATTCTCATTTTCGCGACTATGGTCATCCAGTTCAATTCGTTCCGCAAAGCCCTCATTGTCCTCATGGTCATCCCGATTGCCATCTCAGGTGTCTTCGTCCTCTTCGCGCTCTTCGGCATCCCACTCTCCTTCCCGGCCCTGATCGGCGTCCTGGCGCTCTTCGGCATCGTGGTGAACAACTCCATTATCATGGTCGACAAAATCAACAAGAACCTGGACCTCGGCCTCCCTGTCCGCGAAGCCGTGGTCGAGGGCGCGACCAGCCGGCTCGAGCCAATCCTCCTCACCGCGCTCACGACCATCGTCGGCCTCATTCCAATCACGCTCTCCGACCCGATCTGGCAAGGCCTTGGCGGCGCCATCATCGCCGGGCTGTCTTTCTCCGGCGTCGCCAAACTCTTCTTCATCCCCGTCATCTACGAGATGTGGTTCGACCAAAAGGCGAAATCTGAGCCGAATACCGGACAGGCTCAGCTCGTCTAATTTCGCGGCACGCAGACTCAATCCATGGTAAAAAAGCCTCTATTAAGGCTTCGACAGCCATGGGATGAAGGCGCTCGTTTTTGCTTTATAGACTTCCCAGTCCGGCCGCCCTTTCCAGCGGGCTTCGAGCATGGGAATCCCCGAGACTTGGGTGAGAAGAAAGGTGATGAGGAGCGGACTGAGCAGAGCGAGATGGGAAAGCGGTAGACCGAAGACAACGAGGAACATCCCCCACCACATGACTGACTCGCCGAAATAATTCGGATGACGGGTATAGCGCCACAGACCCGTCGTCATGAGCCGACCAGCATTCGCCTTGTCACGGATGAAACAGTCGAGCTGCCAGTCCCCGACAGACTCGAAAAAAAATCCGACGCACCAGAGAACGAGACCCAGCCAGTTGTACCACTGTAGTGGCGCCTGCGTATCGGAGAAAGCGATCATTATTGGCAGCGCGACGATGAGTATCACCAGGCCCTGAAGGACATAGATCTGCATAAGACTGCGAAAGAAAAAATACAGCATGCCACGTTTCTTCCACGCGTCGCGCCAATTCCGATAGCGGAAGTCTTCCGGTTTGCCCCAATTCTTGAAGAGGATGCGCGTCGTGAGCCGTACGCCCCAGACGGTAATGCAGGCTAGGACAATCATCTGCCGCTCATTCCATGACGGCCACAAGAAAGCAAGGCACCAGGCCACGAGCACGAAGCCCGCACCGTAGGCGATATCGATGATGCTGTTGTCCTGGCGAAACAGTGCGACGACAAAAACAATTGTGAGATACATCCCAAGAATGACCACCGAGTATTTGAAAATATCCAGCACCTCCGTCATAGCGATTTGTCATGACGTCGGCCGAGGCGCATGCCAAGGCGATTGGTCTCATCCCGAAACCGCTCATGCCCGGTGAGTCGGAGTTGAAAGAGAGCGAACACAACCGAAACCGCCGCATGCGCGATCTTGTAATGCACCCAGAACGTTGGTGAAAAAAGATGGCGGACGGCTTCATTGAGTCCGGCGGAGAGGAGAAAAAAAAGCGCCCAGCGAACGGCGAGGATATGCCACCCGCGATCGCTGATAGCGAAGAGCGGGATGAAAAACTTCCGGAGCAGGTTCTTGCGGAAAGCCAGCCCGACGAGGATCGCCAGACCGAACAATCCATCATAGAGCGTGTCCTTGAGGATGAGCCAATGCGGATCGCTGTAATAGAGAGTCGCGCCGCCGAACACAAGCACGAAAGTGGCATTCCACAGCGGAAACCAGGGTAGCGCCCGGGACCGCGCCCAGCTCGCGGCTGTCGCTACAATAATGAGCGCCATGAGGACGGCCGTCGCCGCGAAAAAATTCCCGGCCGAGGCTTTGAAGACGAGAAAAAACCCCATTAGCGGTCCGAATTGGATGAGCCATTCGATGAACATGCCTCTATTGTACCCTACCCGGACGCTCCTCGCTTGGAAGCGGATGCTATGCTAGAAAGAAGACTGACTACATACTTATTCCCATGACAATCTTCCAACGCGTTCTCCAACCCCAGCTATTGTTTACGCTCATTCTCGGGCTGTACGCCTTGTTCGGATCGCTCCACCTCGCTCAATTCCTCACCGCCGATGAGCACTATTGGCTCTATGAACGCGTGCCGAAATACTGGAATGCCTGGGGGGATGGGGAACTGCGGAAGACCTTCATCAATGACAAGCCCGGCGTGACGCTCGCTCTCGTGACCGGCCCGGCGCTCCTCTGCTCTCCCGATACGAGCCAAGCACTGCGTCGAGCAGGACAATCGGCTCTACGCCTGCCAAGTTGAAGACACGGCGCGCTCCTCCTCGCGTTTCGCATTGCCGCTCCTCCTCGCCAACGGTCTCATCCTCGTCTATCTCTTCCGCCTCCTCTCCCGGCTCTTCGATCCCTGGACGGCGCTGTTCGCCTCCGCCCTGACCGCGCTGTCTCCGATTCTCATCGGCCTGACGCAGATTGTCAACCCGGATACACTGCTCTGGTCGACATCAGCCGCCGCACTCTTTTCGTATTTCGCCGTGCTCCGCTTCGGCGAGCGCAAAGATCTGCTCTGGACCATTCTCTTCACTACGCTGGCACTTCTCTCCAAATATACCGCGCTCATCCTGTTCGCTGCTTTCGGTCTCGCGCTCCTCATCCGTTTCTTCACCCAGCCGGGCGATGATAGAGAACCGCTCCGCACATCGCTCATTGGCGACCTCCGGAAGCTCGTCACGATTGCCACCAGTTCCGGACTACTCTTCCTCATCGCGGTACCGGCCATCCTGATTGACCGCAAGTATGCCTTGGAATACCTACAGACTGTTCCGGACAAAGAAGTACTCCTCTACATCTTTCTCCCGCTCTTGCTGCTTTTCTGTATCGACCTCTTTCTTTGGCGAGCGAGATTCCTCCTCTGGCTTCGCCGAATACTCCGCTCCATCGCTCCGATGATGAAACTCGTTCCGCTCCTCTTTCCTCGCGCTCTTCATCGGCGTCATCGCTGCGCGATACTGGTTCCCGGGCTGGAGCATCTATGCCATCCCCTTCGATATCAAAGACCTGACGGATGCCCGCTATCACGCGAACGTACCGAATTTCTTCGAAGCGTTTTTCCTCGAATGGAACGCTGTCGTGTTTTCGATCCCGCCCGTTCTCCTCGCCAGCCTCTTCGCGCTCGGCATTTTCGGCCTCCGGAAGAAATCTGTTGCCGAGACTCCGACCATCCTCACACTCGCTCTTTTCACTCTAAGTTTTGTCCTCATCCTCATCCACTCCAATATCCTCGCCACCGCGCGCTACGCCATCATCCTCTTTCCGATTCTCGCCTTGCTCGGGGCTTTTGGACTCCGCGAACTCGCTCTCTGGGGCGAGCAAAAGTATTCTCATGTTAGGAGCTACCTCGCTCTCTTGGTGATCGTTGGATCGGTAGCTTCACTCACAGCTATCTATCCGTTCTATGCCAATTACGCCAATGCCCTCCTCCCCAAAGACGCCCTCATCGCCGATGCTTGGGGCTATGGCGGCTATGAAGCGGCCGAGTATCTCAACACGCTTCCGAACGCGCGCGAACTTACTGTCTGGTCCGATTACTATGGCGTTTGCGAATTCTTCATCGGGAAGTGCCTCACCGCTTACACCTTTGACGGCACGCAGATCAAACCCGACTACTATGTCCTCACCCGGCGTGGTGAAGCCCGCTACATGTCACGCTTCGACCGCTGGGAACGCCTCTCCGGTCTGACTGCCCACCGCTACTACCGCCAGACCACTATCCCCCCCGTCTGGTCGCTCAATATCGACGGCCGCCCGGGGAACTACGTGAAGATTTTCAGAGTTCAAAAATAAAAAAAGCTCCTGCAAGCGGAGCTTTGAGAGATTTATTTCTTGGCACGGGTAGCGCGGATGCGGTCGTTTTCTTTCAAAAATTGCTTACGAAGTCGGACCGACAGCGGGGTGATTTCCAGGTATTCGTCCGCATTCATCACTTCTAGGCCGCGTTCGATATTGAGCGCCCAGGGCGGAGTGAGCTTGATCGCTTCATCGGCGCCGGATGAGCGCATGTTACTCATGGCTTTCCCTTTGGTCGGGTTCACGGACATGTCTTCGCCTTTGGTCGCGTTGCCAATGACCATGCCCTCGTACACTTCGGCCGCATGACCGATGTAGAGCGTTCCGCGCGTCTGGAGATTGTCGAGCGAGAACGCGGCGGCCTTGCCGGTCTCCATGGAAATCATCGCCCCGACGTCCTTGTGATCGATTGCGCCAGCATAGGGACGAAAACCGAAGACACGGGTATAGAGCGTCCCCTCGCCGCGTGTATCCACCATGAATTCACCGCGATAGCCGAGGAGGCCGCGCGTCGGAATCTCGAACAGGAGGCGCTGATAGCCGCCCGAGCCTTCGCGCATATCCATCATGATGCCTTTACGCTTGCCCATTTTTTCGATGACCGGTCCAGTCACTTCCATCGGACACTCGACCGTCACCTCTTCGAACGGTTCCGACTTCACGCCATCGACATCCTTGATGATAACCTGTGGCTGCGAGACTTGGACTTCATAACCTTCGCGGCGCATATTCTCGAGGAGGATGGAGATATGGAGCTCGCCGCGACCATAGACTTTGTAATGATCATCCGCGAATTCGATTTTCAGACCGACATTAATCTCGAGTTCCTTTTCAAGCCGCTCGCGGAGCTGCTTATTCGTGACGAACTTTCCCTCGCGGCCGGCAAAGGGACCATCGTTGACCATGAAGTCGAGTGAGATCGTCGGTTCGTCGATGGCGATGGCCGGCAGCAGTTCGGCTGTGGCATCCGTCGTGATGGTATCGCCGATCTCGACGTCCGGCAGTCCGGCGATCATAACGATATCGCCCGCCTCGACGGACTCGCTCTCGACGCGTTCCATGCCTTTGAAGGTGAAGAGTTTGACGATGCGGCCGGAGGATTGTTTGCCGTTGACGTTCCGAAGCAGCACCTGGTCGCTCACCGCCAGACGGCCGTCGTACACGCGCGCAATGGCGAGGCGGCCGACGAAATTGTCATACCCCAGATTGAACGGCTGCGCCCGGAGCGGCTTGTCGGTATCATGCGCCGCCTGCGTCACCCGCTCGAGGATGGTATCGAGCAAAGGAGAGAGGTCTTTCCTCTCGTCGCCAAGTTCCTTCATCGCGACGCCTTCGCGGGCGATCGCGTAGACAGTCGGGAAATCGAGCTGGTGATCGTCGGCCCCGAGATCGAGAAACAGCTCGTAGACCATTTCTTTCACTTCATCAGGCCGGGCGGCGGGTTTGTCGATTTTATTGATGACGACGATGGGTCGCAGGCCGAGCTCGAGCGACTTCTTCAGAACGAAACGGGTCTGCGGCATCGGACCTTCCTGGGCATCGACGACGAGGATGACGTCATCGATGGAACGCAAGACGCGCTCCACTTCTGAACCGAAGTCGGCATGACCGGGCGTATCGACGATATTGATCTTGGTCTCTTTATAGAAGAGCGAGCAGTTCTTGGCGTAGATGGTGATCCCGCGCTCCTGTTCGAGCGCATTCGAGTCCATCGAAACACCCTCTGCCATCGCGACGCCGGTCTGGCGCATCAAAGCATCCGTCAAGGTCGTCTTGCCGTGGTCGACGTGAGCGATAATAGCAACGTTGCGTGTTTCCATCCCGTTAAAAGTCAGTTGTGGCTCCGCTGAGCAACGAAGTTAGGTATTTCGTATCGAAAAAAGGCGTTGCCGCCTTTGATTTGAGCCTTCACAGTATAGCCCGAAAATGGCGGCTCGTCAATCCCGTCCCGTTAGAGAAAAACCGAGATCAATCCTATCCAGCTACTTCTCCACCACATCAACGGAAACGATCTTCACCGGGGTCACCGGTTTGGAACCTTCGCCTCCAGGTTGAGTCGGGGCTGTAGCAATCGCATCCACCGCTTCCAGACCCTTGGTCACCTGACCAAAAATCGTATAGTTCTTCGGGAGCGCATAGTCGGCATGCATGATGAAGAATTGGCTGCCGTTCGTATTCGGACCGGAATTAGCCATCGCGACTGTTCCGCGTTTGTATGACCCAGTTACCGGCTCGTCATTGAAACGGTACCCTGGTCCGCCGGTCCCCGTCCCCGTTGGGTCACCCCCTTGAATCATAAATCCAGGAATCGTCCGATGGAAGACAACGCCATCATAGAATTTCTCACGGGCGAGAAAAACGAAATTATTGACCGTGATCGGCGTCGTAGCGGCCGCGAGAGCTATCTCAATGTCGCCTTTCTCAGTATGCAGCGTGGCGACATACTGCTTGGCGGCATCGATGCTCAGCGCCGGCGCTGATGGATATTGTTTCGCTGACATAGCTGGTGTGGGAGTTACGGATTTAGCGGCTTCTTTCTCCAGTTCTTTCTTCTTGGCTTCTTCAGCGAGTGCTTTGTCTGCCTCGGCTTTTTTCAGCTTGTCGAGTGGCAACTCGGGCGGCGCTGGCTCTTTCACAACCGGCGTCGTCTTCCATGAGCAGCCGGCAAGGATGAGCATGGCTGACCCGAGCAGGACGAATGAGATAGCGAGTGAAGCTTTGTTTTTTGACATACTTGTCCACCAGTATACCAAAAATTCCGGTGAAGAGAAAGCCCTCTGCCAGAGGTGATATCTAGGGTTCGATGACGATTTTCCCTCGCATTTCCATATGCCCCTCGCCGCACCAGACCGAGCAGAAGAACTCGAACGTACCTACCTTACTCGCGATGAAACTCTACCACTGCTCCATCCGGCAGAATATCTTGGTTCACCCCGAGATCAGGAATAACGAGTCCATGCAGTACATCGGCATTGTGAATGATGAGCCGTACTAACTCTCTTTGCTGGGCCGTAATAGTTGCTGGTTCCCATGCATACTGCCGGACGCCCATGTGAATTGTACGCTCCGCTCGGCCCCTCACGACTTCTAGAGTCGATAGTGGAAAACTTTCCGTATCACCGTTTACACCGGTTGGTGGCGGAGGCGTTGAGGTTTTGGGCTCGGAAGCAATATCCAACTGGGTTTCTTCCGGCGAAGACATGGCTTGCGGCTCGGGTGCCAAGACAACTGGCTGATTATTTCCTTCCGTGGGCGCCAGAGGGAATGGTTCGGAAGGAGATTGGAAAGCCATCCAAGAAACCCCCTCCATCACCGCTAGAACAAAGAGAGCAATACCGATCAGGGGTGTTTTTTTCATGTGGTACTCCTAGCTGTTTAGCACCAGCCCATCGGCCAGACTCACTGATCGAATGTGTAGAAATTATACGAGCACGCGTCTGCATCCACCGTTGCTAGAGTTTCTGCATTCGGAGCCGGAGCGAATTCATCACCACCGAGACACTTGACGACGCCATCGCAAAGCCAGCAAAGACCGGCGAGAGGAGCCAGCCAGTGAATGGAAAGATAACGCCCGCCGCGAGCGGGATGCCGACGATGTTGTAGATGAATGCCCAAAACAAATTCTGCTTGATCGTTCGCATCGTGAGGCGCGAGAGGCGGATCGCTTTCTCGATCTTGGCGATATCACCATGGAGCAGCGTCACGTCCGCTGTCTCGATCGCGACATCCGTACCCGTGCTCATCGCTAGACTGACATCGGCTTGTGCCAAGGCGGGAGCATCGTTGACGCCATCTCCGGCCATCGCCACGACCGCTCCCTCTGCCATGAGCTTTTCGATGAGAACCTTCTTTTCCGCCGGCAAAACACCCGCATGCACCGCGTCGATACCGAGGCTCTTTCCGACGAACTCGGCTGTCCGGATATCATCCCCCGTCGCAATGATGACACGAATGCCGAGCGCCTGGAGAGCTGCGACCGCTGGCTTTGCTTCTGGTTTCAGCATATCTCCGACGCCACCGATAGCGAGTACCGCTCTCTCTTCCATCAGGATGAGCGGGGTGCCGCCTGAAGCCGCATAGGTCCCCATCGCTGACTCATCGACCGAAAGTCCCAGCTCTTTCGCCAGCGCCGTATTTCCGACCCAATACTTTTTCCCCTGAATCCGGCCGACCAGACCGCGCCCGGTGAGATTTTCGAAATCCGTCAGCGCAAGGAGCACAATTTTTTTCTCCTCTGCCGCCTGAAGGATGGCGTGGCTGATCGGGTGTTCTGAGTGCTGCTCGAGCGAGGCTATGAGCTGCAGTGCGGCGGTTTCATCCAGCGACCCCATTGGCTGGAGACCCAGGAATTTCGGCTTGCCGACCGTGAGCGTCCCGGTCTTGTCGATGACGAGATGGGTGACTGAGTGCAGTTTTTCGAGCACGGTCGCGTTTTTGACGAGTATGCCATTCAGAGCTCCCTTGCCCACGCCGACGATGATCGCTGTCGGGGTCGCGAGTCCGAGGGCACAGGGACAGGCGATGACCAGGACACCGACAAAGGATACCAGCCCCTTCACCAGCGCTTCAGAGAACGGAAGCGTGCCCGTTCCGACAAAAACCCAGGTCAACAGCGTTCCGATGGCGATGACGAGGACAACCGGTACGAACACGGCCGAAATCTGATCCGCGAGTTTCTGAATCGGCGCTTTACTCCCCTGCGCTTCTTCGACGAGCTTGACGATATGCGCGAGGAGTGTCGCCTCACCTACCGCAGTGGCCCGGAAGGTGAATGTCCCGTTGCCATTCACCGTTCCGCCGGTCACCGTATCATCCTTTTTTTTCGACACCGGCATCGGCTCACCGGTGAGCATCGACTCGTCGATATTCGAGGTCCCCTCGAGGATGACGCCATCGACCGGGATTCGCCCTCCTGGTTTCACTCGGAGCACATCACCGACAGTGACTTGATCGAGTGGCAATTCTCGCTCTTGGCCGTCGCGAAGTACCAGCGCGGTTTTGGCTTGAAGTGTTAGGAGTTTCTCAATCGCCGCGCCGGTCTTGACCTTGGCTCTGGCCTCCAGCCATTTGCCGAGCGTGATGAGTCCGATGACGACGATGGTCACATCATAATAGGTGTATTCCACATTGAGATACGGCGCGAGGGATTCTTCGAAGGCCGTAACCACAAAGCTGTAGAGATATGCGGCGGTTGTCCCGAGACCGATGAGTGTATCCATATTGGCTGCCCCATACCGGATGAAGCGCCAGAGACCAAGCAAATACGGCCGGCCGATGACAAAGAGGACATAGGTCGCAAAGAGCGGCAGGAGATGGTGGAAGAATTCTTTGGTCACCGGCATCATGGGAGCCAGCAGACCAAAATTCTGGGACAGCACGTCCCAAAACATGAGGAGGATGGTGAAAATCACAATCGGCAGCGAGACAAAAACGCCGCTTTGGAGCGCATTCACTTCGTCTTGCTTTGCCGTCGCGTGCAGCGCATGGTCTTCGCCATTCGCCATCGCCTTCATCGAGTGCCGCATCGGGGCGGTCGACTCCAGGCGATAACCTAACGGTTCGATCTGCTGCGAGAATTTCTCCGGCCGCAGGTCCGTCTGGTCATACTCGATGGTCGCTTTTTCAGTCCCATAATTCACCGACACACTCTGCACGCCAGATTGTTTCGAAAGTTTCCGTTCGATGATCGACGCACATGAGGCGCAATGCATCCCACGGACCCTGAACGTTTCGGAAGTGATCATAGATGTTTACTTATGAATCTGAAGGAACGTGCGAACGGTTGATCCGAAAATTACTCATTCGCGACCGTCAGCGCGCCGCGGAACATGCCCATGCTGCAGCTGAAGGCGATATTGCCTTGTTTCTCTGGCGTGAAATCGATGATATTTTCACCAGGCTTGAGCTGCCGCTGGATGTCGAATGCTGGAACGACAAAGGTCGCGGCACAGGTATAGGATTCCCGCGAATCGACAATAATGCGAGCTGGCACCCCGATCCGAAGGGTAGGCAGATTGCTCGGATGATACCCGCGAGCATCCTGCATGATTCTCACAACCTGCACACCATTCTCAAGCGGCGCGAAACCGGCGGTATCATTGACTGTATCGTTCGTTCCTGCCAGCGTCTGGGCATTGATGCCGAACAGCTGCAACCCCGAAGAGATGTTCCAGCCGCCGAACCCGATCAAACACACCGCGATAAACGGGAAGAGCCACGTCCGAGCCGTACCTTTTGGGAGAGAGCCGAAGCCGCCCAAGGCTAAGAGTCCTGGCAGAGTACCCACTGCAAAGACTGGCAGCGCGATTGCGCCGAGGAGCGCCGATCCGCTGGCAATGACTGCGAGTTGCACCGCCTGGGTAAATCCGCACGGGAGAAAAAAAGTGAGGGCGCCCAGAACAAGTGCGCCACGATGTGAATACCCATCGCCCGTGTCGCTGACACCGAGTCTCCGGGCGAGGCTCTTGGGAAGCGCCAGGCTCCACTCCGAGAGGCGGGGTGAAAGACCGGTCAACTGGACACCGAGGAACAGCATCACCAATCCTGCGAAGAGCGTGAGTAGCGCAGTGAATCCGATCGAGCTAGAAACCTGTTCACCGATGAATCCGAGCAGGGCGCCGAACAATGCGAAGCCCCCAATCCGACCTGCATGAAACCAGGCCTGCGGTATGAGTCTTTGGCGAAAAGAGAGTTCCGGATGGAGCGCGCTGTAGCGACTTGAAAGACCGAGAACGAGTCCACCAATGAGCGCCGCGCACGTCGATACCCCGGCCGCGAGGCCGACGAGGAGAATGAGCGAGAGACGAGTCGGATCGATGTCGGTTCCCAGTCCGATCGTGAACCAGCCATTGGCGCGTCCGATGAGAAAGAGGATGAAGACCACAGCCACGGAAAAGAGGACGAGGCCGTACTTTTCCATATCCCGGGTCAGCCACGGCACAGCCGCCTCCGGCGGTCCGTCAGAAACAGCGTATCCAGCCGCTTCAACGGTGCGCTCGATGTCGGCAGCCCGCGGCTCATCACCTTCATACGTCAAAAGGACTGTGCCCGAGCGGAAATTCGCCAAG
>CAVZUR010000004.1:0-402909 GCA_963778555.1 Candidatus Moraniibacteriota bacterium | reverse complement strand
ATCCTCTTCTATCTCTCTGTGCCCAAGCGGTTTCGGGAGAGCGCGGAAAAACAGATGCACAGTTTTTTCCCCCAATCCGCGATCGAGAAAGTGCCGGACTATACGATCTTCTCCCCGGCGAGCCATACGGCGGTGGCGATGCTGGAGCTGTCGGCAGGCCATGCGCTGCCGCTCAGGACATACCGTACGCTCTATGTCGATCCGCTGAATGAGATCTCCAATGCGCTCTCGAAGCTGGAGACCGTCGGAGGGCGCTGCCATCCAGATCCTCCTCGCCCCGCGCCGATCGGGTGGCGCAGCGAAGGCGCACATCGCCCAGAAGATGCAGGAAGGGAAACGGCTGAAGGACGCGCATCCTGAGAGTTTCACGGCGTGGTCGGAAAGTCGGCGTTGCGGGGAGTCGGCAACGTCATGCTCCAGCGTGGATCCGAAGTCAAAAATCGATGAGGAAAAGAAACCGATCGCTCTCACGCCGGAAGAACAAGAGCTCGTGAAAACCATCGATGCCAAGGCGAGCCAATCGGCATTTTCGGTGAATATTCGCCTGCTCGCATCGGCCGCGACAAAGGAACGGGCCGAAGCTACTCTGAGCATTTGGAAAATGCGTTCTCGCAGTTCGAGAATCCGGAAGTGAACAGTTTCCGCGTGAGGAAGCGCTTGTCAACGAAAGCGGGCGGCGTATCACTATATCTTTCGGAATTTCGATTCAGATACCGCGATGCTGCTTTCGGCCGAAGAAATCGCGAGTGTCTTCCATTTCCCCATCTCCACGACCGAGACGCCGAATATCAAGTGGCTGAAGGCCGGCGCCGCCCCGCCGCCGATCAATATCCCGACAGAAGGGATCCTGCTCGGGTTCAATGATTATCGGAATACCAAGACCGAAGTCCGCATCACCGACAATGATCGCCGCCGGCATATGTATGTCATCGGACAGACCGGCGTGGGAAAATCGAACTATCTGCAGGAAATGGCGAAGAAAGACGCGCAGGCCGGGAAAGGGTTCTGCTTCATTGATCCGCATGGCGATGCCATCGAAGATATCCTGACCGCCATTCCGAAAGAGCGGGCGGAGGATGTCATCATCTTTGATCCGGCCGATGTCGCGCGGCCGATCGGCATCAATATGCTCGAGTATGACCCGGCGCATCCGGAGCAGAAGACCTTCGTCATCAATGAGATGATCGGCATTTTCGACCAGCTCTATGACATGAAGGCGACCGGCGGACCGATGTTCGAGCAGTATATGCGCAACGCCATGCTGCTCATCATGGAGCATCCGGAAAGTGGCTCGACCCTGATGGAGATTCCGAAGGTGCTGGCCGACGAGGAATTCCGGCGCTACAAGCTCGCGCACTGCACCAACCCGATCGTGCGCGATTTCTGGCTGAAGGAGGCAGAGAAGGCCGGCGGCGAGGCGGCGCTGGCCAATATGGTGCCGTACATCACGTCCAAACTGACGACGTTCATCGCGAACGATATGATGCGGCCGATCATCGCCCAGCAGGAGAGCGCGATAAATTTCCGCGAGATCATGGACAGCGGCAAGATCCTCCTCATCAATCTCTCCAAAGGGAAGATCGGCGAGATCAATGCTCGCCTGCTCGGCATGGTGGTGGTGGGCAAGATCCTGATGGCGGCGCTCTCGCGGGTCGATATGCCGGAAGCCGAACGCCGCGATTTCTACCTCTATCTCGACGAGTTCCAGAACGTGACGACGACGTCGATCGCGCAGATCCTCTCCGAGGCGCGCAAATACAATCTTGTTCTCATCCTCGCGCATCAGTTCATCGGCCAGCTGAAAGAGGAGATCTCCAAAGCCGTCTTCGGCAATGTCGGCTCGCTCATGTCGTTCCGCGTCGGGCCCGAAGACGCGGAATTCCTCGAAAAGCAATTCGCGCCGGTCTTTACGGCGCAGGACATCGTGAATGTCGACAACTACAAGCTTTGCCCGGCTCCTCATGAACAATGAGCTGACCAAGCCGTTCAATATGAAAACCTATCCGCCGACGCATGGCGATCAGGAGGTGGCCAATGCCCTGAAAGAGCTGTCGCGCCTGCGCTATGGCCGCGATGCCCGCATCGTGAACCGCGAAATCATGTCCCGCATCCAGCTCATCGAAGGGGCACAGGTGTAGGGGTTCTCAGGGAATCTTCACTAAGGGTAGTCTTTTAAAATGCTCGTGCTGTAATGAGACTGAGGAAGAGAGGCTGAGAAAGCCTCTCTTTTGAATTCTATTTACAAATATACCTAGAAGAGGATAATGGAGTGTTCCTTACCAAAAAGAATTTCTCGGTCTTTATCTGGCTTGGCAGATTCCAAGGGCGCAACGCAAGGAGTGTTGTGATGATTGCAATCCGTTCAGAACAGGGATACCCGCAAGATGGTCAACCTCTGGCAAGAGTTGACTACTACATAGATTCGCCATCTGAAGGAGTCATCCTCCTTATCGGGAAAGACGGAAGGGGGAAGGAGTACAGGGCCAAGAAATCATTCGTGTCGGGTTACAAGTATCCGTCGGGCAAACAGTGTGATTTGAGTGGCCGGGATCAGAAGAATACTACCCGGCTCTGTTCTTTGCGTTTCAACTGAACAGAAGCCGCTGGCAGCCAAAGATCATCGACGGACGATTGGAGGATATTGAATTTAACGATGACTTCTTTGGCAAGTTTGATTTGAAGTTGATGGACGAAGACATGAAGCCAATCTCCTTCCCTAACCCGGAAATCGAAAGAGAGTTCAAGACTCTCGCTGTCTGGGGAGCGTATGAGCTGGCTGGTCTTCTTCGCAATCATTTCTGGGGGGAAATGTATGTCGATAGAAGTCCGGCGTGGGAGCAGTTTTTGGAAAAGTTCAGAGGCTCTGCGACTGGGTAGCGGGCTTCTAAAGCCTGGGGCTCCCGCGTCCGACCGGAAGATGGGAGCACTATCTACCAGGTTGTCTGTCCTGGCGACGCAGTGATCTGACCCTTCAGTCCACTACCGCGGATCCTGCACACGATTGGCTATCAGGTTTCGACCCGGTAGCCTTTCTTCTTTTCCAATTGTCTCCAACCCTAAGTAGTGGGATAATAGGGGACAATCTTATGACAACCCTAGCCTTCCAACCCAGCTTCAACCCCTTTTCCTGGCTCTTTAAACTATTTCCCGGATGTAAGGTTTATGGCCACCACATGCTGTGAAAGTGCCCAGGAAAACAAGGTCAACAAAGCTTTTTTTGTACCGGGAATGTACGGTCGAACTGAGTTAAGATGAGGTATATACTTAGAGTATTAGATTTAATGCATTTTATGGAAAATCTTGAGAGGCCAAGCGTTGGAGTAGCTACTGTTGTTGTAAATCGTGGAAAGATTCTCATTGGTGAAGACACGAGAAAGCGCGAAGCTATGTACGGTGTCCCTGGGGGCCACTGGGAGAGTGGGGAAAGTCTTAAGGAGTGTGCTATAAGAGAAGTCAAAGAAGAGAGTGGTGTCGATTGTGAGAATGTTTCACTCATTTCGGTATATGACTCTACCGTGAGGATAAGAAGAAAAGCTACGTGACTATTGGGATGAAGGCAGAATATTTCAGCGGAGAGCTTTCAGATCTTCATGGAAGAAGGTAGGTTGAATTGGAATTGGTATACAACCGAGGAGGCGTTGGCTCTCAATTTGTTTGCACCTGATAAGATTTTGATCAGCGTTATCTCTCGGTAACGATTTTTGAGTAGAACGCAGTTCGAACATCACTGACACACCGGCTCAGCTAAAATTGAGGCTTTCTTAAGCCTCTTTTTTGTACCCAAAGTAGCAGGTTCTAACATCGTCCAACAGGCATAGGTTGATTTCCACTCAGGGAAGTGGGATAATAGGGGACAATCTTATGACTACCCTACCCTTCCAACCCTAGTTTCGACCCTTTCTCTTGGTTCTTTAATCTATTTCCCGAATGTGTGGTTTATGACCACCACATACTGTGAGAGTGGTCGCTTTTGGAGGCTTGAAAGAGCCTCCTTTTTTTGTTACCTAGTGTGGGATTCGAACTTTACTATGGACAGAAAGTAAAAAGTGTGCTTTTGTTGAGAACAGTCTGGTAATAGTGCCAGACGCTGCAACTTGGAGGTTTCTCGATGAGAACCAACCTTAGTGTCTTAGCTCTCAACCTGCTAAAGTGCCGGTCCATGTACTCCGTTCGATCCAAGCTCTGGCTTTTCGTGAGCTCGTTTGACGGAAAGTTTGGCCCTCTGAAGGAGGCTATCACAGCGGCTGATGCGGCTGCGCCCTCGATCAATGGCCCAGTCCTTGCTGAGGAGATCGACTTCAACGGCGGCAAACCCTACTTCTTTCTCAAACGGGGGGAGGGTCCGCTCACCAGCAATTGGGGCCGTGGCCATGAGTGGCTGATTGAGTTTCGCATCAGCCACTCGAACTCCGACACCTTCTCCTTGCGTAGGGGCCAGGTGTACGCATACGAGAAGTACCTCGCCAACCTCGTGTGCATCTTGCGGCAGAAGTCTTTGCCGCAAGTGACGCACGTAGAGGCTCGTATGGAAATGGAGGCTACTATCGATCCATAGTTGTCTGGTCGTCAAGCATAGACCGAGATCATCACTGGCCGTTCCTACTGTGTTGGGGACGGCCACTGCTTTTTCCGGCTCTTTGCTCTATTCCCAGAATGGTCGCCATCTCGTGAACCGGGCATGATCCAGTGCCGGTAGCCCTTCAATACCACAGCTAGTCTGTGGTTTTTTCTTTTCTAAAACATCGGCATATCGGAAGTTGATTCCCTCTAGAGGAAGTGAGATAATAGGGGACAATCCTATGGACACCCTAGCCCTTCAACCCAGCTTCAGCCCATTTTCCTGGCTCTTTAACCTGTTTCCCGGATGCAGTGTTTCAGACCACCACATGCTGAAATGGTGACCGTAGGATTGAGGCTTGAGAAAGCCTCTCTTTTGAATTCTATTTACAAATATACCTAGAAGAGGATAATGGAGTGTTCCTTACCAAAAAGAACTTCTCGGTCTTTATCTGGCTTGGCAGATCCAAGCGCGAACCTGGAGAAATGACATGGCGACGACCAAGTTGACTTCTGCCTCGTTGTGTCCTCAATGTGGCGGGGGACTGAAATGCTTTGTTCGTGATGTAGGTGGTGTCAGTTACTACGACGAATACTCTCTTACCTGCGAGAAGTGTGGTCTTGTTGGGCAGGAGGGTTTTTACGGAGGGCATATCTTAAGTTCTGATTGGCACACCAATTGTCCATTTTGTGGAAAGCAAGAAACTGAGCACGAAACAACCCCGGAAAGATTCTGGTACTACGTGAAATCCGACTGAAACTACATTAAGGAGTGCATCATGCCAATCGAAGGCTGGTCTGGTAGAGAACCACAAGAAGGTGATTACATGTGGTGGGAAGGCCATTCGCCGCCAGAGAGTGTTGTACACCGCCTCGCTTCGGTGAGAAACGGGGAAACTCCCGGTGGTACCGAATGTTACGACTACAAAGCAGCCTGTGGCGATCTCGGGTTTTCCTACGGCTACGGCGGGTATGACGCGACCTCAGAGATAAGGCCAGAAGGGAAAAGGCTGTGTCCTACTTGTTTTCCTGTGCAGACTGTGCCGTATACCAAGAACGAACACGGTCATTACGTCGTGACTTTCACGGGGACGGATCTTCCGGGTAAGTTGGAAGTTGTCCGACTCACAGGCGGAGGCTTCCATTTTTGTGGAGCATCCAGGGAGATACTCACAATCGAAGGTCCGGACGGCTACGATTCTGCGCATCGTCTGGTGGGCGGCCAGGAATATCAGGTAGCTTTGATCGTTTCAGACGAGGCTGGCATTTGTGGGGAGTGGTCTCTATTGGCTGAGGCGCGTCGTTGTGGTTACGGGAATTGTTTGGCTGGTATGATCCCTCGTCTCCGTGAAGTGGTATCCAATCAGCACATGGCGGCGATGGGAATCAAGAGCATCATCGGTCTGCACGCGCCGATCAAACATTCTGGTTACGGTGATTACAACCCATCAATTCTTACCTTTAGCGATACTGATGAAGACGGTCGGCCGACGATTGGATCGGTTTACTGTGACCCCATTGACCATGCACGCAACAGGTGGTCAAAGGTTTGCGCGTTTCCTTTCCCAATCAAATAAGCCTACGCCGTTCAGGTTCAGGATTATCTACAATCGGTTCCGAACAGTATCGTGAAGCCGTATGGTATCACCCAGCGGTCTTTTTTTTGCTCTTTAACTAGTCCTTAATAAAGTGGCTTTCTGGATAAGATGCTCACTTAGCGTATCTTCCAAGCGGAGGTTGAGTTCTGATTGGAGATGAGGATTTCATTGCCATCGGGCGAGAGCGCAAATGCCGCTGCGTCGGCAAATGATTCCTGGTAGTACTGGGCGAGGAGGGTGCCGGTGGCGGACCAGCGAATGATGCGTCGGTTGTAGCGGTCGAGGATGAGGAGGTCGCCGGTTTTGGTGTCGAAGGCGAGGGCGTCAGCGGAGTAAAATAATCTCGTCCCGCCAAACGTAACACCGGTGTTTTTACCGCGCGTATAGAGGAATGGGCTGCCCTTGGCGTCGGCAGTGGCGATGTTTTCGTAGACCGCAAAGGCCTTGTTTTCACCGGAAGCAATCGACTCTTTGGACCAGGTGACGGGCGCACCGAAACCGCCCTCGGCCCGCGGGAAGCGATAGATGGTCCCGGTATTTTGATCGAGGACATAGAGATAGGTGAGATAGGTGCCGAGCGCATCGATCCGCGCTCCGGCCGGAAGCGGCAATGAGCTCCGCTCGAATTTCTTGTTGCTGACACGGTAGAGATAGAGCGTGCCGGATTCTCCGAGCGCGAAAATGCCGTCGAGATCGTCCATGTCGGTTGCGAGACGGAGCGATTCAGGTGTGGGTGTCGATTCCTGTGAGCGGAGATTGAAGATGTTTTTTTCGGTCACGAGAAAGGATGTATCATCCACAGCGAGGAGCGCGATCGGCCGAGTATCGATGTTGTGCAGGAGGGCGTGGCTTTCCGACAGGAGTGTCGAAAGCGGTTCATCGGCTGGCGGAAAGATGGTCTCATTTGAGATCTCAGTCTGTGCGTCAGCTGGAGACTCCATTACCGCCGAAGGTGTTTCCTTGGTACTGATCAGGAAGACAAGGACGACTACGAAGATGGCTGACGCAACACCGAGGATCGACCATTTTTCTTTCGGTGCGAGTGTCTGCCAAAACCCAGTTGCCTTTTTGGGTAGGGAGGCGAGAGCAGACCTCATTTGATCGAACGCTTGAGTCGGAACGTCAGGGAGTTTCTGGCCGGGCCCTTGAGGTGAGTCCTGAGGGAGCGGTTCAGCGGCAGCGGAGAGGCGACTGAATCGTTCCTTCAGTCTCAACTGGACTGCCGCAGAGAGTCTCGATGGCGTAGCGGGTAGTGCCTGTTCACGAGCGCGTTCTTCGGTCGCCTCGACGATCTCGGTGACCGGCGTGAGCGGAGCTTCAGGGATCTCAGCCTCCGGCTGCGATGCTTCAGTCAGTGGGGCTTTGTGGGCGTTTTGATAATCACGAAGACTTTCTTCCAGTGAGCGTTTGATTGTCCGAATCCGGCGTCCAATCGAACGTTGGCTCAGCGCTGACCAAGCACTCAGCGCGTCGAATGCGAGGCCGGATTCTTTCCTAATCCTTCGTGTCATTTTCCGAGCGGTAATTCGCCAGACGCGCGCCTGTGTCTCGAGCTGGTGGCGGAAAAGCGCCCAGCCCTCGCCCAATCGATTCCCAGACACCTCAGGGTTTTCATCGGGAGAGGCTTGGACATAGATATGACCCGTTTGTTTATCAGTGTAGGTCTTGCGTTCTAACTTTTCTCCGGCAGGGTTTTCAGCGTTTTCGCTCGGCTCTGGGTTCGCTTTTGAGCGGAGCGCTTCCATGAAGGGTTTGTCGCTCCAGACGTTCTCGAGTCCGAGAGCGGCGCGCTTCGACTGACTTTCTTTCTTTTCAGGCACTCGCCGGATTTCAACGGGAGCACTGCAGGTCAGCAAGATGACGGCTGCAACAGGAAGCTCATTCACGAGCGCGGTTCGGAGGAATTGTTCGAATCCAGCCGGACCCAGCCGATGCAGGCTGCGACGCAGGTCATCGGGAGAGAAGAGTGACCAGACAGAGGGCGAAAGCGCGAGGATGAGGTCGGCGTCAAAGAGCTCGCCACTCGAGACTTCGGTGAAGGTCTTCAGCGGGTGCGGCTCGCTGTCCGTATTGGCGAGACCATCGCTGATCGAGTGGAGCGTGTCTTCCCGGGCCAGGTAGATGCCGCCGTCGCCGGTGACGGAGAAATGCAGCGTGTTCCCGCTGACGGTGCCGATCGCTCCGTGGAGGTGGCCAAGCCAGGAGATATTGCCGTGCTTGACGATCTCGGCCAAGGCGACATTCACTTTATGGAGCGCCGACTCGAAACTCTCTACCGGATGGCGGCGGGGATTTGCGAAATATTCTTTTTTAGCGACGGAAGCGAGAAAATTGACGATGTAGGCGGCGTCCTGATCGTGAATCTCGACTTCGAAGAAACCGAAAAGCGTCCCGAGCCCCTGGCTCGCGACATTGTCGCTTGAATAATGGAAAGCGATGATGTACGGCTCTTGCGAACGGCCGTTCCCCACGACGATTTCCTTGAAATTTTTTTCCAAGACAGCCGGAGGAGATTTCTTCGACCGGTCATCGATGCGTTGACGCATACCATATAGTATAGCACAAGAATAGAGCGGAAACTCCGACTTTGTCCCTTAATCAAGCCTCAAAGCACCAGAAACAAACTTTGACTTTTTGGGTGGGCGTTCGTATACTGGGGCTAGCGTACTGTAATTCGAGTAATGGCCGATTTCCCATATGTCCGTCGCTCTTTTTGAAGCGCTCTTCGGTTCCCGCCCACGAGCTCGTCTTATCCGTTTTTTTACTATGAACCCCGATGCGGAATTTACGGTTACTGATATCGCCCTGAAGACGATGTTGTCCCGCACTGATGTTCTCCGTGAGGTGAAGCGTCTCGCGAAGATGAAGTTCGCGACGGAAAAATCCCGGCAAGGTAAGAAATTCTATGTGAGCAATACCGACTTCCCTTTCTATCTAGAGATGAAGACGCTTGTGTCCAAACTGAACGTCAATGCCCAGTCTCAGGTCTTCCGGAAGCTCAAGACCGTTGGAGAGGTGAAACTTATCCTCATCAGCGGCTTATTTCTGAATTACCCGAAGGCGAAAGTCGATATGGTGCTGGTGGTCAATAATATCAATCGCACGAAGCTGCGCCAGGCGATCACATATCTCGAAGCTGAAGTCGGCAAGGAAATCCGCTTCGTCCTGATGAACAGCGAAGAACTCCACTATCGGTTGAATATGCTCGATCGATTCTTCATTGAATTCCTCGAGGGGCCGTACGAGGAAGTCGTGAACCGGGTGGCTGAGCTGAAGCGTTTCACGGCGGGGCTCCGTAAATAGCACCGGATCTATGGAAACAAGCCTCATTGCCGTTTTCGCCCTCTTGGTCGGCGGGATTGCGGTTTGGTTCTTCATCTCTTTACGTTCGCGTCAAGCGACGCCGGACCAAGAGCGTCTCGAATTGGAGCGCCGCGTGGCGGATCTCGGAGAGGGGATGCGCCAAAACATGGATCGGTTCCAGACGATGTTCTCGAGGGAGATTCAGAATATGCGTTCAACCCTCGATGACCGGCTCAAAGACAACACGGAGCGTCTCGACAAGCGTCTGACGGACAACACCAATCGTCTCGACAAACAGCTCACCGAAACTGGCCGGTCCGTTACGGATGTGCGTGCTCGTCTGGCCGAATTAGGAAAGACGAACGAGCAGATCCTCGAGGTGACGAAAGACGTGGCCTCGCTGCAGGATATCCTGAAAGCACCGAAGATCCGCGGTGGTTTCGGCGAGCAGATGCTCGGTGATATCTTGTCACAGATGATGGCGCCTGAATTTTTCAAGCTTCAGCATACCTTCAAGTCGGGCGAGACCGTCGATGCGCTCATTGTCCTCAAAGGCGGGAGCATCAGTGTCGACTCCAAATTTCCACTTGAGAACTTTAAGCGCATTCTGACACTCAATTCGGAAGAGGAGCGCAAAGCGGCCCGCCGACAGTTCATTTCGGACGTGAAGAAGCATGTTGATGCGATCGCGGCGAAATACATCCTTCCGAGCGAGGGAACGCTCGATTGGGCGCTCATGTACATCCCGGCGGAAAATGTCTACTATGAGACGATTATCAAGGATGATGAGGAGATGGGACTGTATGAGTACTTTACTAAAAAGCGGGTCATTCCCGTTTCACCCAACTCTTTCTTCGCGTACCTTTCGACCATCGTCTTCGGCCTGAAGGGGATGCAAATTGAGAAGCGGGCCAAGGAGATGTTCGTCCAATTGGAGCGGTTGGGCCAGGATTTCGGGAAGTTCAGCAAGGAATTTGAAACGCTCGGAGGACATATCTCCAACGCTCGGAATAAGTATGAAGATGCCGAGAAGCGTCTCTTACGGCTCGGGGATCAGATGGATCGGACGCGACTGACATCTCCGGATGAGACTCGCGAGCCGGATTCGGATCAATCTCTGCCATCCGAACTATGACTGATTCCTCTCTACCGTCTGAAAGTCAGGCCGCGCGAGCCTTCGAGCTGAGCCGATACCGCGTTATCCTCACTGGAGGGCTAGTGTTCCTTCTGCTATTTCCGCTAGTGGCTTATTTTATCCGCCCGAGTGTGGAGACGGTGATTCTGCGCTACAATGCTTTTTTCGGAGTCGACATTCTCGGTGTCTGGTGGCAGGCGTATCTGATACCAGGCATTTGTCTCGTATTTTTTTCGGCCGATGTCATAATCGCGCACATTCTTTTTCGTCGTCGCTCGTTTCTTCCAGCACTCATCTTCCTCTACGGTTCTTTGCTCATTGCGCTCTCTGGCGTCATTGCGACGGCGACGCTCCTCTTCATCAACTCATGAGCGGAATCGGGTATGGAACACGGAGCGTTCTTCTATCTCGCGACCTGGCTGATAGCGCTCGCATCGGCAATCAGCCTTCTTTTTTTGGTTGTCCGGGTGCCATTCCTTCACGTGGCGTTGGAACGGCGCGAAGTCGGTCGGCATACTCGCGCGGCGCGAGCCTTCCGGCTCGGAGGATTTTTTTTGAGCGTCGTGTTTCTCATCATTCTTCTTGCTGATAGTCGGCTTGAGTGGAATCCGCCCTTTTTCGCACTGTTTATCGGGACACTCGCAATCACCATTTTCTCTCTCGCTGACGACCTCTTATTCATCCCCTGGCCGTGGCATCTTGCTTTCCAGACGCTGTTGGCGCTGCTTATCTTTTCGTCTGGTATGCGGTTGGATATAGCACTGTATCTGGACGGTGCCTGGCCGTTTGAAATTCCAGCGGCTATCGAGCTCCTGTCAGTCGTGGTTTGGGTCGTACTCGTCATGAATGCGGTCAATTGGTCGGATGGCACCGACGGACTCATGCCGGGTGTTGCGGTTCTGTCATTCGCGACGTTCTTTCTCTTGTCGCTTCGGCCGGAGGTGAATCAACCCGCTGTCGGCATCCTTTCACTCACCCTCTTTGCCCTCGCTCTCGCGCTGCTCTTCTTCAATTGGCACCCAGCGAAGATCCTTGCCGGCACGGGTGGCGCGTATTTCTTCGGTTTCGCACTCGCGGCGCTGGCTCTCTATGCGGGCATGAAAGTCGCGACGCTCCTCTTGGTCCTCGCTCTCCCGGTCTTTGACTCCCTATTCGTTATCGGACGCCGACTAACCATTGGCCGCTCACCTTTCCGTCCGGATGAAGAACATCTCCACCATTTGCTCTTGGCACGGGGCTGGCGATCGGATGAAGTCGCATTGGCCTACCTTTGCCTCACGACACTTCTGGCTCTCCTAGCCCTTTCACTGGAGCCAAGCGGAAAGACAATACTGTTTGTTATGTCCGGCGGATTCGTTTTTTTCTTTCCGTTGCCCTGCATGCCTCCTTGTCACGTGATCAAAAGACTCGGGTATGAACGCAGCCAAAAGGTTTTCAAAGCTGCACCTTGGGTTGATCGGTATCGTCGGCATATTGGGGTTGATCCTCGTCCCGGCACGGCTAACGGTCGCACCTGATCCGATTCAGGGACCGTTTCCGACGCATGCCTTCAGTCTTGGGCAATTCTGGCGGCTTGAAATCGCACAAACGGATGAACAGCGCGCCCTCGGACTCGGGGAACGTGATTCACTCCCCGCAGGAACAGGGATGTTATTCCTCTTCGAGGCACCGAAGCGGCAAAGTTTTTGGATGAAGGGTATGCGTTTCCCACTCGATATAGTCTTCCTTTCTCGAGGGAAAATCATTTTTATCGCAAGGGGTATTCAGCCGGATGATCCAAGAATCATCACCTCACCCGTGCCGATCGACCAGGTTCTCGAACTCAATGCCGGCGAAGGATCGCGGCTTTTCCCCGGCGACCGGATGTGGTTCTGGCGGTCCTATTGATTGCGTAGCAATGATTCTGGCAAACCAAAAGCCCCGGATTCCGGGGCTAATTTGGCGCAATTGCTGGAAAAGGTACGAAGGGTGTTCGATGCTTGCTGCGCTATGACCGATAGGCGGCAACACGGCTTGAGTACTTCTTCAAGTTCTGGAGCTGCTTGTCGCTGAGCTGCTTCGATTGATCGATAGCTTGTCGGATCATGGTTTTGGAGAACTCGGCTGACTGGCCAATAGCGAGCGGTCCGCGCTGTGCGAGTTGCTTCCGGAGATAGTCTTCGATGTAGACTTTGTGCTCACCGGAGAGCGATGAGTCAGGGGTCTTTTCGAGATAGTTCATGAGGGCACGGCGGGCCAAATGCGTGGTTCCGTCGCCGATCGTAGCGGTTTCAATGAAGGAGCTTTCGGTTTCTTTGCTGAGCTCTTTCGGTGTCGCCGTCCCGACCGCTGAGTTTCGACGGCTTTATTCCGGTGGCTGGATTCGAATCGAGTGTATCGGTTTCGGTGGCGACGGTCAGATCGTCCGTGGAGTTGATGGTCTCATCGGCGCGCTGCGAGTAGGAGTAAATGCCGAGTGCGATCGCTGCGACGATAAAGAAGCTAACGATAACACGCAAATTCTCCTGAAGCCATTCCTTGGCCTGATCAGTGACACGTTCTTCTTCGTTTGCGTTCATGTTTTCATCCATAAGAGTCACCTCTCTTCCTAGCTTTACAGATTATCTTGTGAATGTACCGCTTGCGTTGAAGCTCCAATGGGAGGCCTTTCCGTTCCGAAAAGAGCCGCATTCGCCCATTTCTTCTCTCATACTACGGTTCAAAAATTAGGGTGTCAATCTGGACAAATAGCAGACTTTTCTGCTTAATGAAGCCTGAAATGCGGATTTACTACAGCGGATTTTGAATGCCAAAGGAGGAATGTCTGAACACGATCAGAAGGTATTGATTACTACGTGAGCGAAGCGCGAGATAAAGAAATTTGGCTGGCCAGTGTGAGACATGTGCAATTGTTCAATACAGAGAAGTCGGCCAGACAAGACAATCGTGCACTGTGGGTAAAAGAAATTTTCGTTCACGAAATATATTTTTTGCATGTTGGATAAATTCATCTTCAATACTCTTGACAAGCACTATGCAAACTTTTTATTAAGAGTATAATGAAAGCGTGTGAGAAACTTCACACGTGAGTGGGACAAAAAATTGTTTCACAAACAATAAAAAAATAACATCGTAACCGTAAACCTACGGAAGCGAAAACAAAATTTTGGAAGGAGGTGACCTGATATGGCAAAAAAGAAAAAAGTTGCAAAGAAGAAGAAGGTGACCAAGAAGAAGGCTACCAAGAAGCGCCGCGCCTAGTTCGCACGTTTCACTTCTTACAAAAGCCCCGCTGATGCGGGGTTTTTGTTTTTAATTTACAAGGCCCGTCTCGGGTCGATAGTTCCAGACACGACACGCGCTTTTTGGCCGAGATCGGGTATGATTTCAAGCGGAGAAAGGGTCGGTATTCCCTGGAATAATTCAGGGAGCTTTGTAGCTTGTTCGGGGCTTATTTCAAAGGAAAAAATGGGTCTTGATGCCAGTAGTATGCAGCGCGTGCAGCTGCTTCAAGAGCCGGCGGTAGTGGGCAAGTCCGCCGCGGGCGCTCATGAGTGCACTTTTTGGTTCGTAACGCTTTATATTGGGCGCTACGGAACGGTAGAGCACCGGCGAGAGATAGGGGAGATTGGCAATGACAAAAACCTCATCATATGTCGCCAGTGACTTCATCAACGTACCGAGGAGATCGCTCTGTATGAATCGGATGCATGAATTCACGCCATGCCGTTTCGCATTTTTTCGGGCATAGCGGAGGGCCGTCGTCTCGCTATCGACCGCGAACCAAGAAATATTATTTCGTCCAGCGGATTTCAATGAGAGAAAAATACTCGTGATGATCGCACCGCTGCCCGTCCCGACATCGATGACGGCGCATTTCTTTTTCGTTTGTGTGTCTGCAGAAATATTTTTTAGCGCCTGATCGACGATGTGTTCGGTCTCTGGTCGTGGGATGAGTACGCCGGGACCGACGAAAAACTTCAGGCCGTAGAATTCCTTTTCTCCAACAATGTAGGCAATCGGCTCGTGCTTCATTGCGCGAGCCATGAAGTTTTGGTAGCGCTTTGCCTGGCTCGGCGTGAGTCGCGTCTCGCCATGAGCCACGAGAAAGACGCGATCGACTCCCAAAACATTGGCCAACAAAACCTCCCGATCGAGGTGTGAAAGGTCGGGAGCGAGCTGGAGCGCCTCGCAGACGGTCATAATCAAGACTTTTTCCCCTTCAGCCTCAAGCTTGAGACGCATGTCTTCGGTCTCGAGCGCATCGAGGATGGGGCCAAGGCCACCCGCCAGAATGCCGGGGATATTGCTCCAGGACTCCTTGATGCGGTGGTCGGTGATGCGGTCCTGGGGGAAATTGTAGGTGCGGATTTTTTCACTCCGGTCCCCGTTTCCGATCTGGCTGTTCCGGGCATCGCCTTGTTCTTTGCGTTGGCGTTCTTCCTCTTGCTCCCAGAGGCGGGCCCGCAAGACCTTCATCGCTTTCTCGCGGTTCTTGATCTGCGACTTCTCATCCTGGCAACTGACGACGAGATTCGTCGGGAGATGGGTGATGCGGACGGCTGAGTAGGTCGTGTTCACAGACTGGCCGCCGGGGCCGGATGAGCAGAACGTGTCGATACGGAGGTCTTCGGGCCGTACGACGATCTCGATATCATCGACCTGAGGGAGGACAGCGACCGTGACGGTCGAGGTATGAACACGACCCATTTTTTCGGTCTCGGGGATGCGTTGTACTCGATGCACGCCGGATTCGTATTTGAATTTCTGGTAGACCGATGTTTGGCTCCGCCCCCGGTTCACCTCGAAGGTGATTTCCTTGTAGCCGCCGACTTCGCTCGCGTGCTAATCGAGGAGTGTCGTCTGCCAACCAAGGAGCTCGGCATAGCGCGCATACATTCGGAACAGCTCGGCCGCGAACAAACTCGCCTCGTCGCCGCCCGCCCCTGCGCGGATCTCGACGATGATGTCCTTGGCGTCGTTCTTATCTTTGGGGAGGAGGAGGCGCTTCAATTCGGTCTCGAGTGACTCTTTTTCTGCCGCGAGCATGATGTTTTCCTCGAGCGCCATGACTTTCAGCTCGTCATCGGACTCGGTTTGGGTAATTTCAGCGTTCTCACGGAGACTTTTTTCTATAGCCCTGAGCCGATTGATGCGCTCCATGACGATATCGAGCTCGGCCTTGCGCCGGCCCAAGGTCATCAGTTTTTCGGGCGCCTTCAACGTGGCCGGGGAGGACAACTCCATCTCGACCTGCTTCACTTCCGCTTCAATTTTACTGATCAGATCCTGCATAGGTGTATGAACTTCTCCGTGTAGACTAACCCCTTTCCTCCCCCCGCGCAAACAAAAAACCCGCCCACATCGCTCCGCGAAGTGTGTCGGGCAGGCCGCCCTTCTTCGCAATACGGAGTGTGTGTACGGATCGTTTTGAACTAAGCAGCTTCGGTTGCCTTAGCGGCTTTCGCGATGCGGACTGCCTCGGCGGCCTTGGTCTCTTTTACGGCTTTCGCGATAGCTTTCTCTTCAGCGACCACTTTCTTGGCGCGTTTCTCGGCGACGGCCGACTTGGTGGCCTTGGTCTTTTCAGCGCGTTCTGACAGCTTCTTGAATCGGTCGACCCGGCCGCCGGCGTCGACGAATTTCTTCTTGCCGGTATAGAACGGATGGCACTGGGAACAGATTTCCGTATTGATCACTTCGATGGTCGAGCCCGTGACAAACTTGGCACCGCAGACGCAGGTGACCTGAACTTTTTCATAGTACTTCGGGTGGATGCCAACTTTCATAGGGGTGAGAAGAGAAATATGCAGTGCGCAGTCTATCACCGGATAGGGAAATTGACAAGTCTCATCCACTCACGTATTCTGGGAGCGCTTTGCCACGGTCTGAAATGACGAGTGCGCGAAACACGCATATCCGTCAGGGCGCCCTTTCCTGCTCTTTGCCTGCCACTTTGGAGGCCGAGAGATTGGGGCGAAACACTCCTGAGGATAGAGGTAACTAATCTAAGGATAAAGCAATGTCGGAAGTCACAGCGGCCCCTGCGGCCGGCATGCCTCTCTTGGTTGAGGGCGAGGTGGAGTTTTTCAGTGAGTTCGATTTCAGCCGGGTGGACGATTCGCTCGAGTCGCTCCTCAAAGCAGGCGTGCATTTCGGCCATTTGAAGAGCCGTCGCCATCCGCGGATGGCGGAGTATATCTTCACCACCCGCAAGAACATCAATATCCTGAATCTGGAAAAGACGAAGGAGTGTCTCGACCGGGCAGCGGAGTTTCTGACGAGCGTTGCGAAGAGCGGTAAGCCAGTCTTGTTCGTCGGCGTGAAGAAGCAGACGCATGACGCGGTGAAGTCCTTGGCCAAACGCATCGGCATGCCCTATGTCGTCGATCGTTGGTTGGGCGGAACGCTCACGAATTATGCACAGATCCGCAGTCGGGCGAAGTATCTGATCGAGGGTGAGGCGAGCTTCGTCGCCGGAGATTTCAAGAAGTACACCAAGCTCGAGCAGCAGAAGAAGCAAGAGGAGCTCGAAAAGCTCGAACACAAAGTCGGAGGTTTGCGGACGATGCAGGAACTTCCTGGCGCGATTGTCATCGCCGACGCCAAGGAAGCCGGTCTCGTCATCAAAGAAGCCGAGAAGCTGCATATCCCACTGGTGGCGATCACAGATACCAATGCGGATCCGGGTTCTATCGACTATCCGATTCCTGGCAATGATGATGCGTTGTCGTCGCTGCGCCTCCTCCTCGGCCTCCTGGGCCGCGCCGTAGAGCAAGGAATAGGTCAGAAAGCTGCCGCTGCCGCCGAAAAAGCTGCCGCAGTTCTGGCGAAACCTGCTGTCAGCGAGGAAAAGAAGGCATAATTTCCTGGTTTCGCGGTTTTCTTCTAGAATAAAAGGACATCCTATGAGTACTCTGGAACAAGTGAAGGCGCTGCGTGCCAAGACCGGCGGTGGTATCGTGGAGGTGAAAAAGGCTTTGGATGAAGCCAATGGTGATGAGACGAAAGCGATTGAAATTCTGAAGCTTCGCGGCGAGGCCAAGGCATTGAAGAAAACTGATCGAACCGCAGGTGAAGGCATCGTCGTGTCGTATATCCACTCGAACAATCGGGTCGGTGCGCTCCTGACCCTGCTCTGTGAGACGGATTTCGTCGCGCGGACCGAGGAATTCCAAGCGCTGGGTCGCGATCTTGCGATGCATGTGACGGCGATGCTGCCGCGCTACACCCGTCCCGAGGATGTTCCGTTTGAGGTGGTCGCAAGCGAGCGGAAGATCTGGGAAGAGCAAGTGAAGACTGAGGGGAAACCGGCGGAGATCGCCGAAAAGATCCTGGTCGGCAAGGAGAAGAAATTTCGTGAGGAGCTTGCCTTGCTCACACAGCCCTTCGTGAAAGATCCGACCAAAACCGTCCAGGCACTCATCACTGAAGAAATCCATCGTATTGGAGAGAACATCCAGGTTGGCAGTTTCACGCGGTTTGAGATTTAATCCCGCGCTCCTTGCGGAGCGAATATCTAGCGGCCATGTGGTATCTCGTCATCCCGCCCATCGTTTTTGTCGCCAGCCTCATGCTCCTCTTTTGGTTTCTCTCAAAGAAATCAACGGATCTCGCGGTGCGTGGGCGGATGGCGAACGATGAGCTGGTGCCTCCACCGAAGCGTTTTCTGTTCATCAAGGAAGAGACGGCGCTGCGCATTCTCGAAAAACTGACGAAACGGCTCAATCTTCTCTCGCTCAAATTTCACAATCGATTCAATCAGTTTTCCGGAGCATTACGGAATCGGCGCGAAAAGATGCATCAGGCGCATGAGGCGGCGACGGTCGCTGCTGAGAAGAGTCGATTCTGGGACCGTTGGCAAAGGCGCCACGGCCAGGATGAAGAAGGCATCTTACCGGCCGCGGAGGCGACGCTGCCGCTGGCTACGAATGCGGATCGGACAGCTAGTCAGCCTGCGTCTGAAGGCACCGAAGAGACCATCGTCACCATCGCGCGTGAAAAGGTGGGTCGGATCCGAGACGTCGGGAAGAGTTTCGGTGACTCGCTCGTTTCAAAAAGCGAGGAAACAGCCCGGGTCTTTCGCCGCCGCCGAGTGACCACGACCGGACAGAAGCGTCTTTCCGAAGAGGAACTAATCGATCGGATTGCAAAGAATCCCAAGGATGCGCTGGCCTACGAGGAGCTCGGAGACTTCTACATGGAGAGCGGCAATCTTTCGGATGCCAAAGCTTGCTATCGGCAGGTCATCAAGCTTTCCCCGCTCAATCGCGACGTGAAAGAGAAAGTCAGGCGTCTGGAGCGGCTTCTCGTCCAGAAGGAACGAGAAAGTAGTTGATGAGTCGGGTATTCTTGGTCGGAGCCTATTTAAAAAGTCCATATCCTGTTACAATCTTAGAATTCCGGCTGTAAAACATTCAGATTTCGTCGCGTTACCTCTTTCGGTAGCCCTCCTCAATCTTCATTTTTTTCGCTCGGAATTCTCGGATTTCACGACGGAAGAGACTTTCTCAATAGGCTCTATGATACGAAAGTTGCTTTGAGGATGGTGGAGCGATAGGCCTGAGTAGCTCAGTTGGTAGAGCAACGGTTTTGTAAACCGTAGGTCGTCGGTTCGAGACCGACCTCAGGCTCCGAAGATTGGAAAGCGTGATTGGTACATAGGCTCAGGGCGAGCCAGGTTGAGGAGTACAAGTAAATGGGTAGGTGGTGGAGTGGTCTATCACAACAGACTGTAAATCTGTCGCCTTCGGGCTTCGGGGGTTCGAATCCCTCCCTACCCACAACGATTTTGAACCCACATTTTTTGTGGGTGCGAAAATCGTTTTAGAGTTGGAGGGATGAGAAGTTTATGCTCCGAAGGGGTAAATCCCTCCCTACCAAAAAAATTAAAGTACATTCCCATTCGGGAGCAGCTTTAATTTTGGTAGGAGGAAGCAAATAGTTTGGCTTCCGAAAGGGATGTGAAGTTTATACGCCAAGCGGCACATCTCGCATCCTTATAGTATTTGCCGTTGTAGCTCAGTTGGTAGAGCAATTCCATGGTAAGGAATAGGTCACCGGTTCAAATCCGGTCAACGGCTCAGAATTAAGAAAGCATTGTCTCCGGACGGTGTTTTTTCTTTACATTCCCTTGCTTGTATGGTAATTTTTGGGGCCGACATGACTCTCAGGGAGGTGGAAACATGCATTGGCCTCGTGTTCTTTCTGTTCTTTGCTTACTCGGATACTCCACTCAAGTCCCGGCAGCGGAGTGCTATGCACTCGGCGCGTATGGCTTTGGCACCTATCACAAGACGCATGGCAAGTTCGAGGACCAGCTCCTTTCGCTTGGTGCGTCCGGCGAGTACCGCGGACATACGTACAGTCTTCAGGTGACTGGTGGCTATGTGATCAATCAAACCAGCCGACCCTATGAATGGGGCATCGGGTGCGACATCAGCCGCTCCTGGGCTGTCGAGGCGAGCTATCGTAGGGGCTTCCAAATGAGTATTGATGGCCACTACGGGCTCCGTGCCACTCTCGACGGGAAAGTCTTTGAGACGCCGCACTTGGCGGTCCGGGAACGGATCGAAATGGAAGGCGTGGGTCTCAGCGTCCTCGGAAAATACCCGCTTTCGGAACGCATCGCGCTCACGGGTCGCCTTGGGGTGATGCGGGGCGAGGCGACGCTGTTCGTGGCTTTTCCGCAGCTCACATCGACTGAGTTCGTCGTCTTGAGAGAAAAAGGAAATCTGCCTATCGTCGGCGTCGGCGTGCTGTACCGCCACTCGCGGGACTGGGCGTTTTCATGGGAGTACGTCAAGTACAACCAGGAGAGCAATATCCAAAACCTCATGGTGCGCCGGTACTTCTAGCCTCGATGGGCACCATCATTCTCTGGATGCTTCGGACCGCGCGTTCGAGCATCCTCTTTTTATAGTTGATCCCGTTAGAAGTTGCCGTCGCGAACCGAAGATCCAATTTTGCTAGTCCGTTTCTTATCAAGAACAATTAAAGAGTGTCAAATGAATTGAGCTGGACCGCGCCCGACTTCTAACGGGGTTGACTCACTATCCCTTTTCCCGTAGAGTGGGACTATTCTTTTGTCATCATTTTTAGCGACTGTATGGGCAAGATCAAGGAAAACATGGCCAAGCTGAAATGCTCCGAATGCCAGCGTATCTCGCGCGAGACGACGCGCAACAAGAAGAAAGTGAAAGAGAAGCTCTCGCTCTCGAAGTATTGCCGTTTCTGTCGCAAGAACACCGTGCATAACGAATCGAAATAAATGACCTCGCCCTTGGGTGGTCAGGGCGTTGTATAATTGCATACAGCGTTCTCATTCGTGTTCGTGCCGAATGTTAGGGGCGTCGTATAGTGGTAGTACAACGGTCTCCAAAACCGTTAGTGAGGGTTCGATTCCCCCCGCCCCTGCCAGCAGAATACATCCAGTTGCCGTTCTAAAGCGTTCGCGAAAGACGGCCCCATCGTCTAGCGGCTAGGACACTTGGTTCTCATCCAAGAAACAGGGGTTCGATTCCCCTTGGGGCTACACGTATGTCCACACTCATTTTCGATATCGAGACCGTCGGCGAGGATTTCTCTGCGCTCGATGAGACGACCAAGGAGTCACTGACGCGCTGGATCAAGCGCGAGAGCGGCGGTGATGATGACGAATATCAGACGGCACTGAAAGACCTCGAAGACGGCCTCGGTTTTTCGCCCTTGACCGGGCAGATCGTGGCGATCGGTGTCCTTGACGCGGAACGGAAAAAGTCGGCCGTCTACTATCAGCCCGCCGATGCGAGCGATACGGATTTTGAAGAGGGCGACTGCAAGTATGAAGCGCTGTCGGAGAAAGCGATGCTTGAGAAATTCTGGGACATTGCCCTGAAGTACGATACCTTTGTCACGTTCAATGGCCGGCAATTCGATGTGCCGTTTCTCATGGTGCGTTCAGCCGTCCGGGACGTGAAGCCGACCAAGAATCTCTTGGCCAATCGCTATCTCCAGTATCAACCATGGAATGCGAAGCACATTGATCTACTCGACCAACTGTCGTTCTATGGAGCGATGCGGCGGAAGGGCAGTCTGCATCTGTGGACGCGCGCGTTCGGAATTGAAAGCCCCAAGGCACAGGGAGTGACGGGGGACGATGTCCGTGGTCTGTATAAAGAAGGCAAATACAAAGATATTGCGCGGTATAATGCGCGCGATCTGGTGGCGACGCTCGCGCTCTATGCCCGCTACCGCGAGTATTTTGTGTTCCCAGAGAAGTAGGTGCGCTTGGAGCACCTTTCCCTCGATTCAATTCGCGGCTATTCTGATGGAGACAAACGCCGAGGATCTGTGTCGGTGACCGCTCGTCGATCAATGCTGCTTGAACGCAGCCCGAAACCGTACTAGAATGACGAGCGAATTTCTTTTTAGTCTCTCTCATGGATATCCAAGCCACTCTGGAAGCCTTCAAATCCGATCTTGATCCTCGGATTACGGCCTATTTTGATAAGACGCTCGCCGAGGCGAAGAAGGACGACGACCTGGTCTCCGAGGCGCTCGAGCATGTGAAGACGATGACTTTGGCCGGTGGCAAACGCTTGCGGCCGGCGTTCATGTACTATGGCTATCTCGCGGCCGGTGGCGCTGATCGCGAGCGTCTTCTCAATACGGCTGTGGCGGTCGAGCTCATCCACATGTTTCTCCTCATTCACGACGATATCATCGACCGCGACGCGCTTCGCCATGGCGAGCCGACATTGCATGAGCGCTATCGGACATGGGGCAGGAAATACTTGGCGCTCGAGAACCCGGCTCATTTCGGCGACTCAATTGCGCTCATCGTTGGCGATATGCTCTTCGCCTTGGGCAATGACATCATTTTCACCTCGGGCTTTCCGGAGAAGTATATGTTCGCGGCGCTTTCCCGGATGCAAAAGATTATCTCGCACACGGTCGTCGGCCAGGCCCGCGACATCTATATCGAATACAAGGGCGCGGCGACCAGTCAGGAAATCCTCGCCATGTATGAGAAGAAGACGGCCCGGTACACAGTGGAGGGCCCACTCCATCTCGGGTCGCTCCTCGCCGGCGGGACGGCGGAACTCGCTCAGGATCTTTCTCGTTATGCGCTGCCCATAGGCGTCGCTTTCCAAATCCAAGACGATATACTCGGCATTTATGGCGATGAAAAGCGGATCGGGAAACCGGTCGGATCTGATATCCGGGAAGGTAAGATTACACTGTTGGTCGCCCATGTTTTCGAACACGCTGACCATGCGACGAAAAAAGAACTGGATGGACTGCTCAAGCGCGGTGCCGACCTGACTGCTGCCGATATTGAGCGCTTTCGAGCGTTGCTCCGCGAAACGGGATCACTCCAGTCAGCCAAAGAGACGGCGCTCCGCTCGATTGCGGTGGGTAAGCAGGCACTTTTGGAAATACCCACCTCGATCGCGCCCGAGGCGAGAGTCTTTCTGGAGGGCATTGCGGATTATATGGAAAAAAGGGATTATTGAAAGTATGCCATTCGCTCTCGAATCAGACTCAACAATGTCTCTGCCACGGCATGTGGCGATTATCCCGGACGGCAATCGCCGCTGGGCTAAAGAGCACGGGCAAGAACCATGGAAAGGACATGAAGCGGGCGCGAAGCGAATCGAGGAAATCGTCCGTGAGATGCGGCGCAGCGGCATCCGCGAGGTGTCGTTCTGGGGTTCGTCGATTGAAAATCTTTCCAAACGGCCGCTTCTAGAGAAGCAAGAGCTGTTGCGGATCTACGAGACCTATTTTGAGAAGCTCATGGCCGAGCCGAGCATTTATACCGACCGAGTCCGAATCCGCTGCATCGGTCGCTGGGAGGAACAATTTCCGGAGAAACTGAAAAACATTCTCCGCAATGGCATTGCAGCGACGAAGAATCATGACCAGTATTTCATCAATTTCTTCTTGGCGTATAGTGGGGATGACGATATGCTCCAGGCCATCCGCAAAATAGCCGGCGAAGGTCTGGCGCCGGGCATGGTGACCGAAGACGTGATTAAGAAACACCTCATGACGGCCGAATTGCCTCTGGTGGATCTCCTCGTTCGGACCGGCAATGATCCGCACCTCTCGGCGGGGTTCATGATGTGGGAGACCAAAGACGCCCAACTTTCCTTTCCAGATATGTATTTTCCAGATTATGGCGCGGAAGCCTTCCGTGCTTCGCTGGCCGAGTATGCTGAGCGGGAGCGACGCTATGGAGAATAGGGGAAAGCAGGCGTTTGATCGTTTCCGGAAAGTCTCAGAACCGCAGAATGTCCGGATCAGTCCGGGATTTATCCGGGGCTTGTTGACAACCTTTTTGCTTTCCTTTACACTGTGAACACATTGAAAACAGCATACTGTTCTCGCAGGAGAGGGTTTTCGACCGTTACGCATGATTTCGGAGAGATCGGAAACAAACACTCTCTTTTTGTGTTGGCTCGCCCATCGGAAAGCGCCGGGTCGGTCAGAAAAATCCTCTTTGCGGGAAGAGTCATCTATGGGAAATAACAAAGAACTTATCCGCTTCGACGGCGAGGTCATCGAATCTCTCCCGAGCACTACCTTCAAAGTCCGTCTCGATAACGGGCACGAGGTGCTTGCCCACATTTCGGGCAAAATGCGGGTGCACTATATCCGTCTCTTGCCGGGCGATCGAGTGACTGTCGATATGAGTCCCTACGACCTCACCAAGGGGCGTATCGTACAGCGTTTAAAGGTTTGAGTTTGAAAGTCAGAAATACGCTATGAAAGTCCGCGCCTCTGTAAAAAAGATCTGTGCTCATTGCAAGATCGTACGTCGCCAACGGGTGGTCCATGTCATCTGCAAGAATCCTAAGCACAAACAGCGCCAAGGTTAAAGAACTATGCTCCGTATCGCCAGCATCAACCTGCCTGACAATAAGCGCATTGAAATCGCGCTGACCTATATCTATGGCATCGCCCGCCCGACCAGCCGAAAGATTTTGGAGGGACTCAATATCGATCTCGATATCCGCACCAAAGATCTTTCTGAGAAAGACAGCAATCGCCTTCGCGAGACCATCGAGAAAGGCTACCGCGTCGAGGGCGAACTTCGCCATCAAGTGAAGACGAATATCAAGCGGCTGAAAGAGATCGGTTCGTACCGCGGCGTCAGACACACCAAGGGTCTTCCGGTCCGAGGGCAGCGCACCAAGACGAATACCCGGACGGTGCGTGGCAATGTGAGAAAGACGATGGGCAGCGGCCGCAAGAAGTCCGATAGCAAGACATAACGTACCTATGGCTGAAGAGCTCACAACTGAAATGGAAGAGGTGAAGGTAGCGGCGGAGGCCCCAGCTGTCGAAGAGACGGACGCGAAAAAGCGCGCCAAGAAGGTGAAGCGTCTGGTTCAAAAAGGCCGCGCGAACATCCAGTGTACCTATAACAACACCATTATCACGCTCGCTGATCTGAATGGTGGCGTGCTCGCCTGGTCGAGCTCTGGCCATCTCGGCTTCAAGGGAGCGAAGAAGTCCACTCCCTACGCTGCGACTCAGGTCGTCGCTGAAATTTCCGAGAAAGTCAAGAAGTTCGGTCTTCAGGACCTTGAAGTCTACGTCAAGGGCGTCGGGAGTGGCCGCGAGGCCTCGATCCGTGCGCTCGCCAATAATGGTTTCAACCTCGTGTCCATCAAAGACATCACTCCCATGCCGCACAACGGCTGCCGTCCGCGCCGTCCGCGCCGCATCTAAATTTCCGCAATCGCTATGGCCAAGAATCTCGACTCCAAATGTAAACTCTGCCGCCGCGCCGGCGAAAAGCTCTTTCTGAAGGGCGATCGGTGCTTGTCTCCGAAATGCGCGATGGTCCGCCGGCCGTATGCGCCGGGTATTCATGGCCAGAACCCATCCCGCGGCCGCAGTGAATTCGGACGCCAGTTGTCCATGAAGCAGAAGATAAAAAGACTCTATGGCGTCTTGGAACGCCAGTTCCGCCACCATTTTGAGGAGAGCAGATTGCGTCAGGGAGCGACCGGTGACCTCTTGCTCCAGCGGCTCGAGTGCCGGCTGGACAATGTCGTTTATCGCTTGGGCTTTGCCTCGTCCCGGACCGCGGCCCGGCAGCTCGTCGGACACAAGTTTTTCACCGTCAACGGCAAGCGCATGAACATCCCATCCTACGAAGCGAAAATCGGCGACGTTATCACGCTCAAAGGCAGCAAGGAGAATAAAGTCGTGACGAAGAATCGGGTCGAAGTTTTGAAGAACAAGAATGACGTACCGCATTGGCTCGCGCTGGACGCAGAGAAACTCGAAGGAAGGGTGCTCGCGCTCCCGTCCCGCGAGGATGTCGGCATCTCGGTCGATGCCCAGATGGTCGTCGAGTACTATTCGAAATAATTTCAACGGGTAATCATTTTGTCTGCCTGAGGCAGACGCCATACATATGCAAAACATCACAGCACCGTATCAGCCGAATTACACCGAGCTCGGAGCCAATCACGGCAAGCTCGAAATCGGCGGCTGCTATCCCGGTTACGGGGCGACTTTAGGCAATGCGCTCCGGCGCGTCCTGCTTTCGTCTCTGCCTGGCGCGGCGGCTCGATCCATCAAACTCAAGGGCGCATCCCATGAATTCTCGACCATTCCGGGTGTGATGGAAGACGTGGTCCAGATCATCCTCAACATGAAGCAGGTCCGTTTCCGTTCGCACTCGGACGAGCCAGTCACGGTGACGCTCAAAGCCAAGGGTGAAGGCGTTGTCACGGCCTCCGCTATCAAGTGTCCGAGTTCCGTCGAGGTAGTCAACGGTGATCAGGTCATTGCAACTTTGACCGACAAGAAAGCGGAGTTCGAGCTCGATATCACTGTCGATCGCGGTCTTGGCTATGTTCCGGTCGAAGCGCGTGAGGAAGAGGAGCGTGAGATCGGTGAGATTGCCATTGATGCCATCTATACTCCGATCAAGCGCGTCAACTACGAGGTTGAAAACATGCGCGTCGGAAAGCGCACGGACTATGATAAGATCACGCTCGAGATTGTGACCGACGGTACGCTCTCGCCGATGGAGGCGTTCGATCATGCGGTCGCGATCCTTGTTTCTCAATTCTCAGTTCTCTCGTCCGGCGGAGCGGTTGCCGAGGCTCCGGCTGAGAAAGACGGAGAAAAGAAAACTACCAAAAAATCCAAGAAAGAAACGGTCGAAGCCGTCGAGACTGAATAATCGAATCTAGCGTTACCCCAAGGATATGCAGCATCGGAGAAAAGGTCGCATCCTCAGTCGAAAAGCGGGCCCGCGCCGCGCGCTCATGAAGACCATTATGGGGAGTCTTATCATGCGCGAAAAGATTACGACGACTTTGGCCAAGGCACGCGAAATGAAAGATCATATCGACCAGCTGGTGAATAAAGGGAAACGAGCGGAGTCCAATAAGGA
Organism: Candidatus Moraniibacteriota bacterium; assembly: GCA_963778555.1. Taxonomy (GTDB): domain Bacteria; phylum Patescibacteriota; class Minisyncoccia; order Moranbacterales; family UBA1568; genus SSEF01. Next base: position 375,932 of record CAVZUR010000004.1, on the reverse strand, counting down.
CCGGCGTCAGGCCGAGCTGCGACTGTTACGCCAGAAACTTTCCCTTGAGGCGACCAAGAAAATCTCAAGTGATTTCGTGAAGCGTTTTGAGACGCGAAAGAGCGGCTATACCCGTATCACCAAGCTGGAACGCCGGCAGGGCGACGGAGCGGAAATGGCTGTAATCGAATTCGTCTAACCGTTATATGAAGAACCAAGCGACCACCGTCAAGGAGAAAAAAGGCATTGTCCGCGCGACACATCTCTTTGACGCGCAGGGCCAAGTCCTCGGACGTCTCGCGACCGAAATCGTCAAGGTGCTCTCTGGCAAAGGGAAAGCGACTTTTGCGCCGCATATCGATGGCGGTGATATCGTCATCGTCACGAACACGGACGGGGTTGAGGTCACCGGCAACAAGAAGAACGGCAAGATGTACCATCGTTTCTCTGGCTATCCCGGAGGTATCACCTCGATTTCCTTCAAGGATCAGCGAGAGAAGGATTCCACCAAGCTCATCTGGCAGGCAGTCTACGGCATGCTCCCGAAGAATTCGCTCCGCGCTCGGATGCTCACTCGGCTCCGTCTCTTCAAAGGTGCCGAGTATGGCAACCGCAAGATCGACGTGACTCACTCAATTTAATGAAAGACGTTGCTATGGCGACCACGACCAAGAAAACTGCCGTGAAAGAAACGACGAAAAAGGAAGTCGTGAAGAAAGAAGCCGCCAAGAAAGAGGTGGCTCCGAAAGCCGTCTCGCATGATGGCCGCTACGTTTACGCGGTCGGCCGGCGCAAGACGGCGGTCGCGCAAGTGCGTTATTTTGCAGATGCCAAATCTGACACGCTCGAGATCATCGTCAATAAGCGGCCGTACGATGAGTATTTCAATACGTTCGAACAGCGCGAAGCGGTCGTCGCGCCGCTGAAAGTCGTCGGCAAGGCCGAGGTCGTAAAGATCTCAGTCCTCGTCCACGGTGGTGGCCTGTCGGGCCAAGCTGATGCCGTCAAACTTGGTATCGCCCGCGCCCTCGTCGAGCACGACGCGCTCGTCCGTCCGGCCCTGAAAGCCGAAAAGCTTCTGACCCGCGATCCCCGCGCTGTCGAGCGCAAGAAGCCGGGACTCAAGAAAGCCCGTCGCGCCCCGCAATGGGCGAAGCGTTAGCTTCGACCAGTGAGGCGTGAAAGGGGTCGGGAAAACGGATAAAGTTTTCCCGTAGGCGGAGAGCAGCGAGTCCTCGAGCGTTGAGAACGGAGGCGTTCTCAAGGAGCGAAGCGACCCCAGTGGGCCAAGCGCTAAAGCCTCTTTTTTCCAGTATCAAAACCCCCGGATCATCCCGGGGTTTTCCTTTACCAATATTGACGCTTGGCTCAGTTTCCGATACAATTCCGCTTCGTTCATTTCCCCACTCATATGCAGCTATGACTGCAGAAAGGATCGCTCGATGAAAACGTTCACGTACAAGGAACTCCCGCAGCTTCAGACACTCGTCTTTGCTAGGGACTGCGACGACGAGCTCGAACCTGATGGTCGCGGCTACTATGGACCAATGGTTGTGGTCAAGCTGAATGACTATTACCTGGTTGCTCTCAGTGATCTCGTTGCTGAAATGAAGGAGGACTCGACAGTTTGTGGTCAGGTAGTTTCGCCTGACGAAGCCAAGGCCGAAGTCATTCCGATCAAAGTCGGCATCCCCGAACGCAAGCTCCACGAGATCATTGTCCGTGTCGGACTCGGGCGAAATCTCATCAACCTCGGCCGGCGGCGTTGACTCGCCTCAGCGATTCCAAAAAAAAGCCCGATGTATACTCCATGCATCGGGCGCTTCTTTTATCTGCTACTGCCCAAAGAGACCTTGGGGTTCGGGAAAGACGATTGAGACGATATCCTCATTGGGGACGGCGATGAAGAGCTGGTTCTCAGTAAAGAGTGGAAGAACTTGGCTCGGAACCGCGGTAAAGCTTTTGATGTCATTGATCGTGCGGCCGCTCCGGCTATCGAGCTCAATGATTTTCAAAGTGTTGCCGCGGGTGAAAAGCACATGTTCATAGTCTTCGCTCCAGGCGACATTGGCGATCGGGTCAGAGAACCGGGCAACTTGGGCGACTTCATTTTCCGCTCGCCGGGGTTGGACGTCCCACGCGCGCGTGAAGTAGACACCGATCTCGTTCGCGCTGGCGAAGAGGAGTTTCTTGCCGTCATTGGAGAATTGGAAACGATCGACACCGGTCGCGATTTCTTGAAAGCCGTAGTTCCGGACGGGGGTACGGTTGAAGAGGAAAAGCCGTTTGGTGCCGTCTTTTTCGAGTAGCGCCATGTGCTCTTCATCGTACACATCAAGCACATAGGTCGCTTCTGTCAGATCGTCGTCAGCCGGAGTCGTAATGAGTATCTGCCCTTCTCCGCTACCATTGTTCCGAAAGCGAGAGACCGTGCCAGTCTGGCTTTCGGCAACATAGATGTAATTATCTGTGATGTCATAGGCCTGGATCCGTTCAACGAGGAGGAGCGGAACGCGAGCGCCGGACAGATCGAAACGGTAGAGGGAGTGGTTTGCAAGGAAAATAAGCTCTTCATTTCCGGTCGCGTTCCAGCGTGCGTTGGTAGGTGCGAGGTCAGAGAGGATGTCCGACAGTTTTTCCGTCGACCCGTCCGCGATATTCACGATGAAGTAGGACCGCCTCCCATCCTCGATCAGCGGGAGAAGGATTTTCTTTCCATCGGGCGACCATTCAAAGTTTTCCGTGGTACCGAAATCGAAAGTCGTACCGTTCTTGGCGAACACCTCGCGGCCCGATTGGGCGTTCCGGTCATAGACGACAACGCTCGCTTCGTTGTCTCTTTCTTTAGCGAGCGCGAAAATGTCCGAGTTCGGGTGAGGGTAGATACGGGTGCTGCCGACCGTATTTAGGAGCGCGCCGCTCGGGTAATCGGTCCGGGTCAGGATTACGTTCCAGTATTCAGTGGAGATACCGCTCTGCACCTGCGTCTTTTTCGACCAGGAGTGGTAGCCGGGCGCCGAAACGGTGAGCAAGTGCTCTCCCGGCATGAGGCCGGGGATATGAATTGTTTCGTTGAGGACGCCGTAGCGTTTCGCCGGCAAGAGCTCGCCGTCGATGCTGATGTCGACCGTCTGTGGGAGCGAATTCACCGTAATGGATCCGGAATAGACGAAAATTCCCCGCTCAAAGCTGTAACGATAGCCGAAGGCGTGGAATATGATAAAGCTTGCCGTCGCAAAAAACGAGAAGGCGAACGTCCAAAAAAGGAATCGGCGATAGCGAGAGAGACCCATAGATACGCATACAATAACACGGAAATTTGGCTTGGTAAAGGGTAAATGTCCTCATTCCAGTTCTTTGCTTGGTCGTTCTCTGAGTGCTAGACTGGAGTCAATTTCCCGACCTGCCTGTATGCTCGAACGACTGACCAGTTTGTCCGCCCTCCCTCAGAATATCGCTGGGGATCTCTCGGTCATTCTCCTCTTTGTCGGCGTCTCGTTGTTGGTGGGCTTCATCTTCGGCCGCTGGAAGCTCGTCAATATTCTCATCAATGTCTATATCGCGGTAGCCTTGGTGGGTGTCATGCCGGAGAGCTGGTTCGCTCTCTCGGACTATGCCAAGGCAGGAATGTTCATCGCACTCTTGGTCGCACTCACGATGTTCGACGAACGGCTCTTCGACATCCATATCACAAGCGCAGGGACGGATTTCTTCTGGCGTTTTTTCGTGACGTCGTTCCTCGTGACGGGATCGGTCCTCTCGAGTATTTTCTCTTTCCTGCCGAAATCGCTCGCTCTCTCGTTCGTGACGCCGGATCTCTATTTCTATATCGCAAGCCCCTGGGCACTCCTCTTTTGGCTGGTGGTGCCGATCTTCGCGCTCTTCGTCATCAATAATCGGCTGAAATAAACACCCGTACGATACGTATGCGGCGGATCCTCATCCGTTCCTCATCTTGTCGGAATAGTCTATGCTCGCTGTATGCGGATACTCGTGGTTGAGGACAATCAGAAGTTGGCCAGTTATATCCAAAAAGCGCTCGAGCAGAAGAGCTACAGTGTGGACTGCGTTTATGATGGCGAGGGTGGAGAAAAACGAGCGAAGCATGGCGACTATGATTTGGTAGTCTTGGACATCATGCTTCCCAAGAAAGATGGTATTGCTGTGTGTCGGGACTTACGAAGGACGAACGTGAACCTGCCAGTCATCATGCTGACCGCCCGCGGCGAAGCCGATGATATTGTACGGGGTCTCGATAGTGGTGCGGATGATTATCTGGTCAAACCGTTCGGGCTCGAAGAATTGCTGGCACGTATCCGAGCACTCCTTCGGCGGCCTCCCGCTACGCTCGGTGGCATCATTACTGGTCAAGACGTCGTTATTGATTGCGGTCAGTATCGAGTCAGACACGGGAAAACAGAGCTTCCGCTTACTGTAAAGGAATACGCGGTTCTCGAGTACCTGATGCGCAACATCGGCCGTGCAGTCACGCGCGAGCAGATCCTGGAGCACTGCTGGGATTTCTCGTTTGACTCATTTTCCAATATCGTGGATGTCTATATCAAACAACTTCGTCACAAATTACACGACCACGATGAGCGCTATATCAAAACCATTCGCGGCGTGGGCTACCAGTTTCAGGCGTGACCCGTTCCGTCAAGCCCGCTGGAAACTCACGGTGTATTATTTTCTGGGGATAGTCGGTGTTCTCATCGTGTTCAATGTGGCCGTCTACGAGATCTTTGTCAGCAATGCATTCGATACGATCAAATATGGCTCACCCGATACGGTCCAAAACGAGGCGCGGGAAGTAGCGATCATTGAGCAGGCGGAAGACCGTCTGGAGAGTATCCTCTATCTGGTGGATGTCCTGATCCTCATCCTGGTGCCGTTTCTCAGCTATGCGCTGGCCGGGAAAACGCTTCAGCCAATCGAGAAAATACACCAGCAGCAAAAGAAATTCCTAGCGGACGCGGCCCATGAGCTCCGTACGCCTTTGGCGGTGATGAAGACAGGTGCCGAAGCGGTGCTCACTGGGCCAGGGACGGGAGCGGAGTATGAAAAACTACTTCGTGAATCACTCGAGGAGATCGAGCAGATGTCGACTATGGTAAACGATCTCCTTTTTCTGGCACGCCACGATAGCGAACGCCCGAAACTGCTCGTACCGCTGGATCTCTCCGTGGTGGTTCTGTCACGATTGGAATTCATGCGGCCCTATGCCGAGAAAAGAGAAATTCTCCTCAAACATTCTATTCAGGGTGCGCATCGTCTCCTTGGGGACATGACAAGCCTGAGGCGCTTGGTGGTGAATCTGATACAGAACGCGATCGAACATAATCGGCCTGGTGGCACGGTCTCGGTCAGTCTTCGAGAAAATGACGGACGCGTTGAGTTCGAAGTCAGCGATACTGGTATCGGTATTGCTGCTGAGCATCTCCCTCATATTTTCGACCGTTTCTATAAAGCCGATCCGGCGCGTACTCGGCTGGCCGCGGAGAAGATGGGCGCGGGCCTCGGACTCTCCATCGTACGGGAAATCGCGGAGTTCCACGGTGCGACGGTTGATCTCCGTAGTGTTCCAGACACGGGGACGACAGTCACAGTCGTCTTTCCTCGCGCTTCATAGAATATTCATCTTTGGTATGTAGCATGATACTGTCGGTATAGGCGTAATTAATATTCATTAGGAGTTCTATGAACATCCAGAGACTGCTCGGGGTGATAGCCGTCATAGGTGGGTTGTTTGTGGCGAGCGGGGCGCAGGCCGCTGTCGAATCAGCCGGAGCGTATAACCCGGTGATTAATCCGTCGGACTTCAGTGACGTAATCACCAATTCGAACTTCGCACTCTCCGTAGGAAAAAAATTTGTCGTTGAGGCTGCTACGAAAGAAGGTTTAGAGCGGATTGAAATTTTCATTCCGGGCTGGACGAAGGAAGTGTTGGGTGTGCAGACGCTTGTCTACTGGGACCGAGTCTATGTCGATGGCGAACTGGTTGAGGATACCCGCGACTATCTGGCTCAGCACAAGAACGGAGATGTCTGGTATTTCGGAGAGAATGTCGACAATTATGAAGAAGGGAAACTCGTCGACCACGACGGTTCATGGGTCGCTGGTGTCGATGGGGCGAAGCCGGGAATCTGGATCAAGGGGACGCATACCGCTGGGGATTCATATCGCCAGGAACTGTACCCAGGCAAGGCCGAAGATATGCGCGATGTGGTTGCGGTCGGTCAGACCGTGAAGACGAAAAAAAAGACGTATACCAATTGCGTCCAAATGTATGATTGGACGCCGCTCGACGCCGAATCCAAAGAACATAAGTACTATTGTCCGGAAGCGGGTGCTCTGGTCTTGGAAAAGCACCTGGTCAAAGGTGAAACGGCGGAATTGGTTGCGCTTGAAACCGTTCCGGGCGACAGTCCGGCCGTGCCGATCGCCTATGCCAAGGAGGGTGTGAAAGTGGCGACGGTTACTGCTGGTAAGAACGAAATGAAGTCTGAAGGCGGCAGTCAGGCTCAGTCAGCGAAAAAAGATGGGGCCGTTGAATCATGGTTTGATGGTAAAGAATCGGAAGAAACGGAGGACAGAGAAGATAGGGATTCTTGGGCGGGGGTAGCTGCTGGTCTTCTTGTCGGCTTCATCTTGGCCGTCCTGCTTCAGAAAGTCTGGCTGCGTCGAAAGCAAGCATAAATCTCTCGTTAGCCGCAGAACCAGTCTCGGTAAAATGAAAACGCGCATCAGTCCGTGGGAGCGATGCGCGTGAAGATCGGGGAGCCGACTACTCGTCTTCATGGTGTCTCAAGCGTGGATGACGCTGGGACTCGGCGAGTGTTTGCAGGATCGGATGATGGAGAAGTCCGAAATACAAGATGGCGATGCAGGCCGCGACACCAACCCAGCAAACGATAGAAAGGAGGCTGTAGAACAGGCAAGCGAAAATACTTTGCCAGCAATGCTCGAGAGCTGAACTATTCAGGGCGTATCCAGCAGCTCCGGAGCCGACCATGAGGATTGCGATGCCACCGATGACAGAGGAATCTTTGAGGAGTGAACGCCGGATGCGTCGCCATAGCGCGCGGAAAGTGTTGCGGACGAAGATCAGTCCGAGGCCGAAGCTGAGGCTGAGCATGACGCCCGCGCTCCAGACGAGGCAGCCGAATGAGAGTATTCCGCTGACGCAGTGGTCTCGGGCGAAACTTCCGATGAGTGGCACCAGACAGACGAGGATGATCCCGGCGGTGATATGCTGGATGCGCCGCGGTTGCGGGGAGTGAGAAACGTTTTCATCCGTGGCCATAGGCCCTCCGAGTGGGTGAGAAATGTCCGAGGGGCGGACACAGCCCGAAACTGGTAAGGATCATTGGGTAACGTACGGTCTTTTCAGGTACCCGTCAAACAAGAGAAAAGGCCACACATCATTTCTGAATCAATGTTCAGTTTCTCGTGAGCAATCAGGGGCTGATTGATTACGTAGCGGATGCACGGATGATTTCTGACCGATTCCGGAAGGCAGTGGCCCAGGCTTCAATCTCTTCGGGCGTTACGGCCAGTTCGTGCTTGACGCATTTGACCTGGAGTGCGAAGCTGTCGGCTTCGGCCGAGAGAAAGAGAGCAAAACGTTTGATATCGCCGCCGCGCAAGCCGTGGATGGCCATGCGCAACTCGCTTTCGAAGGTAATACGCTCAAGCCGAGCGCGAAACTGCGGGTCAGGGGAAGTCATCGCGTTCTCCTCGAGTGGAATGGGTAGGGAGAGATGAACGGGTTGAAAATTGGAAACGAACGATGGCTCAACATACCGCTTTGTTTTACCGGTGTCAACAGTTTTCAGAAAAAAGCAACGCGCACCGTTTCCGTAGGAATGATGCGCGTGAAGAGGTAATGTTCCGTGAGCGTCACGATTGGCCTGTCGAGTCTGACGGCGGCGGAAAACACTTCGGACACAGGGGATGTCCACTGGGGAGTGTTTGTGACCAGGTAGTTAAGGCGCCATATCCGTAACCCTCTCCTTCTTCACCGCAGCGAGCGGTATATGCATCCGCCTTTGTTCCTGCGGGTGTTTCGGTAACACCGGCAAATTGGATTATGTGGACCATGTGTCGTGGGGCGTCGCATTTCTGGGACTCTTCATACCACATGAAATCACCCGGCTTTGGCTTCACTTCGAAATCAGGCATGGAAAACCTCCTGGAAAGGTACGCTGCTACTTCCTATAGCGGGGCTGCCAACGACGTATAGGCTGGCAACGCTACACTGTAGCATCCGTGTTCAGCACTTGTCCATCAGGCCATGTTACCATTGGAAACTACTTTCATCAGTCCCTCACCACGCTTGTCGAACCTTTGAATAGTTTTCATTAACTTAAGGATAAAAAAAAGCGCACCCATCCAATGTGGAGGGTGCGTGTGTGGAGGGGCAATGCCCGTGTCAATGGGTGACCATCGGCGCGGCGGTTTCACCGTACAGGCCAACCCAGAGGTTGTAGTCGGCGACCGAGCGGCCGTAGTGTTTGAGCGCGTCGAGACGTTCTTCGGCGGTGGCAGCCTGCAATCGTGCCAGGTAGCTATCGTGGTACACCGCGCTGTGCGTCACGCCGCGATCGAGATGGTCGACGGCCGACAAGAGACGGACGAACGTCACGGCCTCCTCCTCTTCCGGCAGCAGTTTCCGGGGGATCGCCAAAGGAGTGAAACCTTCGGCTCCAGCAGGTGTGGTTGGCGCGCCGATCGATGCGAGCATGGCAGCCCGCACGAACAACCTCCAGCCGCTGCGGAGCGGAATGAACAAAGTGTGCATAAACCTCCTAGTGGGAAGGGACAAATAGAGACTCTCCTGAAGGATTCAGGATGAAGAGAATATATCATATAAAGATGATACTGTCAAGAGTAAAAGGGAGTGTTTTCTCTGCCCGGTGGAACGAGAAAACACTCGCATGACCCTAACACCAATCGAGGATTGCTTCTGAAAAAACCCAAGAAAAAATGAAGTAATAACTAGGGCGTGTATAAGCCAGAAAATGGGAAGTTTTTGATCCCTCATCCTCAATTGGTGTCGGGGTTGACAAGCCGAAAACAGGTGCGTATACTGGTTAGGCAATTGAGAGGAAATGTTCCTCTTTTGTTTTCTTTAAAAACTAGGTTACATGAGTCAGCTAATCACAGTTTTCTGTGGTTAGTCCTAAACTGTTCTGTCTTCCCGTGCGGGTCGACAGAATGGAAATCAGCAGCAATGCTGACAACTCTTCTATTCCGATCATGACTAAGGCTCTCGAGCCGAAGCATGATCACAACAGAGTGAAATCACATGAGCGAAGTGTTCTCATGCGAAAGTGGCGCAAGCCATTCTCGATACACTTATAAATTGAGAGTTTGATCCTAGCTCAGGATGAACGCTGGCGGCGTGGATAAGGCATGCAAGTCGAATGGGTTTAGACCCATGGCAAACGGGTAGTAATACATAGGAACGTACCCTCGAAGTCGTGAATAATCCGGAGAAAGCCGGAATAATACGCGATAGTCTCTACGGAGTAAAGATTTATCGCTTCGAGGAGCGGCCTGTGTCCTATCAGCTTGTTGGTGAGGTAATGGCTCACCAAGGCTATGACGGGTAGGGGATGTGAGAGCCTGACCCCCAACGATTGGAACTGAGACACGGTCCATACACCTACGGGTGGCTGCAGTCGAGAATATTCCACAATGGGCGAAAGTCTGATGGAGCGACGCCGCGTGCAGGATGAAGGCCTTCGGGTTGTAAACTTCTTTTATGACGGGAAGAAATTATGTGACGGTACCTCATGAATAAGAGGTTCCTAACTCTGTGCCAGCAGCAGCGGTAATACAGAGACCTCAAGCGTTATCCGGATTTATTGGGCGTAAAGGGTGTGTAGGCGGTTATGTTAGTCGGATGTTAAATCTCCGGGCTCAACCTCGGAACTGCATGCGAAACGGCATGACTAGAGAGATGTGAGAGGTGCATGGAACTCATGGTGTAGGGGTGAAATCCGTTGATATCATGGGGAACACCAAAGGCGAAGGCAGTCAACTGGCACATTTCTGACGCTGAGACACGAAAGCGTGGGTAGCGAATGGGATTAGATACCCCAGTAGTCCACGCCCTAAACGATGCATACTAGGTTTTGGGAGTATCGACCCTCTCTGTGGCGTAGCTAACGCGTTAAGTATGCCGCCTGGGAAGTACGACCGCAAGGTTAAAACTCAAAGGAATAGACGGGGACTCGCACAAGCAGTGGATCATGTGGTTTAATTCGACGGTAAGCGAAGAACCTTACCAAGGTTTGAAATCTAGCTGCAGAGCCCAGAAACTGGGAAGCCTTCGAGGGTGCTAGAACAGGTGATGCATGGTTGTCGTCAGTTCGTGGCGTGAGATGTTCCCTTAAGTCGGGAAACGAGCGCAACCCTTGTCGCGTGTTACATGTGTCACTCGAGACTGCCCAGCCCAATGGACAAGGAAATTTAGTGATTAGTTGATAGCGTTAGAAATGTAATTTAGTATAAAATTAGTAATTTTATGTTCGTTGGAAGTCGGGATGGGAGGAAGGTGGGGATGACGTCAAATCAGCATGGCCCTCTGACGCCCTGGGCTACACACGTGCTACAATGGCCGAGTACAACGGGTTGCCAAGCCGCAAGGCGGAGCTAATCCTAAAAACTCGGTCTCAGTTCGGATTGAGGTCTGCAACTCGACCTCATGAAGCCGGAATCGCTAGTAATCGCGGATCAGCCATGCCACGGTGAATACGTTCTCGGGTCTTGTACTCACCGCCCGTCACACCAAGAGAGCCGGTAATACCCGAAGGTCCCCTGTCAAACGGGGAACTACGGTAGGATCGGTGATAAGGGTGAAGTCGTAACAAGGCATCCGTAGCGGAAGCTGTGGATGGATCACCTCCTTTCTAGGGAGTAATCGGTGTACCTGCCAGGAGACCTCTCACATCGGGAGCATCTCTGAAGCGGGGAGAGTTGATGGTCAACATCAAGTTCTCAACCAGATATCTGGTCGATATGCTTTTCTCAAGGCATATTACAAGTAGTAGAAGAATTAGGACTAACCGCAAAAGACTCGCGATTCGCGCGATCTCTTCCCTCTGACGGGGGAGTTCTTCGCATCAATATTCTTGAGAGATAACTCTCTCGTTACTGTTTGCCGACATTGCCGCATAGGATGGTCGCTCGGATCGGTCGCTGGAGTTACCGCCCCAGCTTACCCCCCTGCTACCTTTCTGGCGAAAGTCGGAGGCTCTGGCTGCGATCCCTCCTCGCAGCTACCCTATTCCGGGAGAAGTCATGGTACGCCCAGACTTCTCCTCTCTCAAGAGTATTGATCGTTGTCGGTAGGACAGCTCTTCGATGAGCAACTCCGTGAAGAGGTTCCACTTTATATGTTCAGCGCTCTCCGCACGAATATCCAAGGATCAAGGAATTTCCTTCTGATACCGTGTAAGGCACGAAACCAGTCGCAAGACTGGTTTTTTGTTTGACGGCGGGGAGGGGATTTGGGATACTCGGACCAGCTCTTTGGCAGTCCGCCAAAGCCCCCAACCCCCAACGTGGGAGATAGCGTCATGCTCTTCAGATATCTGCTCTATCGGCTCGGTCCCGAGGACTGCAACAAGATGTACATCTTCGGTGCGACGGCGGCGTACGCTTACTCCGACTGGCGGCAGCGCACCCGCGAGGCGCTCGCGGCCTGGCATCGGCGGCAGCTGCGCGCGCTCGACCACCGCTTCGATCTCCAAGAGGACCAGTTCGAGCTCGTCCGCCGGCGCGAAGCGGCTATAGCTCAGGGCATCGGCCCGAGCGATCCGCGCTACCCGGACCTCTTTGATGTCCGTCCGCTCAAGTGACCACTGGGCCCAGCATCGGCCTTCGAGGAACGCCCCGCGTTCCTCTTTTCATTGTTGGAAAAATTGAAAACCGTCTCGGAGTAATCCTTGGTGGTTTTTTGTTTGACGTCTGGAAGAATTTGCGAGTATGGGGCCACTGATACTTTGAAAGTGGTTTCTCTTCAGAGAAGAACTCAGGCAAACCCCATTGTGGGAATCCAACTCGTCGCCCCGACCGCTCGGTACTCATCTATCATCCCTATTGATCTGGAGCAGCAAACCTCCTGACTGTCGAGATGAAATGAGCCTAAGGGAAAAGTCCTTCACACCCGACGTACTACGTGACGAAAAGAGAGCGATCGGCAGGGGCGCTTGCTGCACAGATGTGCGTGGAGCCCTTTAATTTTTAGCCGTAAATCTCAGCCTTAAGGTTGTTTTTTATTTGACTCAGAGGAAAAGGAAAAACTGAAAACCGCCTCGGAGTGAATGCTCCGATGGTTGGGAGGCCGCTCCTATATTCCCGTGAACCATTGGAAGAAAACGGACTATCACTAGACAAGTATTTGCCGTAGTTGTCCCCCATGGTGTTTGCCAGCCTAGATTCGACAGCACAGATCAATCGGCCTCCGCGAGTGCACAATCTTCAAGGCACAGCGTTCCGGCCAAGCGGGGGATGATGTCGTATTGTCATGGTGTTTCGGCAAAACTATCCGGCTACCTTGTCTGGGCGCTACTATGCGATGGAGGTTTTTGCGATTCTTTATCGTGTCACGCTCTCATTCTGTTTTCTCGGTTGCGAGGAAGAACGAAAAATGCCCGAGTACGCCGGGCGTTACGAATCAGAAGCGCCTAAGCTTCTATATCGCCTGTATCCGTTTCTTCCAGCTTGCGGCGACTGGGCTAGTATTCTCCACGCTTTCTTCCTACATGCATCCTACGTGGACGCTGGGTCGTTCGGGTAAGTATTCGTTTTCCTTCCGTACCGAGGTCATTTCAGCCTTTATGACATGGTGCGACGGCGGCCATATCGAGCGCTACTGGTGAATCTAACGCTCTCAAAGGTAGGGTATTGGCTTCGGCCAATTTCCTCCTTACCTTTCTTTGTCTATTTTGGATGTATGAGAAGTAGACATCCGGTTCAGTACTAATGGTTCCAGACTGCGGAATGGAAAAATTGAAAGCCGTCTCGGAGTGATTCTGGGCGGTTTTTTTGTTTTAGTTATATGTTTATTCTCTAATTCGAGCGAATTGGCGAATAAGAGGAGAATGCTTAAAGGGATGTCTATTTGACTCACAATGGGAGGATGGGCTGATATACTGAGGCTATGAATACGACTTGGGAGGACATCATCCATTTCTGGTTCGGGGAATGCTCACCAAAGCAATGGTTCGGTAACGATTCTATTTTTGACGAGCTCATTCGTTCGCGCTTCCTCGAAACCCATCGACAGGTAGTGGCAGGCGAATCAGCAGCCTGGCGGACTACGCCCGAAGGGAGACTCGCGGAAATCATCGTCCTCGATCAGTTCTCGCGGAATATGTTTCGTGGGACACCCGAAGCCTTCCTCTCGGATCCGATAGCGCTCTCTCTCGCCGAGGAGGCAGTGCGCAGTGGTGATGACTTAAAACTTGAAAAAAGGAAACGACAATTTCTCTATATGCCCTATATGCATAGTGAGTTACGGGTCGTTCATGAAAAAGCGATGAGGCTGTTCGAGAAGCTTGGTGACACGGAATATGAACAGGCCCACAAAGACATCATTGATCGATTTGGGCGCTACCCTCATCGCAATGCCATCCTCGGCCGCACCTCTACGTCGGAAGAAGTGGTATTTCTCCAGACACATAAAGGCTTTTGATCCCCCATTTGACCCAGAGAGGAAAAAGAAAAATTGAAAGCTGCCTCGGGACTCCCATTGCTTCACCATCATATTTCGAAACTCTATTATTCCTACGGCCGTAGGAATATGCTAAAACGTGGATAATGAAAATTGAAAGCCGCCATGCGTATTGCAGAGGGCGCATTTGTTTGCTTCTCGGGGGCTTATTCGGAGGCCCATCAGTTCAAGAAATTTGATGGGGTCTATGGAGTAACCATAAATACGGACGGAGAGGTGGAGATGGGGACCGAGCGAGTAGCCGGTATTGCCGCTCAAGGCGATCAGGTCACCTTTCTCCACGGGCTTACCGAGTTCAACATTGATCTGGGAAAGGTGCATGTACATGGTCATCACTCCCAAGCCGTGATCGATTATGACGGTGTTCCCGTAGTTTCGGAAAGCTCCAGCAAAGCCACTCGGCCCGCGTTCATGGCGTACACGGGCGTCCCGACAGCGGCCCGGAAGTCCGTGCCGTTATGGCTGATGTTTGTAGCGCCGGTTTGGCGACTATAGCCGTACACATCGGTGACGAAGATCGGTCCGTTGAGGGGATGGCGGAATGCGCCTTCCCAGAGTTTTTTCGGGCTTACGATTGCCGTCACGGCGTTCAAAGTCTTGGTATCAGTTTCCAGATTGCTCGTGAGCTCTTGTTCGCCGGCCGGAGTGTTGCCGCCGAAGCTCTCAGGGATGTCGAAATCCGATACGGGGAGAATTCGCTCTTTCACCTCGAGGGTCGCCGCCGTTTCCCGTCCGTCTTTGAGAGAGAGCGCCACTCGGTACGGACCGGGCTTTTTGTGCAGATCGATACCGAGAAAAGCAGCCGGTTTTCCCTGATATTCAAAAATGGGGATCGACTGGTCGTCGAGCGTGAGAGCGTCTATGTCAGCCAGGTCGGCCACTTCATCCACGGTGATGAGCACGGGTTCTCCTTGGATGACTGAGGGAGGAGAAAGCGTGAGACCGGGCGTCTTTTTTTCGGCGATCGGGTCCGTATCTTTTTCTCTTCACTCGCTGGCGGTTCTGGCAGCGCCTCAGGCTCTTTTTTGGTTTGGGGAAAAACAAAAGGGAGAGCGAACAGGAGGGTGAGCAGCATGAGTCCAAAGACTATTTTCATCAGTGTAGTATAGAGACTCTTTGGAATACTGTGAATTTTTTTTCAAACTGAAAGCCGCCGGTCCGTGTCCTGGGCGGTTTTGTTGATGGTGGTCTGAGTCTTCTCACTTTGAGCGCCTGCACGTCCGGGGAGGGAATTGGCTGAGGAAAGGGACATGACAAAATACCCTCAATCCTTGACAGCGTCCGTGAAGGGGGGGTGCTAAAATAGGGGTAGCAAACTGGTTTCATGCCCGGTGGCGCGTATGAATGGTCGGACCAGAAGAACTGATATTTCCTAAAGCAATAGCGTATGAAAAAATTGACATTTATCGGTCTGGCCGCTTTTCTATTATTTGCAATCGGTGCCAAAGCCGACAGTTCGGCGATCAACTTCGAATCGCCGACCTATGTCGTCAGCTCAGTTCACAATCAGGACGGATGGAGTAGTCTCTGGTTCAATCGGCTCAGGTTGTGCGTTGTATGATCATGCGGTTGTAGCGAATACTTATGGGTTTCCGACCTTTGGTGCGCAGGCACTTCGGATGTCGAACGCGGTGACGAGCGGCTGTTTCGGCGATCAGACGTTTTCGAAGTCGCTCGCGGATGAGGCCGGTGAGACTTCGGCCATGGGAGACGGAATGTCTGGCGGGACGCGCAAAACGCATTTTGAAGCCCAGTGGGATTTCGCATCGACTGTCCCCGGAGCTGAACAGCCGGGTCTTTCGGTCGTTGCGAGCCCTGACCGGGGCGATGGCGCGCGCATGAGCTGGATCCAGATGGCTGATATGCCAACTGGACTTGAAGTAAACTTCTATGATTATCAGACGAGCGTCGATGATTTCATCTTTACGAACGCGGCGAACGAACTGGATCGAACGGTACCGCATACCGTAAAAGTGACGCATGGACTTCGTCGATGGTCCGGCGAATGACGTCGTGAAGGTGTATGTGGATGGCGTGCTCAGGCATACAGGTACGAGCTGGGAGGATTACTTCCGCGATCAGGAAGTTAATCCGACACGGACGGTAGACTCTGTGCTCTTCCGTACCGGCGGGACGGCCGCTCCAGCGACCGCAGGAAAGGGTTTCGTGATCGACAATCTGACGCTTGTTTCCGGTCCAGTCCTGACTTCGCCGACGAACAAGGACCAATGCAAGAGCGATGGCTGGAAGACCTTCAATAATCCTGTCTTCAAGAATCAGGGGGATTGTGTGAGTTATGTCGAGAGCAGTGCCAAAGCGGTCGGCAACAAGACGAAATAGAGTAGTCGTGCGACACGCGAGACCAGCCTTCTTCCGAGGCTGGTTTTCGTTTGACTACGAGAGTTCGGCGGTGAATCATGGGGATGCCGAGATGGCGGCGTTTGGTCTCGCCCTTGAGGAGATGGCGTTTGCGTTCGGGCTCTTCGCCGCGGTCGCCGTCGTGCTGGGCGTGTGCCATGCGCCATGAATGAGGAGCCGAAGTGGAGGGTGTGCTTGCCATACTTGGCGCGGACCTGATCGATGCCTTCGTAGAGCCGGCGATAGTTGTCGACCGCGAGCGAGCCGCCGAAGAGGTCAGGCTGCGGATTCGGGTGGGTCAGCTCGGCGAGCGTGACCATAGTGGCGCGATAGAGCGTGCCGGGTCGGAAGAGGTCATCAAAGGCAGGTCGGGCTATCTCCAGGAGTTCGTGGGCGAAATTGGTCGGGCGCGAGAGCATGAGCTCGGTCGAATGATGTTCAAACGACTGAGTGCGCAAGAGGATGTAGACCCGTTTCGCTTCCAGTCCATACTGTCTCGCGCGCATGCAGGCGGACTCGATATTTTTGGCGAGCTGGGCGAAGACGAAGCGCGGATCATTCGAGGGCGGGGTGAAGGTCTTCATCTTTTGGACCGAGGAGTGATCGCTTCTGGGTTCGGTCGCGAGGGGCAGGACACTTTGGCCGCGGAGTTCATGCCAGATCTCTTGGAACGGTTTCGAAAAGTAGTGTTTCACCCAGGCATCGTCGCGGCGGACGAAGTCGAGCGCGGTGTGGATGCCGAATTTCTGAAGGAGGGCGGTCGTCTGCGGACCGATACCCCAGACAGCACCCACGGGGAGCGTTTCGAGGTAGCGGTGAATGTACTTGTTTGGGATCGCGGTGAGGCCGTGGGGCTTGGCCCACTTCGAGCCAACTTTGGCGAGCACTTTGGTCGAAGCGAGACCGATGGAAAAGGTGAAGCCGAGCTCGGCCTTCAATTCTGTTTGGATCCGGGCGGCGATTTTGGTATAGGAAAGCTTGTGCGGACGCTGGAGGCCAGTGATATCGGCGAAGCATTCATCGATGCCGTATTCCTCGACATCGGAGGTGTAGCGGCGGACGATGTCATAAAATCTTTTCGAGAGGAGCGAATAGGTTTCGTAATCAGAGGGGAGGATGATGGCGTCGGGGCAGAGCTTTTTTATTTCAAACAAACGCATCGCGCGGGTGACACCTTTGGCTTTCGCTTCATAGCTCATGGAGGCCGCGATGCCGCGCTCGGCGCCGCAGATGACGGGTTTGCCACGGAGCTCGGGATTCCTGGCCTGCTCGCATGAGGCGAAGAATGCATCGCCATCGATGTGGAGGATGGCGCGAGGGAATCTCCCCAGGACGATGGGGGCAGCCATAGTCCTAGTATTTGCGGATGATAGCCGTGACGATGGCCTCGATGCGGAGTTCTTCTTCCGGATAGAGGGTCGGGAACTTCGGATTGGCGGGGACAAGAGCGATCTTTCCTCGGGCTTGGATATGGTAGTACTTCATCGTCCATTTGCCGTCGACTTGGGCGATGACGATGTCGCCGTGTTTGGGCTCGCGGCCGCGTTCGACCAAGGCGGTGTCGCCCGGCCGGATGCCGGCATTGATCATCGACTCGCCTTTGATCTCGAGCATGTAGGTGGCTTCGCGCCGCTTTATGAGCCACTCATCGAGGGTCATGGTATCGAGGAGCTCTTCTTCGGCGGGTGAGGGGAAACCAGCCTCGACCAGCCCGAGCTTGCGGATGCTCGTAAAAAGAGCGCTCGGCAAGAGCCTGCCCTTGGCATCGCGCTCGATAGCATCGGTCGCGACGAGAGTGTCGATGAGACGGGTCACTTGCTTCATCGAACGCGTGCGGATAAGTATCGCGATTTCACGCACGGTCGGCATGCGCCGTTTCTTTTCATAAAAGGCTTGAATCTTGGCGAGGGCGATGGTCGTTTCCATAGGAGGGGGAGGTCCTTCCTCACTATAGGGAACAAATGTTCCCTCGTCAAATAAGAATACGGAAACATTGAAAGCCACTTCCAACCCCCCCCCCTTATCTCCAGATTTCAAAACTCTATTATTCCTACGATCGTGGGAATATGCTAAAACGGAACGATTCATTTGGCCTCACACCAGCGGTGGGGAAAGATTGACGCGCAAGAGCGAATATGTGATACTCGGCGGAAGTTCTTTCAAGCGGTTTTCCGTGAGGAGACCAGTGTTCAAACCACTCTTGAAGGGGGTAGACCATGAGTAGGAGTGATGTAGTGAGTCTGGCGATCCTGTACGGTATCGCCATTCTGAATCTTGCGTTTCAGTTCTTGATTGCCCGGAAGCTGTTGCCGATGGTGCGAACCGTCTGGATGCTCGAACCTGTTGCCAGGCAGGACATTCTTATTTTGGCGAAGCGGATGACGATCTTTGCGTACTGGAGCCAGCTGGCTTCACTGGCGATGAACGCACAAGTACTGATCGTGGTCAGCGGCGCCATCGATCCCTTTTCGGCCGTGATGGGGTGGTTGGGAGGGCTCATACTGTTCAACGGTTTCCTCGTCTGGATTGCTCGCAATCATCGAACGATCGTCGCGCAGTACGCTAGACCGCCGGTTTCCACTGATCAGGCACAGAAACGCCAGTGACGGTTCGAGTCTGAGCCGCACCTGACTGAGCGGGGAACCGACGCTCTTTTTCGAAAGCCACCACAGTCTCAATCGGGGTGGCTTTTATATTGACAGGGAGATCGAAAGGGGATATATTTTCCGGAAGTTCTTTGGTGGTTTCCAGCGGAAACCGATATGTCAGTGTGTACCTCAACAGCAGGAGAATCGAATGATGTATCAAGCGACAGTTTTTGAGTGGCAGGCCAGCCATGGTCTGCCCGCCTGGCCAGTTCCGCACTATGAGGGCGAAACGCGGCTCAGCCTCGTGAAGCTGCGACTCGAGATCCGGGATACGACCGCGTTGTTGGGCATGAACTTTCTCTTCGGCCAGCGCGGCGGCAGTGCCGGACAAGCCGAGTTTCTTTCGAAATTTGTTGCTGACCTCGGTGTCACCTGGCAGGCGGCTGGCTGCGTATCTGGGCGCAATAGTTCAGGCCACCACTATTCGTTCAAGCTTTCCATCCCTCCTGAGGAGTGCGAAGCGGTGGATATGTGGGGGATGCGGAAGTGCTGTGATCTCTGGCACCGCTGCGGCCACACCGATCATGAGCAGATGCCGATTCCGCGTGTCATCGTGGAACCGTGCCAGGACATTGTCGTGGACGGCAAGCGCACTTCGGTGCCATGGGGCCGACTCCTCCATGCCCGGGTGCTGCGGCGGCCACTGACCTGCTGACGGGAAGAACTTTCAGTCAGTATCGAGGGGAACGATGCAAACCGTTTCCCCTTTTTTTCTTACTTGAAATTAGTTTAGTAGCAGAAAATCAGAGGGACTTGACGGGAATTCCTATGCCTGTACTCGCTTTCCAGTGTAGTATGGAGGCGGAGGGCAGGGAGCTTCTCGTTTTTTTTATCGTCAATCCGGAGAGGATCCCATTTTTTGTAGTTTCCACTGTTCTTTTGAAGGAAGGAGTCGGAAATGAGCAAGCAGCCGTTGTTCGTAGCCATGGTCGCTCTTGTCTTGGGGACAGGGTTTTGTCCATCAGCCTGTGGCGAGGACATCATCGACGTAATACGTCGTTCACAACAGCAGCGCCTCGATGCACTGAAACCCGCACAGGATGCAGAGCGTACCCAGATCGTGCGCATGACGTTCGAGAAATTGGCCCAAGCCGTGCAATCCGACGTTGCCATCGAATTTCGCGTCATCAGCGGTTCTCCGCTCGCCGAGACGCTGCATGGCAACATCATCATCGCGAACGAGTCGCTGGCTGATCTGCCCGAAGGCGAACGGATATTCATCATCGCCCATGAAATCGGGCACGTAATCCAACGTCACTGGGCGCAAATGGGCCGCGTCTACCAGCGTTGGATTCCGGGTGAAGTGACTCAGGACAAGACCGATCCAGTGGCTGGCCTGCTCGGACGTGATGCCTCGGCGCTGGCACACCGCCAGGAGTACACCGCCGATGCCTTTGCGTTGCGAGTATTGACCAAGCTCGGCTGGCCACCTGATGTGGGGTTCTCGACGTTGCGTCAGGGCATGAAATTTGATACCCCTACCCACCCGGGCACGCGCAAGCGCATCGCCTCGCTCCGAGCCGTGCAGGCGGGTACCGTATTACCAGACAGTGAAGAAGCAGAATAACTGTGATACATCGGTTTGAATTGAGGCGGGGAGTAGCCTATTGGATACAACCCGCTTTTTTTTGTCGAATGCTGAAAAGTTGGAAAAAAGAATAGAGTAAGAAAAATGTATGTTTCCTCTTGACATAATCGGACGAGTGGGGTATACTCGTCGCACGTTCCTTTACCCGTTTCCCCCATGGAAACGCATGTGTTGCGTCTTTTTCACAATCAAGGAGAGTGAAATGAGTACATTCGTATGGATTGGCGGCTTGATCAGCCTCGGTGCATTGGTGTGGTGGCTGTGGCAATTGCGCCGTATCCCGGCCATTGTCTGCGGACATCGGACCCAAGTCCGCGGACTCGTGCGGGCATTTGGAGAAAGCCGCTCGCTCAAAGTACCGGTCAGTGCGAACGGCACGACTGGGTATTGCCATGTCTGTCTGCAGGCGATGACGATACAGTGCTGGCATTGTGGTCGGCCGATCTTCGTCGGCGATCCGGTGACGCTCCACAGTCTAGCGGATCCGAAGCGAGTGATGCCGGAGTACGCGCGGTACTACCAGCCGGCAGATGGTATCCAGGACGAACGCGCCGGTCGGCCCATCGGTTGCATGCGGGAATCTTGCATCGACTACGGCATCGAAGATCGGGCAGGGTTCTTGGATCCGCATGGCCAGGTGCGCCGCGTCCCGACGCCCAATGAAGTCATCTGGGCCGAGCAAGCAGCCCGTAAAGAGGGCGCCATCGTCGACTATACCAAAACCTGACCGAAGGACAGGACAAACTGGAGCGGGAGGGAGTCTCTTAGACCCCACCCGCTTTTTTTCTTCCCTCTAACTTTTGTATTGCAAGTTTTTCTAAAGCATGGCATAATGCAGCTTATTTGGAATCTGGCCAGAAACGGTTGGATGAGATGATGTCATTATCGGATCTTTCCAATACAATGCCCTCCACCAAACAGACTATTTTTTTTGTCTCGACCTTCCCGCCCCGAGAGTGCGGTCTGGCGACTTTTACGTACGATTTGCTGACTAATTTCGAAAAAACATTTGCACCGTTCATCACCGCTAAAGTGATCGCGATCAATGATAGTAATCGAAATTTCTATATCTATCCGGGGCAGCGGGTCGTGTTCCAGATCCAACAGGATGAACGTGCCGACTATGCCAAGGCAGCCGATTACATCAATCGTGAGCAGCCGGCGCTGGTTTGCATCCAGCATGAGTTCGGGATATTCGGGGGCATGTACGGCGCCTATATTCTGGAGCTTTTGAAGCGGGTCCGCGTACCGCGGGCGATTGTATTCCATACGGTTCTGCCCGATCCGCAGCCCCTCTTTCGTAAACGGGTGGAGGAACTTTCAGCTTTGAGTGAGCGCTTTATTGTGATGACATGCCAATCCAAAGAGATTTTGACGCGTGACTACGGTATCTCGACGGAGAAGATTTCGGTCATTCCCCATGGAATCCCAGCTGTCCCGTTTGAGTCATCGGGCAAGGAGAAAGGAGAATTTGGGCTGGAAGGACATACGGTCCTCACGACATTCGGCCTGCTCAGTCGGAACAAGGGTATCGAGTATGTCTTGCGCGCGCTGCCGCTGGTGGTGCAGAAATATCCGGACGTGATCTATCTCGTCGTCGGAGCGACGCATCCAAATGTGCTGAAAAAAGATGGCGAAAAGTATCGCAAATCGCTGTTTGCGGAGGTGAAGCGGCTTGGCTTGACTCGGCACGTCCGTTTCTATAATAAATATTTCGATCTGAAACACCTGATTCAGGCGCTTCAGATGACTGATATCTATATCGCGACATCGCTTGATCCGCATCAGGCGGTATCGGGGACGCTCTCGTATGCGATCGGAGTGGGGCGGCCGGTGCTCTCGACGAATTTTTCACAGGCGCGTGAGCTTGTGGTTCCCTCGATTGGGAAGTTAGTCCCGGTGCGGGATGAAACAGCCTATTCTCAGGCGTTGCTTCAGATGCTCAGTGAGCCGGAAAAGCTTCAGGATATGGGATATCTGGCGTATAGCGGATCGCGCCATATGACATGGGGCAATGTGGCCAATGCTTATGCTGCAACTTTCGCGTCATTGGTGCCGACGCTTCGGATCTCTTTGCGTCGACTGCCGGTGATCAAACTGTCTCACCTCGAACGAATGACCACAAAGCACGGGATTCTTCAATTTTGTCGATTGGCCGAACCCTGGAAAGAATCCGGCTATACGCTCGACGACAACGCACGCGCACTTTTGGTGACGGCAATGATCCATAAACAATCCCCCAAGAAGGGTGTTTCTGAGAAGCTCGCGTCGATCTATTTGGACTTCGTGCTGAGTTGCCAACCGGAGGCGGGGCTGCTCCTCAATATCTTCCATTTTGACCACTCGCCGGATGATGCGGGCAATAGCTTGAACCGCGAGGAGGGTCACACGCGGGCGCTCTTGGCACTGAGTTTCGTGAGCGCTTTGTCTGACCTTCCGGAGGCGCAGCGGACCAGCGCGGATCGGCGGTTTGAAACGCTCGTCGATCAGGAGGGGGGAAAGACAGATTTTGATTTTCCACGGGCGCAAGCGAACTTCATCAAGGCACTCGCGTACATGCTCGAAAAGCCTGGTTTGTCTCGCGAAAGAAGTCGCCGTTACCTCAGTCTACTCGAGGAGACAGGCGAGAAGCTCATTGCGAGCTTTGAAGTGAATAGCGGAGAGGATTGGAACTGGTTCGAGTCGGAACTGACCTACGGTAATGCGGTGATGCCCGAGGCGCTTCTCATCGCTGCACGAGTCACCGGCAATCCGCAGTATCGAGCCGTCGGAGAGACAGCGCTCGATTTCCTGTTACGTCAGACAATCATCGGGAATCAGGCCTGGCCAATCGGGCAGAGCGGTTGGTTCAAGCGCGGCGGTGTCCGGCCTCATTTTGATCAGCAGCCGGAAGAGGCATCAAGTCTAGTGCTTTGTCTCCGGGCTGCATATGATCTCACTGGAAACGAAAAGTATCGTCGGGCGACTGAGACCGTCTTCAGCTGGTTTCTCGGGAACAATGCCCTGGGTCTCATGGTCTACGACGAATCGACGGGCGGCTGTTTTGATGGACTGACAGTACATTCGGTGAACCTGAACCAGGGGTCCGAGTCGACGGTTTGTTATCTCTTGGCCCGGCACAGCATCGCTGACCCGATATCGCTCATCGACCTGGAAGGCCGTTCGTGATGATGTCGCGAAGGAAGTTATCGAGCTCGATTCTGGCCACCGCGATGCGTTCGTCTGCAGACCCGTAATAAATGTAGAGGTATTTCCCGATCCGCGCTGCAGCCGTCGGGAAAATCGTATTTCCAACTTCGCCACTCACCTCCCATTTTTCCGTCGGAATGAGAAGCGGCTGTTGGAGTTTGGCGACGAGCTTCAGGGGATTGTCGAGATCCAGTAGCGCCGCTCCCATGGAATAAGTCCTGCCCTTGTTGGTCTCGTAGACCCCATGGTAGAGGAGGAGCCAGCCTGCCGCGGTCTCGATAGCCGGGCCACCCGCGCCGATGTTGCGACCTTCGAACCATTCCGTATTTTCCACGACGACGAATTTCTCGAGGTTGCAGAGATAGCCTTTCCAGAATTCTTCCGATTGGAGGTCCTCGAACGAGTCGAAAAAGACCATCTGAATGTCAGGCAGGACGCGATGGACGAGCGCGAACTTTCCGTTGAATTTCTTTGGCATGAGGAAACCGTCTTTCTCCCAGAGGAGAATCTTATCTCCGTAGCTTTGCTGCATGTACGCGGCGAAGACAAAGTAGTCATTCTTGAGGGCGCGCGAATTGAACAGTCCGGCGGCTTCCTGGTAGGTGATGTTCGGGCTGATGATACCGTGCTTGGTGAACGTGCGCAGGTCTTTACTCGTCGCATAGGCGAGCCGGGCATTGAATCCGTCGTAGGCGACGTAGATCATGTAATAGGTATCACCCATCTTCGTGATGCGTGGGTCCTCCATCCCTTTGATCTCGTAGTCGTGTTCTGGCACGAG
Organism: Candidatus Moraniibacteriota bacterium; assembly: GCA_963778555.1. Taxonomy (GTDB): domain Bacteria; phylum Patescibacteriota; class Minisyncoccia; order Moranbacterales; family UBA1568; genus SSEF01. Next base: position 351,645 of record CAVZUR010000004.1, on the reverse strand, counting down.
GAGGGGAGTCTCCCGTCGTTCGACGACGTCTGTCCCGTTTTCAATCCGGCAGTATCCGATTGAGGACGTTCGATCGGCCGCAACAGCACGATAAAACATATGAACCGTTTCACCTTCTTGGTAGATGCCCGGATTAAAAACAGCCTGACTTTCGAAAGGGAATGCGGTCTTTTCCAACAGAACTCCAAGACGTTCAATTTTTAATTCCATAGCAGAGCATTACGGGAATAGCAGCCGGAGCGAGAGTGCTGCACTGCTGTCTCTCGTAGCATACGTTATTTTCTCTGCTCGCGGAAGGCGTATGCTTTACGCCTTTCTTCTTTGCCATAAATAGCCCTTTCTGCGGCAGTCGTGGAGGGAATAATGACAAATTCCGAATTGTGTGCTGGGACATCAAAGTGTATCATAATGGCAGAAACAGCAATAAAAACAAACCTATGCAGAAGATACCCAAGGGGCTCGCGGCAATCGCGGTCGTGCTCGTTCTGACGGTTGCCATCTATTATCGTCAGGTGGTCAAGATGTTTCAGTCGGTCAAGACGGATAGGGCAGCGATGACCGAAATCGTCGTACAGAAGCCGAAGGAGGTGAGTGCCGAAGTGCGCTACGAGGTTCCGAACGATGGCGTCGATTTCGTGCGGTTCACGCTTACGCTCAGTCCGGATGGTGTTATCACCGATGCCCGCGAAGTGACGGTTGAGACGAACCAGGCGGATGAGAAGCAAGTAGCGTTCTCTCAAGGGTTGCTGGCGGTCATCAAAGGGAAACGACTTTCCGAACTCACAGCCGTCGACCGTATCGGCAAGTCTTCGCTGACGACCAAGGCGTTCAATAGCGTCATCGATACGCTCAAGAGCCAGATTTAATCTCGGCGCGATGCAGACGTTTGATTTCCAGGGACTCGGGACCGGCTGGTCGATCACTATCGATTCTGAAATCCTTCCGGTGGATCTCAGCGATCGAGTCATACAATATGCACGGGACTTCGAGTCCCGTTTTTCGCGTTTTCTCCCGGGTTCTGAGACGAATGCGTTCCGCGAAGCCGTCGCGGGCACCTATCCGGTATCGACGGAGCTTGCGCGATTGCTCGAGCGAGCGGCACAGCTCCGCACCCTGACTGGCGGCATCTATGATCCGGTCGTCGGCGCCGTCTTGGAAAGCGCAGGCTATGGCGGACAGAACGGGTTAGTGCCGATTCAGTATGGTGAGCAACTTCCAGTTTGGTCGATTGCAGATGAGCTGCTGACTCTTGATGGCCCGACGGCTTTTGACCTCGGTGGCATCGGGAAAGGATACTGTATCGACCGGCTTGCTGACCTCATCCGTGCGGCAGGATTCGAATACTTTATCGTGGATGGCGGAGGCGACATGTTCGGGACGACGAAAGCCGATGGCCGGCCGTGGCGCGTTGCGATTGAGTATCCGGGTAAGCCGGACACGGCCGCTGGCGTCGTCGACCTTCACAATCAAGGACTCGCCGTTTCGGACAGTTTTCGGAGACGTTGGGGGAAGTGGCATCATCTCGTCAACCCAATGATGCAGCAGAACATCGAGAGAGTTGTCGGCTGCGCGGCAGTCGCGGCTGATGCCTGGTCGGCGGATTGTATGACATCAGGGCTTTTTTTTGCTTCACCTGAGCGGTACGGTGAGCTGTCTCAGGAATTCAAGGCGAGCTATATTGTTTTCCAATCCGATGGCCAAGCCAGAGTAAGTTCGGACTGGGCAGGGGAGATTTTTTAGCCGACAAAGTGAGGGTTGACAGCTTTCGAACTGGTTGTATACTCTCTAGTGTAAGTAGAGTAAACACTAAAACATATGGAGATTCTGACTCAGAAGCAGCGGATTGTCCTCCAGGCGATCAAGCAATTCTTCACCGAACACGGCGAGATGCCGACAGTGCGAGAAATCAAAGAGGAAAGCGGTAAGCTCGGCCTCCATTTGAAGAGTCTGCGCAGTTTTTTTCTCTATCTCAACACGCTCGAGGAAAAAGGTTACATTGAGCGGACGAGCGAGGACCGAGGCATTCTCCTCAAAGGCGTGAATGCAGACAGTTTCGTTCAGATTCCGGTTTTTGGTGCCGCGAGCGCCGGGGCCGCGACCATGTTCGCCGACCAGTATGTCGAGGGGTATCTGCGCGTTTCAAAGCGTCTCGTTAAGGATCGCAATGTCTTTGCGGTTCAGGTGTCGGGGACTTCCATGAACCGGGCGAAAGTGAATGGCAAGCTCATCCAAAATGGGGATTTTATCCTGGTAGATGCAGCAGTCAAAGAGTATGCGAACGGCGATCGGGTACTGGTAGTGATCGACGGCCTCGCAACCGTGAAAACCTATCGTTCCCAAGACGGTAGGACGATTGCCCTTCTCCCGGAGTCAACCGATAAGCGCCATCAGCCGATTTTCCTCACGCCGGAGGATAATTTTGTCATCAATGGTCGCGTTGTCGATGTTTTAAAGATGCCGAAATAAAATGGCAAAAGAATAGCAAATGGGCCAGTCTTTCCTTGGACTGGCTTTCCGTTTGGCCCTGCTTGACGGAAAGTCTGAAAAGGAATTCTTCGGGAGTACAATAGAGGCGCAGGGAGGGAGTGAGCTCCTCCGGTCGGCCCCCGCGTATCAACAACATTTTTTTCTATGAAACAACTTCACATGGTGGCGTTCTTGCTGCTCGTTGCGGGCGGCCTGAATTGGCTTGCCGTCGGTCTCTTCCAGATGGACGTCGTCGCGAGCCTCTTCGGTGACATGTCATCGGTCACGAAAGTAGTGTATGTCTTGGTCGGTGCTGCAGCTGTCTTCGAGGTCGTGACACACAAGAGCAATTGCCGCGCGTGTTCGTCTGAGAGCGCTGCCGCAGCGATGTAGTGATTTTCAAATCAGATAGCAGGCTGGAAGTTTTTCCGGGTGGTTTTGTTTATTCAAAAGATCACTGGTACAGAAAAAAGCCGCTGGGTTGAAACCTAGCGGCGGTGCGAGCACGGTGTTGGGTGTTACCAGCACAGGGGTGGCAAAAAGTCTTTGCCGGAGCGTTCTTCGAAGCTCTGCGCCTCGAGGGGCAGAGCTTTTTTGCAGGGAGCGGCGTTGATGGTCTCCTTTCTGGCGGTTAGGAACGTCGTCTCATCGATGCTTTGGGAGACGAGCCCCAACCCGCCGATGGCCGTGAGTACGACTAGTAAAAGAACGGCGTGAATGGGATCAATGCGATGAATCATGGAGTGCTCCTGTGGTTGGGTGGTGGTTTGGGAAAAAACTCCTAACCAAGTACTATAGCATGAAAATAGATTTATTGCAAGAGGTAAGGTAAACCATTTTCTCGAGTCTCGACGAGGGATTCTTCGCTTCTAGCTCGAGAACATGGTGATGGTATGGACTTGACATGGTGCCCTGAGCCGCGTAAGAAAGCATGCTACTCTGGAGCCACGTCCTTTGTAATAGCTCACCTTCGGAGGTCTCAAATGCTGACGACTATCATGTTGGCTTTTCTCGTGGCGTGCGGTATGACCGTCGTCGCGACCCTGTCGGGGATGTACTTTGTGGGGTCAGAAAATCGCCCCTACTATCTGCCGGATCCAGTCAATCCCAATGGTCATCGCCGGTTCGTGCGCCTCGTGGAGTGGGATGCAGTCGGCTGTTTCATTGTCGTTGGGGCCGTGTATTTAGCCAGTTGGGTGAATGAGGAAGCAGTAACGTTTTTCTTCCGATTACCCTCCATACTTTGGTGGCTTCCCGCCGCCATTCCCATTGGATTCGTCTGTGCCCTCAGCGCTGAAAATGTTCGACAAACGGAAGGGAGCGATGCCACCTGCTGATCGCGGCCCTGTTGGGCGGCTCGAGTTTTGAGTCGCCCAGTATTTTTTTAAAGGGAGCAGAGGGATGAACCAACGGAGAGCATAGACTATACTAGAGAAGCAGTCTGCCAAGCGTCTTATGATAAAAACTCTTATGAATGTGGCCACGAGTCTTCGTGACCCGAAGCGTCTCCTCCTGTTTGTTGCGCTCTACTGCGCCCTTCTTCTCATTTTCGCATTTGTTATTGTCCGAGCTGTGGAGGGCTTGGTTCCGTGTCCCTTGTGTATCGTGCAGCGCTTTTTTTATGCGTTTGTCGGATTGTCGGCGATCATCGGCTACATGGGCTGGTGGTCGCGCTATACGTTGCACATGGCTGGCGGGGCAGTCGCGCTGCTCTCTCTGGCGGGCGGGACGGTCGCTTTGCGCCAAGTGTATCTGCAGCGTTTTTTTGTACCGACCGATAACGCGGCCGGTTGTGCCGTTTCCTTCGGTTCCTTCCTCGATGATTTCATCTTTGCGCTTGGGGGAACGGGGAATTGCGCCATTGTTGACTGGAGCTTTCTCGGACTTTCCATCGCGGACTGGTCCTCCCTCGCCTTTATCGGCCTGACAGCCGTGGGAATGTGGATTTACCTGAGGGCTAAGTCGCCATCCGTTGTGTCAACAGCCGATACCGTTTTGCGGGGCTGATTCTCCAGCGTAAATCAATTTTTTTTAAAAAAAGAACACCGCCCGACATTGTCGGTTGGTGCCCTTCGGGGCGGCGAGGCAAATGGACCACTCGCCTAGAGACGGTGTTCCGGGTAGGCTTCGGCATCTCTGATGCGGGGAAGCGCGATTTCGCCACGCGACTGACGTTGCTCATGACTATCGGAGAGCGGCTGAATTGGACCGAGAAGATCGGTCGCCTCGGTCAGGCTGAGAAAGCGTTTTTCTTGCGTCCAGATGATGTTCCCGATGATGCGGACCGTTCTCTCGGGGAACTTGTGCTTCACATGGGAGATGGCACCCGCGCATGACTTTTTCAGCATGTCGATTTGGAAGCCGAGGTCTTGCTCGAACGTATCGCCTACCTTGTCTCGCACCTTGAGCCAGCCATACTGGCAATTGGTATGCGGAAAGATATGGACATGCGTTGCCTGGCCGACCAAAATCAGTCCATCGAGCTGATCGTAGAAGAAATGACGGCAGGCACTCCGAGTCATCGCGTGCAGTCCGCCGACGGGACGAATCGGGCTCAGAACGATGTGTTCTTCGAGAATGAGCTGCTGTCGGTAAATCTCAACGATTGGGTCAAGACGTTTGTCATAGCACGTCAGAATAGCGTGCGTTTCTTTGGCTGGTTGCGTGGTTGGCACGGTCTCTCCTTGTGGTCGTTGGGGCGGGGATTGGTAAGGGACGGAAAAAATGAAAGTTGATCGGGTCACGAAATCTTTCCTTGGATTGGGTACCGAGCGTCAGATTGGGTAACAGGACCAACCTGGCGATTATGCTACTCTCCATCAGTACTGTCAAGAATCATGAAAAAATCCGCGGAAGCGGATTGTTTTCAATTCGAAAGAAGTTTGAAATTAGGCAGCGGACTTGGCCAGAGTGCGGATGGCCCGAGTCGAGAGCCGGAGTTTCACGCCACCGATGCGCTTGGTCTGGAGATTGATCGCGAACGTGCGGCGGGTGTGGCGCTTAGAGTGGCTGATTTTGTTACCGGTTTGGGTTCCCCGGCCGGAAAGTTGGCAGACACGGCTCATAGTCGTAGAAGTTTTTGATAATGTGAAAGCGCCGGAAAAGCGCTTAGCAAAGACCAGTCTAGCATGGTAGTATGGCCTTGGCAAGTCTTTAGGGCTATCGCCGAAGATTCGTATCCAAGCATTTCACCTGAGTATGGCGAATGAAATTGTTCTCATCGGGTTCTACCTCTTTACGTTGATATACGCCGTTATCCTGCATGAAGTGGCACACGGCTATATGGCGTATTTCCTCGGCGACCTGACAGCCAAATACGCCGGCCGGCTCAGTCTCAGTCCATGGAGTCATATTGATCCCTTTGGTTCTTTTATCATTCCCATCACACTGTTCGTGACGACAGGTTTCGCCTTTGGTTATGCCAAGCCGGTGCCGTACAATCCGTATAATTTGCGCGATCAGAAATGGGGCCCGCTCTATGTGGCGCTGGCCGGACCGGGAACGAATTTCTTTCTCGCGTTCCTGGCAGCCTTCCTGGCGGCAGCGCTCCCGCTATCCCAACTTGCCAAGCAGGATGTCCTCGGACGTTTTCTGGGTGTCATCAGCGGTCAGGGGCAATTTTTGGAGCGTTTCGAACTCCTTTCAATCGCCATGGCCGGGTCGTTCATGAGCATCTTCTTCGGCCTATTATTGCTGGCGATTTTCTGGAATGTCGTGCTGGGCTGCTTCAACCTCCTGCCGATTCCGCCCTTGGACGGCTCAAAGATTCTTTATGCGCTCTTTCCGATTTCCGAGCGAACGCAGCTGCAGCTTGAACAGTATGGTTTTTTTCTCCTCCTATTCATCATCTTCGTCTTTTCCGGACCGGTGAGCGCCTTCATCTCCGTTTTCCTACGCTTCTTCTTTGGTCTGGCTCTCTAGAGCCAAAGTATCCAGTTGACCACCGACACCCATTGAGCTTGTGGGATTGCGGCGGCGAGAGGTCCGAGGGGGGGTATCTCGTCATTACTGATGGCTGTTTCCAAGAGATTGTTTTTGAGGGCTCGTTTACGCCGAAGCTCGATGGGTGTGGTGGTTGACAAGCCATCCTTCATCGGATACACTGGCTCCACAACTGACACAAGTCTTTTTTTGTTTGTCTCAATAAACTCTCTGATCCGTGGCCACCATCAATCAGCTCATCAAGCATCCTCGCAAAGTCGCCCGGAAGAAATCCAAGTCTCCGGCGATGACTTTTGTCATCAATACGGTCAAAAACCGCATCACGAAGACCGATAGTCCGTACAAGCGCGGCGTGTGTCTCAAGGTGACGACCATGACGCCGAAGAAGCCGAACTCGGCTCTGCGCAAGATTGCCCGTGTGCGCCTGACCAATGGCATGGAAGTGACGGCGTATATCCCTGGCGAGGGGCACAATCTCCAGGAGCACTCCATCGTCATGATCCGCGGCGGCCGGGTGAAGGATTTGCCGGGCGTGCGGTACCATGTGGTGCGCGGTATTTTCGATGCGGCCGGCGTCAACACTCGCAAGCAGGGCCGCTCCAAATACGGCGCGAAGAAGGAGAAGAAGAAAGACTAAGTCCGAGAAATTATGCCACGGAGAAAGCGACAATTTGATAAGGAATGGAAGGCGGATGCCCGATTCGGCAATCCGCTGGTTGGGCATTTCGTCGGGATGATCATGTGGGCGGGCAAGAAGAGCACGGCCGAAAGAATCATCTATGATGCGTTTGATATCATCGCCGAGCGGACCAAGAAAGCCGGTCTCAATACTTTCGAGCAGGCAATCAAGAATGTGGCGCCGCTCCTGCAGCTGAAAAGCCGACGAGTGGGCGGTGCGAACTATCAGGTGCCGGTCCCGGTGTCCGGCGAGCGACGCCAGGTTCTGGCGATGCGCTGGATCCGTGATGCGTGCCGCCACCGCAAAGGCAAAGCGATGGCCGAAAAACTCGCCGATGAGCTCATCGACGCTTCGAACAAGATCGGCTCGGCCATGAAGAAGCGTGAAGAAACGCACCGCATGGCCGAAGCCAACAAGGCCTTCGCTCACTTTGCGTAAATCGGGCTTTTCCAGTTTTTCAACGACCGAATATGCAGAATGCAATAGTTGGCCTCTTTACGAGAATGTTATCTTTTATCTAAGTCACACAATATAACGTTTCGTATGCCCCGCAAGATCGCCATCGAAAAATATCGCAATATCGGGATCATCGCTCATATCGACGCCGGCAAGACGACGACGACCGAGCGCATTTTGTTTTATACCGGAATCACGCACAAAATCGGCGAAGTGCACGAAGGCGAAGCGACGATGGACTGGATGGAGCAGGAAAAAGAGCGCGGCATCACCATCACCAGCGCCGCGACGACTTGCTATTGGAAAGACCATCAGATCAATATCATCGACACGCCGGGACACGTGGACTTCACGGTGGAAGTGGAGCGATCTCTCCGCGTTCTCGACGGCGGCGTGGTCGTTTTTGACGGCAAAGAAGGCGTCGAGCCGCAGTCCGAAACTGTCTGGCGCCAAGCGGAAAAATACAAAGTGCCGCGCATGTGTTTTATCAATAAAATCGACAAAGAAGGAGCCGATTTTCGAAGACGCGACTTCGAATCCATCTGGAATCGGCTCACTCCGAATGCCGTCGCGATCCAGTACCCGATGGGGCTGCGCGGGGATTTCTACGGAGTCATCGATCTGATGAAGATGAAAGCCTATACCTTCGAGGGCGATATGGGAGAAAAAGTGATCGAAGGCGAAATTCCAGCCGATATGCTCGACAAGGCCAAAGAGTGGCGCGAGAAAATGGTGGAAAAAATTTCTGAAACTGACGATGTGCTGACGGAAAAATATCTGAACGGCGAAGAAATTTCTGTCGAGGAACTGAAAGCAGCGCTTGCGGAAAGCGACCATCGAAGTCCGTCTGCATCCCGGTTTTGACCGGAACGGCGCTTCGCAACAAAGGCGTGCAGCTGGTGCTCGACGCGGTCGTCGACTATCTTCCGTCGCCGATCGATGTCCCGCCGGTCATGGGAATTGATCCGAAGACCGACAAGGAACTCATTCGTGAGACGAAAGATGACGCGCCGTTTTCGGCGCTGGCTTTCAAAGTGGCGACTGATCCTTTTGTCGGCCAGCTGACTTTTTTCCGCGTTTATTCCGGAACGGTCAAAGCCGGATCCTATGTCTTCAACTCCACCAAGAATGAAAAAGAACGCATCGGACGGATCCTCCGCATGCATGCCAATCATCGCGAAGAAATCGAGGAGCTGTACCTCCGGCGACATCGGCGCTTTGGTCGGGATGAAAGTCACGACGACCGGCGATACGCTTTGTGATCCGGAAGCGCCGGTGATTCTGGAAAATATCGTTTTCCCGGAACCGGTCATCGATATCGCGATCGAACCGAAAACCAAAGCTGATCAGGAAAAAATGGGCATGGCTCTGAAGAAGCTCTCCGAAGAAGATCCGACTTTCCGCGTCCACACGGATGAAGAAACCGGTCAGACTATCATTTCCGGCATGGGCGAGCTGCATCTGGATATCATCGTCGACCGGATGAAGCGCGAATTCAAAGTTGAAGTGAATGTCGGCCGGCCGCAAGTCGCTTATCGGGAAACCATCCGCGAGATGGCGCGAAGCGGAAGGCAAATATATCCGGCAGTCCGGCGGTCGCGGACAATACGGCCATTGCTGGATCCGGCTCGAGCCGAATGAACAGGGCAAGGGCTATGAATTCGTCGATGAAATCAAGGGCGGTGTCATTCCGCAGGAATTTATCAAGCCGATCAATAAGGGCATCGAGGAAGCGATGCAGACCGGTGTCCTTGCTGGCTATCCGCTGGTGGATGTCAAAGCGACGGTTTATGACGGCTCGTACCACGATGTCGACTCTTCCGAAGCGGCGTTCAAGATCGCGGGTTCGCTCGCGTTCAAAGAAGCCTGCGTCGCGCCAACCCAGTCATCCTCGAGCCGATCATGAAAGTTGACGTCATCACGCCGGAAAGCTTCATGGGCGATATCGTCGGCGACCTCAACGCGAAGCGCGGCATCATCAAGGAAATGAATGACCGCGGTGAAGGCAATGCGCGGGTGAAGGAAGTGACCGCCGAAGTCCCGCTTGGCCAGCATGTTCGGCTACGCGACCCAGATGCGCTCGATGACCCAGGGCCGCGCCAGCTACTCCATGGAATTCGCCCACTACGCGGAAGTCCCGCGCAATGTCGCCGAAGAGATCATGGGTGCCAAAGCCCCAAAGGAAGGAAAATAGCTTCAAAGGTTTTATCAAATAACCCAGGATAGTCCTGGGTTTTCGTTTGGATAAAAAATCGACCCGGATGCTCGCGTGGAGAATCCGGGTGAAGGGAGAAGAGCCTAGATGATGCCGAAGACGAGCGGGGTCTTCCTGAGGAGGTGCCGGACGAGGAAGTCGCGGCTGAGCGGATTGAACCGGATCGTCGCGAGCAGCATACGATGCCGCGGGACTTTATCCGTCGTTTGCCGTACACGTTGGCGGTCAATTTCTAATCGCGTCTCGTCGCATAGCGCGTCGATGATGCGATCGATATCGCGCCCCAAGAGCTCGATGACGGCGTCGCGCGAAAGTCCATCGAGCCCGTCGAACGGTTCGGGAGTGAGCAGGGTGGCTGCGTTTAAAGGTTGATGTCGTTCAGTTGGCGCGGTCAGGAACAGGAATTGGTTCAAAGGGCGCGCATTACCGGAGACAATCCCTTCCCCCGGTAGGAGTAGCTTTGGGGCATGTCGCCAAAGAGCGGGGTCGATCGCGGGTCGCCTACTTCCTCATCGCCAGAAAGAAAGAGGGTGGAGTATTTTCCTTGAAGTTCAAGCGTGGCCATGGTGGCTCCTTTCGGTGGTAAGGGACGGTTTGATACGGGCGCAATTTAGCAAAGGAGAGGAGTATCTGTCAAAGAAATCCTCGGTGGTGGCGGATAAGAGAGAGGCAACAAAGGGGTCGAGAGCGCAGGATGCCGAGTGAGTTGGAGCGATAAATGCTAATGGGGTTGACAGGATATTCTCCAGTTGCTATCATCCTGATTGACGCTTTCTTGAGCCGTTTTTGTCTGTTTTTAGGACAATGCGAGTATGCACAAGAAAGTCGAAAATTTTTCGTAATCAATTATCCACTTAATGGGAAGCGGCCTCGGGTCCGTCAAAGGGCAGGCAGGGCGCAGACAACATTATGGCCGAGCAATTCAATCGCACTAAACCACACGTCAACGTCGGTACTATCGGCCACGTCGATCACGGCAAGACGACCACCACGGCCGCCCTCCTCCATGTGCTCGCCATGAAGGGTTTCGCCAAGGAAAAGGGCGTCGATGAGATCGACAAGGCGCCCGAGGAAAAGGAGCGCGGTATCACCATCTCGACCTCGCACTGTGAATATGAGTCCGATAAGCGCCACTACGCGCATGTCGACTGCCCCGGCCATGCCGACTATATCAAGAACATGATCACGGGTGCCGCCCAGATGGACGGTGCGATTCTCGTGGTGTCCGCGACCGATGGTCCGATGCCGCAGACCCGTGAGCACATCCTTCTCGCCAAGCAGGTTGGTGTGCCGGCGATTGTCGTTTTCCTCAATAAAGTCGATATGGTGGATGACGCCGAACTCATCGACCTCGTTGAGGCCGAAGTTCGCGAACTTCTCTCCAAATATGAATTCGACGGCGAAAACGCCGCTGTGATCCGCGGAAGCGCCCTCAAGGCGCTCGAGTCGAAGTCGCTCGAGGATGCTGACGCCAAGCCGATTCTCGACCTGATTGCAGCGCTCGATGAGCGTATCCCGGAGCCGGTGCGCGACACCGACAAGCCGTTCCTCATGCCGATTGAAGACATTTTCTCCATCGAAGGCCGCGGGACGGTCGTCACGGGCCGTATCGAGCGCGGTATCGTCAATATCAACGAAGAAGTCGAGATCGTCGGTCTCCGCGAGTTGGCCAAAACGGTCGTGACCGGTATCGAAATGTTCAACAAGCAGCTCGATCGCGGTCAAGCTGGTGACAATGCCGGTCTCCTTATTCGCGGCATCAAGAAAGAAGATGTTGAGCGCGGCCAGGTGCTGGCCAAGCCGGGCTCCATCACTCCGCACACCGAATTTGAAGGCGAAGTCTATATCCTGACTAAAGAGGAAGGCGGGCGACACACCCCATTTTTCAAAGGGTACAAGCCGCAGTTCTATATCCGGACCACGGATGTGACCGGTGAAGTGATTTTGCCAGAAGGAACGGAAATGGTTATGCCTGGTGATACCATCAAACTCAAGATTGTCCTCATCGCCCCGGTGGCGATGGAAGAGGGCATGCGTTTCGCTATTCGTGAAGGCGGCCGCACCGTCGGTGCCGGAGTCGCTACCAAGATCATCAAGTAACTTTGATGGAACTGAGCATGGGGGAGTGTTCCTCCGTGTGACTGTTCTCTCAAAAGAACTCATTCACAATCATGGCCATCAAGAAAAAAGAGGAAGTGACGACGCGCGTCCGTATCAAGATCAAGGCGTACGACCACAAGGTCATCGATCAGTCGGCCCGGAAGATCGTCGAGACTGCGGAGCGAACTGGAGCTGAGATCACCGGACCAGTGCCGCTTCCGACCGAGATTCACCGGGTGACGGTCAATCGTTCGACATTTGTGCACAAGAATTCACGCGATCAGTATGAGATGCGGGTGCACAAGCGGCTCATCGACATCCTGAATCCCAACGCGAAGACGATCGATAATCTCACGAACCTCGATTTGCCGGCCGGTGTGGATATCGAGATCAAAATGTAGATAGCGGCTTCATGCCACTCGTTCAAGTCCTTACTTCTTTCCGGAAACGTCAGATAGAAGGGGATACTAAGCGAGCCAGACTTTAGAAACTGGCACGCGGACGACGTCCAGTTTTTTTTGTTGGTACCAAAGTTACACGCGTCACGAAAATCTATGAAGTGCCTTTTGGGGAAAAAGCTCGGAATGACAACGCTCTTCGATGATATGAAGGGAGCGTTGAACGTGACTTTAATCGAGTGCGAGCCAAACACTGTGAATCTGCATCGGACTATCGAGAAAGACGGCTATATCGCGGTCCAACTCTCGCACGCGAAAACGAAAAAGAAAGTCGCGGCGCGCGAGTTCCGCTTGAAGACCGAGAGCGCTGAAGAGAGCACTAAGACACTGGCAACGCTCGTACCGCAGACAACCATTACGGTTGCGCAGTTCGTCATCGGTGAGAAGGTGCACGTGTCTGGGATCACGAAAGCGAAGGGTTTTCAGGGTGTGGTGAAGCGGTACGGATTCGCCGGCGGTCGTGCCAGTCATGGCGGTAAGCACGACTTGCGCAAGCCGGGTTCGATCGGCGCGACCTTCCCGGAGCATGTCATCAAAGGCCGTCGCATGGCCGGCCGTATGGGTGCGGATCGTTTTACAGTGAGGAATCTGGTCGTTGAATTCGTCGATGTGGAGAAAGGGATTCTTGGCGTACGCGGTGCCGTTCCAGGAGTGACTGGTCGCATCGTTGAAATCCGAAGCGCCAAATAAGACTGCTATGTCCCAAATCATCATAAAAAATTTGGCCGGACAGGATGTCGAAACGATTGAGCTCGACGATCGGATTTTCAATGTGGAACGCAATGATGCACTGGTCCACCAAGTTTTTACGGTGCTCATGGGCAATCTTCGTGCGCCGATCGCGCATACCAAAGATCGGAGCGAGCGTGCCGGTACGGGAAAGAAGCCATGGCAGCAGAAAGGAACGGGTCGCGCTCGCGCTGGTTCTGTCCGGAGCCCGCTGTGGCGCAAGGGTGGAGTGACTCATGGTCCGACCAAGAATCGGAATTTTTACCGTGAGGTGAGCCAGAAGATGCGCCAGAAAGCTGTCCTCATCGCTCTGTCTGAGAAGCTTCGGACGGGTAAGCTTATCGTCACAGATACATTGATGGTCGTCGGGCAAAAGACAAAATCTTTCAGTAGCGCGTTGGAAGCGCTTGCCATCAGCCCACGAAAAGTCGTGGTGAGCCTCATGACGGCTGAACAAACCGAGGGTCGAGCGATGCGCAATGTCCCGATTGTAACGGTCGTTCATAACCCGGATCTGAATGTCGTGCATCTCCTGAAGTCGGAATACGTACTCATGAGCAAAGGAGCGCTTATGGAGATCGATGTCCGGTTCAAGAGCTGGAAGAAATAAGTACCTCTATGGCCCTCCTCAAATCCGAATCCAAAGCTGCAAAGACGGAGAAGCAACTCTCTCCGCTGGCTTCACGCGTTCTCATTCGTCCACGTATCACCGAGAAAGCGTATGCTGTGAACGCGCTTGACCAGTATGTGTTCCAGGTCACTCTGACGGCGACCAAGACTGAAGTGAAACGTGCGGTCGAGGAGGCTTACGGCGTCACGGTTGTTGCTGTGAACATGGTGCGGCTGCCGGGGAAAAAGAAGAATTACGGCCGGACCTCGGGACAGCGAAGCGTCGTGAAGAAAGCGCTGGTTCGTATCAAGAAGGGTGAAACACTCCAGTTATTCCAAGCCGGTATCTAAGACTATGGCCATCAAGATCTACAAAAAGAATAACGCCGGTCGCCGCTTCATGTCAGTCGTGAAGCCGGACGCTCTAACCGACAAGAAGCCGGAGAAAGCACTGCTAGCTCCGTTGCCGAAGAAGGCTGGCCGCTCACTCGGAAAGATTTCCGTCCGGCATCAGGGTGGCGGGGCCAAGCGCCGCTATCGTCTGGTCGATTTTAAGCAAGACAAGCATGGCATTCCTGCCAAGATCGCTTCGATTGAGAAGGATCCGAACCGCTCTGCTTTGATTGCCCTTCTCATTTATCGCGACGGCGAGAAACGCTATATCCTCGCGACGCATGAAATGCGTGCCGGGCAAACGGTTCTGTCTGGACCGGAAGCACCGGTCGCTTCGGGAAACCGTCTCCTGCTTTCCAATATTCCGGCGGGTACGACAATCTGCAATATCGAGATGCAACGCGGCAAAGGCGGCCAAATTGTTCGCAGCGCCGGTTCCCAAGCGACCCTGATGGCGCTTGACGGACCGATGGCGCAGGTGAAACTCTCTTCGAGCGAGGTCCGTCTTGTCCCAAAGGACTGCTACGCCACGATTGGCCAGGTTTCTAATTTCGAACACAGCGCGGAGCGTATCGGCAAAGCGGGACGGGCACGCCATATGAATCGTCGGCCAACGGTCCGAGGTACCGCTATGAACCCAGTCGACCATCCGCATGGTGGCGGTGAGGGTCGGCAGCCGCTCGGGATGCATCCGAAAACACCATGGGGCAAGGCCGCGCTCGGCAAAAAGACCCGTAAACGGAAGCACCGCACCAATCAATACATCATCCGCCGCCGCAATAAGAAGTAAAATCCTATGTCACGCAGTCTCAAAAAAGGACCATACGTCGACCCACGAGTACTGAAGAAGCTCGAGGGCCGGAAGCACGGCGATCGAACGGTCATCAAGACCTGGTCGCGCGCTTGCGTCATCGCGCCCGAGATGGTAGGGTTCACCTTTGGCGTGCACAACGGCAAGGATTTCGTCTCGGTGCTCGCGACCGAGGAAATGGTTGGCCATCGGTTGGGCGAGTTTTCGCTGACGCGGAAATTCACCCGTCATGGCGGAAAAATGCAGAAGGAAATCGAGCTCGCAACGAAGCAGCGCGAACTCGATGCCGCGAAAGCCGCCAAGTCTCCCGATAGCAAATAACTAACTCTCGTATGCGCGTTGAAGCGACCCTGAAAAATCTGCGCATCGCTCCCCGCAAGGTGCGATTGGTGACCCACAGTATCGTGGGCCTGGGTGTGGCGGCTGCGCTGGTGCAGCTGCGTCGTCAGGTGAAACGCAGCTCGTCCCCGATTACTGTCCTTTTGAAGAGCGCGATTGCGAATGCGAAGAACAACTTCAAACTTGCTGAGGAGACACTGTTCGTTAAAGAGGTGCGGGTACTCGATGGCGTCCGGCTCAAACGCTTCACCCCGAAAGCTTTTGGCCAGGCAACGCCGCTCTTGCGTCGCACATCGCAGGTGCAGATTGTTCTCGATGAACGGGCAGTGAGATCGACAGCGAAGACCAGTGAAAAAAAGAGCATTACACCGCAGTCGGAAATGACAAAATCAGCTGATAAAAAGCCTGAATTACACGAACTCAAAAAATAGTATGGGAAATAAGACTCATCCAGTAGGAATCCGACTCGGGATCACGGCTGACTGGCAGTCGCGCTGGTTCGCTGTGGGGAAGACATTGCGCAGCAATCTTCGCAAAGACGTTGAAATGCGCACATTCATCCAGAGTCAGTGGAAGAGTGCAGCCATCGCTAATGTCGAGATTGAGCGTTCGACGGGCATGATGCGGCTTATCATTCGGACTTCGCGCCCTGGGGTTCTCATCGGCCGGGGTGGGACCGGTATCGAGGATCTGACCCGCGCGTTGAAGAAGCGTTTTTTCGCCGGAAAGAAAGTCGATCTCAAGGTTGAAGTCCAAGAGGTGAAGCATCTGGAAGAGAGTGCGATGCTGGTCGCCCAGCAAGTCGCCGAACAGCTTGAGAAGCGCACTCCGTTCCGTCGCGTGCTGAAAGGTACGCTTGACCAGGTAGAAGCAAACAAGTCTATCCTTGGCGTGAAAATCGAGATTGCTGGTCGCTTGGGTGGCGCCGAGATGTCCCGTCGCGAATGGCTGTCGCGCGGAAAAATCCCGCTCCATACGCTGCGGTCCGATGTCGATTTCGCCCGCTATGAAGCGAAGACGACCTATGGCGTCATCGGTGTGAAAGTTTGGATTTACAAAGGCGAGAAATTTGAAGAAAAACCGAAGCCGAATAAAGAGATTGCTATGAACCTCATGCCAAGAAAAGTCAAGCATCGCAAAGTCCAACGGGGATACAATCCCGTCGGGACAGTCCGGCGTCGCGCGGCGATAAAATTAGCTTTGGCGCCTTTGGCCTGAAGGCAACTGAGGGTGGAATCATCTCAGCGCGACAGATCGAGGCCGCCCGGCGGGCCATGACCCGGTTCATTGCTGCGTGGCGGCAAGGTTTGGATCCGCATTTTTCCCGATACCCCGATGACCAAGAAGGGGGAGCAGACCCCGATGGGCAAAGGCAAGGGCACGCCCGATCACTTCGCTGCCAAAGTTTCAGCGGGGCGCATGCTGTTCGAGCTCGATGGTGTTCCGAAAGCGACCGCGGCGGAAGCGATGCGGCTGGCCGCGCACAAGTTGTCCGTGAAGAGTCGAGTTTGTCGTCAAAGAATAAGTCAGTATGAAAGCGAAAGAATGGCGGGAAAAATCAGTCGGTGAGCGAGAGAAGACTCTCGTCGAGCTCCGTGACCAGATTCGAACGCTCCGTTTCGATCTCGCGACCCGCGATTCGAAGCAGCATAGCGAGTATCGGAAGACAAGGCGGACATCGCCCGGCTCATGACGCTCAAGCGCGAAGCAGGGATCGAGTGAGTTAAGCACCGATGAATGTAATCCAAGAAGTTATGACAGAGCACCGACAACAGCGAACGAAACATCGAGCGCTCCGACCCGGAAGGGTGTCGTGGTGTGCGAACCGGATGAAAAATACGATCGTCGTCGCTGTCGAAACCTTAAGACGCACCCGAAATACAAAAAACAGTACCAGGCGACGAAACGGTATAAAGTAGAAACGAACGGCAAGGAATACGCACTTGGTGAGACCGTCACTTTCCGGAATGCCGGCCCGTTGAGCAATGAGAAACACCACATCGTCGTCGTTGAATAAATGTCCGACCAGACAAGACATATGATCCAAGCAGAATCCAGATCTGATAGTCGCTGACAACTAGCGGTGCGAAGAGTCATCGAGTGCTTCAAGGTGCTCGGCGGGACACGCCGCCGCTATGCCGAGTCTGGGCGATATCGTCGTGGCTTCGGTGAAGTCAGCGGAGCCGCGCGGTCTCGTTAAGAAAGGCGACAAAGTGAAGGCCGTCATCGTCCGTCAGAGTCAAGGCGCATCGCCGCAAAGACAACTCCTATATCCGTTTCGATGAGAACGCCGCGGTCATCCTCGATGCCAACGCAGGATCCGAAGGGCTCGCGTATTTTCGGCCCGGTAGCGCGGGAACTGCGGGAAAAGGGATTCGCCAAGATTGTTTCGCTCGCTCCGGAAGTCCTGTAAAGACGCTATGAAGATCAAGAAAGGCGACCAGGTACAAATCGATCGCCGGCAAGGACCGCGGAAAACGGGGAGAGGTGCTTCATGTTTTTCCGAACTCGACAAGGTTGCGGTGAAGGTGCGAATATGGGGAAGCGTCACGTCGCGTTCCAGACGGCTGGCGAGAAAGGCCGAGCGGATCGAGATAGGAGGCCGATCCATGTCTCGAATGTGATGCTCGTTGATCCGCATACCGGCAAGCCGATCCGGATCGGATATCGATCGAGGGTACCGAGAAAATCCGTGTCAGTAAGAAATCCGGGCAAAGACCTAACTAGAGAAGATCTCCTATGAACATCCGCTCACCAAGAAAAACTATCGAAAAAGCCGTTCCCGCCCTCTAGAAGAACTTCTGGTATCAAGAATCCGATGGCTGTGCCGCAGTATCGGAACGATCGTCGTGAATGTCGGCATCGGCAAGGTTCTGAAGGAGACGAAACGAGTGGAAGAGATCCGATCGGCGCTCGGAGACGATTACCGGACAGAAAGTGCTCCGACCAAGGCTCGCAAGGCCATCGCCGGATTCAAGACCCGCGAAGGAGCTGGAAGTCGGGATGCGCGTGACGCTGCATGGCAAGCGGATGTGGGATTTTCTGGATCGGCTGCTCCATGTGGCGTTGCCGCGTGTACGGGATTTTCAGGGGATTACCGAGCAGCGATCAGTCGATCAGGGAGGCAACTGCAATCATCGGCATCAAGGAGCATATGGTGTTTCCGGAAATTGTCCCGGAAAAAGTGCAGCACATGTTCAGTTTCCAGGTGAACATCGTCACGACGGCGAAAAACAAGGCGGAGGGCGAAGCCTGTTCCGTGCCACTCGGTCTCCCGCTGCAGATCAAGCGGCATGAAAATAGAATGAAAACTAAACTTCGAAAACCATATGGCCAAGACATCGACCTACGCCCGTTCGCTGAAAACGCCGAAATTTTCGACCCGGATCGTGCGGCGGTGCTGGAGATGCGGTCGGAAACACGGGTATCTGCGCGAGTCACGACATCTGTCGCATCTGCTTCCGCGAACTTGCCAACAAAGGTGAGATTCCTGGAGTCAAGAAAGCCTCCTGGTAATTCCGAGAATCGCTTCAATAACATCACCAGAGTATGTTAGACCCAATCGCAGAAATGCTCACTCGAATCAGGAACGCTCAGCGCGCCGGCCATGGCAGCGTGCGTCTTCCAGGCTTGCCCGCACGAAGCTCGCGATCGCCGAGATCCTTAAACGAGAGGGATTCGTCGGGAGATGTCGAATCGATCGAAGATGGCGTCAAGAAGGATCCTTCAGATCGGCTTGAAATACCGCCAGGTCTCGCTCACCAAGACGCGAGCCAGCGATTCAGGAGCTCGAGCGCATCAGCAAGGAAGGTCGCCGCATCTATGTGAAAAAGAATGAGGTCGTCAAGGTGAAGAACGGCTACGGGATCTCCATCATCTCGACTTCCCAGGGTCTCATGACCGGACTTGAAGCGCACAAGCGCCGCTTGGGAGGGGAGTATATTTGCCAGAGCCTGGTAAACGCTACGATTATGAGCAGAATCGGAAAGAAACCATTTCAGATCCCGGCCATTGCGAAGCCGCACTCCATGCGAATGTGTTGACCGTCAAGGGCCCGAAAGGGACGCTGTCATTTGACCCATACGCCTCGATGTCTCGATTACGATCGCTGACGGTCAGATCCTCGTCGAGAAGAAAGGGAGTTCGCTCCAGAGCTTTAGCTATGTGGGGGACGGTCGCCAAACTCGTGAACAATCTCTTCGAGGGAGTAACGGTGGGATTTTCCCGCGCGCTTGAGCTCAATGGCGTCGGTTTCCGCATGGCCGCAGCGGGCAAGAAGCTTACTATGGCGCTCGGTTTTTCCCATCCGGTTGCGATGGAGGTGCCGGACGGGCTCGAAGTGAAGGTAGAGAATAATATCCTGACCATTTCCGGACTCGACAAGCAGCGAGTCGGTCAATTCGCAGCGGTGGTGAAGAAACTGAAGCCGGTCGAGCCATATAAGGGAAAAGGTTTCCGTTATGTCGGCGAGCAGGTGCGGCGCAAGGAGGGCAAGAAAGCCGCTGCCTAATTGAGAAGAACCCTATGAAGAAGATGACAAGAAAGATTGAGCGAGCGCACCAGGCGCCACGCCAGAGTCCGCTCCAAGGTAGCGGGTACGGCTGAATGTCCGCGCGTGACGGTATTCCGCAGTCTCCAGAATGCTCTCCGTCCAAGCGATTGACGACCAGGCTGGCCGGACTCTGGCGCAGGCGAATACCCGCGAACTCGGGAAAAAGGCAAGTACACCGTCGAGGTGGCGGTGAAGCGGGAAAGCTACTTGGCTGAACGTCTGTCGAAACTCGGTGTGAAGAAGGCGGTTTTCGATCGGTCCGGATACGCGTATCACGGGAAAGTGAAAGCGCTGGCGGAGGCGTGCGTGGCGCAGGTATCGGGATTTCAATTTTTGAATACGTAATCGATTATGGCGACCAATCAACAATGGAAAGGCGGACGACCCCGGCGCGGCGGCCCGCGCGGCGCGCGGCGCGAGCGGCCGGAGTATGATCAGAAAATGCTCAATCTGGCCCGTGTCACGCGCGTCGTGAAGGGTGGTCGGCGTTTCCGTTTCCGCGCGACTCTGGTGATCGGCAACCGCAAAGGAAAAGTCGGTGTCGGAGTCGCCAAGGGCAGTGATGTCTCGGATGCGATACAGAAAGCCTTCCAGGCGGCGAAAAAGAGCATGGTCACCATCCAGTTGACGGGCAGTTCGATCGCCCATGATGTGACGGCAAAGTACGGCAGCGCCAAGGTGCTGCTGAAGCCGGCCACTGCAGGCCGCGGACTCATCGCTGGCGGCGCCGTCCGGGCGGTGATGGACCTTTTGGGCGCGAAAGATATCATCGCGAAATCGCTCGGGAGCTTCGAATAATCTCAATGTCGCTCAGGCGACGGTGCTCGCGTTGCAGAAGCTCCGGACTAGGCCCGAGGAAGTGAAGACCTGAAGTCTCGAACACCGGAGGCCAAGGCTGAAGTCAAAGAGGAAATCACCGCGTAAGAATATTCCTATGCAGATTCATGATTTAAAACTCGCAGCCGCGAAAGAAGACTCAGCGCATCGGCCGTGGTGGCAAGCGCGGTACGACTTCCGGCCGTGGTACCAAGGGCCAGGGCGCTCACGGAAAGAATAAAAGACCCACTCTTTGAGGGCGGTCGCTCTTCTTTAGTTGAGCGGATGAAAAAACTCCGCGGGTTCAAGTCGGTTTATCAGAAGCTTTTCACCGTCACGCTGGATCGTCTTGAGAAGCATTTCCAAGACGGTGAGAAGGTTACACGCGATGCCTTTGTTGAAAAGAAAATCTTCGGCAAAGTCGTCCGGCGCGCAGGTGTGAAAATCGTCAATACCGGGAAACTGACCAAGAAACTTATCATCGGTAAAGATATCGAATTGACGACGGGCGCCGCCGAAGTCCTCCGGGCGAACGGCTCGACCATCGAAGAGTAGTCCTTGATATTGACTGGGAAAAGGGGCCCAGGAGCCCCTTTTTATTTTCTTACTCTGTCTCTGATTGTCGCATTGCTCTTTCAGCAATTTTGGCCTAAAATGAGGATGTTTTTGACGTATGACTGAAATTTTCTCGCAAATCTTCCGGACGCCCGATCTTCGCAAGAAGATTCTCTTCATTGTGGGTCTGCTTGTCATCTATCGCTTGACCGCCAATATCCCTCTGCCCGGCGTCGATGTTCTGCAGCTCAAGCGATTGTTTGAGGATAATGCTCTTTTAGGTCTTCTGAATATCTTTTCGGGCGGCGGACTGTCCAATATTTCCGTCGTGCTTCTTGGGTGTCGCGCCGTATATCACGGCGAGCATCATCATGCAGCTCATGCAGACGATTTTCCCGAGGCTCGAGAAACTCTACAAGGAAGAAGGTGAGCAGGGTCGGCAGAAATTCAACATGTGGACCCGCTGGCTGACCGTTGCCCTTGGCGGCACTCCAATCCTTCAGCATGATCTCACTCCTGCGCTCACAGAATATCCTTTCCGAGATCTCCCCCTTCACTATAGTTGTCATCATCCTTTCGGCGACGGCGGGCACAATCTTTCTCATGTGGCTCGGCGAGCTCATCACGGAAAAAGGCCTGGGCAACGGCGTCTCGATGATGATCTTCGCCGGTATTGTCGCGAGCATTGCCGACCGGCGCTTCCCGGCTTTTTGCGACCTGGGACCCATCGCAATTCTTCACCTACCTCATTTTTCTCGCCCTGGGACTGATTACGATCGCGGGCGTCATCTTCATCAATGAAGGGCAGCGGACTATCCCCATTGCCTACGCGAAACGAGTACGCGGTTCGAGTGTCTACGGCGGCTCGGCGACGCATCTGCCGCTGCGGGTCAATCAAGCGGGCGTTATCCCGATCATCTTCGCGGTCTCGCTCATCCTCATCCCGACTATGATAGCGAACTACTTTGTCACCTCGCCGAATGCAAGGATCGCTGAACTCGCTATCTCTGTCGCGACGTTCCTGCAGAATCAGTGGGTCTATGGCATCGCCTACTTTGTCCTGGTGGTCTTGTTTACGTATTTCTATACGGCTGTCGTATTCGATCCGGTGAAGATCTCTGAAAACCTCCAAAAGCAGGGCGGCTATGTGCCTGGTATCCGTCCTGGCATGTCGACGGCTGAATATCTCCATCACATTATCACCCGAATCACATTGACCGGTGCGCTCTTTCTGGGAGCCATCGCGGTGCTGCCGATCGCGGTGCAGGGGATGACCGGCATTCAAGCCCTCTCAATTGGCGGTGTCAGCATCCTCATTGTCGTTTCAGTTGTGCTCGAACTGGTGAAGCATATTCAAAGCCAGCTCATGATGCGGAGCTACGAAGGGTTGTAATTATTTGTTTTTGGCCCACTTCTTTGTCGTTCTTTCTGGTACTCGACGCTGTATTCCGAATACAGCTTTCTCCGTTCCTCACGAACTCCTCGAACTAGTCACAAAAACCAATAATTACCAAACCATTTCATTCCAGTACTCAGACTTTCCTCATATTTCATCGAAACTCACAAACCCTCACGATTCCTCCCTTGTTTATACCGGCTAATAAAGTAATCCCCATCCATTTCTAATATGCCATTGAAAGACACCTACATACTCCTCGGCTCCGCAGGCAGCGGAAAAACCACCCAAGCTGAATTGCTTAAAAGTTCGCTGCATCTGGCCCATATCGATATGGGAGCTGAGCTCCGTGCGGTGGCGGCTCACGACACGGATCTCGGTCGTCGAGTGAATGATGTCATCAATGTGAAACACGAATTTGTCCCAGATGACATTGTGTTTTCGGTGCTCGACAATGCTGTCCGTTCCGTTCCAGAAACTGTCGGTCTACTGATCGATGGCATTCCGCGCCGGGAGAGCCAGATTGAGAAGGTCCTCGAAATCTTGAAAGATACGGGCCGGACGCTGAACAAAGTCATATTCATCGATGTACCGGAAGCTGTCTCGGTTGACCGTATCTCGAAGCGCTATGCGTGTGAAGGCTGCAAGCGTGCCTATATCCTCGGCAAGAACCTGATCGATAGCGACAGACCTTGTCGTTATTGTGGCAGCCGAATTTCCCAGCGCGTGGACGATACAGAGGAAGGAGTCCGTAAGCGTCACCAGATATTCCATCAGGAAACTTTCCCAGTGGTTACATATTTTGAGTCGACCGGGCAGCTATTGCATGTTGATGGCAATCAAGAAACGTACAAAGTATTTAAGTATATCCTCGAACACGTTCGCCCCGAGTAGTATGCCCAAGCAATGGATAAAGTCGGAGGCGGATATTTTGGCTCTCCGTGAGTCGGGGGGATTGTTGGCGGGGATTGTCCGAGAGCTTCTGACAACCGCGGTGATTGGTGTTTCGACCGGCGAGCTCGGCCGTCTCGCGGAGACACTCATCCGAACGGCGGGCGGCGAACCGATATTCAAGGGCTATGGGAAAGCCTGGGGTGCTCCGCCCTTTCCTGCGGCAGTGTGCCTCTCGCTCAATAATGAGGTAGTCCATGGCATCCCTGATGACAAACGGATTTTGGTCGATGGTGACTTGCTCAAGATCGATATCGGTATGCGCTACGCTGGCATGGTATCGGATATGGCCCGGATGAAGATTATCGGATCCGGAACACGTGAAGCAACTGTGCTGCAAAACATTACCGAGGCGGCACTCCAGGCAGGTATCAAGACTCTGCGTGATGGCTCCAGGCTGGCGGACTACGCAAGCGCGGTCGAGATGGTCGTCCAGTCCGCGGGATTCACGTGCGTTCGCGATTTGGTGGGACATGGGGTGGGGCACGATCTTCACGAAGAGCCGCAGATTCCGAATTATTCAGGTTCCGGCTTGCCAGATTTCCGCTTTTCGTCTGGTATGACGGTGGCGCTCGAACCGATGGTGAATCGTGGATCGCATCACGTGAAGCTGGCCAAAGATGGTTGGACCTTCGTGACGGTCGACGGGCAGCTCTCGGGGCATTCAGAGGATACGGTCCTCATTACTCAATCGGGAGCGGAAGTATTGACTGTCGTATGACGCATGATGCTGAGCCGATGAATTTTCTCGGCATTGATTGGGGGAAACACGATATCGGCATCGCGCTGGCCCATGCGGAAACGCGCGTCGCAGTGCCTCTTTTGACTGAGCGCAACGACGATGGATTTCTCAATCGGTTGTGCAAAATTATTCAGGAAGAGGGGGTCGGTATGGTTATTATTGGCATCCCCTCTCATGTCAATCGGAAAGCAGTGGTCTATCCTGGAGAAATTCTTGGTCGGACACTCGCGACAACTGCTGGCGTCCGAATCGAATACCAGGATGAGATGTTTACGACCAAATTGGCGCAACAGTCCCTGATTCTCCGCGGCGAAAAGCATGTGAACCGGAAAGACGATGCGGAAGCGGCCAGTATCATCCTGCAGCAATGGCTCGACCAGAAAAAACCCAATGGCACGATATAATGGAACGTTTGGAGCGGCACAGTGGGCTGGTTCATGCGGCCGGCAGAGACCACGGAAATGATTTATACTAGAGGTATATCTTCCCTATTCGCTATGCGGAAACGGTTTCCTATAAACGGTTTTATCGTCATCGCCGCGTTTGTGTTTTCATTGTACTTCTCAGCTCACACTCAGGCCGCAACGGCGCTTCAGTCGGTCGTCGACGAGTGCAAGAAACGGACGGGCTTCAGTGATGTGACCTGCACGATACTCGCGAAGAAGAACATGAACCTCGCTAGCTGCAAGAAGTACACTGATTTTTCAGATGAAGAGTGCACCAAAAAAATTGAGGAGATTAAGCGGGACCCAGGTTATTCTTCCGGTTCCAGTGGAGCAACTCCGACTCCGTCAACCCCTTCTCCTTCGACCAATCCATCCGTCACTCACCGGACTCCCGCCGATAGTCGCGCGGAGCAATAATACGCCGGCTGGCCTGCGTGAGAAGAAGGAGCGCGATTTGGTCGCTCTCGCGAAACGCACCGAAGCGATGGTGAACTTTCTCAAGGAGAAGGGCATCGATACGCTGGCAATCGAGGCGCAGTTCACCGAATCGAATCGAAGGGCGGCGGCACTGATTTCCGCGTACGATACCTATCGCCAGGTCTATGAGAGCACATCCCAGGACGTCCCCGACGTGAGGCGCTCTCTCCGCGAGGGTGCCCGCCGGAGTGTGGTCCAATCGGTCAGTGACTTTTCGGAACATTATCGGACCAGTATCTTTGTGCCGCTTCAAGCAGCCTATGAAAAATCCTTATGATTGGACGATTCGCCCGATTTTTTGGTATCGGTTTATCGGTTGTTTTTCTTGCAGCCTCAGTAGGGGTCGTGTTCTGGATCGTTCAGGATGAGCGACTCCGACTTGCGGAGCGGGAACGCGCGGCTCTCGAAGCAGCAGAACGAGCCGCGGCTGAAGGGTCGCAGCCGGCCGTTTCGGACGAGACGGCGAGCGAAGACGTGAAGCAGATGTTTCATGAGATTCAATACATTGCTCGGTGCTCTCTCGAACGACGATCTCCCGATCGAAGAATGATGAACTAATTACCGAGCGGACAGGCTGAGGATGCCGAGAGAGGCAGGTTTTCTTTCCTTCCGGTTGACCATTTGGACTTCCTGTGCGAGCATTAACTGCTAACTGTGGAATTACAATGTCAAAAATTCACACAATAACCCCCTCATTCGTCCGGAGCCATTGGCTATCCGTGCTTATCATCATGGCGGCCATCGGCGGTGCGTATTGGTATTTCCGGCCGGATGCTCCAGCGACTATTCCGACGACGCAAACGAAGGTTGAAACTGTTAAAAAAGGCGATTTGAAGGTGATGGTTTCCGGCAGCGGCCAGATCCAGGCCGACTCCCAAGTTGATCTCAAGCCGGTTGCGGCGGGTGACGCTATCCAAGTGCTGGCGGTATCGGTGAAAAATGATCAAATAGTGAAAAAGGGGCAGATTATCGCCACGCTCGATTCCAAAAATGCGGTCCGGAACGTCCGTCAGGCAGAACTGAGTCTCAAATCGGCAAAAATAAAGCTACAGCAGACGAAAGAGGATTTTCCAGGCAGGACGACAGGCGATACGCTCACGCGCCGCGTTCAGGAAACCGCGGTTAAGCAGCAAGAGATTGACCTCGCTGACGCGCTTTCTCAATTGGCGGAATATACTATTCGCGCGCCGTTCGATGGAATTGTCACCGGTCTGTCAGTCGATAGCGGAGACACGATCTCCCAGACGGCGATTCTCGCCTCGGTCATCACGACCAGCATGAAGGCGGTAATATCGCTTAATGAGGTTGACGCGGTCAAGGTCAAAGTCGGGAATAGCGTCAGTTTGGCCTTTGACGCTCTTCCCAATGTCGAGCTCGGTGGGAAAATCTCGAAACTTGATACGATCGGCGTCGCGACGCAGGGCGTCGTTTCTTATGGAGCGGAAATCGCACTGGATGAGCAGCTGCCGGTTCTCCGGCCGGGCATGAGCGTGGCGGTTGAGATTTCTGTCGCAGAAAAGCACGGGATACTCCTGGTACCCAATGCGGCCGTCATCTATGAAGATGGCAAAGCCTTTGTGTTGATTGCGGCTTCAAACCGGCGGAATGGGGTGAAGAGCGGAACGGTGGAAGAAAACCAGGCCAACTCTCAGGACAGTACGGCTCCGCGCGGAGAGAAAAAGGAAATTACGGTCGGTATTACTGATAATGTGAATACTGAAGTGCTGAGCGGCCTCAATGCGGGTGAGAACGTGCTGGTAGCGGGGAGCGCGGGTGTCACTGCGAATGCTAATCCGTCGGCCAATCAGCAGAGTCAGGGTGGGCTGCTCAACCTCTTCAGGGGGGCGGGCGGCGGCAATCGTGGCGGAGGATTCAATCGCTAAGCGTTCCGTATGCTCGAATGTCGCGGTATCACCAAGACGTATACGAACGGCGACCAGACAACGACGGTCCTGAAGGACGTTTCCTTCACTGTCCAGGACGGAGAGTTCGTATCTATCATGGGTCCGAGCGGCAGCGGCAAGTCGACGCTCATGCATATCCTGGGCGCGCTTGACACTCCCTCGGCGGGGACGTATCTCTTTGATGGCTCGGATGTCTCGAAATTTTCCGAGGATGAACTCGCTCGGCTGCGAAAGGAGAAAATCGGTTTTGTCTTCCAATCCTTCAATCTGCTGCCTCGGACGAGCGTGTTTCGGAATGTCATGCTGCCCCTCATCTACCTGGAGGCATCAAAAGAGGAGCGTACGGGACGGGTTGAGGAAGCGCTTCGAGCCGTCGGGCTGGACGAGTCTCGTTGGCAGCATCGTACCAATCAGCTCTCGGGTGGTCAGATGCAGCGCGTTGCCATTGCACGGGCGCTCGTCAATCGACCCTCACTGATCCTAGCGGATGAGCCGACGGGCAATCTCGATACGAAAACCGGGGCGCTGGTGCTTGATACATTTGAGAGACTCAATCGTGAATATGGCCATACGATTGTCCTCATCACGCATGAGGATGAGGTGGCCGATCGCGCCGATCGCATTCTTTCGATCCGTGACGGCGCCCTCGTGAACGATGTGCAGACGGGTAACTCGAGAAAGGTCAGAAGCTAACTCTATGCTCTTCGCTGATCTGACGCAGGAAATCTATACGGCGGTGACTGTGAACAAGGCCCGCTCGAGCTTGACGGTACTCGGCATCGTTATCGGTATCGCGTCCGTTATCGTCATGGTCGCGGTCGGCCAAGGCGCTCAAACGGCTATCCAAGCGAATATTCAAGCCATCGGGTCGAATCTGCTCATCGTCCGGCCCGGAGCGCAGCAGGGGCCGGGATCCCAGGTCCAAGGCGCACAGGGATCAGCGCAGTCTTTGACGCTGGCTGATGTGACCTCATTGAAAGAGAATCTGGCCGCACTCGAAAAAATCGCTCCAGAAATCTCAGCTGGTCGCAAACAAGTGACGACTCAGGGAAAGAATACGAATACCAGTGTTTCTGGGGTAACGGCCGACCAAGCGACGGTACGGAATATTACTTTGGCTCAGGGCTCTTTCATTACGCCGACGCAGGAGTCGAACCTGGCCAAAGTCGCCGTTCTCGGACCGGAAGTGAACGCCGAGCTGTTCGGTGAGAATGCGGCTTCCATCGGGAAGAAGGTGCGCATCGGTAATGCTGACTTCACTGTCATCGGCGTCGCAGCACCTCGGGGCGGGACGGGTTTCGGGAGTTCCGATGATTTCATCTATGTCCCGCTTCAGACCGCCAAACAATTTTTTTCAGGGAATGAATTCCTTTCACTCATTAACATCCGTATCAAAAACGGAGCGGACATGACCGAAGCTTCAAATCAAGCCACGGCTATTCTTCGGACAGCCCATCTGATCAAGGCCGGCGCAGAGGCGGATTTTCGCATCATGAACCAAGCGGATATCGTCGAAACAGCGTCGAGTATCACTTCGACTTTCACGACTTTACTCGGAGCAGTGGCGGGTATCTCGCTTGTGGTTGGAGGTATCGGCATCATGAATATGATGCTGACCAATGTCACTGAACGAACGAGAGAGATCGGTTTGCGCAAGGCCATCGGAGCGCGAGGAAAAGAAATCCGAAAACAATTTTTGCTGGAGGCAGTCGTACTGACGTTCACGGGCGGATTTTTTGGTATTTTTTGGGGGTGGATCATCGCGCTTCTCATGAGCACTTTCGGCATCGCGGCTGAAATTTCTCTGAACTCTATCTTCCTGGCGTTCGCTGTTTCAGCTGCCATCGGTATCGTTTTCGGGTATTATCCTGCCACCCGAGCGGCCAAGATGAATCCGATCGAGGCGCTCCGATATGAATAGGTGAGGGTTGAAGAACTCCAAATTTCCAGCGATAATAGACTCGTAATACTTTAGGCCCTCAATGTCATGGCACAGTTCAAGAAAAGTACACTCTTCTTCGGTGTCGCAGTCCTGGCAGTCATGGTCGCGGCCGTGAAGTTCCTGATACCTTCCAAGAGCGAAGAGTCTGGCAAGCCGGTGATGACGACCAATGATAGTCAGCTAATAAAGGCGTGCCTCGGTGATAAATCGGATGAATCGTAGGGAAGCCAGTCGATGTCGCACCGAGCTTCAGCGCCAAGCGATGAGAGCAGGTTTCGGCGACGAAAAACTATAAAAACCCGGCTGGTGAAGATGAAGTGAGGTTTACTCTGGCGGTCGACGGCGCCGGCACTATCACGGATGCGAAGACAGATGTCCTCGCCGTCCATGATGTCTCCAAGAGGCGGCAGGCGGCATTCGCTGAAGGGCTCCCGGCAGCAGTGAACGGGAAGAAGCTTTCCGAGATCACCGCAATTGATCGGGTAGGCGGATCGTCACTGACGACGAAAGCTTTCAATGAGGCACTCACTGAACTGAAAGCGGCCCTCTAGGGGACGTGAGGGTTTCCCTGTAGGAGTGTCCGCACGAGTAAGGGCTGGACAAGCGCGTTTTTCCAGTAGGGCTGGAATGCTATACTGGGAGTGTAGCTAATCCAGCAGTCTTTTTGTATGCTTGAAGAAACAACACGTCAGTCGGTCAAATCACTCTCGCTCCTCTTGATTGCGATTGCAGCGCTCCTAACCGCGGTCGAGTATGCCCGCTCGGTTGATAAGGTGTATCCGACCCGGACTTTTTCTGTCGAAGGAGAGGGAAGTATCGATATCGTTCCGGATGTCGCGAAATTCTCAGTCTCAGTCGTCACAGATGGTGGAAAAAATGTCGCCGAGGTGCAAGCCAAGAATACTGAAAAAATGAATGCCGTTACAAATTTCCTTAAAGAAGCAGGTGTCGCCGAAAAAGATCTGAAGACTGATGAATATACACTCTCGCCGCGTTACGAGTATCCGAATTGCGTTGGATTAACGATTTGCCCGCAGCCGAGCATCAATGGCTACACGCTGACACAGACGCTCCGTGTCACGGTACGGGATACGGGCAAGATCGGTGAGCTTCTCTCGGGAGCCGTAGTGAGTGGCGGCAACAGTGTTTCTCAAGTTGCCTTTACGGTCGATGATGAGGAAGCGGCCAAAGCGGATGCGAGAAAAGAGGCGATTGAGCAAGCACAGGCTAAGGCAGCGCGACTTGCCAAGGATGCCGGTTTTGATGTTGGCCGACTTGTTTCCCTCTATGAGTCTCCCCAGATGCTCGCTGTCGGCGGAGAGGGTGATGCGTACAGTATGAAATCAGCGAGTGGCATGGGCGGAGCGCCGTCACCTTCAATCCAGCCTGGAACAAACGAGACAAAGGTGAATGTCACGATGACCTACGAGATCCGCTAGAGATTAAAGGGTAATAAAAATAAAAAAACATATGCGGCAATTTTCTCGGGCTCTCGCCATTGTTCTCTTCGCAGGCGGAGCAGTACTTCTCGTCTCGGGAGTGGCCCAGGCGACCTATTCTGCCTGTGGCTCCTCGAATGGTAAGACATTAGCCTCTGCGCCCACCTCCAATCTCTGTTCCGTCGGTACGTCTTCTACGGTTTCAGGGAGCGGTCCGTGGACGTGGACCTGCAGCAAGTCTGGCTATTCGTCGGCTTCCTGCCAAGCGGAAAAATTGGCTCCGCCAGTCACTCCTCCGATCAACGGAGACTGTGGATCATCGGATGGCAAGACGTTGTCTTCAAAACCAGGTGTCAATCTTTGTGCCGCAGGCGTGGCTTCTTCGGTGAGCGGCTCGGGTCCCTGGACCTGGAGCTGTGCCGGTGAGAATGGCGGAAGCGCTGATTCCTGCAGCGCGGATAAAGTAGCGCCAGCGGCTTGCGGTAACGGGACGAAAGAGTCTGGCGAGGCATGTGATGACGGCAATACCAAAAGCGGGGATGGCTGTACATCTCAGTGTCGGCTTGAGAGTTGCGGCAATGAGGTGGTGGATATGGGGGAATTCTGCGATGACGGCAATACGAAAGATGGAGACGGCTGTAGCGCCACGTGTGGCAGCGAAAAGAAGACTGATGATGAACCAAAAGATGAGCCTAAAGAAGAAAAGGAAAGCCATGACTGTAATGGATCAATCGGAGACTTCATCTGGAGCGATACAAATGGCGACGGAGTTCAAGATTCGGGCGAGGTGGGAATTTCGGGCGTGGGTGTCTGGTTGTACCGTGGTAATGACGTCGATAAAAAAAGGACGAACGGAAGCGGCGAGTACAAATTTGATGATCTTTGCGAGGGAAATTATTCGGTGGTAGTGAAGTCGGAAGATGTACCGTTTCGCACACTGACGTTTGATCCGGACGGAAAACGAGACCATATGACCCGTGTCAGTCTCGCGAGAAAAGAGGATCATAAGAAAGCCGACTTCGGCTATAAGACACTCGCGGCGCCGGCGACTGGACCGGGTTGGGCGGCACTACTGATGTCGGCTATTTCAGCTATTGTTGCATTTGCTGTTATCGCGAAAATCCTGTCTCGGCGCCGGAAAAAAATGGCTGCGTAGAGCATATTTCTTCTAACTAAGCTCGAATTAAAGTCAAAAAGAGCCCGATGGGCTCTTTTTGTATGCCTTGGCATCCTACAGACGCATACTGTATAAATAAGGCTTATTTGTGGGAAACTATAGCATAAGTATTGACAAAATCAACAAAATAGAATATAATTGGGAGTTTTCAAATGATAACTCTGATTATGGAACTTTTGATGCGTTGGAAATCGACTACCATGCTATCAGTAGTTGCGCTCATTGTCTTCAGTGCGTCCTTTGTATCGCTCACCTATGGTTCGTACGTGAATACTGAAGCGGCTGAGCTAGATATTGCACTCACAAAGGCTGAAGAGCGTTATTTTGGTGTCGATCCTTTCTGGCTCAAGCGGTAC
This sequence comes from Candidatus Moraniibacteriota bacterium, assembly GCA_963778555.1. Taxonomy (GTDB): domain Bacteria; phylum Patescibacteriota; class Minisyncoccia; order Moranbacterales; family UBA1568; genus SSEF01. The sequence goes on along the minus strand of CAVZUR010000004.1, from coordinate 319,695 downwards.
GGCATTTTGGTTGAGCAGGAGTCGGATGTGCTCACGGATGCTGATGGTGACGGACTGACACTCCGTGAAGAATACCGTTATCTGACGGATCCGGCTGATGCCGATACGGATGATGATGGCTATTCAGATGGTTCCGAGGTGAAGAAGGGCTATAGTCCGCTTGGCGCGGGTCGGCTCGATATGGATAACGACGGACTCTCGGATAATTGGGAGGAGGCAAATGGTCTCGATCTGAAAGCGAAGGATGCCGCATCCGATCCTGATCAAGACGGTCTTTCAAATACCCAGGAATTTTTCCATGGCACCCAGCCGTTGACCGCTGATACAGATGGCGATGGATATGCAGATGGCATCGAGGTTAAGAATAGCTATGATCCGACCGAGGCTGGATCGGCCAAGCCTGAGATTCGCATCATTATCAAGAAGATCAATGTCAGCGCACCAATTGTCCTCTCGGAGAGCGTTTCCGATAAAGCATTGCTGGAAGATTTAACCCGAGGAGTAGTACGGTACCCGGCTACCGCGTCAGCGGGACAGGATGGCAACATGGTGCTCTCTGGTCACAGCAGCAACTACACCTGGATCAAAAGCGATTACAATTATGTCTTTCGATCGATTGGGAAGCTTAAGGCAGGGGATGAAATCATACTCCGAGTCACGCAGAAGAATGGTAAGACATTTGAGTACCTATATCGGATGAAGAGTCATGCCGTTGTGACTCCGAATGATCCGGCAATCTTTGCTGCTTCGGATACTCCAACCCTGACCCTTGTCACGTGCTGGCCGCTTGGAACGCAGTTGAAGCGATATGTGGTCACAGCCGAACTCGTCTCATAAATATCATTGAAACACCCTGGCTCCCTTGAACACCAGGGTGTTTTGTATTTACGGACCGTCCGCGCTGTGGTACTATAAGAAGACTTATTATTCATCAATCGTTTCTCTATGAATCTCTACGATGCCTCGGTGCCGGTGTATGTGAAGATGCTTGAAAATTTAGCGAACATATTGGAAAAGGGACGAGTCTGGGCAATGGAACAAGAGAAAACCGATGAAGCAATGCTCCAGGCCAAGCTTGCGCCAGATATGTTTCCACTTGTACGGCAGGTCCAGATCGCTTCCGACAATGCTAAGGCAATTTCAGCCCGCCTTGCGGGTGAGGAACCGCCAAAGATGGAGGACGCTGAGGTGACGATGGCCGAGCTCATCGAGCGGACTAAGAAGACGGTGGCGTATCTCAAGACTTTGGATCGGGTGAAGTTCGATGGTGCTGAGGATCGCCATATCCCATTCCCGTATGTGCCGGATACGTATTTGCTTGGAAATGACGCGTTGTATCAGTCTTATCTCCCGAATTTCTTCTTCCATGCGACAACGGCTTATGACATTCTTCGAAACCAAGGTGTTCCGTTGGGGAAGGCTGATTTCATTGGCGATCTTCCTCTGAAGCCGAACGCAAACTAGTCGGTATGGCAATAGCACTCTCAATCGCACGATTGAGGAAGACCTACGGCAACGGAGTGCAGGCCCTCAAGGAAGTCAGCCTCGAAGTCGAGGAGGGGGATTTTTTCGCACTCCTCGGTCCCAATGGCGCGGGCAAGACGACTCTCATCGGTGTTGTGTCCGGTCTCGTCAACAAGGATGCGGGCGAAGTGAGTATCGGCGGTCTTTCCATCGATGCGGAGCCGGCCAAGGCGAAGCTGCATATCGGTGTCGTACCGCAGGAGTTCAATTTCGGCATTTTCGAGAAAGTGGAGGATATCATCGTCGATCAGGCTGGGTATTATGGTATTCCCCGGAAGCGGGCGCTGGTAGCGGCAGAAAAATACTTGAAGCAGTTGGGCCTCTGGGAGAAACGGCATGAACAGGCTCGTTCGCTCTCGGGTGGGATGAAGCGGCGTCTTATGATCGCCCGTGGGTTGGTGCATGAGCCAAAGCTCCTCATCCTCGATGAGCCGACGGCCGGTGTTGATATCGAACTCAGGCGTGGGATGTGGGATTTTCTTCGTGAGCTGAACGCGTCCGGTGTCACTATTATTTTGACCACACACTATCTCGAAGAAGCGGAGCAGCTCTGTCGGCACGTGGCTATCATCCATCAGGGCGAGATTGTCGAGCGTGGAGAGATCAAGACACTCCTGGCTTCAATGGCTGAGGAAACGTTTGTGTTTGATCTCGGCAGCACCTTGACACACGAGATGGACCAGACACTCCAGCCTTTCCGGGCCCTGGCCAATGAACGCTCTGTCGAACTCACTCTGACCAAAGAGCAGACGTTGGATAAGGCGCTCCGAGCATTGCACGGCCTCGGCTTGGAGGTGAAAAGTCTTCGCAACAAGACGAATCGTCTTGAGGAATTCTTTGTGCAAAAAACTCGCAAAGCATAAATCCGTATGAATCCCACCGAACTCTGGGTTGCCTACCTCACGATCGTCCGGAAAGAAGCGATCCGTTATCTGCGGGTGTGGTCCCAGACACTCTTGCCGCCGGTCGTCACGATGTCACTGTACTTCGTTATTTTCGGAGGCTTTATCGGCTCGCAGATCGCGCCGATCAACGGCTATACCTACATGGAATTCATCGTTCCCGGGCTTATTATGATGTCTGTCATCATGAGTTCGTTCATGCACACGGTTTCATCGTTCTACTTCGCGAAATTCCAGAAAACACTCGAGGAGATCATGGTGTCACCGACGCCGTATCCAGTCGTTATCGCGGGCTATGTCACCGGCGGAGTTTTGCGAGGAATGACAGTTGCGACCCTGGTGATGGTCGTGGCAGGTTTTTTCACTGACGTCACCATGGCGCATCCGATGACTATGCTCCTCTTCGCGCTGCTCACATCGATCCTCTTTTCCATGGTCGGACTATTGAACGGGGTGTTCGCCAACAGTTTTGATGGCATTTCTATTGTTCCGAATTTCGTCCTGACACCGCTGACGTATCTCGGTGGGATCTTCTATTCGATTTCGATGTTGCCCCCGTTCTGGCAATCTGTGTCGCAATGGAACCCGATTCTCTATATGATTAATGGTTTCCGCTATGGCTTTCTCGGTGTTTCCGATGTCTCGGTGATGTTTGCCGCCGGTCTCCTTATTTCGCTTACGACCGGCCTTTTCATCTATACCTGGTATCTCTTCAAAACGGGCCGTGGATTGCGTGCCTGACGCCGGCTCGTTCATTGACCCCTTATCATAGGCATGCTGCACTCCATCCCACAGAAACTACGGTTCACCTTGGTGTTCCTTCTGGCCTTTGTCGGAGGAATCTTGCTTTGGTGGAATGACAAGCACATCGCCACCAGCAAGCGCCAAGGACTCTCCCGCGAAACGCCTCGTGCAGAAGATGAGTGGCGCACTAGACTTTCCCCTGAGTCATATACCATTCTTCGCGAGGGAGGGACGGAGCGGCCATTCTCGAGCCCGCTCAATACCGAAAAACGGACCGGCACATATGTCGCAGCTGACACGGGCGAGTCAGTCTTCCGTTCAGAGGATAAATTCGATTCTGGCACCGGGTGGCCGAGCTTCACTCGACCGATCCGATCGGACGCAGTCATCGAGCGGTCGGACAATACTCTATTTATGGAGCGGACCGAAGTTCTTTCCACGGCAGGCGGACATTTGGGGCATGTCTTTACGGATGGGCCAGCGCCGACCGGACTCCGGTACTGCATGAATGGAGCGGCACTCCGTTTCATTCCTGACGCTCAATAAGAAGTTATGCACACGAAAAAAATTATCGCCAGTGTCATGGCAGTGATTATCCTGGGGCTTCTCGGATATTATTTTCAGAGTGCGGCACCGGTGAAGAATATTCCCTTGCGGAAAAGCGGCCCGATACTCTTTTTCGGAGATAGCCTCGTCGAAGGGGTGGGAGCGACAGCGGGACACGAGCTTCCCGCTTTGCTCGCAAAACGTCTGGGTGAGTCAGTTCTGAACTACGGCGTCGCTGGCAATACAACTCGCCAGGGACTGGTCCGGACTGGCGAGGCGATCGATGAGCATCCGCGCCTCGTACTGATTCTCTTGGGAGGGAATGATTTTCTCCAGAAAGTGCCGCGTGATGAAACCTTTGCCAATCTAAAAAAAATAATCACGGCTTTCCAAACAGATGGCGCGGCAGTTGTCTTTATCGGTGTCCGAAGCGGTATTATCGGCGGGGGAGCGGATGATCGGTACGAGGCGGCGGCCAAGGAAACGCAGTCACGCTATGTCGAGGACGCGCTCCAAGGAGTGTTCGGCGATCCCGCGCTCATGAGTGATGCAATCCATCCGAATGACCGTGGCTACGAGAAAATCGCCGATCGATTAACACCGATCATCCGCGCTCTCATCCTTCAATAGAAAACACCCTCGCCGGAGGGTGTTTTCTATTGAGGGTAGAATCTACGCTGTCTTCTTTTTGGTGACAACCTTCTTCTCTTTCGGCTCTTCGATGCGATCGGTCGCTGCCCAGAGGCGGAGCTTTTTCACGGCGTTCATCATGGCGGCGCGGGACTGATAGCTTTCTCCGGTGGCGACCGCTTCGCCGTTGGCGCCGATGAGTTTCCAGCGATAGCCACCTTTTTTATCCCGAGAGACTGCGAAATGCGTCGTTTTCTTCATACGGTATGTTTACGTATTAGCTTCCCGCAATCATTCTAGCACAAAAAGAAAAATAGCTTTTATAAAAGCGCCGTTTCATATGTTAAACTAGCTACAATTATATTAAATTTTATGGAAAATATTTCTACTGAGGTAGTATCTATTGACACTCCGTCATCCTCGAATTCTAAAAGAATCTCACCCCGTGATGGACTGGAGGGAAACCGTTGGGGATCGAAGAATCAATGGGCTCTTGCTCTTGCCGCTCTTACTCCTACACTCATGCACTTTGGAGACGACTCTAGCAACTTTCAGGAACAATTGTGGAGCTTAACAGCACTTCAAGCAATTCCACTAAGTGTGATAGTGGGTTTATCTTGGGGAAATTTTATAGCTGTCATAATATCGATACTCTTTCTAATCGGCAAGTATGTCATTTTTTTAACCTGTCTGCGGCGGTTAAAGAATCAGGTTGTGCGCCGAGCAAGCGTTGGCAGTATTATATTGCTTCTTTTTTTGGCATTCGGCTACTCCCGAGGCGTGAACGTCTCTCTTTCCATGATAGGGGTAACGCTTGAAACACAGAAGCATAGTGTTTTCGCGCGGCTGAAGTATTGGTTCGTACCATACCAACAAGAACCACAAACACCCATAGCGATAAACGAGCTTGAACAGGCCTGTCTGACAGATTGTGTCCATGCGCCCTATTCTAGTGGATATCCAGCGGATATGTGTTTCCAAGGTGAAAAGATGATCTATTTTTATAAAGGAGGTACTAGAACTGCTGGCTATCGTTCTGGAGTTTTGTCTAGTAAGGAAGATCCTGAATTCTTCAGTAATTTACCAAACTGCGAAAAGAATTATACCTATGACTGCAAAGAACCTATTCACGCGGGATTTTGTAAAACCGGTCTCTCGGCTGGCTATAGTGCAAGCGAAAAGAATGAAGCAGAGTACTTCTACGTGACAAATGGTATTCCTTCAGATCCGCAAGAGCGACTGAGACTGGCGACAGGGGAGGCGGAAAACCGGTTCATCAGCAATTTTCCGACGATACAGATTGAGAATAGGATCCTCTTTATCAGGGATGATGGGAAAATCACCAATGGAGATGTCAGTTTTGGGTATCTGATTAAAGATGAAGTCGGACAATTCGAACTTATACCTAATTATCATTTCTCCAAGACGGTGCATTATTCTGAGTATGGTACTTTGGTGAAGGAATACGTGGCGCAATTCACTTCTTACGCGAATAAGGCCGGTCGAAGTTTTTTTGACGTGTATGGTTTCGATCCAACTTTCTATGAAGAGCAGCTCATCAAAGCAATTCCATTCTTGAGCCCAGAACGTGATAGTTTTCCGGTGTGTAAGAATATAGACCAGCGAGCATATCGAATCCTGGGTGGTTATCGCTATGATGATGCACCGAAGAAACCTCGTGAAATGTCAATCTCTGATAGTTCTGGCAACGGAGGGATTGGCACAGGAAAGATAACTCCGGAAAAAAAGGTGGTGTGGAGTGATGATGACCGAATGATATCGGGACGAGCTCTTTTGGAACAGGAACTGCGAGAGTGTCAGAATGCCCATGGAGAAAACTTTTTTGATATATATGACCGATACCTACAACTCATATCGACAGGAATCAAGCCAACAAAAACCCCGAGTCCATCATTGGTGCAGGGTTTGATAGTCCAAACACAGTATTAGTTAGGTTTCCTCACGTATATACTACATATATGGTTCCTCTTGCCTTTATGGCTCGTTCATGCTATGTTCTAGGGGCAACTGTAAGGTTTCTCGGTCGGATTTTCGGCGTGTACAGTGTCGGTCACTCTCGGGTGCTGCCTCGTTACGTGAATGAAGCCAGAAGGTCGTCTTACACAGAGTTTGCATAACTATAGAGTGTATACTATGTCGACACGTTTGTACGTCGGTGGTATCCCGTACCGCTCTACGGAAGAGGACCTCAAGGTCGCTTTCTCTCAGGCAGGTACGGTCGTTTCTACGAAGATTATCATCGATCGGGCCACTGGCCGCTCACGCGGTTTCGGGTTCGTGGAGATGACTACTCCGGAAGAGGCGGCAAAAGCCATCGAGCTGTGGCACGGTAAAGAGATGGATGGACGCACGTTGACGGTCAACGAGGCCCGTCCGCTCGAGAATCGTGATCAGGCCTAAACTGCCACGAAAAAAAATCACCCGGTAGAGCGGGTGATTTTTTTTATGCCTACTAAGATTGCTTATTCTGGTATCTCAATGACCATAAGTTCTCCGTCTACAGTCATCCGACCGCTAATGCCTATAGTGTCGCTCGCGCCGATTGCGTCTCGACGGCCGAGAGATTGGCCATCAATCTTCGCTTGTCCATCGACCAGCATAAGAAAGACGATATTGCCAGTTCGGTGAACCGGATAGGTGAAATCAGTATCAGCAGTGAAACGAGCGAGCGAGATAAATGCATCCTGATGGATGCTGAGTGAGCCGTGGCGGCCATCGTTCGAGACCAGAAGCTGCCAAGCGCCCTCGCGTTTCTTTGGATCAAAGGATTTTTCAGCGTAGCGCGGATCGATGCCATATGCTTTGGGCTCGATCCAGATCTGAAAAAGAGAAAGAGGTTCGGTCGCCGAGGCATTCCGTTCCGAATGGGCGACATGTCGGCCGGCCGACATGACTTGGACGGATCCGGACGGCGTGATGCCGTGGGCACCGGTGTTGTCTTGATGCTCGACTGCACCAGACAACGGGATGGTGATAATTTCCATGTCTTGATGCGGATGCTCGCCGAAGCCTTGGCCCGGAGCGATGGTATCATCGTTGACGACACGCAGTGCGCCGAAGCCCATCAGTTCAGGGTTATAAAAGTGGCCGAAGCTGAAGGAGTGATAGGTATTGAGCCAGTCCCAGGTGACGTGGCCGCGGCCGGAAGCCGGAAAATAACGCTTGTTCATAGGACATTCATCATCCGCGGATGAGCACGTAGAAGAAGTATCCCGCCATCGCGAGTGCGACGACTGTCTGGAGGAAGATGACCATGACGGAGCCGAGCAGTGTGCTGACGCCCGCTTTCAATGCAGCCTGGCCATCTTTGCCAGTGGAGAGTTCGCCGATAACAGCTCCAAAAAAAGCGCCGATGAATAGACCGAACGGGGGGAAGAAGATCAAGCCGATGATGGCGCCGATGCAGGCGCCCCAGACCCCTCGCGAGGACGCGCCGGAGAAGCGTGCCCCCCAGATTGGCGCGGAATAGCTGAGGATGGTGACGAGTATGAGTAGCGCGCCAAAGATGCCAAGGGTGAAGAGTGATATGTTTTCGGGCCCTTTCGCGAAGTAGAGCAGAATAAGCGCACCATAACTTAAGATTGGCCCAGGGAAAGCAGGGAGGATGCTACCGATGACGCCGACAATGGCGAGTATGGCGCCGATGATGACGAGCGAATCCATATGAAGAGTGTTGGTTAGGGATTAGGTTTTCGTGCGGTAGAGAAAACAGGAGCGTTCATGGTCGTCGACGAGGCCGGTCGCCTGCATGAACGCGTAGGCGATTACCGGGCCAAAAAACTTGAAACCACGGCGTTTGAGGTCGGTTGCAAGTGCAATAGCTTCCGGGCTGGTCACGCGCGGACTTCCTTTTGGTGACCTGAGAGTTTTTCCGCCGACGAATTCCCAGACATATTTCGAGAAGCTGCCGAATTCGTGTTGGATGGTAAGGAAGGTCCGGGCATTGCTGATCGCCGACTCGATTTTCAAGCGATTCCGGATGATACTGTCATTTTTCATGAGGCGGACAATATCGCGAGTTCCGAAACGGGCGATCTTTTTTGCACTAAACTCAACAAAGGCTTTTTGGTATCCTTCGCGTCGTTTCAGAATCGTTTCCCACGACAATCCGGCCTGGGCGCTTTCGAGGAGGAGAAATTCAAAGAATGTCCGATCGTCATGCACCGGCACGCCCCACTCTATATCGTGATACCGCGTGTAGAGCTCGTTACCGACTGGCACCCAAGGGCAGCGAACCCTTTTTGAGGCCACGGCTACTGTGAGCTGTCGCGATGATTTCGTTCCAGTCATACCTTGCCTCGGACTCCATTGTACCACCCTCTGGCGCGGAGGTTCAGCCCTCGATTCTGGTTATGGCAAATGAGTGAAATCGCCTATAATAGGCTCAGCTTTTTGACAATAAAGTCTCTTCTTCCCAACCCAACCCTTGAAAGGGGAACAGTATGGAACTCATGTTTTCTAGCGTCTTGGATTGGCTCGCCAACGGCCTCCTCGGAGCTCGCTGGTGGCAGATTCTCCTCTACGTGCTCGTGACGACGCATATCACCATTGCGGCGGTCACGATTTTCCTCCACCGCGCGCAGGCGCATCGGGCGCTCGAGCTCGGGCCGCTCCCAGCGCACTTTTTCCGCTTTTGGCTTTGGCTCACGACCGGCATGGTGACGCGCGAATGGGTTGCTATCCACCGCAAACATCACGCCCGGGTCGAGACAGCTGACGATCCGCATAGTCCGCAGACGCGCGGTATCGGCACCGTCCTCCTCCGAGGGAGCGAGCTCTACCGGGCCGAGTCCAAGAATCGGGCGACGCTCGCCGATTTCGGCAAGTACACGCCGGATGATTGGATCGAGCGGCATCTCTACAGCCGTCACACCGTCATCGGCATCGCCTCGATGCTGGGCATCGATATCCTCCTCTTCGGAGTCATCGGCCTGACCGTCTGGGCCGTCCAGATGCTCTGGATTCCGGTGAATGCCGCGGGAATCATCAATGGTCTCGGCCACTGGTGGGGGTATCGAAACTTCGATCCGCCGGACGCCTCGACCAATCTTTCGCCCTGGGGCATCGTCATCGGCGGCGAAGAGCTCCATAACAATCATCACACCTATCCGACGTCGGCGAAATTCTCGGTCCGGCCATGGGAATTCGACCTCGGCTGGCTGTATATCCGCATCCTCACTGCACTTCATCTCGCGACCGTGAAACATCGCGCTCCTCGGTTGATCTATGACAAACAAAAGTCAGTCTGTGATGTTGCGACACTCCAGGCAATTCAGATTCTCCGTTTCGAGGTTCTCTCTCGCTTCAATCAGATCGCGAAACAGTACCCGGCGGAGACGGGCGATTGGAAAAATATGCGTCTTCGTCTCATCGCGCTCTGGGAAGAGCGCTGCTCGGAAAGCGAACTGCTCGCAAATCTACGTTCCTGGCAGGCGGATGCAGAGCGGAGTGCTTCGGCGGGACTCCAAACGTTTGCGCAGCGGCTGGCGCAACTCAAAGCTGCGCCGGCTTGAAGGTTGGGTCTGAAATACTCAATGCAGGTACGAACGGCGGATGAGTCCAACAGGACTGTCCGCCGATTTTTTTATCGCACTGAACAGTCTAACGGGAGTAGTCCGGCTTCTGTCCGAGCGACTTATGTGCAGCTTGCATAGGGTCCCCAATGCTCGGTATAGAAAGACTGTTGACTTGAGCCTTCTCGGAAATAGAAGAGGGCGAGGAGGGCTAATCCGGTCGTATGGGCGTTGGAATCAGCATCTTGGCCGGAGCGCCAGCCCGGGTCTGGAGTGAGGTTCGTCGCGACCCGGTCAACCCATTCTTCTTTTGACACTCTCGCCATAGCCTGCCCAGTATAGAAAAACAATACGTTCCGCGTACAGATCGCTGAAAACCGTATCCTTTTCAAGCGCGGCGACAATCCTGAGAACGATGCGTCCGATTTCATCAGTGACAGCACCTTGGTCAGTACACCGATTCTCTTTAAGGAGCAGCATGCCAAGGAGAGCGTGCGTGTCGAGATAGCCCCCCTGGCCATCGCCTATAGATTTCAGGATGGAAAAATCATCCGCAGCATAGCCGCTCTGGTCGCAGTAGAGTGCCTTGAATAGCACATCATCCCAGGGATCACGGAGGAAAGCGGCATAGGGCTCGTTTATCACATAGAAGTCGTTATCAATCGGCGTACGGTCGTCGGTGCGGAAGTTGTTGAGCGAGAATGTGACATCGCGGAAATAATCATTCTTCCGGATTAGCCGTTTAGCCGGATCTCGGGCGAATTTCTTTGCCAGATCGGATGGAATCGGCCTGCCTTTTTTTTTCTGGACGAGTTGGAAGAGCAGGTAGTCGTCGACTCGGAGCTGGTCCAGACGCTGCGGCGTATAGAAACCCATCCCTCGTTCGATGGTGGACGTATAGTGTCCGGTCCGGGCGAGGATCGACGGAGGGGCCGCTTTCAGGTTGGATGCAAACCACACTCCTCCCACTGCGGCCGTCAGAGTGAGGACAATCAAACTCGCGCCAATCAATATGCTCCGGTCTTCCTTCATGGGTTGGGGACTGTCTTTTCTTCGGCGGTTCCAGGCGAGTACTCGGCGAAGTGGCAGCCTGCGTTAGGAAGCCGGGCTGACTTCGGCGCTAGTTGCGGCCGCTTCCATCTCAGGGGTCTGGCCGTAATCAAGGAAGTATTCGATCTTCGCTTTTTGGCGCGCACTGGTAATCCAGCGATCCGCTTCGGCGCCGAATTTCTGGCTGGTCAGCTGCGCGCGGACTCGGTCGCGGAAATCCGTTTCACTCATGTCTTTGGGCAGTGTCAGCTTGGTCTCAGTCAAATAATTGTCGATGTCTTGGTCTGTGACGGTGAGCTTATCGCCGATGAGCCGTTCGAGTTGTTTCCGAATAGTGATTTTCACGCGGATATCATCCAGTGTGAGTCCTTGCTGCGCCAGGGCTTGTTCCAGTGTCAGACCCTGAGACGTCACTTGGTCGGTGATTTTGCTCAGTTCAGCATCGATATCGGCTGGAGCGATGACGATCTTGGCCTTGGCGGCCGCGACGGTAATCAGTCTTTCCGTGATCAGGGCGTCGAGCGCGCTCGCACCGCCTTCTTTTTCGAGCTGTCGAATAACAGTCAGGCGGCTCACTGGCTGGCCGTCGATGGTCGCAGCGATGAGGAGATGTCGATAGCCATAGGCACTCCCGAGAATGGCAATGGCGACAAACGACAGCAACAGGGTCCGATTACTGAGTGTGATTTTTGGGAAGGATATCTTTTTCTTCGGCGTCGGTGCGGGAACGGTCGGTTCAGGAACAACTGGGGTGACATGATTGTCCATAGTCGGGAGAAATGAATTAACTATCTATCTAGTTTAAGGGAAAGGGGGAAATCTGTCGAAAACCGCAGGTTATGGCTTTCCCCAGGTTTTTATTGACCTTCCGTGAAAATCTTTTAACAAGGCGGGTTATCTATTGACAAAAACGAGAAATACTGATAGCGTATGGGGTCATACCATGGAGCAATCCGTCTCATGACCGGGGCCAATGCCTCGTGGGAATTTGCCCTTTATCAATCAGCGTCTCGAAAGGACGAACCATGCACACGCAGAAATATCTGTACCCCGCGTCCCTCGCGGCCCTGTTTTTTGCCCTAGTTTCAATTGGAGTCTCGGCCAAAGACGATGAAAAAGGAAAGAAGCCCGATTGCGGCCATCGGTGTGGCCAACCGGCTCCGAGTCCGGTACCCGCTCCGCCGCCACCGAGTATGACGACGGTGACGCTGACACCAGCCCAAGAGCAGGCCCAGCGACAAGCCCAAGAGCAAGCGCAACAAGCCATCGCTGGCGCGCTGGCCAAAGCCACGGGCGGCCAAGGCGGTGCCGGCGGATTGTCGCAAAACGACATCCAAGTCGTGAATGACAATTGGAGCAGGCTCTCGGCTGACCAAAAGATCGCCTTCAAAAGCGATCCATCGGCAAAATCCGTGCTCGACGCTGTGCTGACCACCGGCAATAACACCAATGACAATGCGTCGCAAGCGCAGGCCAATGGCAATGGTTCGCCGGTGTCCATCGCGGACAACAGCCGGCAGCTGACGTTTGTGCCGGTCCAGGTCGCACCGCTTCCTCCTACCCTGACGGCAGCGGGAAGTGAGTTGCGGAAAATGGGCGAGTGCGGTCCGCAGTGGAAAGTGAAGCCGTACGACAATGCCTTCTTTGTGCCGTACGTCTGGGGATCGGGGCATAGCCGCGAACCGCTCGAAACCATGCACGGCAAGCTCGATGGCCGTGAGGCGATGGCGTTTCGTACGGAAACCTTGAATCTCGGCGAACCCATCTGGCAGCGGATTGTGATTGCCTGGGGCCATCAGCTCTATATGGTCGCAACGAGCAGCGGCCAGGGCGGCGCGGGTGGCGGTTCGCTGAACCATTCCGGTGGCAGCATGAACGGAGTTGGTACGAGTCTCTCGGCCAACGCCTCGCATGCGAGCATCGGCGTCGTCGCGATACCGTGCGAGTACGCGAAAAAGGTTGCAGATACGGCTCCGCCACCACCACCACTCCGGCCACGCCAGCCCCTCCAGCGGCGGCTGTCGTTCAGACGCCACCGGCGTTGGAAATAGCCAAGGCGCCGTTCGTGACCGGCGAGGTGATCTTCGATGGGCCCATCACTCCGCGTCGGCCCGACTCGTGTCCGAAGACGGTGAATGGCAAAGTGGTCTGGGTCAAGAAAGACAACCCCAACCAGATCTGCGGCTCACGACGAGTCACGGCACCCGCTGTGACGGATGTGCAGCTCAAGCACTAGGTCTTTTCAGGCGACATCGCCCGGGCTTCGTATGGTAACACCACGCGGAGCCCTTTTCTTTTCCAAACTTTCTGGGCTTGAGACGCCCACTGGGGTATGCTAGGGTAAAGCGTAGTTTTGGAGAGGTGGCCGAGCGGCTTAAGGCACCACACTGCTAACGTGGCGGGGATTAAACTCCCTCGAGGGTTCGAATCCCTCCCTCTCCGCACTGAGTATTTCATATCGGATTACCCGAGTGCCTTACGGGGTATATAATGCCCGTAAGTACATCTGGGTGATGGAATGGTAGACATGCCTTTTTACCAGAGTTTCCAAGCATTGGAAGTTCTCTAAAGAGGTGGCGCAAGCTATGTGGGTTCGAGTCCCATCCCAGATACAGATACATTGAAAAATAATAAAACCGTCATACACAGCTGTATGATTTATTGGTATCAAGACGCCCCTGTAATCTTAATGTGAAATACGGGCGATCAACGTCACGCTCCTGGAAAAGAAGTTTGTTGGCTATATGAAGAAATTTCAGCACCCCAATTTTAAAGGGATGCCCGACTCCCATAGACGATCAAGGGCGGATTGGTTGGAACGCGCCATCCAATAGACCACCTGTAAAGTCGCTGGCAGGATCTTCGTGACCGACGTCTTGTTTGGTGGCAAGGAAAAGCCAAGGAAGTAGAGATCGTAACTCGAGGCGAGTGGATTTCAAAGGTAGCAAAGGCGATAGACCCATTCGAGGAAAAGCCATGCCGAGAACATGCGGTCGTGTGATGTCTTTGAACTACGTATATCCAACAAAGAATACGCTTGAGAAAATTAACCGCGCGTTGGAGGACGACGCGCAGTTTACATACGAGGACTTCCTCACGATTTACGAGATTTTTCCTTTTGCTCGTAAAGAAGATTGGCACTAACGCATACGATGTCCTATCGTCGATCTTTCCTGTGCTTGTGGATACGGAGAAGAATGAGGAGGCATATATTCGGTTTCTTCTTCGGAGAAAATCGTGCCTTGTCGCCACGAGGGAGGAACTTAGTGTTCCAGGTGCCATGTCGGATGCACCAGACCGCCTCGATGGTTTCCATACTTACAATTTATGTTGCCGACATCAACAGGACACCGGCCGAGCGACCGAAAACCTCCGTACTTACAGCGACGACCGCAGGGCATTTCGATTCTGGTGTGAGGGCGACTGGGCAGCGGCAAATCTTCTTATGACGTTAGGTGGCTTCGGACCGTGTCCCGAATGCGGCTCGTAATCGATCACATGTCCGCGGACCATAATTGGTCCAATTTCGCTTGGCTTTACACACATGCCGTGGTTTAAGCCCTTGTGCTCGAGCTGCAACAGCTCTAAGGGAAATCGACTCACGTACGCTGATGTTAAGGCCTTGATTGCAAAAGAAACAAGTGGAACTAGAGTGGCATCTTTCCAGGTCACGGCGCTATGGGACGGTTGTAAGCGCAGGGGACCGACTCGGATACAAGCGCGACAAAGCTCAGCAAGCTTCTTCGCATCAACCAGCACTACTTCCTCCTTCTCTTGAAGGAACTTTACGATCTGGGTCATCCGGAAGTATTGCTGACTTTATTAAGTCTCGAGCTTGCGGAAGAAAAAGATTGAATTTACGGAGTTTAATCCTCTTGACTTTTCGTTTAAGGAAATTCTTCGCACTAAGCGTGCGGATACGTACTCCAAGAGTAAGGCTGCTAGAAATGATCCGTATCGCATTTGATTCGCTCAACAATTACGCCTTAAGGAGCAGCGAAATATTCGTGAAGTACACCAGCTGAAAATCGAGCGTCTGCTACGTCTTCAAGTGTTAGAGACAATGAAGGCTGAAGTCGAAAATGCGAGTAAGAAAGATATATCGCTAAACCTGCGACAAGCTCGTATTCAAGGCGCTTAGAAACGACCTAGGCCCTGGATGTGTCGCATTAGTTGAAAAGGTCTTGAATAGAAGTTATAAGCCCGAAGGCAACTTCGTAGGTACACGCGATAGCCTAAAGGCCTCTTGACGACGGTGTTGGCTCTTTTCTAGCCGACAATAGATTTTAAATATTTGGCAACGTTTATCTCGCCACGCATAAAGCGCTGGAATGTTATTCTGTGCCTTCTTCAAGTAGGTCTTTGCTGATCCATCTTCCGAAGCCTGGATAGGTGGTAGGTCGCTCAGGGCTACACAGCAATAAACCTCTTTCCCTTGTGTAAGAGGCTTTTAGGTCCTTAATAACGTATTCGGTTCGGTGTCCCACAATTACTACTCGCGTTCGACGCTGCGGAACGCCGAAATGCTCGGCTTGGAGTTTCCAGATCTTCGAGACTAATCCCTTGGATTTTTTTAAGTGTTTGAGTAACGAGCTTGAAAACCTTTCCTCCCTCGATATTCATCAGTCCGGCGACGTTCTCATAAGACTGAAAGCGTCAGGCTGGATAGCGTCAAGTTTTTCGGTGAGTTCTTTAAAAAGGTGGTTTCTTTCGTCCTCCATGCTTCTCCCTTTGCCCGCTGTCGAGAATCCTTCACGTGGTGGGGTTCCGACACAATTGCTCGGAGGGGCAAATCCGGATATTTTTTCTCTAGCCGCGAGAGCGCTACTCACAATCGTCTCAAACACTTTTTTATCCCGAAATGTCTCCGACAACAGTATCTCCGCTCGATGCTACCGTTTTTGTATGTTTCCAAGAAGGAGCCGTCTATGTCGTTGGCGATAACGTATTTTGCCATCCGTTACCATTCAAATCCTAGAGAAAGGCCTCCTGCACCAGTGAAAAGGTCAACCACGATTCCAGGCTTTCCGAAACTCTTTGCAATTTTAGCCAAGGACGGGAGGCCAGCATTTCCGATCTGCTTATTGATACTCAAATTCTATCCTGTAAAGTATGAAAGTCATCTCGGGAAGGTATGGAGTACGTAGCCGCCTCTCTTTGGCTAATAACCCTTTGTTGCTTAGGATCGTAGTGTATGAAACAGCCATTCCCTGGACGATTAAAGTAAGTACTAATTGTATAGGAAGGCTTATTTGGACGATAGTCTGCCGTAATAGGTTGAACGGCTAACCTTTTCCCTCCTCGAAACCCTGTCGAATTTGCTCCAATCTTTTAGAAGGGACAGATACGGGAATATTATTCCAATTTCCGCCTGGTGGTATCTCTCTTACCATGCGTAAATCGAGATCGCTTAATTTTGCAGAGAAGTGATTGGGGATCATGCATATTTCCCATAAGTTAATTATTCAAGAGCGTATCCCTTTCCCATCCTCGAAACTTTTGGGAAGGCATTGAGAATTTCACTAAACTCATTGCGGTTTAAGCCATAGGCCTTTGCAATGTCGACCTCTAACTGATATTCGGCTCGAAGCAATCCCACTCATCCTTTTTGATACTAACTTTGAAGTATGGTTCACGAAAGAATTGCTCCATATCGGGATGCGAACCTTTTTCATAACCCCCGCTGATAGTGTTCCATTGCTAAATAAGCTCGTAGCTGGAATTCGAATACAAAACTAGAAATTAATCCCAGCAAAGCTGATAGACTTGCTTTCGCTCTGGTTCTTAATATGTAATACTCCAAGAGAGTTACCCGTGACGCATCCTGGCGGAACAATGGTTGCAATAACATGGCGCTTCTGAGTTGGTCGTCATACGTCTTCGCCATACAACACGATGATATCCAATAGATATTGGCAAATCGTTTGGTAGAGCTTCCTTGTTTATATAAACAGCAGTAGCTGTAGTTAAATTGAAGCGATCTACATCTCTTCCCTTAACAAAGCGGCACTCACCTGTGTAGCTCAGCCACGACTTATAGTTAGTCTCGTCGAGTTCTCGCCCCATCCATACTCCTTGCTGAGTCTCTAGATCTGACAATTTTGAGAGTTCCGAAAATGTAGCCAAAATTTCTAAGTGACTCGGATTGGTAGCAATCGATACAGGAAAAATATAATCCGTCGACTTAAGTAAACTTTGCACATCCTTTATCTCGTGTGACGTGGGCCTCGTCAGTGATTGATAGTTTGAAATTTTTAGGTGATCTTGTTGATCATCTCGGAATAAAACAAAACTTACGGATGGTTAATCTACTCCAGTGAACAGTTTTAATTCTGCCGGATAAACATTTATGTTTTTTATATTGTTATTCTCGAATAGCCACTTTCTAAGATTATGGGAATTCTGGTCAGCAAAGATTGTGGAAGGGGTAACAATACCTATCACTCCACCTTTTTTAGCTAACCGTGCAGAAAGTTCCGTACCAACACGGGCAAGATTTACTCCCCAGCCTCCGTATGCCTTTGTGGGTTTTGATAAAGGGAAATCTCTTAAGAGTCGATTTGAAAATTCCTTAAGGCTTGCAATGTATTGAATCTTTTTTTCTTTATCTACATGAGCAAGATCTTTGGATCTTGGCTTTATCACTTCCCAAGGTGGATTAGTTATTACGATATCGAAGCTATTCTCCGATCCCTCGAAAAATTCAGCGAAAGAATCTTTTTTCCTGGGATAAAGATTGAGAGTGACTCCGGCTTTTCTCCCCATATCTTTTATTTGAGACGAGGCTCTAGATACAGCTTCTTCATCATAATCCCAGAGATATATCTCAAAACTACACTTGAGATTTTTAAGATAGGGGATCATCCATTTGATCAATCTGCCATCCCCGCAAAAAGGATCTATGATTCGAACCTTCCCTTTTCTTCCTTTGAGTTTTACTGCATCTAATACCTGCTGAATTAAAGGGAGAGCTATCTCCTCAGGAGTATAAGACCCGGAGTTTTTTTTGGCTAGATTTTTCCCGTCAACTTCGGTTGAGAATTCTTCTGCAAGTTCGACATGATCAATAAGGCCAGTTTCTTCGAAGAAACCAAGAGTAGCCTGTCTAGAGAATAGTTGGGTCATTTCAGGCTTCATAGAGACATTTTACCAGTTTTTACGTGTTGATTCCACGCCCCACCTCAATAGCAACGACTCGCTGCATTATACTGATTTTTGACTTGAAACATCCCATCAATTCTCGTTTTTCTTCGTTCGTGCCTTCCCGCAGGATGTACTTTGCATAGGTGCAAAGGTCTAGTTCCTGATGATCTTTGATCTGATTCCTGATCCCAAGTACACCACGATTGAACTTGTTATATCGCTTCAGCTCTTCCTCAAATTTATGTTGTACGCCAGTTTGATTAAGATCGATTTGGTCCATAATTTTAATGAGCTGATCGGTTACTTCTTCTTCCCTTAATAGGGGTTCTTGCAGTGGCGATCTTTGGATCGTCCACAGCCGTAGTATATATATTTAACAACCGAACCATCTTTGAGCTGCTTGTATTTTTCTTCGGCTGATATACCTGAGCCACAGAGTCCGCAGAGCATGAGTTTAGTAAAGGCAAACTCTCTACTTTGACGAACGATCTTGTCACGCTTTAGCTGCTCCTGGGCTTTCTCAAAGAGTTCTTTGTCGATGATGGGTTCATGTTTGCCTTGATACCCAACTTTTGACTGCTCCTCGCGCTCGAATAGTTTCGAAATGAACTCAACCTTCTTCCGCAAGGTTGGAGAGACGGATTCTCGGAACCGTGATGTCAGCTATGAGGGGCAAAATATAGTTTTTCCTTACCCTTGCTGAAGGAAAGTGACATCCGGCTTGAAAAAGCTCTGCGACAACAGAGCCTGGATACTCCTCATCGTGTTCGCTCCACGCTAATCGGCGTAGAGGACCCTGTAAAGTCGTCGGGTACTATGAGCAAAGGAAAAGTCCGTTTGGGTTGTCGCCCAGCGGACTTTTCGTTTTTATATTTAAGACGCCCAGGACTGTCTTATTAGTCTCATTTGGTAAAAAAAGACCCTAGACTCGGGTGCCTCGGCGAGTCCCCCGAGAAGGATGCTAAATCCCCCTCAACGGCCCCATCGGTCGGTACTTAACCCGAGTGGCCCGCATCAAGCAAATAATATCGAGGATGACCCGAGAACTTAAAAATGTCTGACATAACAACTGTACTTTCTCAGAATCATACGCATAATCGTTTGTTTACGGTGGAAGCAAGCATTAGCGGACTCCTGTTCATTGGTTTTCTGTTTCTCACGTATCAAATCGTCGGAAATCACTCGCTCGTCGCGCTGGATCGGCAATTGATGGATTTCGTCATCCAGCACCGCACCCCTGAAATGGCACCCGTCTTTCGATTCATTACCGAACTTGGGAGCGGTGGGGTCATTACCAGTTTGGGATTAGTGTTGGTGCTGCTCTTCAGATTCTTTGGGAACACGCGACCGGCCTATTTTCTGATAACCTCGATCATTGTGGGGCAAGCGGGCTACTGGGCTTTCAAACAGCTCGTGCAGCGCCTGCGTCCAGACGAGATGTATGCGTGGGTCGAGCGGGGTGGATATTCATTTCCGAGCGGCCATACCACATCGGCGACCCTGTTCTATGGTCTTGTTGGCTACTTTGTCTGGCGTTTCGCAAAGAAGCTATGGGCAAAAGCATTGGTTATTGGGGTGTTTGGAAGCATTATTCTTCTGATTGGTGTTTCTCGGCTGTACCTCGGTGTCCATTGGCCCACGGATGTTTTGGCTGGCTGGCTCCTCGGGAGTTCGCTGTTGGCAATTTATATTGGTTTGTTTATAGATCGGTATGGTGTCCAGTGGCTGCTGAACTGGACGACAAAGAAGTAGACGCTAGAGTGCTTGCTTCAGCTGGGTGTACCAGAGACCGTAGCCGGCTGCGCTCGGATGGAAGAGGTCAGTTGCGTGATAGCGATAGGGCAAGACGGCGAAGGGATCGGCCTTGGGGTTTTCGATGAAGAGATCGACATAGGTCGTGCCGGTCTTTTTTGATGCGGTCATGAACAGGGTGCGGACGGTACGCGTGCGATGTTCCCAGAGGAAGGCGAGTGGACGAGGAATGAGTGGGGCATTGGCGACATTGCCAGAGGTAAGGAGGAAGACGCGATTGGAAATCCGATGTGCTTCATAGAGGACGGACTCGATAGTCTGCCTGAGCTGTGGCAGGGAGGAAAACTGCGTGATGTCGTTGCCGCCGATCTGGATGACAACTCGCTGATAGGAGGCGTCAGGGATAGTTCGGAGGACGGTGACGAGGTCGACGGCTTTACTTCCCGGAGACGGCAATGTTGTCGACTGTCCAGTCGGGAAACTCCGTGCCATAACGACCGGCGACAGAAAGCGCAGCATCGTCCGTACCGACACCAACGCCGGTGCTGTCACCGACGAAGAGTACTTTCGGCGCAGCGGGATTGCCGCGCTGTTCATATGGCATGGCTCGTTCGATGAGGACAGCGCTCTCGTGTATCAATCGGTGGATACGGAGAAACGTGAAAACGCTGTAGCTGATTCCCACGAAAAGGAACACGACACCGAATGAGGAAAGGAACGTCATGCCCTCATTGTAACAGCTTGGTCGTCGCTCGATGTCTGTTCAAAATTTCAGCGGGCGACGACGATACCCCAGACAGTCTTGGCGCCGGCTTTTTCAGTGCGCGGGCACATTCGTCAAGCGTGGCGCCAGTGGTTGCGACATCGTCAATGAGCCAGATGTACTTGCCGACGAGCGGTCCAGCGGTCTCGAGCGGCGCGACAAAAGCATCCGAGAGATTGGCGAGGCGCTCTGGTTTGGAATCGGTTTTCATCTGCGGTTTGGTGAAGCGCACGCGGCGAAGGAGATCGGAGCGGACACCAACGGGCGTCCCGGGGAGTAGCTGGGCCATGAGTTTTCGTGCCAGCACCTCGGCCTGATTGAAACCGCGATAGCGCAGCCGCCTGGCGTGGAGCGGCACCGGGATGACGAAGTCAGGGAGCGGAAGCGGATGATGCGCGATGCTCTCCGCGAGGAGCGTCGCGAGTGGATCGGCTGCGGCATCGATGAAGCGGTACTTCAGCGCGAAGAGCAGTTTTTGCAGGAGGCGGTGGCGATAGGGCCGGGCGATAAAGAGTCCGTCCAAGGCGGTCGCTTTCCGGCACTCCCGGCACGTAGCGCCATTTTTCTGATAGGGTCGGCGGCAAACAGGGCATTCTTGGTACTCGCGTTCGGGAGGCCGCCGCGAGGCAGGTAGAGCACGCGAGCGCGCCCTCTGTCTCACAGCCGAAGCACTGCAGAGGAAAGAAAAAATCGACGAGGTATCGGCGAAACTTTTCCGTGGCGTCAGCGAGCGAGGACAGTGTCATGGCGGATGGAAAGCGCGAGTTTCTTGGGGAGGCGCTTGCCGAGGAGCTTTTCAGCAAGCACGGATTCGACATATTCTTGGACATTCTTTCGGACGAGGCGCGCACCCTGTTCGGGAGCGAAGCTTTTCGCGGCGATCCAGCGGTCGACGGATTGGGGGATCGCGATCATGATACCTTGGGACGCGAGACGCGAGCGAAGCGCTTCGAGTTCGAGCGTCGCGATCTGTTCGATCGCCTTCTGGTCGAGGGCGTTGAAGACAACGACACGGTCGAGACGGCCGAGAAGTTCGGGGCGGAGTTCTTTCTTCAACTCTTCGAGCACTTCGCGCTTGATCGCTTCGAATTCGGCGCGCAGCACTCGACCCGGGACGGCTTCAGCGAAGCCGACTTTGGCTGATTGGGTGAAGCTCGCGGTGCCGATGTTCGAAGTGAGAATGACGAGGGTATGCTTGAATGAAACGCGCCGGCCTTCGGCGTCGGTGAGGGTTCCTTCGTCGAGGATCTGGAGAAGGATATTGAAGACGTCCGGATGAGCCTTTTCGATCTCGTCGAAGAGGACGACTGCGTACGGCCGCCGGCGGATCGCTTCGGTCAGTTTTCCACCATCGCCATAGCCGACATAGCCGGCGGGAGCGCCGATGATCTGTGCGACGGAGTGGCGTTCCATGAATTCGCTCATATCCAGACGGATGAGCGCCTTCTCGTCGCCGAAGAATTCTTCCGCCAGCACCTTCGCGAGATGGGTCTTGCCGACGCCGGTCGGCCCGAGAAATAAGAATGAGCCAAGCGGCCGGTTGGGATCGTTGACACCAGAAACGGATCGCCTGAGGGTCGTGAGGATCTTACCCTTGGCTTCTTCTTGGCCGATTACACGTTTCACCAAAGCCTGTTCGACGCGACGGAGGCGTTCGCTGGGCGTGTCTTCGGATAGACGGGCGAAGGGGATGCCGGTCGTGCGCGAGACAACGCGGAGAATGTCGGCTTCGGTGACGCGGGGCAGCTTGATTCGGGGACGCGCCGAGCCATCAGTCGTCAGGTCATTGATGCTCGTTTCGATCCGCGTAATGGTTTTCTTCGCCCGTGCGGCTTGATCATAGTTGCCTTCGGCAATGAGCCGCTCCTTTTCCTCTTCGGTTTCGTCAAGCTCGCGTTCCAGTGCGAGCAGTACCGAGAAGTTCCCCCCGTTTTTTCCAGCGCTCTGGTGACGAACGAGCGATGCGGCTTCATCGAGGAGATCGAGCGCCTTGTCGGGGAGAAAGCGGTCGGGAATATAGCGGACTGCGAGGTCGACAGCGGAATGGAGCGCAGTATCATCAATCGCCAGGGCGTGAAATTCCTCATAGCCAGCACGTGCATGCTCCAGAATGCGGAGCGTCTCTTCAGCTGAGGGCTCTGCGAGTTGCAGCGGCTGGAAGCGCCGTTCGAGCGCGGCGTCTTTTTCGAAATGTCGCTTGAACTCGGAAAACGTCGTCGCACCGATGACTTGGATCTCACCGCGGGCCAAGGCCGGCTTCAGGATGTTGGCTGCGTCGAGACCGCCTTGGGTATTGCCTGTGCCGATGAGCGTGTGAATCTCGTCGATGAAGAGAATGACGTCGGAGCGGTGCTGCGTTTCGTGGATGAGTTCCTTTACCCGGTTTTCGAATTCACCTCGGAAACTCGTCCCTGCGACGAGCAGGGCGAGATCAAGAGATAGAACGCGCTTGCCGGAGAGGAGTGGTCCGGCTTGGCCTTGCCGCATGCGTAGCGCCAAAGCGGTGACGAGCGCCGTCTTGCCGACGCCGGGGTCGCCGATCAGGATGGCATTATTTTTCTCTTTCCTCCCCAGGATGTGCGTGAGGCGGTCGAGCTCCGGTTCGCGGCCAATAAAACGCGTCTGGTCCGCTTCTCCGCGCTCGGCGAGGTCAATCGTGTACTGGTCGAGGAAAGAGGTGTTGGCGTGCGATCCGCGTTCCGGTGCGCCCCGTTCCGGAGCCAGAGAGAAGTCGGGGAGGTCGAACATTTTGGCTAATTCGGGGAAGTGCTCGAAGCGCAGATTGGTATCAAGTGCCGCACGGACTTTTTCCTCGCTCACTTCCAACGCCTCGATGATCGAGCGCAGTGCTTCGTCCTCGCTCTCGAGGAGCGCGGCGACGAGGTGCTCGGTCCCCACATACGGATAGCGGTGCTCTTTCGCCAGGAAATAGGCGCGCTTGACCATGGCTTGGACCGGCGGCGAAAGGGCTGGAGAATAATCCGAACTCGACTGTTTCTTCAGGCCCGTCGCTTTCTTCAGGCAGAGCTTTCCGACAGCGTCTTTTTTGAAGCCAATGTTTTCAAGTAGGATGCTGCCGAGGCTGCCAGACTCGAGCGAAAGAGCGAGGAGGAGATGCTGCGGCTCGATCTGTTCTGTTCGTGTATAACGCGCAATATCGCGCGCCTCTTTCAGGGCGTGCCGGGCATGGAGCGAGAGCTTTTCTCCGAAAGCGGGAATGAGCATAGAGTACAGTCGATTGTAGGGCGTTTCACACGGGCTGTCAACGCGAAATAAGCGCGGTTTGGAGTCAGAGAAAGTAGTTTCAGCCAAGCCTGGCGTCCAATGTCAGCGGGCCTGTGATGCAGTGTTGCACGTGAGGGTGCTCCAGCCGGTTCGGACCAAACCGCTGTTGGAGAAAATTGGCAGAGTCAGAATGAAATTCACGACGATCCATGCCAAGAGTATGATACAAAATCCGATGAGCGCGGCCGAAATGCCGCTCTTGGCGAAGCTCATTCGTGATTCGTTGCCAGCCGAGGTGATGTAAATAATCGCCATAGCCACGATGACCACGATAGCGATGGCGGTCATGATGTTCCGCAAGAGCACGATAATCTGATTGATACCGACGACGAGATGGCAGAGCGTGCATTTTTCAGGATTGGCCTTAGTGCCGCACGGGATGATAGCGGCTTCAGCTGGTGCGATCGGCAGCGCGAACAACGTCGCGGAGAACAGCGTGAAGAGTGAGAGGCAGATGAATATGGAGGAACGCATACACTATATATATGCATAGTATACACCGCTCTCGCTCAACTTTGTAGCGCTCCATATTTTTTCTCTTGGTGGACGGAAATATGATATAGTGACAATGAAATAAAACAGACAATGTTCGGATTCAATAAACCGACTTTTTTGGGTATCGATTTCGGCACGTCTTCCATCAAGGCGGTCGAACTTCGAGTTGTGGAGGGCTCAGTCATGCTCGAGAATTATGCCGAGATCAACCTGACCACAATCGAGCAAAGCGGAGAAAA
The DNA here is from genome assembly GCA_963778555.1 of Candidatus Moraniibacteriota bacterium. Classification (GTDB taxonomy): domain Bacteria; phylum Patescibacteriota; class Minisyncoccia; order Moranbacterales; family UBA1568; genus SSEF01. The sequence goes on along the minus strand of CAVZUR010000004.1, from coordinate 295,088 downwards.
TCAGCAGGGCAGCTATGATGCGCGCGTGACGACGTATCTCCGCGCGCTTCTTGAGCGTCTCCAGCCCAAGACGAAGGAGGTCTATGTCGCGATGCCGGCTTTCATTGGGCTGGTGGCGCTTGTGGAATTCCCAAAGATGAGCGAAAAGGAGCTTCAGGAAGCAATCCAATTTGAGGCGCATAAATATATTCCTTCGCCTTTAGAGGAGGTAGCGCTTTCGTGGGAGATCGTCGGCGAGACGCATGCCGCGGGAGAGGCTGGAAAAGAACCCGGATCGGAACGTGTCGAAGTACTTCTGGTCGCAGCTCTGAACAAAGAGGTAGAACGGTATGAGAGCTACGTCAAATCGGTGAATTGCACGATGAAGCTATTGGAGCTTGAGACATTCTCTCTGGTCCGCTCGGTGGTGGGCAGCGATCAGGGTCTCTTTCTCGTGGTTGATATCGGTTCACGCGCGACAAATATTGTTTTGGTGGAGAATGGACTCGTCAAAGTGAGCCGAAATCTGGATGTCGGCGGGCGCGAAGTGACGCGAACCCTGACCGAAGGACTCGGTATCGCGCTCGATCGCGCCGAGGAACTGAAGAAGAGCGACAAGGACTATCTCAATGCGCGCGATTCGAAGATGATATTCCCGGCGCTCGAGGCGATCGGAGCGGAGATGGAGCGGATTATTTCGATGCATCGATTGAAGCATCCTGACCAAGCGATTGATGGTATAATTCTCTCGGGCGGGACGGCGAGTTTGACGGGGATTACGACGTATTATGCGGATATGTTGCACTTGCCGGTCACGATCGGCAATCCCTGGCGGCATGTCCACTCTCGCCCTGAGCTCAAAGGCGCGATTTCTCAAATGGGCACATCCTTTTCTATCGCTCTCGGACTGGCGCTGCATGGCGCGAACCGCTCCATCAAAAAACACTGATCAGCGGGCGGGGCATAAAACAAATATCGCGTATGGCAGGCATCAACCTCTCCCAATCGATCCAAGAAAAACAAGCGTTAGCTCGGGGAAAGTTCTTCGATCGGGGGTTGTTCGTCAATATCGCAATTTTTCTCCTGGTCGTGGCGGCGTATGGCGGCTCGACCTGGTATCTCGGCACGATTGAAGAGGAGCTGGTAGTCCTACAGGTCAGCTCAGCAGAAAAGTTGGCTGGCCTCAAGGGTCCGTCGGTCAATCGAGTCGCGGATGTCCGTTCGCGGATCGATACGATCGATGAGAACCTCAAGGCGAATCCGGATCCGGGAGTGGTCTTCGCAGGATTGGAACGTGTCGTCTTGCCGGCAATCCGGATAACGGAGTACACGCATCGGCAGACGGAGGGACTCATTACCGTTGGCGGAGTGACGTCGAGTCTGCGCTACCTCGCGCAGCAGATGCTTTCTTTGAAGAAGCTCGACGGAGTGCAGACAGTGCATGCTGAGAGCATCAAGTATGCCGACGACGGGCAGATAGATATTCCTGCTGACACTCACCGTCGCTGGTAAGCCTGAGACATCCTAAGTCGCGTCCGCTGATTATGAGCCTAAAAATCCTCATCCTTCCGACATTCATCATCCTGGAGTTGATTATTGCCGTCAGCTATATCAAACCAAATGTGAGTGCGATTTTTGCCAAGCGCGATGAGATTGCGGCTGCCCAAGGGTCGCTGGCCAAAGTGGAATCGGTTGAAAAAAACATTCAAACCCTTTCAGGCGCAATCGAGAGTCGTGGCGAGACGGCTCGTTTCATCGAACGATACTATCCGAAAATGCTCGATGAGGAACGCATTGTAGATATGTTCAATTTCTTTGCGCTGCAGTCGGGTATCATTATAACGGATGTTATGATTACGAAAATTCCGTTCACGCGGCCACCGACAGCCATTGATCCAACGCTCGGTGTTTCGACTGAGGGTCTCACACCTGAAGCGCTGGCCGCGCAAGCAGAAGCGGTTCTCGCTGTTTTTCCTGAGAGCTATTCTTCGAAGATTACCGTACTGGGAGCCTATCCGAATATCAAAAATTTTTTTGGCCGTATTTACCGGGCGGATCGCCTGCATGTGACACGCGAGTTCTCGATGCTGTACCTGAAAAAGGATGAAAACCAAGCGGAAGAGGACGCCGCCAAAGGCATACAGGATAATTTTCTCGTCGGATCGTTTCAGGCCGATTTTCCCTACATCGTCGAGAAGCGCGTCGCAAGCGCGCTGAGCAACCCGATTTTTGAGAGCGAAATCTTCGACTTTTCCGCTGCTGATAAAGCCACCTCATTTGTGAAGAATCCGCCGGCACCAATTGATGCCAGTGGTGGGGGAAAAGCTAATCCCTTCGAGTAGCTTCCGTTCATGCCTGAAGAAACAACATCGAGAGCTGGGTCGGCCAGCGGTGAGACGGCAGCACCGCTGGTTCAGGATGCCAGCGCGCTGGCCAAAAGCCTTGGGGTGCCCTGGCTTGATAAGCTGCCGGAAAAGGTGGATAAGGCGATTCTGTCAGTTATTCCTGAGGACACAGCGAAAAAGTACCGGATGTGTGTTTTCGATGAGCGTGATGGAGTGCTCCAAGTGGCGATGGTTAATCCGCAGGATTTCGATGCCCTGAACGCGCTGCGCTTTATCGCCGAGAAGGAGCGGCTCGCCATTGAGGTATCGCTGGTGTCGGCTGAAATGTTCGAGGAGCTTCTGAAACTTTATACCGGCACGGAGCGAGTGCTGGAAGAAGCCATCAATTCTCTCAAAACCGATGAGCAGGCAGTGCTGGCTCAAGTGCAGAAGAAGTCCGGTAGTCAGATGCCGGAGATCCTCCAAGACGCCCCAATTGCCAAACTGGTCGATATCATCGTGAAGCACGCGATGGACGGCCGAGCAAGCGATATCCATATCGAACCGGTCGATGGAAATTACCGTGTGCGTTTCCGTGTGGACGGGATTCTGCGTGCGACACTCGTTTTTCCCAACGAAGTCGGGAAGGCGGTGGTTTCTCGCATCAAGATCCTCGCGAACCTGAAGATCGATGAGAAGCGTAAGCCTCAAGACGGCCGCTTTCGGGTCGAGGCCGAACGTAAGTCCATCGATCTTCGCGTCTCGACCCTGCCTGTCATCGGAGGAGAAAAGGTCGTCATGCGTATTCTGGACAAATCCGATAATATGGCTGACTTGGACAAGCTCGGACTCTGGGGGAGGAACCGCGAAGTCTTGCTGCGGAAGATCATGGAGCCATTTGGTATCATCCTCAACACCGGACCGACCGGTTCGGGAAAATCCACAACGCTGTACGCTTTTCTTCAAATCCTGAATCGAGAGGAGCGCAATATCATCACACTCGAAGATCCGATTGAGTATTTCATGGACGGCATCAATCAGAGCCAAATCCGGCCTGAGATCGGCTACTCGTTTGCTGATGGTCTGCGCTCTATTCTGCGCCAAGATCCGAACGTCATCATGGTCGGCGAGATTCGCGACGAAGAGACCGGTGAGCTCGCGATCCATGCTGCTTTGACCGGCCATCTCGTCCTTTCGACGCTCCATACGAATGATGCGATCAAAGGACTTCCCCGCCTTATCGATATGGGTGCAGAACCATTTTTGTTGGCAGCCTCAATCCAGGCGCTGGCCGCACAGCGGCTCGTGCGTCGGATCTGTGAGCACTGCAAGCAAGAAGTGACGCTGACGCCGGGCATGCTGAAGCAGATTGAGACGACCCGTGCCGCGATCACACCCGAGGAGCTTGTGAACTATGATATCGCGCCGCATGCTCCAATCAAGGTGTATGAAGGGAAGGGCTGCGATAAATGCAAGCAGTCTGGCTATAAGGGCCGAATCGCAATCTATGAAGTTTTCGAAGTGACTGAGGAGGCGAAAGTCATTATTACCGATAAGGCGGCCAGCGAGAATGAGCTGAAAAAGGAGGCGGCTCGTCAGAAAATGATGCTCATGAAGGGAGACGGTCTTCTGAAGGTTCTGAAAGGAATCACGACGATTGAAGAAGTCGAGCGTGTTACGGAAGGGTCGCTCATCGATGAAGAGTGAAAACTTTGTAGGCGTGTTAGAGTAAAGAGCAGAAACAAACACTTATGGGACAACTCGACGTTGAGGCACGGCTGAAAAGCATACTCGCGATTGTGGGGCAGCAGGGCGCATCCGATGTCCATTTCGTCATCGGCCGTTTTCCGACGCTGCGGATCAATGGCAAGCTCCATCAACTGACCAAAGAGAAGATTCTGACCCCGGCTGATACCAAGGCCATGTCTGAGATTATTCTGACTGAGGACAAGAAAGTCGAGCTGGCAGAAGACGGTCAGACTGACCTCTCGTATAATTTTGAGGATCGGGCACGTTTCCGGGTCAATATCTTCTATCAGAAGGGCTACGTATCGATTGCGATGCGTTTCGTGATGAACAAGATCCGGCCACTTGAAGAACTTGGCGTACCCCCGTCCCTCTACAATTTCACCAATGTTTCGCAGGGACTCGTGCTCATGACGGGACCAGTTGGCCACGGAAAATCAACGACCTTGGCTGCACTGATCGACTACATCAACCATCACCAAGAGAAACACATCGTGACGATCGAGGACCCGATCGAGTTCGTCTATGAGCAGGACCACTGCATCATCAATCAACGCGAAGTCGGTCGTGACGCCAAGAGTTTCGCGACGGCGCTGCGGGCCGTCTTGCGCGAAGATGTGAACGTCGTGCTCCTCGGTGAGCTTCGCGACCTGGATACGATCTCGACGGCGATGACCGCTGCCGAGACGGGTCATCTCATCTTCGCGACGCTCCACACTAATGACGCGCCTCAGACTATCGATCGCATCATCGACGTTTTCCCTGCACATCAGCAGAACCAGATCCGACTCCAGCTCGCCAATGTGCTCCTCGGCGTAGTGTCGCAGCGTCTCCTGCCATCGCTGGCGGGTGGTCGCGTGCCAGCTATCGAAATCATGTTCAAGAACCATGCAATCGAGAATCTTATCCGCGAAAATAAGGTGCATCAGCTGGATTCCGTCATTGAGACGAGTATGAAGGAGGGGATGATTTCACTGGATCGCTCGCTGGCTGATCTCGTCCGACGGGGCGTCGTCTCCATCGACGATGCGATTTCTTATGCCAAGAACAAGGATTATTTCACCATGCTGGTCCGGAAAGAAGAGCAGTAGCTCGGCGACGCCGATTCTGGGCTCAACCGCCAACGATCAGGCGGCACGCGATCGATACTGCGCTGTCCGGAAATAATTCGAATCGGCCGCTGGAGGGAATAACGGACTGTTATGAAATTCAATTTCAAAGCCAAAACTGAGACCGGAGATCTGAAAGAGGGTTTGGTTGAAGCCATTTCCCGCGAGGCGGCAATCGACATTCTCCAGAAAAACGGTCTCATCCCGCTCCAGGTCGCCACGGAAGAGAAGGGGAGCATTGAGAGTTATCTCCGCGATATCCAGAAGCTTTGGGAGGGCGTGTCACCGAAGGAACTGATGGTCATTTTCCGCCAGCTCGCAACGCTCATTGAAGCGCGCGTGCCGGTCGTGACGTCGCTCAAGACTATCAGTGAAGAGATGAGCAACCGGTATCTGCGGGTCGTGCTCAATGAGATCGAGGACAATATCGAAGACGGCATGTCTTTTTCCGAGTCGCTCGAAAAGCACCCCAAAGTGTTCGATACCATGACTATCAATATCATCCGGGCTGGTGAGATTTCTGGCAACCTCCAGCATTCCATCGAGTTCGTGGCGGATAGTATCGAGAAAAACTATCATCTGACGTCGAAGATAAAGGGTGCGTTGTTCTACCCCGCCTTCGTGATTTTCGTCGCGGGAATCATCGGCTTTCTGGTCATTACGTTCATCCTGCCGAAAATCACCGTCATCATCAAAGATATGGCGATTGCGGTACCGTGGTATACGACCGTACTGATTAATCTGGGGGACTTTATGAACCAATATTGGTGGGCAGTCCTTTTTGTTCTCGGGGCGATTGCCATCGGTATCTTCTACTACTTCAAGTCGGAAAGCGGCCGGCATGAGTGGGATATCATCGTGCTTCACCTGCCGGTCTTTAAGACACTTGCGAAGAACGTCTTTATCACCCGGCTCTCCGAGAATCTGGCAGCCCTCATGGCGGGCGGCATTCCGGTCGTCCGGGCGCTCATGATTACGAGCGATGTCATCGGTAGCACGGTGTATGCCCAAATCATGCTGAAAGCGGCAGAAGAAGTGAAAACAGGCGGGGCGATGAGCGTCGTGTTCCAGAAGTATCCCGAAGAGATTCCACCAATCGTCGCACAGATGGTGAGAATCGGCGAAGAAACGGGCACCATGGCGCATGTGCTCGAGGGAATCGGGAAGTTCTATAATCAGGAGGTGGAGGTCATGACTCGCAACCTGACGTCCTTGATTGAGCCGATTCTGATCGTCGGTCTTGGCATCGGCGTCGGTATTCTCACGATTGGTATTCTCATGCCGGTATACAATATCGCGGGCCAATTGTAATTTCGTAATCGGTGTGGCTCAATCCTGTTAGAAGGCTGACAAAAAAGATTGTTGAAACAGGTCTACCCATATCTTCTTGCTATCACTTCCCAATACCCATTCCGGACAGACTTTTAACGGGGTTGACAGAAAGCTACACGAAGTGTCGAAAATGGGATACAATAGAAATGCAGAAGATAAAAACAAAACAAGAAAGGAGGTGAGAATATGAATAAAACATACAAAGGTTTCACCTTGATCGAACTCCTCATCGTCATCGCGATCATCGGTATTCTCGCCTCGATCGTGCTCGTCTCCCTGACGGGAGCGCGTGAGAAGGCGCAGATCGCCGTCTACAAAGCGCAGGTCCACTCGTTCCAAGCCGCCGCGATTCTCGCGTGCGACTCGGATGCGAACGGTACGCTCGCGGCCGGCGAAGTAGCGACTCCCGCTACGAACAGCAAGATCAACACCATTACGTTCACGACCTCGAGTTGCGGTACGAATGGTGCGGGAACGTTCACTCTGGCGACTGAGTCCATCAACCTCGGTACGGGCGCGGCTGCCGTCGCGTGCGCGGGTGCGGATGCAACCATCATCTCTGATACGGGTGTTGTCTTCCCTGCGGGCTGCTAGTGTTTCAGTTTCGACTTTGGGGATAGAAAGAGCCGTTTTTGAACGGCTCTTTCTTGTATCGTTCCCCGTATGTGATTCTCGGGCCCTGAATAAGCGCACCTCTTGACAAAATATAGCCATCTTTGAGGTGTTGCGGTACAATGATTGTGACAGCCAAAATAAAAAAATATGCGTAGAGTGATTAGAAAGCAGTCATTGAAAAAACACGGTTTCACCTTGATCGAACTCCTCATCGTCATCGCGATCATCGGTATTCTCGCCTCGATCGTGCTCGTCTCCCTGACGGGAGCGCGTGAGAAGGCGCAGATCGCCGTCTACAAAGCGCAGGCCCACTCGTTCCAGGCCGCCGCGATTCTCGCGTGCGACTCGGATGCGAACGGAACGCTCGCGGCCGGCGAAGTAGCGACTCCCGCTACGAACAGCAAGATCAACACAATTACATTCACCGCCTCGAGTTGCGGCATCAATGGTGCCGGGACGTTTGACCTTCGGACCGAGTCCATCAACCTCGGTACGGGTGCGGCTGCCGTCGCGTGCGCGGGTGCTGATGGAACACTGATCTCTCATACCGGGATTGTTTTTCCAGCGGGGTGCTAAATTAATCAACACTAGAGCGTATCGGAATCTGGATTGGTCCTCTGCCTAGTTCAGGTGACGCGCTACATACTATGCGTATTCTCACAAAAAAGTACGGTTTCACCCTCATCGAACTCCTCATCGTCATCGCGATCATCGGTATTCTCGCCTCGATCGTGCTCGTCTCCCTGACGGGAGCGCGTGAGAAGGCGCAAATCGCGAGTTACAAGGCCCAAGTTCACTCGTTTCAGGCCGCAGCGGTGCTCGCCTGCGACTCGGATGCGGACGGCACGCTCGCGGATGGAGAGATCGCGTTTCCGGCGACCAATAATAAGATTACGGCCGCGGCCAACGTCACCTACACGTCTTCGAATTGTGGTGTGGATGGCGCGGGCAACTTTAGTATCGCACTTGAGTCTATCAATCTGGGCGCTGGAGCAGCTGCGACCGCCTGTGCCGTGGATGACAGCACGACGCTCGATGAAACCGGCGTGACTTTCCCCGTGGGTTGTTAGCGGTATGCCTCTATCGAGAACGTCTCGTGCATTCACCCTCATCGAACTCCTCATCGTCATCGCGATCATCGGTATTCTCGCCTCGATCGTGCTCGTCTCCCTGACGGGAGCGCGTGAGAGAGCCAAGGTGGCCCGGTTCAAGGCGGTCGTGCATTCGATTCAGACGAAGGCGATTGAGGCTTGCGATTCTAGTGACATCGACTATACCGATGTGACGGGATCGTTCGGTTCTTTTCCCGCCGATATTGATGCGGCTGGAATCGTCGATAATGGGCAGCTCTGCGGTGTGAACGATGCGAAGACGTTTAGCGCCGATGTGCCCTCAGCTGTATTGACTACTCCGTGTACAGCCACGATAGAGGAGACAGGGATAACCGCTTTTGTCGGTTGTTGAAAGTGCGTGTTTCTCGGGGTGTAATTGGGGAACAGTGAATGCCGCTATTGCCGATCAAGCGAGTCTGGACTTTTCAAACAGCTATCTCCCTATTTCATTGAAACCGCACGTGAACCGGGGGGGTATCCAAAACCTCCCCCTATACATTTTAGAGAAAAATGAATGAACCAGCTTAAAGGGTTCACCATAATCGAGATTCTGATCGTGGTTGGACTCATCGGTCTGCTCGCTTCGATTGTCCTGGTCTCTTTGATAGGCTCTCGAGAGCGGGCATTGGTGGCGAGCTATAAAGCCCAGGTCCATTCGATTCAAGTCGCGGCGGTCCGCATCTGTGATGATACGGTCATTGTTCTCGGTGCCAACCTCTCTGAGCCAACCAGCGGAACTAGCTATATCGATACCATGGCACTGGGTCTCCCTGTGCAAAGCTGTACTCCGACGGGTGTCGGAACGTTCAATATCGCTCTGGAATCAGTCGATCTAGGTACGGGAGCGACCGCGACCGCTTGCGAGACGAATGGGGGCACAATCATCGATGCGAATGGTGTGACTTTTCCGGCGGGCTGCTAAAGTTGAGCGTCACGATTGATCGGCAGAGCAGAGCGTCCGTACTGTCTCTTTTTAGAAAAAACTGTCTGCGGGACTGGATGGGTTTCCTTATTGGGGAAAGACGAAAACCGAGTAATCAAACTCACTGGACCAATCGCGGCAAACCCCAGGGGTGCCAGAGAGAGGACAAGGTTGCGGGCCGCATTGGGCTTTGGGGAGTTTGGTTCGGTCCATGGCTTCGACAGAACGGAAACCGAGTACAGCGAATGATCCCGTCCACGGACAACCGTAATTGGTTCCCGCGTTAGCGAAATTATAATAATAGTAGGTATAGTAATATGAGCCGTCCGGCCGTGGATTGAACATGCTTGATGGGGGGCCGGCATTGAGCGTGTCAATGGGAACGGTCGTCAAATATGGGGCGAGATACTCCATAAAATTGGGGAAAAACTGACTTCCCAGCCACCGGCTAGTTGGCGTAACACCGGTCTCATCGGGCAAATCCCGATTGTTCAGAAGATACAGGTGTAAACCGGCCTCGATTGATTTCAGGTCGGCAAAGCGCTTCGCATCACGGGCCTTCGAGCGCGCCGCGTTGGAAGTGGTGAGGACGACGGTCGACAGTATCCCGAGGATGGCAACCACGACCAATACCTCGATGAGTGTAAAGCCTGCGTGCGAGTGTCGTTTCATAGTCTTCTAGAAAGGCTGGATTTTTCGGTAGGCTTCCAATTCTTGGGCGCTCGGCCCGGGCCCGCCTTTCTTCACCTCGGTCCCTCCGCTGAACATTAATAACAGGGAGACAGAAAACAAAAGAATCACCAATCCGATCAAGATATAATTCGCCTGCTGTTCATTTTTGATGAAACCACCCGTGTGATCCACAACCCACCGCGCCATTCTTGATGTCCGTACCGGTGGCTCGTAATTCTGATCCATAGCATCATGTAAACAATCCAATGACTACGATGTTTTAGTTCACTCCCAGTCTATCAACTTCATCCCCGAGGCACAATGCAGACGGGACGACTCAGGAATATCGTCCAATCAGCACGAGCAGCTATCTGTGTTTTTGGTTGCGGCACTATTTGATATACTGCCGACATGGCAGTGTACCCACTCTTTTTCTTCCTCTTCGGCCTCATCATCGGGAGTTTTCTCAATGTGGTTGTGTTTCGGCTGGAAAAAGACCAGTCCTTCGATGGACGCTCAAAATGTCCGTCATGTGGTGCAGTCATCCGCTGGTATGACAATATCCCAATCCTCTCCTTTTTCCTTCTCCGCCAACGCTGCCGAGTTTGTCGCTTTCCCATCTCATGGCAGTACCCCGCGGTTGAGTTCGTGACGGGTGTACTCTTCGCGCTGTTCGGGACACTCGCTATCGGAGCGGGGAGCGCGACGGAAATCGTCTTTACACTCTGGCATCTCGTCCTCGTCGGGCTGCTCGTCACCATCGCGGTATATGATGCCCGGAACATGGAAATCCCGCTGGTGCTGTTGGCCACCGGTATTATCGCGGCCATTGTCTACGCGTTCATTGCGACGTACTTGGCAGGCGGCGATTGGTTTGCCAGTGGGGTCATATGGCAGCAAATGCTCTGGGGCGGCGGCATTGCGGCGGCAATCTTTTACGCCCTGGTCTATTTTTCCAAGGAGACCTGGATGGGCATGGGCGATGTCTGGCTGGCTGGCCTGGCCGGCGCCGCCGTCGGCTTGCCCGCACTCCTCTTTCTCTTCACGCTCTCTTTCTTTATCGGTGCCCTGGTTGGTATCGGACTCCTCGTTCGGGGTGAGCGCAGCATGAAAAGCCAGATTCCATTCGCGCCGTTTCTCGCCGTTGGCACGCTCGGCACAGTGCTGATCCAGGCTATCGGTCCGTGGTGGCTCGCGCTCCTGCTTCTCCCTGTTTAGTTCCGGCAGATTTAGCGGTACAATAGGGGTATGCACGAGAACTCAAAAGCGCTCCACGGTTTTACATTGATCGAGATGGTAATCGTCATCGCGATTATCGGCATTTTGTCGGCGATGACGCTCGCGTCATTTTCCGGCAAGCGTTCAGAGCGGGGCATCGACCGAGCGTCGCAAGAGTTGGCGGCCGCGCTCCGTGAAGCCCAGAGCTATGCGCAGGCGGGGAGAAGCACCAATGCTAACGAGGACAACTGTTCCTACGGAGTGCAGATTGCATCCGCGACCGCTTATCATATCGTGAATAATTTCCGTGTTGCTGGCGCCTGTACGGGCCTCGGGACAATCGTAAGCTATCGGCTGAAAGAAGGAGCGGGCTTCACGTCGGGCGCGACGACTATCGGTTTCACGCTTCCGCGCGGTGAAGTGACGCGCGGCGGAACTCCGGTCGTCGGTTCGTATCGCATCGATCTCGCCAGCGGCACGCTCAAACGGTACGTCTGTATCTACCCGACCGGGCGTATCGTCGAGAACGGCGCGAACTCGACTTGTCCGTAACTCTGATTCCATGCCCCGCTTGTTTCTTCATCATCTCTCGTCGCCATTCCAAAGCCTTTACGATTGCCGAGGTAATGCTGGCGGGTTTTCTCCTGGCCATCGGTCTTGTCGCAGTGATGAATTTGTTTTTTGCCGCGCAGCGGAGTTCATCCGATACGCTCAATGTCATCATCGCCTCGCAGCTCGCCCAGGAGGGGGTCGAGGTCGCGCGCAATGTGCGGGATAACAACTCCGCGTTTCGAGCCCAGAACTGGTTGAGCGGGCCGCCCAATAATTGCAGTACGACGGTGGCCGGGAATTGCGATCCGTTTCGGTATTTTCCGAACGGGAATCAACGCTGTACTGTCAGCTATGGTGCGAGTGGCCCGACAGCGTTCACCTGCCCCGCTGGTTCACTGGTGCTATCAGCACTGGCATCGGGACTGTACCAGCATGGGTTGGGTGTCACCACGCGCTTTTATCGGCTCGTAAAAATTGAGCACCCGGGCGGTGCCGATACTGCCCGCGTCCAAAGCTTTGTGACCTGGCAGGATCCGCTCAATAATCTGAACGGCGCCGGAGCGATCACCTGGTGCACGCCGTACAATAAGTGCGTGTACGCCGAGCTTTTACTGACGACGTGGAAATGAGTATGCGGATCTCTCGCTCACAACATGGCTTCTCCCTCATCGAGCTTGTTTTGGCGATGGCGGCGTTCACGATCATCATCATGGGAACGATGCGGGTGGTGGCCATCGGGTCGAAGTCTTACCGTGGCGTGAAGACCGTACAGTCGAACCTCGAGACTGCCCAATTCGCGATTAATACTATGGGAAAGGAGCTTCGCACTTCAAGTGTCGTGTCGAGTAGTGGTTCAGCGGTCGTTTTTTTCGATTACTCCCAGAATCGCTGCATCCAATACAGTTTCAGCGGTCCGCTCCCACCGAGTGCTACGCCGAATATCGCGCTTGTGCGGCGTGCTCGCAGTATCACGGTAACGCCCACGATGCTCCCCGATACGGCAAGGAACGACTGTGCCACGAACGGTGTCGTCACGGCGCCGGAAACGCTTCTGACCGGCTTGACGAATTATGCGCTTGTCGTCGGTCCATCGAGAAAGATCAGCAACCCGCTTGGTCCATTCGTTGGTTATATGACTGTGTCGCTGACCGTCGGTACCGGTGGCCTAGCTGCGACGGTTCAGACGACGGTGTCGCTCCGGGATTTCCAATACGTCGGAATCTGATTCTCCTATGGAACACTCTGATGCCCAGGTGAGGATTGCCAAGCTCACCGCTCTGATCGATGCGCACCGCTATCAGTATCATGTCGTGGATGCTCCGACCATTTCCGACGAGGCGTACGATTCGCTCTTCCGTGAACTTGAAACCTTGGAGCGGGAGTATCCGGAACTGAAAAGTAAGAATAGCCCGACATCGCGTATTGGCGACGAATCACGGAGTGAATTCCGTAAAGTGAAGCACGCAGTGCCGCAGTGGTCATTCGACGATGTCTTTGATTTGGCCGAGCTCGTGGAGTGGGATGCAAAACTGCGCCGTTATCTGGCCCGGGAAGTCGGCGATGCGCGGGAGAACATCGAATACATGGCCGAGCTCAAGATCGACGGATTGAAAATCATCCTCACTTATGAGCAGGGTGAATTCGTCCGGGGCGCAACGCGAGGCAATGGCACAGTCGGCGAAGACGTGACCGAGAACCTGCGCACGATTCGGAGCATCCCGCTGCGCCTTGCGCGCGCTGTCGATATCGTCGTCGTCGGTGAAGCGTGGCTGTCGAAATCCGAACTCACGCGCATCAATCAGGGCCGGCAAGCCGAAGGCCTCGCGCTCTTTGCTAATCCGCGCAATGCCGCCGCCGGTGCCATTCGCCAGCTTGATTCGCATATCACCGCCGAACGCAAGCTGGACTCTTTCATCTATGATATCGAGACGCTGGCCGGCGAGCCGCTGCCTGCGACACAGGAACAAGAACTTTCCCTTCTCCATGCGCTCGGCTTCAAGGTGAACCCGCATATCAGGAAATGTGCCTCCATTCACGACGTTGAAGCGTTTTATACCGAGTGGAATTCCAAACGCGAGACCCTGCCGTATATGCTCGATGGCATTGTCGTGAAGGCGAATGATCGCGCGCTCCAGGAGCGTCTCGGCTATACCGGTAAGTCACCGCGCTTTGCTATCGCCTTCAAATTCCCGGCCGAAGAAGCAACGAGCGTCGTGGAAGAAATCTCGATCCAAGTCGGCCGGACGGGCGTCCTGACGCCCGTCGCACATCTCACGCCCGTCCGCTTGGCGGGGACGGTCGTCTCGCGGGCGACTCTGCACAATGCGGACGAGATCGCGCGGCTCGGCATCCGGCTTGGCGATACCGTCGTGGTCCGGAAAGCCGGCGATATCATCCCCGAAGTCGTTTCAGTCATGGAAAAATTACGCAGCGGCAAGGAAAGACCGTTCAGTATGCCGACCGTCTGTCCTAAATGTGGCAGCCCGGTTGAGCGGCGTGTCATCGGTGAGAAGGCTGGTGAAACGGAGTACTCGGCGGCGCTGTACTGTACCAATCCGCGCTGCTTCGCTGTCGAGCGCGAGGTCATCATCCATGCCGTTTCACGCAAAGGTCTCGATATCGTCGGGATGGGAGAGAAAATCGTCGAGCAATTCATGGAGGAAGGCTTGATTGCGAATCTGGCCGATATCTTCGAGCTGACCCCGGGCGATATCGCGCCGCTCGAGCGCTTTGCCGAGAAATCCGCTGAGAAACTCGCCGCCGCTATCCATCGCGCCAAGCGGGTGCCTTTGGAACGGTTCATTTTCGCGCTCGGCATCCATCATGTGGGTGAAGAGACGGCCGAACTCATCGCCAAGTTCATCGCGACACAGGTGAAAACAAAAACGCTTCTGCCTGGAAAGCTCTTGGCGCTGGCTCAAGCGCTGTCGCTCGAAGCATGGGTCGCTCTCGATGGCATCGGTGAAAAGTCCGCCTTGAGTCTGTCGGAATGGTTCGCAGATGAACGGAATAGTAAGCTCATGCAGGCCCTGGAAAAAGCAGGTGTTGTGACCGTAGTGCCGGAACGAGTGGAAGCCAAGAATGTGGCTTTCGCCGGCAAAACCTTCGTCCTGACCGGCGAATTGTTGCCTTTACAAGGGATGAGGCCAAGCGTAAGATAAAACAGCTAGGCGGCCAAGTTTCCTCTTCAGTAAGCCGTAAAACGGACTTCGTGGTGGCGGGGACTGACCCCGGCAGCAAGTATGACAACGCCAAAAAGCTCGATGTAAAGATTCTCAGCGAAGAAGAGTTTCTGAGATTGCTCGCTACTCAACCCTAGCCCCTAAAACCTGGATTTCTGACAATGCTCTCGACTGACGAAGTGAAACACATCGCGACCCTCGCCCGCATCGGATTGACCGATGGGGAGGTGGCCCATTTCCAGCGTGACCTCTCCGCTGTCCTCGACTGGTTCGAGGAACTCAAAGACGTCAATGTGAGCAGCATGCCGATCGAAACGTCGATGGCCCCGGAATTCAATCGCTGCGCTGAGGACGTTGAGAGGCTCTCGGGCGAGGCGCCGCGAATCCTCGAAAACGCGCCCAGCCAAAAAGATGGTTCTTTCAAAGTGAAATCAGTCTTTTAGTGTATGATCCGCGAACTGCACGACCAGATCCAAAGCGGGAAAAAGAAAGCGACCGAACTCGTCGCTGATCGTATTGCCCTGATCACTGAACGCGACCCAACGCTGCATGCCTTCCTGTCGACGCGAGCGGCGCAGGCCCAGCGCGAAGCCGAAGCCGTCGATGAGGCTGTAAAAAACGGCGAGACCATCGGCCTATTCGCCGGCATCCCGGGCGCGATCAAGGACAATATCGTGATGGCTGGCGAGCGCACCACGGCCGGGTCCAAGATTCTCGACAACTATGTCGCCACCTATGATGCGACGGTCGTGAAGAAACTACATGCTGAACACGCTGTCATCCTCGGCAAGACGAACCTGGATGAATTCGCGCTCGGTTCCTCCACCGAGCTCTCGGCCTATGGTCCGACGAAAAACCCGATCGATGACACACGCGTTCCTGGCGGGACGTCCGGCGGTTCGGCCGTGGCTGTAGCGGCTGATATGGCCGCATGGGCGCTCGGTTCCGACACGGGGGGCTCCATTCGTCAGCCGGCTGCTTTTTGCGGCGTGTACGGATTGAAACCGACCTATGGCCGCGTGTCGCGCTCTGGCCTCATCGCTTCGGCCTCGAGCCTGGACCAGATTGGTGTCTTGGCCAATTCGGTCGAGGACGTGGCGATCGTATTGTCGCGCATCGCGGGGGTCGACTCACTCGACGGCACTGCGTCCACTCGTCCCGTCTTGCAGTATGAAGACCTGCTCACGGGCGACATCAAAGGCAAAAAGATCGGTGTTCCCAAAGAGTACTTTACTGACGCGCTTGACCCAATAGTGAAAGCGGCGGCCGAGGCCGCGCTCGACGTGTTCCGGTCGCTGGGGGCGGAAATCGTGCCCATCAGCCTGCCGCATAGCCATCTAGCGCTGCCCATCTACTACATCGTGCAGTCATCCGAACTGTCGTCGAACCTGTCACGTTTCGACGGCATCCGTTACGGCCTATCGGTGAACGACCAACAGGATTCGCTGGAAAAAACCTCGACTCTCCTCGAAACGTATCTCGACACGCGCAAGGTCGGCCTGGGTCCGGAAGCCAAACGCCGCATCATGCTCGGTACCTATGCGCTGTCGGCCGGCTACTATGACGCGTACTACAAGAAAGCGCTGGCTGTCCGCTCGCTCCTAAAGCGAGACTTCCAGGACGCCTATGCCAAGGTAGATGTGATTTTTTCTCCGACCGCGCCCGAGACGGCGTTCAAGCTGGGCGCCAAGACCGATGATCCTTTGAAAATGTATTTCTCGGATATCTATACGGTGACGGCGAATTTGGTTGGCGTTCCAGCGCTGTCGTTTCCTATCGGCACTATTCTGACTGATGGCCAAGGAGAAAAAAAGCCGCTCCCTATCGGTGGGCAATTCATGGGACGCTGGTTCGAGGAAGAGACTGTCCTGAACCTGGCCCACGCTTTTGAACTAACAAACAAGCGTGCGAGTTTGTAGTGCGAGCCTGAAGTTGAGGACGATACTTGTCTGAATCGGCTATAATATAAACATGAACACGGATTTCGACGCCCTCGGTTTCATCGGTGCCCTCCCGGCGATCTGGGAGATCATCAGCCAATCGGCTGTCTTCACGGTGGTCAAAGCCTTTCTCATCATCTATTCACTCGTGATGATCGCGAATGTTGTCATGCTGCTCCTCATGCGCGGCATCACTGGCAACCTGAAAGTCCAGCTCTACGGTACGACCCGACCCCTCATCAAGAAGAACGAAGCGATGAGTCAATGGAAGGCCGTCGAAAGACGTCTCGATAGTGACAATCCATCCCACTACAAAGTCGCCATCCTCGAGGCCGACCACTTCGCTGACACGCTGCTATCGGAATCGGGTTTCCATGGAGAAAATATGGGCGAGCGTCTGGCCAATATGCACCCCGGCCAGTTGCAGAGTCATGCGGGCTTGTCCGAAGTCCACGCTGTCCGGAACCGCATCGTGAACGAGCCCGCTTTCACCCTGGACCGGGAGCAGGCCAAGACTACCTCGAAAAATATAAAGCCCTTTTGGTTGAGTTGGAACTGTTTTCTTAATTAACATCGACTCCATACTCATACCCTATGGACTTTGAAAATCTAACGCCAGTTCCGGAGCAAGGACCGCGCAGCCTGTCTGTGGCGGAAATAAAAGCCAAGATTGAAAAACTCTGCGGCAAAGAGAACCCCGAAGTACTCAGGACGCTCGAGGACGAAAAGGGCGTCTATCTCCATGAAGTCGTTACAGTCGACGAAAAAGGCGATGCCTCACTCTACTCGTACCGTCGAGCGGGTGACCATCCGGAAACGAAAGTCGCCAATACGCTCGTCGATGTGACTTATTTCATCGGTCCGATCGAGGATGGCATGTGCGTCGGCGGGACAACTTTGTCCGACTACGATGAGCCGTCGGGCGTTTGGACTGACACCAGATAGAAAACTCTATATCTTAGTGCTGGAATGGATATTATAAGCGGGGAGGGGCAAAAAAAAGCCTCTCGGGCCGCTGCTATTCGCTACAAAATGAAGTGAGGATGATCGGTTGATCATCCTCGAACGCATTCGACTTTGTTGAAGTGATGCATTTTATGGTACTCCTCACTCGAAGGTAGAGTGTGTGGCTTGGGACCTACTTCTTGTTGGAATCAGGCTTCGAATGGCCGGCGTCGTAGGCGCTTGTCACCTCCGCTACCGTCGCGGCATCAAAGAGCCTGAAGCAGTCGACGAGACTGTCTTTCGGCGAGTGGTACACGCCATCTTTGGCGTCCTGCCCGCCTTTCTGGAAGTAGTAGTCCTGCTCCGACTTCTTGTCTTGACTGTGCGTACTCATGCTTACTCTCCATCTCCACTGAAGGAGCTCTTGCCTTGCTTCAGTTTCCTCTCTGCGGCGATACCGCACGAGATCGAAGCGCCTCGAATATACCAAAAGTACTCCGTCAAGTCAACACTCGCCTTCACCTCGACCGCATGCGCGGTTACCTCGCCGAATATAAAGCTACAGACCTAGGGACGTTTAGGGAAGAGTCCTGTTGTATCAACTAAACTCTTTCAAAGCTGCTTTACAAAACTTCTATCTCAGGTGATAATGGAGGGCCCTTTACCAATACGGAGGAGGTTGTTCACTCGCTGGCTTGGCAGCTACCAAGTACCCAATCTGAGGAGAGTATTGATGAACCAGAGCGTGAGTGATTCGGTCGCGACTGCCCAGTCGCTGCCCACTTGTCCGAAATGCGCCGGCCCAGCCAAGTGCTTTCGCCGCGATATTGGGGGTGTCAACTACGAAGACGAGTACACCCTCGAGTGTCCTGTCTGCGGTACGGTCGGTCGCCAGACGGAGTACGGCGGGTCCTTCTCGTCAGATGATTCCGTCACTACCTGTCCGTTCTGCCGGAAGCCGTACTTCGTCCATGATGTGCCGACCGGGACAAACACCAACCCCAAGGAGGCCTGACATGGATGCAATGACCATCGCTACGATTCTGGACACGATTCCGCGAGCGAACATGGGAGACCACCGGGCTGTTACGCGGATTTGTCAGCTGACGGCGCCCGCGACTGTCACACCTGACGAGCTGCGCGCGGCCGCGAGTGCGATCGAGATCAGCTTCCGCCCGACTCGCCCCTGGGACGACGACTGTTACTGGTGCGGACGCAGCCCGTTCGACCACAAGTGGTATGTCTTTGCCCAGGACTTCGGCGCCCCGACTTTCGTTGAGGACCAGTATCCCTCGATGATGGACGAATAGGCGGGTGGGCCGCCGTGCCGCGCGCGAAAACCCGGTCTGACACATGTTGTCGACCGGGCTTTTTTTCACTGAAAAATCGTTAGGCCCTAGCGCGTTCGACATGGGTCCAGCCGCATTGCTTGGCGCGAATGCTCGCGGGGATCTCCCAGAACTTCATATAGGTCTTGATGAGGGCGAGGTACTCGACATAGCTCAGGATATAGAAGAAGAAATACATGAACGGCGCGATGGCTGCAAGCGTGAGCTTCTGCTTGAGTGGGAGAGTGTCCTCAGCGAGGATATTCAGTGCAACGTAGCCCCCGACGATGGTGAAGGCGCTGGCGAGGGTGATCCAGTCACCGTATGCGACGACGATATAAGCGATATACGACACCATGAACGGCTCGAAGAAGAATGCGAGGTCAGAGAACAAGGCATAGGGGAGATAGAACCAGGTCAGCCAACGGGAATGGCGTCGGTCATTCGAGAAGAAGAGAGAACGGTTTTTTACGAAGGTCTGGGCGCGGCCGTACTTCCAGCGGAAGCGCTGACGGATGAGGCCGGCGAGGTCCAGGACGGATTCCGGTATAGGCGATGACATCCGAGCCGTAGATGACACGATGGTCTTTGCCGCCGAGACGGAGCAGCTTCATGGTGAGGTCGATATCCTCCGTGATAGTGTCGGTATCGTAGTAGCCGACTTGGACGAGAGCAGAGCGGCGAAATGTGGAGCCGATGCCGCCGATGATGTATTCGATATTGAAGATGGTTTGGGCGCGCTTCATCTGATAGCAGACGAGGTACTCGAAGACCTGGATCAGGTTGAAAAGCTCTCCACTCGGGCGGATTTTTACGTTGGCTGAAAGCGCGACTACGCGCGGATCGACGAAGTAACTTGCCGCGTTTAGCAAAGCATCGGGCGCGAGCGTTGAGTCTGCGTCGAGACACATCATGAGCTGGCCGGTCGCATGTCGGCGCATACCGGTATTGAGCGCATGGGCTTTGCCAGCGTTTTCCTGGTAGATGAGCTTGAAATCGGCGTTGTGTTCGACCTGATAGCGTTTAGTGATCGCGCGCGTCTGATCAGTGGACCCATCGTCAACGACGATAATTTCGAGCTTACTTTTTGGGTACCTGACCACTAAGACGGACTCGATTGTACGGATGATGGTGTTTTCCTCGTTGTGAGCAGGAATAATGACACTTATCGTCGGTAGACCGAAGGTTATCTGTCGCTTCCGTTGGGTCCGAAGTGCCCGTTTCACCGTATAGATGTCCGAGCCAACCATAAAAAATGCCATCCGGAAAATGTTTACGAGTCCGAAAACGACAATTAGGCTAGCAACGATTTGGCCGTAGGTATCCATGGGGGTGTCCGCTTTAGCGATTGATTATCCAGCTGAAGAACCGGCTGACCGCAAAGCTTACGGCGATGAGGCTGCCGAGTGTGATGGCGGTGACTGAGAGGATGGAATGCGTGAAATTATCTTGAGAGGTCGCAGAAACGCTTTCTGGAGCCAAAAAACCAAAAGAAACCAGGATAGCCGAGGCAAGGATTTGAGCAGCTGGAGCCATATGGAAACTTAATGAATGACGAAGCACAATATATCATTTTTGACCGTTTGTCAAGTAACTGATACAGATAGGTATATCCAGCGGTTGTCATACCAAATCGAGCCTGAAGGATAATTGACAGACTCCAGGCTTTCCAGTAAGGTTGAAGCACAAGCCCTTGGGGCTTTTTTTAGACCCAAACTAAGGGACAGAAAGGCGGTACCAAGCCTTTACAAACTATCGAATCGCCATGCAACAGATCATTACCTTCTTTTTGGAGGCCAAAGGTGAATTGATGAAGGTGAACTGGCCGACTCAGAAGGAGCTGGTCCGCTACACTGTTCTCGTGGTTGTCATCAGCCTGGCGGTGGCCATATTCCTTGGTTCGCTCGACACACTCTTCAGCTATCTCGTCGAGCGTTTTCTCCTGACTTAAGTAACTTCTAGAATCATATGGCCAAACAGAGTCAGCATCATGGGCGCGCCTGGTATGTGCTGCACACCTACTCCGGTTACGAGGACAATGTGTCGCGCAACTTGAAGCAGCGTATCGAGTCAATGGACATGCAAAGCCTCATCTTTGATGTCTTGGTGCCGAAAGAGAAGAAGATTAAGATCAAGGCGGGCAAGCGTGTTGTCGTCGAAGAGCGCATCTATCCAGGTTATGTCCTGGTGGATATGGTGGTGACGGACGCCAGTTGGTACGTGGTACGGAACACGCCGAACGTGACGGGCTTCATCGGGCTCGGCACGACGCCGACGCCGATCGATCCGGCTGAGATTGAAGGGCTCAAAAAGCGCATGGGCGTGGCCGAACCGAAGTACAAGATTGACGTGAAGATCGGCGAAAGCGTCCGCATCACCGACGGACCGTTCAAGAACTTCGAAGGCAAGGTCCAGGAAGTGGACGATGAAAAGGGCAAGGTGAAGGTACTGGTGTCCATTTTCGGCCGCGAAACGCCGGTGGAACTCGACTTCCTCCAGATCAAGAAAGGGTAATTTCCAGATAAGACGCGCATATGGCCAAAGCAATCAAAGCGATCGTGAAGCTGCAAATCCCCGCGGGCAAGGCGACCCCGGCCCCACCGGTTGGTACTGCCCTCGGACCGCATGGATTGAACATCCAGGATTTTTGCGGCAAGTACAATGAGGCGACCCGTCCGATGATGGGTGACATCATCCCGGTCGAGATCACTATTTTCGAGGACCGGACATTCACGTTTGTCATGAAGACGCCGCCCGCCTCGGACCTGTTGAAGAAAGCGGCGAAAATCGAAAAAGCGGCCGCGAATCCTTTGAAGGACAAGGCTGGCTCCGTCACCGCGGCCCAGGTGCGCGAGATCGCCGAAAAGAAGCTGCCCGACCTGAACGCCAACGACGTTGACGCAGCCATCAATATCATCAAAGGCACGGCCCGTTCCATGGGCATCAAAGTCGAGGGCTAAGCGCAACATATAAGGCGTAATCGTTAAACGGAGGCGTATGTCCGATTTCGAACAAATAGAGGACAGGGAGGAAGAAAAAGCATGGGAGAGATATGTGGGCCGGCTCAAGAGTTTCCTCATGAAGGAGGCGACTACCACTCAGATCGATGATGGCGCCGAGTCTGAGAATTTTGACGGTATGCATGAGGCGGCCCAGGCGCTGGAGGCCATCGATGACGGGGACTTCGAAGCGGCGAGCGCGTATCTCGATAGCCAGATAGAGAAAGCCCATCAGGAACAAGGCGCTGAAACGGATCAAAAACGACTTGCCTATTGGGAAATCCGTAGCAGCGACCTGGACAAGCTGAAAGATGGTTTGGAGCGGCAATAATTTATTCAACTGATTTGTGGGAGTCTGCCCGAGGCGGACGATTGTACCACGACAACCATATGGCACACGGCAAAAAGTATCGGGCAGCGTTTGAGAAGCTGGAAGTGGGCAAAGCGTATACGATTGCCGAGGCGATTGCGTTTCTCCAGGCGAACAAACTGACGAAATTCGACGAATCCGTGGAAATGCATTTCCGGCTCGGGATCTCGAACAAGAAGTCGGATGAGAATGTGCGCGGGACCGTCGTTTTGCCGCATGGCACTGGCCGGACAAAAAAGGTCGCTGTTGTGACCAGCACCAAACTCAAAGAAGCCCAAGACGCGGGCGCGGCCTTGGCCGGAGGCGAAGAGTTGATTGCTGACATCAAGAGCGGCAAGGCAAATCCGGGATCGGACTTCGATCTCGTGCTGGCGACGCCGGAAATGATGCCCAAGCTCGCGACCGTTGCCAAGATCCTGGGACCCAAGGGCATGATGCCGAGCCCGAAGAACGAAACGGTCACTCAGAAGATCGGTGAGACCGTCGAGATGCTCCAGAAGGGAAAGAAAGCGAGTTACAAGAACGACGATACCGGCAATCTCCATCAGGTGGTGGGCAAGCTCTCATTCGAGGCGGCCGCGCTCGAAGCGAATATCCGCACGTTCCTCGAAGCCGTCGAAAAGATGAAGCCAGAAGGATTGAAGGGGCGTTTCATCCAGTCTATGACCCTGACCTCGACCATGAGTCCGGGCCTCCGCATCACGAAATAAGCGACCACGATTAGACCACAAAAAGCCCCCACACGGGGCTTTTTCTTTACCCGGAATTTTCCAGTATACTGGGGGAGTACATAATCCATTACACCGTATGATCCTCTCAGACCGCGACATCAAGAAAGAACGGAAAGCCGGAGAAATTACTATCGAACCGTATCGGGCGGAACATGTGCAGCCAGCTAGCTATGACGTGCATCTCGATCGCCACTTCCTCATCTTCAATATCAACAATAATTTCGTCATCGATCCGAAAGTCCCGTCGGTGGATTTGATGAAGAAGATCGATATCACGCTCGACGAACCGTTCATCCTCCATCCGGGTGAATTCGCGCTCGGCATGCTCTTGGAGGAGACCGGCGTCTCGGATCGGCTCGTCGGCCGTCTCGAAGGCAAGAGCTCGCTCGGCCGCCTCGGCCTCATCATCCACACGACGGCCGGCTTTCTTGATCCGGGAAATTCGCTGAAGATGACCCTCGAGCTCTACAATGCCGGCAAGATCCCAATCAAGCTGTACTATCGGATGCCGATCGGACAGATGGCGTTCGAATATCTCTCGAGCCCATGCGAGCGACCGTATGGTTCGGCCGGTCTCAACTCCAAGTATATGGGTGACAAAAAGCCGACTGCCTCTAAGATGCATCTCAACTTCGCCCAGAAGAAGAAAGCCACCAAGAAGCAGCACTAGCCCCGTTTACTCGTAAAGATTCCGACTATGGCCAAAGTATTCCTGTACGACGAATACAATCCGGAGGATACCGCCATGATGCAAGCGCTCTATTCTCGAAGTGCGGAGAGCGTCGTCGTTCATGCCGAAAAGGTAAAGGCGAGCGGGTCAGGGAAATTCATGGAGCGTTTCTATGTCGGCTACGGGCATCAGAGCATCGCGGATTGTGGCAGCACCACGCTCTTCATCGAAGGTATCAGCATGCTGGGCGCAAAGGCGGTCCAGGATTGGCCGCTCTATGCAGGACAAGAAACCAGCACCCGGTATATCGACATGAGCCAGCAGGCAATCGCTGATCCACTCAAGACGAAATATTCGCAGGCGATACTGAAACGGTGGTTGGATTTTTATGCTTCTTCTGGCCCGGAATTGGAACAGTACCTGCGGGAAAAGTACCCGCTCAAACCCGGTGAGGACGAGAAAGTCTATGGCAAAGCGATCAAGGCTCGCTCGTTCGATATCCTCCGCGGGTTTCTCCCAGCTGGGATGACCACGCAAATCTCTTGGCATACCAATCTCCGGCAGGCTTGGGATAAGCTCTCCACGCTCCGCCATCACCCGCTGGAAGAGGTGCGAGAAATCGCCGAAAAAATCTGGAAGCAGCTGAAGAGCCGCTATCCGAATAGCTTCAGTCACAAGTTGTATGAAGAGCAGGAAGCGTACCGTGGAACGGTCACAGCAAAGCATACGTACTTCATGCCCAAGAAGTTTGGCCGGAAATTTTCCTCGGTCTCTTCAATCGCAAAAACCTCCTTGAGGCCTTATATTGAATTGTTGAAAGAGCGGCCAGTGAAGACGACACTTCCATTTTTTATGCGTAGCCTCGGAACCTACACGTTCGATTTCTTGCTCGATTTCGGGTCATTCCGCGATTTGCAACGTCATCGCGCCAGTATCTATCAGATGCCGCTCCTCACCACGCGCTTCGGCTTCCACGCCTGGTATCTCGACCAATTGCCAGAATCCCTGAGAAAAAAAGCCGATCAACTCATCCTGCAACAGACGGCGGCCATACAGAAATTGAAGACTTCCGAGGAAGACCGGCAATACTTTATCGCGATGGGATTCCAGGTTCCATGCCGCTTCACCTTTGATCTTCCGGCGCTTGTATATTTCGTCGAACTTCGGTCAGGCCGGCTGGTCCATCCGACACTCCGCCCTATCGCCCATGCGATGCATCATGTGCTTCGACGGGGCCTGCCGTTCGTGACGCTGCATACCGATTTGGATCCAGATGATTGGGATGTGCGGCGTGGATTGCAGGACATCGTTAAGAAATAAAGTTGGATCGTAAGACTATGCCGAAAATCGTCGCCGTGCTCGGGATGCCGGGCAGCGGAAAATCCGAAGCGATCGAATACCTGATGGGAAAGCATGCCTGGCCAAAGGTCTATTTCGGCGATGTGACGTTTGATGAGATGAAGCGGCGGGGACTGGAGCGCAATCAGGCGAATGAACGGCTCGTGCGTGAAGACCTGCGCAATCTCCATGGCGACGAGTATTACGCGCAGGAGGTGGTGAAGAAGATCGAAGCGCTCGGTGCCGTGCCGGTGGTCCTGGTGGAGAGTCTGTACAGCGGCGACGAGTACCGGGTCTTGAAGCGGCATTTCTCTGAGGCGTTCTTTACGATTGCGATTCACGCCCGGCCCCGGCTCCGGCATGAGCGGCTTATTCATCGACCGATCCGTCCGCTCTCGCTCCAGGAATCCGAAGAGCGCGACTGGGCGCAGCTCAATCGCCTTTCCCAAGGGACGCCGATCGCCTTGGCGGACTTCATGATCGTGAACGAGGGCGAACTCGAAGCGCTCCAGGCGCAGCTCGACGTGGCAGTCGACATGATTACGCGCGTATAGTATGGCGAAACGCGGAAAACTCATCGTCATTGACGGCTCTGATGGATCGGGCAAAGCGACGCAGACCCGATTGATCTTGGCTCGGCTGAAGGCAGGGGGGTATCGGACGAAAACGCTCGATTTCCCACAGTACGAGGCGAATCATTTCGGACGGCTTCTCGGTCGCTGCTTGGCTGGCGACTTCGGTGATTTCATCTCGATCGACCCGCACATCGGCTCGGTCCTCTACGCCGCCGACCGTTTCGAATCGAAACCGAAGATAGAGGGCTGGCTCAAGGCGGGGAATATCGTCGTTCTGGATCGCTACGTCAGCGCTAATCAGATTCATCAAGGCGGGAAAATTCATGACGCCAAGAAGCAGAAGGTATTTCTGGAATGGCTCGATCGGATGGAACATGGTGTGTTCGGTTTGCCGCGTCCGGATGCCATCGTCTACCTTGATGTGCCGATTGAAATTTCGCAACGACTGCTTAGCCAGGAAGAACAAACGCGGAAAAAAGTGTATTTGAAAAAAGGACAAAAGGATTTGGCGGAGACAAATGTGAAGCATCTCGCCGAAAGCCGAGGAAACGCGTTGCGGCTCGTCAAGAAACTAAATATGTGGACGCGTATTGATTGTTCCAAAAAGGGTGAACTGCTCTCACGTGAGGCGATCGCGGAGAGGGTCTGGCAGCGAGTCAAAAAATTGCTATGAAGATCTCCATCCAGAAGCTCCATCCCGATGCTAAAATTCCCGCTTTCGCGCATCCGGGTGACGCGGGACTGGACCTGTATTCCGTCGAGAATATGGTCCTGGCGCCTGGTGAGCGGCGTTCGGTCCCGACGGGGATAGCGATCGCGCTTCCAGATGGCTATGTCAGTCTGGTCTGGGACAAAAGCGGACCTTCCCACAAATTTGGTGTGAAAACGCTCGGTGGTGTGCTGGATAGCGGGTACCGCGGGGAATATTTGATCGGTCTCATCAATCTCGGGCAAGCGGACTTCGAAATCAAGGTCGGCCAGAAAATCGCGCAGCTCCTCATCCAGAAAGTCGAGCATCCGGACATCGAAGAAGTGGCCGAGCTTAGTGAGACGGCACGAGGTGCTGGAGGTTTTGGCTCGACTGGGGTACACTGACACATCATAAACACATATGGCGCAGTACGAACCGACTATCGGCATGGAAGTTCACGCGGAGCTGAAAACGCGCTCCAAGATGTTTTGTCGCTGCGCCAATGGTTTGGGACAAGAGAGCGAGCCGAATGTCCATATCTGCCATGTCTGCACAGGACAGCCGGGAGCCTTGCCGGTGCCGAATAAGGCAGCGATCGAAGCGGTCCAGAAAGTGGGACTTGCGCTGAACTGCGCTTTGCGTTTCCACTCGAAATTCGACCGCAAGAACTACTTCTATCCCGACCTGCCGAAGGGCTATCAGATCTCGCAGTTCGATGAGCCGTTTTGCGAAGCGGGGACAATGGAGATTGACGGTAAGATGTTCAATATTACTCGCATCCATCTGGAAGAGGATACGGGGAAACTGACCCATCCGGATGGGGTCGACTACACGCTCGTCGATTACAACCGCGCGGGCGTTCCTCTGATGGAGCTCGTGACCGAGCCGGATTTCAGCACAGCCAAAGACGCGCGGGCGTTTTGCCAGAAATTGCGCCAGATTCTCCGCTATCTCGATGTCTCGGATGCCGACATGGAAAAGGGCCAGATGCGCTGCGAAGTGAATATTTCGCTCCATATTGTCGGTGCTGATCGATTATCCGGAACAAAAGTCGAAGTGAAGAATATCAATTCCTTCAAATCCGTTGAGCGGGCGATCGAGTTTGAAATCAAACGCCAGACTGAGATGCTCGAAAATGGCGAGAAGATCGTGCAAGAAACGCGCGGCTGGGATGAGAACCGGAACGCCACCGTGTCGCAGCGGAAAAAGGAGTCGGCGCATGACTACCGTTATTTTCCGGAGCCGGATATCCCTCCGTTCGACTTCACTCCAGACGATATCAAGCGGCTGAAGGAATCGTTGCCCGAACTGCCGGATGCGAAACGTGCGCGTTTCATGACCCAATTCGGCCTACGTGATGCCGACGCCGAGATTATAACCGAAGATAAAGATGTCGCGGGCTACTTCGAAGCGGTCGTGACGGAACTCGGCGCCTTGCGCGATGGTGGCGAAACGAAGGCTGAATTGGCCAAACTCGTGAAACTGGCAGCGAATTATTTTCTCACCGAGGTCCGAAAACATTTGGCCGAAGCCGGGAAGGCGATCAGTGAGCTGGCCATCACGCCGGAAAACTATGCGGAGTTCATCGCGATCGTCGCCGATGGGCAGATCAATTCTAGTGCTGCACAGACGGTCTTGGCAGAAATGTACCACGGCGAGGACAATGACCCCTCGCATATCATTGAACGGCTCAATCTTGCGCAAATGAGCGATACAGGCGAGCTTGAAACGATAGTCGAGACCGTCCTCTTGGCCAATGCGCAGTCCATCACCGACTTCAAGGCGGGCAAACAGAATGCACTGCAGTACCTGGTTGGTCAGGTGATGAAAGAAACGAAGGGCAAAGCCAATCCAGGTATCGTGAAGGAAATCCTCATGAAGAAGCTCGCCGTTTAGTTTCCACTATGCAACAAGTCGTCGTGATTCATGGTGGCGATACGTTCCGTTCGCCGGAAGATTGCTTGGAATTCCTGAAACAAGAAACGCTTTCACTTGAAGATTTCCAACGGAAAGGCTGGAAGACAGGGCTTGAGTTGGCGCTTGGTTCCGGCTATGCTGTTTTCGCGCCGCGCCTGCCCAACTCCGCTGATGCTCGATATGAGCAATGGAAGCTCTGGTTCGAAAAAGTGATGGTGCTCATGGATGATGGCGTTATCCTCGTCGGGCACTCGCTCGGCGGGACATTTCTCGCGAAGTACTTGTCGAGCGAAGAGTGTTCGAAATCAATCCGAGCCGCGTTTCTCATCGCTCCGTGCTATGACGAAACCGGGGCGCGCGAGTATCTGGGTGGCTTTCTTCCACCAAAAGACAAGCAGCTATTCATCAAGCAGGGAGGAAAGATTTTCCTCTATCACAGTGAGGATGATGATGTCGTGCCGTTCTCGAGCCTGGCGGATTATCAACGCGATCTACCCGATGCCACCGCCCGAACCTTCAAAGATCGCGGCCATTTTCTTCAGGAAGAATTCCCTGAGCTCGTAGCGGACATTCTGCGGCTTTCATAAAAATGGTGGAGCCATTGCTAAGCCTAGCCTTTGGGCGTAGGTTTTAAACGGGAATTATCCCGGAAATTGGAGCGTGAGATGAAGACAGACGAATGGAACGGTGTGCCTGGCGGAAAGCCTCCGGGTCAACCAGTACCTAGTCACCAGGACTGGTACGCCGAGTTGGAGCGGAAAGCGGTCGCTGAGCTACCCCTGCGCAGAGCGGAAGAACTCAAGCGGGCTCAGCAGGCGCAGGATATTCTTGACAAACCACTCATTTACTTCTGATGAGGTCAGTGTTTGGCGAAATTCGCGAACGGGGTGCGGACGTGATTCTACGCCGGCATCCCTTTTTTCTTTATGGTTTCGAGCGCGTCGGACGCATCCTTCACCCAGCGGATGCTGACGCCTTGCTTTTCTAGGCGGCGGAGTGAGGAGCGCTGCCGTTTGGCATAGTGGATGATGTCGTAGGGGAGAGTGGCGTACAGTTCGGCGTCGGTGATTTTTTTTTGGAGAAAGCGGACAAGGGCCCGGTATTCAAGGCCGAATGATTCCAACCGTTCATACGAGAGTCCGGCCCGGTTCAGTCTGACGACTTCATCGAGCATACCGGCCTTCATCCGCTTGATGAAACGGGCGCGGATGCTCTTGTTCAACTCTTCAATCGCCGGATTGAGACCGATGACGATATAGCGCGACAGGTCGGGGAGGGCGGAACGGTCGATGACCGGGACCTTGCCGAGCGCCTTGGCGATCTCGATCGCTCGGAGCAGGCGGACCTTATTTTTCCGGTCGATCAATTTCGCGCGCTCCGGGTCGAGGCGTTTCAGATAGCCATAGAGCTCACCAGCGTCCTTCTTGCCCCACTTCTCGCGGAAAGCCATGTCAGGGACGACTTTCGGGATTGGCAGGCCGAGGATGAGAGATTCGATCCAGAATGTCGTTCCACCGCAGAGGATGACGCGTTTCTTGCGGGCTTCGATATCGGCGATCGCTTTGGCCGCATCGACGAGAAAATGCGAGACATTGTATTCGACTTTCGGGTTGGCGACATCGAGGAGATGGTGGCGGGCCTGGCGCTGCTCTTCACGCGTCACCTTGCCGGTGCCGATATCCATACCCAGGTACACTTGGCGGCTGTCGACGGATACGATCTCGCCGTCGAGCTCCCTTGCGAGCGCGATAGCCACAGCCGACTTGCCGGAAGCAGTCGGTCCGACGATGACGATAATGGGCGGTTTTTCCATGAGCGATGATTGAGTGATGAGTATGCCCTAAAAAAATGCTTTTGGGAAGGCTCAGGCAGTCCGGTACTCGACCTTGGTCACACCCGGAAGGACAGAGAGCGCTTCGACAGTCGCGGTATTTTTCTCGACCGAAAAGGAAGTCGCGATGGTTTGATTGAGCAGACAGAGCGTCACGCTGACCGGACCGGCGGGGAGACGGCGGAGCGTCTTGCCAATCTCGTCAAAGAGCCGGGAATTAGCTGTATCCGCACAGGAGATGGCGAGCGTCACTCTCGGCCGTTTTGGTATTTCCGTGTTTCCGAACTCATAACGCTCATGTGTCTTGGCAACGCGATCGAAATTTGCGATGGTCTCTGGGCTCATCGGTCGAACATCATCGGCCGCGAGGCGGAGCAAGCCGTCCTTGTGCGCTACCTTCAGATCGATCATCACGATCTGGTCCTCGACGAGGAGTCCGGCCAGGCGTTCGGCATTCTTACCGAAGACGAGGATGTCGATGCGTCCGCTCATGTCTTCGAGCGTGACGAAGTACAGCGGTTGGCCGGATTTCGAGAGTGATCGCCGCGCGCTGGTGATGACGCCGCCGATGGTGACGCGCTTGCCATCCGGCACTTTTTCGAGCTGCCCGATCTCGGTCGCGGCCTGCTTCAGATATGCGGTGAATTCCGTCATCGGGTGATCAGTGACATAGAGCCCGAGCAGCTCCTTCTCCCAGGCGAGGCGCTCCGGCTTTGTGGAGTGCGCGGATGTTTTCATGGGGATCTTCATCGCGGGGAGCGGCATATCGCCGAACAAGCTCTGGCCGTGGGTTTCGCGAAGATTTCGAAGCTCCTTGCCATGTGTGATGATAGCATCGAGATTGTCGAGGACAATTTTCCGTTCCGAAAGACTGTCGAAGGCGCCCACTTTGGCGAGTGCTTCAATCGTCCGCTTGTTCAGATCCTTTGCTTGGACGCGTTCCATGAAATTCTCGAGTGACGGGAATTTTCCGCCACGCTTCCGTTCCTTCACGATTTCCTCGGCAGCGACGGTGCCAACGTTCTTGATCGCGTTCAAGCCGAAGCGGATGTGCTCTTTGCCATCGTCACTTTTGATGACCGCGAACGTATCGAAGCTCTCATTCACATCTGGCGGCAGAACGTCGATGCCAATTTCACGCGCCTCACGGACTTCGATAGCGATGCGGTCCGTGTCACCCTGATCGCTGGTCAGGAGTGCCGCCATGAATTCCGCCGGGAAATGGGCCTTCAGGTACGCGGTCTGATAGCCGATCAGGGCATAGCAAGCAGCGTGGGAACGATTGAAGCCATAGCCGGCGAACGGCTCAATGAAGGCGAAAACCTTTTCACCGATTGCACGGCCGACGCCGGTTTGTTCGCATCCCTCGACGAATTTCACGCGTTGGCCATCGACGAGCTCTTTGATCTTCTTGCCGACCGCTTTCCGGAGCACGTCAGCTTCACCGAGGGAGAAACCAGCTAAGTCGCGGGCGATCTGCATGAGCTGTTCCTGATAGACAGCGACACCGTAGGTGTTCTTCAGAATCGGTTCGAGTTTTGGATGGAGGTATTTCACTTCACGGGTGCCGTGTTTGCCGGCGATGAAGTCAGGGATATATTCCATCGGTCCGGGCCGATACAAAGCGACCATGGCAATGATGTCTTCAAAAACAGTGGGCTTCAGCTGTTTCAGGTAGCGTTTCATGCCCGTCGATTCCAATTGGAAGACGCCGGTCGTGTGGGCGTCCTGGAGGACTTGGTAGCTGGCCGCATCATCGAGCGGCAGTTTCTCGATGTCCGGAACCACTTTGCCGATCTTCTTCGCGATCTTCAGCGTGT
The DNA here is from genome assembly GCA_963778555.1 of Candidatus Moraniibacteriota bacterium. Taxonomy (GTDB): domain Bacteria; phylum Patescibacteriota; class Minisyncoccia; order Moranbacterales; family UBA1568; genus SSEF01. Next base: position 263,170 of record CAVZUR010000004.1, on the reverse strand, counting down.
TCTCGATGATGGTCAGGTTTTTCAAGCCGAGGAAGTCCATCTTGAGCAAGCCAATCTTTTCGACCGCGTTCGCCTTGGTCGAGGCGGCGTACTGCGTGACGACTGCATTTTCGCCACCCGCGACGCGTTGGAGTGGGGTGTATTCAGTGACGGGATCTTTGGTGATGACAACACCGCAAGCATGCATCGAAGCGTGGCGGGCGAGTCCCTCGATTTTCCGCGCGGCATCGACGAGACGCTTCACTTCGCTCGAGCCGCTATAGTGCGCTTGGAATTCGGGTACGCCGCTGAGCGCCTCCGCGATGGAGGTGAACATGGGGATCATTTTAGCTGTCTTGTCGCAGAGCTCGAGTGGGATGCCGAGCGCGCGGCCGACGTCGCGGATAGATCCGCGCGCGGCCATGGTGCCAAAGGTGATGATTTGCGCGACGTGGTCGGCGCCGTATTTGTGCCGGACATAGTTGAGTACGTCCTCCCGGCGGGTGTCGGCGAAGTCCATATCCACATCGGGCATGGAGACGCGTTCCGGATTGAGGAAGCGTTCGAAGAGGAGTCCGTATTTGATCGGATCGAGGTTGGTGATGCCAGTCAGATAGGCGACAAAGGAACCGGCCGCCGAGCCGCGTCCCGGACCGACGACTACGCCGTTGTCCTTGGCCCAGTTCACGAAATCCTGAACGATGAGGAAGTAGGAGGCAAACCCGGTGCTCGCGATGACGGAAAGCTCATAGTCCATTCGTTGTTGCCGCTCTGGTGTGATCGTTTCGCCGGGGTAGCGCTTCTCCAGTCCGGTGAGGCAGAGCTCGCGGAGGAATTGATCAGCTGTCACCCCTGCGGGGAGCGGAAAAGAGGGGAGCTGGTTCTCGCCCATTTTGAGCGTAAAGTCACACTGGCGGGCAATCGTTTCAGTATGCGTCGATAGCCTCGGGGATGTCTCGGAAGAGTTCGCGCATCTCAGACTCGCTCCGGAACGAGAGATTGAAGGCCTTCATACTGAAGCGCTCAGTATCCGTCACCTGTTTGTTGTCGCGGATGGCGAGGAGGACGTCTTGCGTGGCGGCGTCTTCGGGGTGGAGATAGTGCACATCATTGGTTGCGACCAAGGGGATGCCGGTCTCACCCGAGATTTGGATCAGCCCCTGATTGGCGATCATCTGGTTTTCATAGTCGAGATGAGGCTGGATTTCCAGGTAGAAGTTTTCGGGTCCGAAAATCGACTGATATTCGAGCGCAACATTCTTTGCCCGCTCCACATTGCCATAGAGGATTTCAGCGGGAACTTCGCCTTGGAGCGAGCCCGATAGCGCGATGAGTCCCTCATGGTACTGTCGGAGGAGCGCCTTATCGGTCCGGGCCTTGTAATAGAAGCCCTCGAGCTGGGCAATGGAAATGATTTTCATCAGGTTCTTGTACCCGATTTCATTTTTTACGAGCAGCACGAGCTGATTGCGGCGGCGGTCTTCGGCAGTATTATTCTTGCTATGGAGGTCCTTTGATACCCAGACTTCGGCGCCGAGTATCGGCTTGATGCCGAGATCACGCGCGTGACTGTAGAATTCGACGGCGCCGTACATCGCCGAGGTATCGGTGAGCGCCAAGGACGTCATGCCAAGCTCTTGCGCGCGTGCGAGGAGACCATCTGGTGTCGGGAGCGCCGTGAGGAGTGAGTAGTGGGAATGCGTGTGGAGATGGACGAAGGCCATAATTCAATTTTCAGCGACAAAAAAACCACATGGAATCAGTGGCTGGGAGATAGGGAAGTTTAAATAGTGCATATTTTTTCCCTCATCGTCCGGCTTGCGCACTGGACTTTGCAGGGAAGTTACTTGCGTTATTTTACCATTATAAGAAAGAAAAACGCTTCGGGGCCGGGTCAGCAGCCGTATGGTTGGTCTAGGAGGTGAATGCCGAGCCTGTCTATTGACGGCGTCCAGAGTTCCCGCCTGTGGGTAGAAAGATCGAGACTTGCGCCTCACCACCTGGAGTTTTCGATTCGACTACCCATGATGGCGGATTTGGTGCGGTTAGGACCGCTTGTCTCGCAGCGCCACCGCTACGGGTGTTTGTATGCGCCGCGGGAGATAAAGTCTCCGAGTACCAGAGTACTGCCTCACGATCTACCCACCATGGTAGAGGCGTTTTGAGGAACCTACACAGTTCGCTTCTAAGTCCATTGATCGCCACCGGCGGCTGACCATGCATTGAGCGCCGCGATCCATCGGGCTGCGTGGGGATTTTCATGCCCCGTGACCACGAGGCCTCCAACGGGGAGGAGTTCGGGAATAGAAGGCAAAGGCGAAGATGCCGATGGCGACTGTGCTCTGCCTCAGTACCAGGGGAAGTTTGACCGGATATGGACCTTCTCCAATCTGGTATTGTGACTATAAATAGCCGTTGTCAATACCTGGCCTTGGATATTATGAGTTATCTCTTTGAAAGCCATTTCAGAGATTCGGAATTTTCGTGGTTGGTCCTCTGGGTATAATGGCGTTATGCAAATCGCCCATTTTTAACGCGAAATAGAATGTATTGAGCGGGGACTTATCCCTATTGGTATCGACGAAGCGGGACGGGGGCCACTTGGCCGGGCCGGTCGTGGCAGCAGCCGTACTTCTCAAAAAAATATATATCGATGTTTTAGCACATTCCGACGACCGTAGTTTTGTGCTAAAACGTGAAAAAGAATTCAATCTCATCCGGGATTCCAAGAAACTTTCCGAAATGCAGCGCGAGAAGGCCTTTGCGCTCGTCCAGGAATTTTTCCATGTCGGGGTCGGTATCGTGAGCGCCGAGACTATCGATCGGGTGAATATCCTGCAGGCGACTTTTCTGGCGATGAAAAGCGCGCTGTCCGAGCTCGAACGGGCGGCGGGATTGCGAGGAAAAGAATCGTCCCTTGTACTCCTCATTGACGGCAATCAAACATTGCCCAATCTATCCTTGCGGCAAGAGGCGGTCGTCGACGGCGACGGGCTGGTGAAGTCGATCGCGGCGGCCTCCATCATCGCCAAAGTGACGCGCGACCGGCTCATCATCCTCGCCGACCACGAATACCCGGCCTATGGTTTCGCTCGGCACAAAGGCTATGGGACGCAGGAGCACATGAACGCGCTCCGACGGCTCGGCCCCACCCCAATCCACCGGAAAAGCTTCCGTCCCGTCCAATTGGCCAACCCCGAGACTGTGAACCAGCGGTTTTCGAATGTCCTGACGCCGAAAAAGGCCGGCAATCTTGCCAATAAGCGGGCTATCTGATAGATTATGAGGGCCTTCTGAAGGCTTTTTCTATACGCTAGCCACTATTCCCTAATCACTGTCCAGTATGGCTCTCCCCAAACAACGACATACCCATCATCGCCGTGATCGAGCGCGCAAGTTCCTGGAACTCACACCGACCGTGACCACGAAGTGTCCGAAGTGCAGCGCTGATATGCTGCCGCACCGCGCCTGCAAAGAATGCGGCTATTACAAGGGACGCGAAGTCGTGAACATGACTCCCAAACTGAAAAAGGAAAAGGCTGCTTAGGCAGCTTTTTCTTATTGCGCGCCTCGGATGAATCCTGCGCCGGGGTGTGGTATACTGAAACCAAGATAAAATAGTTTTCTTACCACCATGGCCAATAGGCACCTTCAGCGTTCGGTCGTCATGCAGTCTCTCTTCGAGTGGGACTTTCAGGGAAAGCACGATGAAAAGCGCTGCCTATCCTGCGCAAGAACATGGAAGAGTTCGCTCCTGGGCTTGAGGACTATACCTTTGCGCGCCGGATCATGGAAAGCTCTTGGCGCATCGGCCGACCATCGATCAGCTCATCGAGAAATGCGCGCCAGAGTGGCCGCTCGAACAGGTGACGGTCATCGACCGGAACATCCTGCGGCTCGGGATCTATGAGCTCATGTTCGGCGACTATGACGAAGTGCCGCCGAAAGTCGCCATCAATGAGGCCATCGAGCTGGCCAAGACTTTCGGGAGCGATGCACCCCGCGTTTCGTCAATGGCGTGCTTGGGACCATCTATCGCGAAATGGGGGAGCCGATGAAAGACGATACGACGAAAATCACAAGGCAGAGCGCGAAAAGGAGAGCCAGGGGAAGGAAAGCTCGACCAGGAGAGTCCGGTTTCGAAAAAGACAGAAAGCAAGGAACCCAGGCAAAGCCGAAGATGAAGCAAAACTAACTCAGAAGAAAGCGAAAAGCGTCCTAAGAGACGCTTTTCTTCGCGCAATGAATGACCTCCACCTATGACATTCTAGGCGAGAAAATAAAAGCGCGCTCGGGATCGAGATCGGGAACACGGCTCTGTTTCATGAGGCCCTGACGCACCGGTCGTATCTGAACGAGCACAAGGGGCATCCAGTTCCGCAGAATGAGCGGCTGGAATTTCTCGGCGATGCGGTGCTTGAGTTGGCCGTGACCGAGCGGCTCTCTGCTGATTTTCCCGATCGCCGGAAGGCGAGCTGACGGCTTTGCGGGCGGCGCTCGTCAATGGCGATATGCTCGGGAAAATCGGCCGCGATCTGGGGATGCAGGATTTTCTCCTGATGAGCCGTGGCGAAGCCAAGGATACTGGACGGGCGCGGGATTTCTCATCGCCAACGCGATGGAATCCGTCATTGGCGCCCTCTATCTGGATCAGGGATATTATGCGGCTAAGGATTTCATCGAGGAGCACGTGATGACGCGGACGAGGTATTCCGACTCGAGACTCTATACCGATCCAAAAAGCCGTTTTCAGGAACTCGCGCAGGAGAAGACGGGTATCACTCCGCACTATCGGGTGCTGAAAGAATCGGGACCGGATCATGACCGGCGTTTCATCGCGGGAGTCTTCTTGGAGGAAGAGCTGATCGCCGAAGGCGAGGGCTCTCCAAGCAGGACGCCCAGCGCGAAGCCGCCAAGCAGGGTGATAAAGCAGGGCTGGTAACAGTAAGAGGTGAGGCGGCAAGCCTCTTTTTCATTTGGCTCGGGAAAAGCTATACTGAGGGAGTAATTGTATCAAGAAAAATCGGCAATGATCGCTGATTGTTTTTTCGAGTCCGATTATGTATCTGAAGAAACTCGAAATCAGCGGATTCAAGTCCTTCGCCAACAAGACGGCATTGGATTTTCTTGCCCGACTGCGATATCGCCGGCGGCGGGAAATGCGGTATTACGGCCATCGTCGGTCCCAACGGCAGCGGCAAATCGAACGTGGCCGATGCTATCCGCTGGGCGATCGGCGAGCAGTCGCTGAAGAATCTGCGTGGAAAAAAATCAGAGGACGTCATTTTCGCCGGTACGGACAAGAAGGCGCGCCTCGGTACGGCATCCGTGACGTTGTACTTCGACAATTCCGACAAGCGTATTCCGATCGAATTCGCGGAAGTCTCCATCACGAGGAAGATCTACAGGAGCGGCGAGAGCGAATATCTCATCAATGGTGCCCGCGTGCGCCTGATGGATATCGTGGATATGCTGGCGAAAGCCGGTATCGGCAAGGACAGCTACTGCGTCATCACACAGGGCATGTCGGATGCCGTGCTGAACGCGACGCCGGCCGAGCGCCGCTCCATTTTCGAGGATGCTGCCGGCGTGAAACAGTATCAGATCGAGAAGGAACGCGCGCTCCGGAAACTGGAGAGCACGCGCGAGAATCTGGTGCGCGTGGACAGTTTGACGGCGGAAATCGAGCCGCATCTGAAGAACCTGCGCCGGCAGGCGGAAAAGGCATCGCAGGGAAAAGATGTGGCGGAGAAACTCCGCGTCAAACAGGTGCTGCTCTACAGTTTCCTCTGGGATAATTTCCAGGGTGAACGCGGTACGCTGGTAGGCGAACGTGAAAGGGCATGCGAAGCAGGTGTTCGATCTGGAAGTGGAGACCAATACGCTCGAGCGCGAGGTGACGGAAGCCTCGGCGATGATGGAAGATCAGAGTCAGGAAGACGTGATCAGCCGCGAACTGAACAGCTTCGCGCGATGACGCGAATATATTTTGCGGGACAGAAGTATCGTCGACGGCAAGATCGAGATCGAAAAAGAAAAGCAGAAGAGAGAGGAAGTGATACGCGTCATTCCCGTCGATCTCAATTATGTCCGCAGGGCGCTCGAAGAGATCCAGAAGCATCAGGCGGAACTCATCGATCGCATCCGGAACGCCGAGAAATTGGAAGATCTGCAGGATATCCGCGAATTCGCGAAGGGTATCAAGCAAAAACTCCACGATCTCGATGAGAAGGCCGGCCAGGGGAGCGTGAAGGAGAAGAAGATCATCGCGCTGCCGGCTGAAGAGAGGAAGCTAAGCGATGAGCGTTTGGCATCGATTGGCGGAAGAGAAAGAAGGACTTGAATGACGAAACTGGAGGTGCTGCAGAAAACCATCGTTTCGAAAGAACAGTCCCTTCAGGCGCTCCGCGAGGCGAGCTCGGGTCGAGCCAGCGAGACCTTTTTCGCCAAGGAAAAAGAGTGGCGCGAGAAGGGTTATCGGCTGACGGGTATGAAAGACCGACTTGAACGAAGTGAAAGTGCGTTTGGCGCGGGTCGAGGTGCGCGAAGAAGACCTGATGGCGCTCGATCGCGAGACGAGCTCTCGATGCGGCGGAGAGAGCTGAAATATGACGGTACTTCCGTAGAACGGGAAAAGCTTGAGCGCGAGATCGCCCGTCTCAAAGTGGAAGTCGAGCATATCGGTACGATTGATCCGCTCGTGGTGGAGGAATATCAGGAAACAGAGAAGCGTTTCGAGTTCTTTGACGCGTGAATCGGCCGATCTGAAGCAGGCGACCGAATCTTTGCGTACGGTCATCAGAGAGATGGAACAGAAAATTGACAAGGTATTCCACGAGGCTTTCAAGGAAATCCGTCAGAAATTCGAGACGTATTTCAGGATCATCTTCGGCGGTGGCAAGGCGGAGCCTGGAAATCGTCAAAGTAACAGTCGTCAGACAGGCGGAGGGATAGAGCCGAAGTCAGATGAGGATGATACGGAGGATGAAGAGAACGGAGGAAGCGATGAGATCGGCATCGAGATATTCGCCTGTCCTCCCGGGAAGAAAATCACCAATCTCTCGATGCTTTCCGGCGGCGAACGCTCGCTGACGTCGCTTGGCGCTCTTCTTCGCGATCATCTCGCACAATCCGCCGCCGTTTGCGGTACTCGATGAAGTGGAAGCGGCGCTCGACGAGGCCAATTCCAGGCGTTTCGCACGATGCTCGCGAACTCTCGCTGCATACCCAGTTCATCGCCATCACGCACAATCGCGAGACGATGGCCCAGGCCGGACTCCTCTACGGCGTCACGATGGGCCAGCTGATGGCGTTTCCCAGCTTCTCTCGATCCGGCTTGACCAGATAGGGGAGGGTGGGAAAGTCCGTGGCGCATAATTGATAATCCCGTTAGAGTTTTTGCAAGAGTATCTCTGGTGGTAAACGCGGCAGCAGTGTATTTGTGCTTGAGTAAGACTCAGTTTTTGTCGGAATCTAACGGGTTGACAGCCTCAGAGAATCAGGCTAGAATGGTCTTCGTATATCATTTTTTCGCATATTCAGAAGCCCGTATGCTCGTCAATCCGTTTCAACCGCTCGGCAAGAGAAATCATGCCTCTTTCCGGGTCGTTCTGCAGGAGACACACCAAAGCCCCGGGCATCGCCATGTGGAGATTCTTGGGCAGCTATGATCCGCATTCAAGAAAACCGACTTTCTGAAAAAAGAACGCATTCTGTATTGGATCGGACAGGGTGCCCAGACCTCCGCCGCGTGACGAATCTGCTCATCCGCGAAGGCGTGATCGAGGAAGAAATCGAAAAAAGATCATCGCGAAGGCGTATGCACCAGAAGTCCCGTGACAGCCGGAAGTTGAGGCATCCGAAGCGAAGAAGAGAAAGAGTCCCGGTCAAAGCGTGACAGCGGTACCAGCCGAGGTCAACCGCGAGAAGCTGCTCCAGCTCGCAGAAGCTGTGCCGCAGTCGGCCGAAACGCTCCGATGGCCGAGTAACGCCGAAGGCTTGACGAAGTCCGATTTTCCGGTAGCCATGGCTCTACAACTGAATACTCCGTAGATCATTAGGACATCCAGAGACCTAAGGTCCGTCGCGCAGACAGGTAAATCCTTAGAGGAACAGTTCCCAAGCCTGTGGCTTCATTGTTCAGTCTCCTGGAAATAGGAGATTTTTTAGTCTGCGGTCACTGCAGACTTTTTCTAATGATCTATTATGCAGAATAAATCAACAGAAGACACACGCTCATTGCCGAGGTGACGAACAAGAGCAAAGGAGTCGAAGGCTCTGGTCTTCGCCAATTTCAAGGGCGTTTCGGTGAAAGATATCACGACTCTGCGCCGCAGCCTCCGCGAAACCGGTTCCGGCTGGCAGGTGCTGAAGAAGACACTCCTCAATCGGGCGCTTGATGAGGCGGGTGTGAAGGTCGATGCTCGCGGACTCGACGGCCAGGTCGGAGTCGCGTTCTCGAGGACGAAGTTTCAGCAGCCAAGACCATCGCTGACTTCATCAAAGCGAACAAAGAATCGACCCTCTCCGATCGTCGGGGGATCGCTCGGGTCGGAATCCTTGACGATCGACGCGGTCAAGGCGCTGGCCAAACTCCCATCGCGTGATGAACTCCGAGCCATGCTCGTGGGCACGCTGCAGGCGCCGATTGCTGGCTTTGTCCGGACCCTCTCGGGTAATCTCAGCGGGTTTGTCCGGGTGCTTGAGCGCCGTGCGGGATCAGAAATCAGCGTAAAAAAGTTTCATTTTTCAATTCAGTAATCACGTAATCAGTACACATATGTCAGAAGAGAAGAAAGACGTCGTGGTGCCGGAGAAGTTCGAGAAGCTCGTCGCCGAGATCGAGAAAATGAGCGTGCTGGATTTGTCCGAGCTCGTGAAAGTTCTCGAGGACAAGTTCGGCGTTTCGGCTGCCGCTCCCATGATGATGGGGGCCGCACCGGCTGCCGCTGCCGAAGCTGTCGAGGAAAAGACTGAGTTCGATGTCGAGATTACGGCTGCCGGCCAGCAGAAGATCAACGCCATCAAGGCTGTCCGCGAAGTGACTGGCTTGGGTCTGAAGGAAGCCAAGGATCATGGTGGATGCCGCTCCGAAAGTCATCAAGGAGAAAGTCTCCAAAGCCGATGCCGAAACGATGAAGAAGAAGCTCGAGGAAGCCGGCGCGACCGTGACTTTGAAGTAAGGCAAGCACTTAGTCTTATGGACAGTATGCCCCGCCAGTTGGCGGGGTTTTACTTTGACAAAAAATAGGGGAGGAGTAGGATAGAGCAGTATAAAATTTGGCTCGCGAGAGCCTCTTTTGTTTGCTAAAAACTGCCTCTATGTCGCTCGAAGTCGTACTCGCAATCGCGGTCCTCATGCTGATCTCTATCGGGACATATTTTGTCGCTGGACGGCTGAAGCTGCCGTATACAGTGCTGCTCGTCATCGTCGGATCAGCACTCGTTCCGCTGACGGACTTCCCGCTCTTTCACTTCATCAAAAGCTTCCAGTTGACGCCTGAGCTTCTTTTCTTCGTGTTTCTCCCGGTGCTCATTTTCGAGTCGGCATATAACATGAACATGCGCGAGATGGCTGAGAATGTCCGCTCGATCTCGTGGCTGTCCATCGTGAGTCTCATTGCCTCAGCGTTTTTTGTCGCCGGTGCTCTCTATCTCGGCTTGGCGTTTATCGGTCTTCCGGTGCCCTTCATGGCGACCCTTATCTTTGGCACGCTCATCTCGGCGACTGATCCGGTAGCAGTCTTGGCCCTTTTCAAAGAATTCGGTGTGCCGAGGCGCCTCTCGCTCATTTTCGAAGGCGAGAGCCTCTTCAATGATGGAACCTCGCTAGCACTCTTCCTCATTGTCCTTGAGGTAGCACTATCAGGATTCACCGGTCTCGGTAGTGTTCTCGAGGGCGTGTTCATGTTTACGACTATGGTCGTGGGCGGCGGTGCCTTCGGTCTCTTCATGGGCTTTGTTTTTTCCAAGATCATCGGCAAGGTGAAGGATAATGAGCATATTGAGATTACGTTGACGATGCTCGTGGCACACCTGACCTTCATACTCTCCGAGCTTATTTCGCATCATTTTGTCCTGTTTGGCCAAGATATTAAATTCTCATCAATCATTGCGACAGTGATGGCTTCAATGGTCATCGGTAATTACGGCCGATTCAAAATATCGCCACGGGTCGAGGAATACATGGAAAAATTCTGGGGTTACTTTGCCTTCGTGGCGAACTCTCTTGTCTTCATCTTGATGGGACTCCTCTTCGCTGATCTTCCCATACACTTCGATCAGTTCGTCTGGCCGATGTTGCTCACCGTTGCTGTCGTGCTTGTCGGGCGCGCGCTGTCTATCTATCCAGTCGTGGCTATAGTCAATCGTCTGAAGAAGGAAGAACCGATTCCTTTGAGTTGGCAGCATCTGCTCGCATGGGGGAGTCTACGCGGTGCACTCGCAGTCACCATGGTGCTGCTCATTCCGGATTCGCTCACGTTTCCCGGTTGGAGCTATGAGTTCACAGTGAAGGAATTTATCGCGGCCATTACTATCGGCTGTATCTATTTCACGCTTTGCATCAAGGCGACCTCGATCGGCGCGATGATTAAAAGAATGAAGCTGTCGGATCTCACAGCGCTGGAGACGCTGGAGTATAACGAATGTGCGGCCTTGGTGTATCAAGAAGCGCTAGAGAAGCTTGAAGATTTCCACGCGAAAGGCTATGTGAAAGACGATATCTTTACGCGACTGAAAAGCGAGTACACGGAGCGGTATGAAAGGTCGGCGGAAGTCTGCAAGACGTTGTTCGCTGCCACGCCGGGTGATATGGGTCGGGCACTCCAGATGTATGCCCTGGGTATGGAAAAGCGTTTCCTTCGGGAACTTTTTATCTATCAAGAAGTTTCAGAGTCAGAATATAAGGAGATCCTGAATAAGATTGCCATCCAAACGAGCCGCGTTGAAGAGGGGAGGGAGCAAGTGTCGGGTCATGCAGAGCGTTTTCAGCAAGACTGGTTTGAGACGCTGGTTCTCTGGTTCCGGAACAACTTCCGGCCGAAAACAGCTAAGCAGGAAGCGCTCGAGGAGTATCGCTATTATCGGGCCCAGGAAGTCGTCTTGGCAAAAGTACTCCGCCGATTGAAGTCGCTTGGAGATCGGTCACCGGGACTCTATGGAGATTCGGCGTCAAGTGATTCGGTGGTCGCGTTGTATGAGGGATTACGTGTTGATGCGGAACAAAAACGGGAAGCAGCGGGTACGCGGATCGGGGCAGAGTTGGCTCATATGAATGAATCATTTGGTCGCTCAGCCCTTTTCAAGAGCGAGGAGCGGATACTCGATGAGCTATTGGAGAATGCGATGCTGCCTCGCAAAGTCGCCAATATGCTCTATAATGAACTGAAAGACGAGGCATACTCGATCTAAGTTTTTTGCAACTATGGAATTCTTCGGTATCGACATGATTTCAGCAATCAAGACGATTGGGTACATCGGGCTTTTCGCTATTGTTTTCGCCGAGACAGGGCTGTTCCTCGGGTTCTTTTTCCCAGGTGATAGCCTGCTCTTTGTCGCCGGGGTGCTTGCGGCGCAAGGATTCTTCTCCTTGCCGCTCCTACTCATCATCCTCTTCGTGGCCGCCTTTACGGGAAACATGGTGGGGTATTGGTTCGGTGCGTACGTCGGACCGAAAATCTTTTCGCGCGAGGATTCCCTCTTATTTCGGAAATCCCATATTCGGAAAGCTCAGGCGTTCTATGAGCGCTACGGCGGAAAAACTATCGTACTGGCTCGTTTCATTCCAATTGTTCGGACCTTTGCCCCGATTGTAGCTGGCGTGGCGCGGATGCATTATGGGACATTTGCCTTCTTTAACTTTATTGGAGCACTCCTCTGGTCCGTTGGCCTAACAACCCTCGCGTATTACCTCGGTGGGCTGATTAAGGACATCGACAAGTATCTGCTACCGATTGTTCTGCTTATTATCTTCCTTTCCATTCTACCGGGCGCATTCGAATACTGGCGAGACCGGAGGCAGATGAAACGCGAGGCTTTGGAAGAGGCTGAAATGGACAAAAAGGGATGAGTGGAGTACGATAGTCGGGTAAATAGCCGGAGGGAGTTCCTGCTGGCTGTTTTATTTCTACCGATTGAAAGACGATTATGTACCGCATGCTGAAGAAAATCTTCATGACGCCGCTTCAGGTCAAAAGCGAGCGGGATATCCGTGAAAGCAGCGACACCGAGGTGCTCGGTCAGGCGATCAAGAAACGCGCCACTCAGATTTTCGGTGGGTCGATAGCCATTCGACAGGTCGCCGCCGGATCGAGCAATGCGGAAGAGCAGGAATTGACGGCTCTGACGAACGCATACTATGATATCGAACGTTTCGGCGTGCAGTTCGTCGCGTCACCACGGCATGCGGATATGCTCTTCGTGACGGGTCCCGTCAGCCGCAATATGGCAGATGGCCTGCGTCATGCGTACGAGGCGATGCCAACTCCGAAGTGGGTCGTGGCGGTCGGGGACGGTGCTATCGGCGGCAGCATCTACCGCGGCTCGTACGCAGTGTACGATCAGGTCGGGGATATCGTTCCAGTAGACTTCAAGATTCCTGGTGACCCTCCGTCGCCGACCACTGTCCTCAAGGCATTGTTGGGGATCCTTGATACGATCGATCAGCGCCGGCCGAAAGACGTGAAGGAGTAATCCGAAAGCCGAGCGACTATGGAATTTTTTTTGACAGTAAACGCACTCTTTCTCCTGGTCGGGTTGTTTCTCGCCGGCGCTTTGGCATCGCTTTGGGCAGGAGCGAGGATCGCGGATGGGGGCGTTCTGGCGAATACTTTCGCCCATGGTTTCGCTGTACTCGGATCGCTGGTGGGACTCGTGATGTCCGTAACCGTGCTGTTCCAGGGGCGGGGAGTCGCGTGGCAATTCGCCAGCGCTCTCCCGCTCCTCGACCTGTCCTTCCGGATCGATGGTATGGGTGCTTTTTTTCTTGGTCTCGCCTCGCTCATCGTCATGCTGGCCTCGGTCTATGGGTATGCATATCAGCGGCATTTCATCGGCAGCGACCGCCTAGGAGCGTACGGATTTTTCTATAATCTCTTTGTCGGAAGCCTGCTCTTGATTCCGATCGCGAACCACGCGCTGTTCTTTCTGTTGGTGTGGGAAGTGATGTCATTGGCATCATATTTTCTGGTCGTGTTCGATCGGGAAACAGTCGAAAATGTTCGGGCGGGTTTCCTTTATTTCCTCATGACTCATTTTGGGACGGCTTTTATCATTCTGGCTTGTCTGCTGGCGTATCAGGCCACGGGATCATTTTCATTCGACGCGTGGCGCGACGCCTTCGGAACGCTTCCGCCCGCGGTCGAGATGTTCATCCTCGGTTCGGCGCTGATTGGGTTTGCTACCAAGGCGGGTCTTGTCCCGCTCCATATCTGGCTGCCGGAAGCGCACCCGGCTGCCCCATCGCACGTCTCGGCCTTGATGTCTGGGCATCATGGTGAAGGCGGCGATCTTCATGCTGTTCCGATTCTTCTTCGATTTCTTCCAGGGCGCGCGGATCGAATGGGGGGTAGTCTTTCTCATTATCGGATCCGTGTCTGCGATCCTCGGCATCCTGTATGCCAATGCCGAACGCGATCTGAAACGCCTTCTCGCCTACAGCACGGTGGAAAACGTCGGCATCATCACGATTGCTTTCGGCGCGGGATTGACGCTCTTCGCCCTCGGGCAGGAACGCGTTGCCCTCTTCGCGCTGGCGGCCGCGCTGTATCATCTCGTCAATCACGCGATCTTCAAGGCGTTGCTCTTTTTTGGCGCGGGTGCTGTCGCTAGTGCTACGGGCACGCGCAATATGGAGTCGTTTGGCGGACTGATGCGCGTCATGCCGTATACCGCTGCATTCTTCCTTGCCGGATCGCTTGCCATCGCCGCCCTTCCGCCTTTCAATGGATTTGTGAGTGAATGGCTTACGTTCCAAGTGCTGTTTGCCGGCGTCATCGGCGCGCCGCTGGCAGTAAAAATCGCATTTTTAGTGGCGCTCTCAAGTCTGGTTTTCACCGGTGGTCTGGCGATCGCTTGTTTCGTCAAAGTGTTTGGTACGGCCTTTTTAGCGCGGCCTGGACGGCTCTGGCCCGGGAGGCGAAGGAAGTTTCCTGGTTCATGCTCCTCCCGATGGGCGTGCTATCACTCCTGACGCTCCTTCTCGGTTTCGCCTCTTCATTCGTGTTGTCGGGTCTGACCGGCATCGTCGCGAGTATCGGTCTCACGAGCCCGGTGACGCTGCGCTTCCCATTTCTGGAGATTGTCGCCACGCGGCACGCGTTTGCTGATGTGCTTCCACTCGCGAGGGTGGCAGTGCTTCTCGCGCTGGTCTTTGGACTCGTTGTGCTCGCGGTCCGTTTCATGGCACGAGAAACGAACTGTTGTGATTGGTCCGACCTGGGACTGTGGTTTTCCGCTTTCAGAGCGGAGTGAGATCACGCCGGCCAGTTTCTCTCGTTCGTTGGTAACGATCTTTCAAGGTGTTCTCCGGCCGACCAAGCAATCCACCGTTGAATATCACGACGAGCGAACGCGGTATTTCATCCGCTCAGCTTCCATCGAGACAGGGCTCCGGGACATTTATCACGAGCGTCTCTATCGTCCGGTCAATCAGGCGCTCCATTTTCTCGCTCAGCAGGCGCGGCGCGTGCAGACCGGTAACGTGAATATGTATATCCTCTATTTCGCCCTGGCGCTCATCGGCGCGCTTCTGTGGGCCACGTATGCCTGATCCCTCGTATGAATACCATTTTCTTCCTGCTCCAGATTATTGCCGTCCCGGTCTTGTCACCGCTTTGCATCGGCATCATTCGGCGCATCAAGGCGCGGCTGCAGGGCCGGGTCGGAGCCGATGTCCTTCAGCCGTATCGCAATCTCCGCAAACTCTTTGCGAAAGACGAAGTGATTTCACAAGACGCTTCCTGGATCACTCGCTTCGCGCCCTATCTCATCTTTTCCATTACATTGCTTTTGGGTGCAACCGTTCCGCTCGTCACGGCCGTCGCGCCCGCGGTGCCGGGAAATCCCGCTTGGACGCTCACGGCGACCGGAGATTTCATCGTGATTGTGTACCTTTTTGCGCTCATGACCTTTTTCCTCGCTCTAGCCGGGATGGACGCCGGTAGCGGTTTCGGTGGCTTCGGCTCGAGCCGGGAAATGATGGTCGCGGCGCTCGCTGAGGCCGGACTGATCTTCTCGTTGTTGCCGGCTTCTTTCCTCGCGGGAACGGGGCATCTGTTGGATATGGTCACGCAACTCGGCAATCTTTCTGTCACTGCAGCCTTTCCGCTGTTCGTCGCTTTTCTCGCTTTTGCCATCGCGCTCCTCGCTGAGAACGCGCGTTTTCCAGTGGACAATCCGTCCACGCATCTCGAGCTCACGATGATTCATGAAGCGATGCTGCTTGAGTACTCGGGGAAGCGGCTCGCCCTGATGGAGTGGGCGAGCGCGAACAAGCTTTTGATCTTCATCGCTCTCGGCGCGAATATTTTCTTTCCGTGGGGCGTCGCGTCTGAATTCGTCTCAGTTTCCGCACTGCTTATCCCGGTGCTCGTCTTTGCCGGTAAGGTGCTCTGTTTTCTCATGGCTCTGGCGGGTCTTGAGTCGCTCATGGCCAAATATCGAATTTTTCGGGTTCCCGACCTGCTTTTTACCTCATTTGTACTTGGTATGATCGCTGTTGTCCTCACGGTTTCACTCACGGCCTAAGACTATGGAATCACCACTTCTCCAATTGTCTCTCTCACTCGACCTCATAGCGTTCGTCGCGGTGGTGCTGCTACATCTTGTCAAGAGCACGCGGTATACGGTTCGCCTGTACGCTGTCCAGTCGGCAGCCGTCGCTCTGGTGCTCATGATTATCGGCCTGACGGAGGGGGAGCGCGGATTGGCAGCCATCGGTGCCATCACCTTCATAGCGAAAGTGCTGGTCGCGCCGTATTTCTTTTCCCGCCTCTTGCACCGTTTCGGACACCTCGTTGCCAGCGCGAGCTATCTTTCTACGCCGGCAACACTCGTCCTTCTGCTCGGTCTCATCCTTTTTTCGGCCTCGACGGTCTTTCATCCGCTGTGGTCGATCGCCGCGGTGACGCCGGACGTGTTCATCTTCAATATCGCGATGGTGCTGATCGCTATTTTTCTGCTCATCAATCGGCAGGGGGCGCTCGCTCAGATCATCGCCGTCCTGGCGCTTGAGAACAGTATTATCCTTTTCGCCATTTTTCTGGGAGTGAAGCAGGCATTTGTGCTGGAGATGGGCATCCTCTTCGATATTCTCATCTGGATGGTCATCGCGTACGCTTTCCTGCATCTGGTCTATCGCCAGTTTGGTTCGCTTGATACACGCGAGATGCGTCACCTGATTGAAGACTAAGCTATACCTATGCTTCTCACCCTTGTCCTCCTGCCGCTCCTGTCCGCTCTCCTCTGCTTCCTCTTGCCGACGAAGAAGGTGCGGTTCATGGAAGCAACAGTCATCCTCGTAGCCGGAGCGGAACTCGCCCTTGCCCTCTGGTTTGTTGTCTCGGGTGTACCAGGAGAAAGCGCCGTAGCACTGGCGCTGGATGACCTGGCTCGCTACCTGACACTTCTCATCGCGCTTGTCGGCTTTTTTGTCAGTCTGTATTCAGTCGGCTATCTGCGGGCCGAGAGCGCCAAAGGAATCATTGGTCCGCGCCGGATCCGCCAGTTCTTCGTGTTACTCGAGCTTTTTCTGTTCGCGATGTATCTGGCGGTTTCGACGGCGAGCCCAATCATCACCTGGATCGCCATCGAGGCCACGACGCTTGCCACCGTTTTTCTCATCAGTTTCTACAACAAGCCTTCGTCGACTGAAGCGGCATGGAAATACCTCATTCTCAATTCGCTCGGTCTCCTCATTGGCCTCCTAGGAACGCTGCTGTATGTTGCGCTCTTGGGCGACCGCTCAGGAGCGACGGACTGGGCCGGTTTCGTCGCTTCGGCTACGCTCATGCCGCCGGACGCCGTCAAGATCGCCTTCGTGCTCGTCCTGATCGGTTATGGGACCAAGGTCGGTCTGGCACCGCTCCATACCTGGCTTCCCGATGCCCATAGCAAAGCGCCGTCACCCATCTCAGCCTTGCTTTCAGGAGTGCTCCTAAATGTCGCGCTCTTTGCGGTACTGCGTTGGAAACACATCACTGATGTTGCGCTCGATGGCGATCAGTTTACGGGTGGGCTGCTCATTTTTTTCGGAATGCTTTCAGTTTTTCTCGGCGCCTTCATCATTTTTGTCCAGAAAAATTACAAGCGTCTCCTCGCATACTCGAGCATCGAGCATATGGGGCTCATCGTAATCGGTTTCGGATTGGGCGGCGTGGGGACGATGGCAGGATTGTTGCACATGCTCTACCATGCTCTGGCTAAATCCATGCTGTTTCTCTTGGCGGGAAATATCTTCCTGCGATACAGTTCGACCAAGCTCAAAAACGTCAGCGGCCTCCTTGAAGCATTGCCGCTCTCAGGTCCGCTTTTTTTCGCTGGTATTTTCATCCTCGCCGGTCTGCCGCCCTTCGCGCTCTTTGCGACCAAGCTGCTTATCCTCTCGGCGGGCATAGCGTTTTCACCGTGGTTGGTTGGCGCGCTGCTGCTCGCGCTCGGCGTCATGTTTTTTGGTCTCTTCCGATTTACGACCGCGCTGGCCTATGGTCCGGTACCGGAGGGCATCGAACGCGGCGAAAGCCATTTCCTTACCCAGCTCCCTGTGGTCCTCCTCTTTGGCACCTTGCTCGTGCTGAGCTGGTATCTACCCGAACCGCTCGTTCTGTTGCTTCAGTCTATCAACCAGAATCTCTCTCGCTAAACGCGTATGATTGATCCACTCCATCTCCTCCAGCGCTTCGGTCTCACCGGACTCATTCCGACGATCGAGGGCAACCGCGTCGTGTTTGAAGTGAATGCGACTGATATCGCTCGGGTCATCCTGACACTCAAGAAAACGCATCGCCTGCCACTGAAGACCGTCGCCGCGTCCGATGAACGCGCCAGCGGTCGGGGTTTCCGAATCTATTATGTTTTCGGCATTCCAAAGGAAGATCGGTTTCTCATACCCTATATCTCGATCCATTCCGACCAGGGATCATTTCCATCGCTGACGCCGGAAGATCAGGAGTTCTCCTTGTACGAGCGCGAGATTTTGACTTTTTTCGGACTTGTTCCCGAGGGGCACCCGGAACCGGAACGCATCACGCTGCACGTCGAGAATTTCCCGAAAGATATCCACCCGCTGAGAAAAGAGTTCCGGTGGGATGCGCGCAGCACCGAACCGAAAGTGAAAGAATGGGCCACCTTCAAGCACTACGCGGGTGAAGGCGTATATGAGATACCGGTCGGCCCGGTGCATGCCGGTATCATCGAGCCCGGACATTTCCGCTTCAGCGTGCTGGGCGAGGAGATTCTCCGCCTCGAGCCGCGGCTCGGCTATGTCCACAAGGGGACCGAGAAATTGTTTGAGGTACTTTCGTCTGAGCAGCGTGTGGATTTGGCGGAGCGTATCTCGGGCGACAGCTCATTCCATCATGCCCTCGCTTACTGTCAGGCGATCGAGACGCTGGCTGACGCTTCGGTTCCCAAGCGCGCGCTCTATTTGCGCACAGTGTGTGCTGAGCTCGAACGTTTGGCGAATCACTTCAATGATCTTGCGTTCATCATGCTCGATACGGGACTCGCTTTTGGCGGGAGTCAGGGGACGCGGCTTCGCGAGCGCGTGATGCAGTGGCATGAGCGGCTCACGGGCCATCGCTTTCTGCGTGGCATATTGACGCCGGGTGGGTTGAAAAAAGACATTTCGAACGAGCATCTGAAAGCGCTCAAAACAGACCTTGTCGACCTGGAGAACGACTTTCTCGAGGTGATGGGCGCGGTATCGGAGAGCCTGTCGCTACTCAATCGGCTCCAGAATACGGGTCGGCTTGAACGGGCGATCGGCGAGGATCATGGAGTCGTCGGTATCGCCGCGCGGGCAATCGGCGTCGAACGGGATGCACGAGTGGATTTTCCGTACGCGGCATACGAGATGCTGCACTTTTCTGTTCCGACCGAGCTGGGCGGGGATGTTTATGCCCGTTACCAGGTCCGCGAGCGAGAAGTGCATCAGGCGTTCAAGATCCTCCATCAGGCAATCGATCATGTCGTCTCGAATGCGGGACCGATTGCGATCGGGATCAATCGTCTCACGCCGCACGCTCACGCCGTGGCCATTGCCGAAGGTTGGCGTGGCGATATTGTCTATTTCATCGTGACGGACGAGCAAGGGGCGATAGCACGAGTCAAAGTTCGCGACCCATCGTTTCTCAATTGGTCGATTTTCCCCTACCTGGTAACGAACGATATGGTGCCGGATTTCCCACTGATTAACAAAAGCCTCAATCTTTCGTATTCGGGGAATGACCTCTGATGGATATTTGACAAGTATCCTTCCGTTCGTACTGAAAAGCGCTAGACTGGAAGTGCCTGCACCACCCTGAAAGGAGGGTATCGCCATGGGCACTGTACATTCCATACATGAAGCACGCCGTCCAGAGAGGCTGCGGCAGCGATTCGAGCTGGTGACGGCTGATTGGATGCTGCCGAAAGCACCCATTCTGCAGCTGTTCCTGCCCATGCCGGTCTTTGAGGGCTACTTTTTCAGTCCAGCCGAAGCAACGTTTCGTTTGGCTGAAGACGTCGTGCGTGACTATGCCTTGGCCTGGTTCACGTTCTGCTGGGATCAGCAGCAGTTATTTTCGAAGCCTTTGCTCTGCTAGTGGCCATCCATTTGGCCCCGCGACGCGCGTCTCAATGACAGCGTCGCATCTTTTTTAGAAAGTGAATTTTCTCGCTGCAGTAGGAAAATATGTCGAAAAGCAGATAACAAAACCGCCCCGTAAAGGGCGGTTTTGTTTTGCGGAGCGTGTATTAGACGCGGGTCACATTGACCGCCGCTGGGCCTTTTTCGCCCTCGACGACTTCAAAGCTGACAGTGTCGCCAACTTTGAGCTCATCATACGTCACGCCGGAGAGGTCCTTCGAGTGGAAGAACAGGTCCTTCGTCTCGCCTTCGCGCGAGATGAAGCCGAAACCCCGATCGGTGAGCGTCTTGATTGTACCAGTCATGATGCTGCTTCTATGGTTCATTAGCCTAGAACACCGGAATTCGACTACGTTCCTCGTTATTCTATGAAACTAGTATAGCACGTCTTCTAGGGAAAGTACACCCCTCCAATATTACCGGAATGAGCCCTGTCTCCAAAAGCTAGGCCGATGCCTCTTTACTCTTTGATCGCCAGACGACTTCTCATGTCTTCAGGCGGCCGGGGGGCGCGGGGACAGCTAGCGGCAGGTGTTCAAGGAGCTTTGCCTCAAGCTCGGCGGGCGTATCGACTACAGGAACGCCGGTCGCGGCGAGTGCGGTGCGGTCATTCAAACCCCAACCGACGGCGATGATTGGGATACCGGCTTTCTGGCAGGCCACGATATCGCGGAGCTCATCACCGACGTACAGGGTGAACTCATGATTCAGGCCCACCTGGGCCAGCGTTTTTTTTATCGTCCGGGCTTTGCCGAGGAGCGTGGTGGAGGCGATGAAGTCGGCGACGAGCGCATGTTTCGCGAGGAGCGCGGTGATAGCCGGTTCGGTATTGGAGGAAATGACGCCGACAGCATAGCCCAAGTCTTTCAGGGTACGGAAGAGTGCGGGCATGCCGGGAAAGAACTCGATCTCTGCGACATGTTCGAGATAATCCGCTTGGCTTTTCCGGAGGAATTCGCCGTAGCGCCAGAACCGGAGTCCGAGCTTCGAAAAGAGGAACTTCTTCAGGTTGATTTTCCGTATCGCCGGCACCTCCTCGGGTCCAATGGGCGCGTAATTGAAATCGGCCGCTAAGCGGTTGAAGATCTGGATGAAGAGCGGAAGAACATCGACGAGCGTGCCGTCGAGATCGAAGATGATGGCTTTTTTCTCCATATATTTCAGGATAGCACAGTGTCGTGCTTCGATTGACGAAGTGGATGATTGACGGTATAACGTGAACACTGTCACTTACCAACCGAGGTGAATCCATGAAAAGTAAGCCTGGGAAATCGTCGCCGTATCGCTTATGGCGGCTCAAAGGGGAGCGACCTAAAGGTCACTCGGAAACTGACGTGAGTCAAAGAAAAGAAGTGTTTCCCATACCCAAACAAGTCTGGGTGGAGCGAGCCACTGATCAGCTTTGGGTGGTAAAACACGTTGTCGATGCCGGAGTAAGCTGGCGCGATTGCCAAGTCCACCTCGTCTCGTATGGTCGGCGCTCGGTCCAGCGCTCGCTCAGTGTTCGAAGTCTCCATCGAGAGATGCGGGTTTGGGAAGTAGCCGTCGCTTTGAAGGTAAAATTTCTGGCGGAACTCAAGATAGAGTACAAGAGTGGCCATTGGAATCGTACTGAGCATCCAACCTTTCGGGACTTGGCTCGGCGTCTAGGCATCAGTCCAAAAACAGGTTGTCGTGTCGATTGACGCGGCTTTTTTTTGCCTCCATTCAGAAATCAGCGGACGGGGCTTGACAAACCCCCCGTTTTTTCCTAGTGTGCCTCTTCACTTCGAATAAGCCGTAACCAGCAACTTTATGGCAAGCGTCACCGAGCAGTGGAATGGGATGAAGAAAGAGGATAAGCGAAAGTGGTTTGTGGCCCTATTGCTCTTGTTGGCCTTACTCTTGGCCTATGCCGTCATGGGTGGCAATCAGGACCAGAATCCCGGCGCTGCGGAGGAAACTGTTTCTGGGGATGACTTTATCGGTGGGACACTCCCTGATGATGACCAGTCGGCTGAAGGAGCGTTTGATAGCGAAAACTTTCCTCTGGCTTTCATTTCAGGTGGAACAGACTCGGATGACAAGAAAGAGAAGCGCGGTGGGACTCGGGAGCATCGTGCGTCGTCGAACAATCCCGATGAAGATGGTGATGATGAGTCAGGCGTCGACGGTTCGGAAATCGCTGTGACCGATCCAATCGTCGCTCCTGAAGAACCGGCTAATGAGCCAGTGGATGAAAATTCCGGAAATGGTGGGGATGGCCAAGATGAAGAGACGACCAATGATGATCAGACTGAGGATGTAGATGAAGATGAATCGAACTCTGAAAATGAGAGTGACATCGAGGAAGAGTGTGAATCGGAGAATGACGAAATTTCAGAAGATTCCGATGCTGACTCAGATGAGCACGGCGACAAGGAGCATAACAAGCGTGGCCGGGGACACGATGACGACCACGACGGTGACCGAAACCATGATAACGACGGTGACCGAAATGACCGCCACGATGACGACCGTGACGAACATGATGGCGAACGGGGGGATCGTCATGACGACAATGATGAAGACGAGAATGACCGACATGATGATCATGAAAACAGCCAGGATACAGAGCACAATAACCAGGACGAGGACTAAGCCTTATTTTGCGAATCAAGAAAACACCCCGAAAGAGGGTGTTTTTCTTTGGATTCCTTTTTGGGCTATTTGAATTCGAAGAGTAGAGCGCAGAAATTTGTGATGCGATCTCTTGTGTCCAGCGTGATACCTTCTTTCTTATAGAGTTTCATCCGAGCCGCACGGTGGCGGGCATCGATCCAGATGTGTCCATCGGCATAGACGATACGGTGGAAAGGGATAGTCTTCGCGCCATTATCCCAGGCTTTAGACAGGATGGCGGTGATGCTCTGGGATGCCATATTACCGCCGCCCGCCGCGCGAGCGATTCGGCCATACGTCGTCACCCGTCCGGCCGGTATCGACAGTGCTAGTTTCACCACTCGTTCGCTGAAGGTTGGCATAGATTTAGACGCCAAAAATGTATTTCAAGAGGGCCATACGGATGAGGAGTCCGTAGCGGGCTTGCTTGAAATACACGGCTTTGGGTGATGCGTCAACTTCGGGTAAAATTTCATCAACACGTGGCAGGGGATGCATGATGATCGCTTCTGCCTTCATTTTCTTTACCAATCGATTATCGATTTGATAGCAGCCTTTGAAGCGGTTGTATTCCTTCAGACTTATAAAGCGCTCCTTTTGAATCCGGGTTTGATAGAGAACATCGACGCTTCCGATGACTGAATCGAGGTCTTCGGTCTCAGAAAAAGTGACGGCATGCCTTTTGAGATAGTTTTTTATGTCTGCGCCGACTCTGAGCGCTTTCGGCGAGACGAAGTTGATTCGAATGTTCGAATATTTCCCGAGGAGGTAGGCGAGTGAGCGGATAGTCCGGCCATGCAATAAATCGCCGACGAAAGCGACGTGCAGGTCATCTATTCTCCCGAGCTCCTTTTGTATCGTATACAAGTCCAGCAGGGCCTGCGTGGGATGTTGGCCGGCGCCATCGCCCGCATTGATGACCGGAACATCCGAGACGAGCGCCGCTCGCTTCGAGGCCCCGGCTTCGTCATGGCGCAAGACGATGACATCGACATACTGGCTGATGACCCGGATGGAGTCTTCCAACGTCTCGCCTTTGGAAACAGACGAGAATTCTTTGGCGTTTTCCGTGGTGATGACGCTGCCGCCGAGCCGGAGCATCGCTGACTCGAAAGAAAACCGAGTCCGGGTACTCGGTTCATAGAACAGGGTTGCCATGATTTTACCCTTGAGCGAAGTATCCTTTCTTTTCTTCAACTTATCTGCGAGAGTGAAAATCTGGTTGATTATTTTTTGATCAAATTGCTGCGACTCGATGATGTGTTTCATGCGGAGGCCTGATAATGCTTCAACCAATCCTAGCATAAGCAAAAACACCCACAAGGGGTATTTTTCTTATGAAAGCTGGGGAGGATGGGATCGAACCATCGCATGGAGGCTTCAAAGGCCCCTGCCTTACCGCTTGGCTACTCCCCAATAAATGCGGTCACTCGGGATTAGAAGATAGTTCTTAGAGGGAAGAACCAAGTGAGATACCCCGCCTTTTCGAACTAAACCCTAACAACTAAACCACACTAGGAACTCTCCTGAACGAGCTCGCCGCCGAGCATCTGAATCGCTTCATTGATGATGGCGGGACGCTTGGTTGGTGTGGCGTCTGTATCTCGGGCAGCGTCTTTTTCTGTTATGACGCTCCAAGGTGCACGAAACCCCAAAATCGTAACAAAGGCCTGGTCGAGAGTCAATCGGTTCGTGTTCTGCTCAAGGCGCTCCTTGTGGAACGGGTACTTCACTTGGAGCGTGAGCTTGTCGCCCTTGATGACGGGGACGGCGGTTGAGAGGGCGACACCGAGCGAGGCGTTGAGCCGGAGCGCATGCGTCATGATGGCCTGCCATTGCCGTATCGCTAGGCTCAGGTCGACTGGCGCGCCGGTCTTTTCGGCAACCAGATTTACTTCGTCAGGCGAGACAGCTGGCGCCGTCCCGGTAGCGACCGATTGCTTCGCGGTGAAAGCAGCTTTCGGCTGAGGCGGTGCGGCATTGGGTGCGGCGGTGGTCTCTTTGTTGCTACCATCGCTTTTTGTTTTCTCCATGGGCTTTGGTGTCTCCGTCGTGATGAGCTTTACGAGCGCAATCTCAATTGGAAGTTCGGGTAAGGGCGAGACTTTTATCAGCCGATCGGCTTCCTGGAAACGCTCAAGGCATTCGACGATACGGTCGGCACCGAGCTTGGCAGCGAGAACGAGGAGTTCAGTTTTTTCTTCCTGGGTCAGGTCAGCGATAAGCTTTTCAGCTGCTGCTTTATCGACTGCAGCGAAGAGAAGCCGGCGTAAGTATTCAAGGAGTGATAGTGTGAAATGCGAGAGGTTGGCGCCGGCATCGCGGAGTCGGCTGACAGTCTCGAATGCGACGGGCAGATCCTGGGCGGCGATGGCGGAAATGAGCGCGTGATTGGCAGCCAAGGTCGTTGTCCCGAGGAGGAGCGCGACGCGCTCAGCATCGATGGGCGAGACTTCAAGGGTCGCGATCTGCGTGAATAGTATTTCGGCATCGCGCATCCCACCTTGAGCAGTCCGAGCGATGAGGGTGAGCGCATCTTTGTCGATAGTGAGCTTTTCGGCTCGTGCGATTTTTTCGAGCTTGGACACGATCATTTCGACCGGGAAGCGCCGGAGATCAAGACGGAGCGTCCGGGAGAGAATGGTTTCGGGCACCTTGGCCGCGTTCGTCGTGGCGAGGATGAAGACGACGTGTGCCGGCGGCTCCTCGATGGTCTTCAAGAGCGCGTTCCAGGCGCCGATCGAGAGCATATGGGCCTCGTCAATGATATAGACTTTATGGCTGCCGAGGACGGGCGCCGACGTCACCGTCTCGCGCAGTTCCCGGATATTGTCGACGCCGGTGTGCGAGGCGGCATCGATCTCGATGATATCCAGCGAGCGACCTTCGGCCATAGCGGTGCAGTGAACGCATTGCCCGCAGGGTTCGAAACCTTTTCGATTCGAGCAGTTGAGTGCTTTGGCAAACAGCCGTGCAAGGGTCGTCTTGCCGGTGCCGCGGGGACCGGTAAAGAGGTAGGCGTGGGCGAGTTTCCCGGTTACCAGGCTCTGCGTGAGGACCGTCACGGCCGTCTTTTGGCCGATGACGTCCTTGAATTGGAGGGGGCGGTATTTACGGTAGAAGGTTTCAGACATAGTGACGGGATGGAGAGAATGGAGGATAGTGCCTTCTAGTATACCGTCTCCCTTAAATCGAAACAAAAACCCGCCAGAAGGGCGGGGCGAGCAGAGCGCTCGGATTATTTTTTGAAGACGAAAAGCTTGTAACCAATGAAGTTCCAGACGAGCGAGAATCCTGTCGCAAAGAGTTTAGCGCAGAGAACCCACAGCTTCTCACTGAGGCCGAACATCGGAGCGATGCTGCCGGTGATGAGCGTGAGCACTCCGCCGTTGATGCCGATACCGATTACGCTGATAATAAGGAACTGGGAGAATTTAAAGGGCTCTTGTTGTGTTTTCGTCTTGTCTTCGAAAGTCCAGAACTTGTTCATGAAGTAGCTGTTGACCACCGCAACAGAGAAGGACATGGCATTGAGGACGAAGAGCTCGATGCCGCTCGTGATGCCAGTCACGGTGACCAGGGCGTAGAGAACAGCGAAATCGATACCAGTGTTCACGCCGCCAACGATGACGAATTTCGAGAACTGCTTCACGAGTCGAGCAATCCGGTCTCTTGACAACAATGGTTCCGCTTGACCCGGCACAACAGCTGCTTCCATGGCGGTAAAAATTAATGAGATTATTTCAATGCGGTTAGCGTCCCTCGGCGATTTCCTTTTCTATGGCTTCCATATCTTTAACCCACGCATCGAGTGGGGAGACCGTAGTGTCTGATTTTTCCTCTGGCGTCACCCCATCCGCTGCTGCGGGTTTCTCGGTCACCAGGTCTTTCTTCCAGTCGGCACTAAGATGGCGCTCGCTGGGCTTCTTGACGGCTGGCGCGGGTGTGCCCAAGGCCCCTTTCTGGAGGATGTTTTCAATTGCCACCCAGGAGGCCGAGAGGTCCCGAGGCAGCATTACCGCCACCTCGTCACCGGGTTCCGCACGGAAATAAGTAATTGAGGCGAGGAGGACCCGGAATGGCTCACCTTCAACGACGATATGGTAGTTACCATTTTCATCCTGGCTGACGATGCCGATCGCGTGACGCCGATCCACCGGTCCGATTTGCTTGTAAATGAAAGAACCGTCGGGCGTGATCGTGAGCTTCAACATATCGCCCTCCACGAGTTTCGACTTGGAGGCGTAGTTCGCTGGAACCGGATACTGCTTCCCATCCGTGCCGAACATAATCTGACCGTCAAAAGCACCCTCGATAACCGTGCCGAGACCGTCATCGTCAGTCTTCTTGGGCCGGCCGGTTTTTTTCTTGCCCTCCAGCTGTAGGAGCATCGCCTTGGCGCCCTGAATAGTACGCTCCGCATTCAAGACCATTTCTCGGAGGGCCTGAATCTTGTTACTCTGGTCGGCAACTGGCTGTGAATTCGGTTCGGTAGAAACGTCGGGCATAGATATGTATTTCGATATGTATTTTTCGGCTCACTTTTCTTTTCATGATGCCTATTAAAATTATACACAACAGAATTGTCAATGGCAAACAAGGGCTCGGATAAAGGAAAGTAAAATGATGTAAATTATGTCCAGACTCTTGACAAAATATCGTAATATGCGTTAATATGAGGCGTTCTCAAAAACCTTAATTCCCGGTGTTTTTTATGGCCGAGAGACGGAAAGCTATAGATTCTATCAGCCTGTCAAGCGCTCGTTCGATGCGGGAGCTGTTGGACGTGCTGCTCGCGTCTTTTCCGGATCGTTCCGGCGTAATCGTCCGCGAGCGTTTTGGCATCACGGATGGGCGAGAGAAGACTCTCGAGGAGATCGGACAAGTGCATGGCATCACGCGTGAGCGTGTGCGCCAGATCGTCGACGTCATCATGACTCGTATCAAGGAGATTGTTTCGCGTGAGCGGGAACATTCACTTATCCACCGTGTCACCGATGCCATTAAGAGGCGAGGCGGCATTGTGGCGGTTGACGACCTTTTGGAAACATTGAGCGACCGAGATGTTTCAGAGAAAAAAGCGTTCTTTGCGCTTCTGTCTTCATTTCCGGGCATGTCTATCAGCAAAGAGACAGCCAAGCGAAAGAGCGTTGTCACCATCGATGGCTTCTCCATGGTTTCTTGGGAGAAGGTGATTGCCACTGTTGTACATTTGCTCGAAGAGACTGACGCTGTTCTGTCGCTTGAGGAGCTCTATGCGCTGTACGTGAAGCAGAGCGGCGATCAGACTATGGAAAAGGAAGCCTTTGATTATTTTCTCGCGCCATCGACGGAAATCGAGAAGAACGTCTTCGGCCGCTACGGTTTGTCACACTGGAGCGCCGTGCGCCCGCGTGGTACTCGTGAACGTGCTCACCTCATCCTTCAAGTGATGAAGAAGCCACTGCATTTCCGTGAGATTGCTCGCCTCATCGACGAGCACGGGCTGTATAAGAATGGCAAGCAGACTCATCCTCAGACGGTCCATAATGAACTCATCAAAGATATCCGATTCGTTCTCGTCGGTCGGGGCACATACGCTTTGTCGGACTGGGGCTATCGTCCAGGAACGGTGCGCGAGGTGCTTTCATCTATCTTGAAGGAGAAAGAAGCACCGATGTCGCGCGAAGAGCTCCTGAAAGCAGTTATGAAAGTCCGCCAAGTGAAGCGTTCGACGGTCATCATCAATCTCAACAGTTTTTTCACAAAAGTGGGGAAGAACATCTATTCGATCACAGAGAAAAAGAAGTAAGTCGCTAGCCCTTTTCCGACGAGGGGTTTTCGCGCGGGGCGCAAGCCTCTATACTGCATAGTGGAGTGAGACAACGCTCTCTAACTCACGAGTGACTTCAGTGGCATGGCCGAATTTTTTCACAATATCGCCGTCATCGCCTCGGTCGCGAGCGACGTCTGGTACGTCGTCGTACCGTTTTTCGCATACCCGATTTTCATGCTGCTGTGGCTCGACAGCCGAAACGAGAAGTTCTCGAGTAAAATCGAGTGGGTGCTGCTCGAGATCATTTCACCCAAGGAGCTTGAAAAAAGCCCTCACCCGATGGAGCTCATCTATTCTGGGTTTGCCGGTGTCATCAAGAGCTCGAACGTTTTCGAAGAATACGTCCTGGGTGAGTTTCCGGCGAAGTTTTGCTTAGAACTCGTGAGTACCGAGGGCCAAGTCCACATGTATATTCGCACGCAGAAACAGTTTCGCAACTTGGTGGAGGCGCATTTTTACGGCCAGTATCCGAATGTCGAAATCGTCGAAGCGGAAGATTACACCAAAGCTGTACCACGCACCATCCCGAACAAAGACTGGGACCTCTGGGGAACTGAATTTAAGCTATTCAAACCAGACCTGTACCCGATCCGGACCTATAAATTTTTCGAGGAGTCGGTGACTGGGAAGATGATCGATCCCTTGGCTGGCCTGATCGAGACGATGGGCAAGATCGGTCCGGACCAGCATTTGTGGCTGCAATTTCTGATTACGCCAATCAAAGAAGACTGGGGACCGAAAAAAGGCCAGGCGACGATCGAAGAATTCCTCGGGCATGAAGAAGTCAAGGGGATGGGCATTTTCGCGCGGGTTTGGCACGATTTGTCGGATGTGTTTCGTAACTTGTTCTCCGGTCTTTTGGGTAATGAATTGACGTGGACGAGTCTTGAGGAAAAGGCGGCCGCTGAAGAACAGCCGGTCGAGTTCCGTCTGACACCGGGGCAGAAGGATACCCTGAAGGCGCTCGAGAGCAATATCAGCAAACCGATGTTCCAGACCAAGATGCGCCATATCTATCTTGGCAAGCGGGAGCATTTCTCCAAGGCGACCGGCGTGTCGGCCTTCATCGGTGGCATCAAGCAGTTCAATGACCTGACGCTCAACAGCATGGTGCCGGATGATCTGACAAAGACATACGCTGGCTACCTCATGGTGGAACAGCGGCTGCGTTACCGCCAGCGCCGGATTTTCCGACGTTACATTACCCGAGACTCCGATCCGGTGGAAAACCGCTTCTTGTTCTCGTCCGAAGAGCTAGCAACGGTGTTTCATTTGCCGGACATGCAGGTGCTGGCGCCTGCCCTCACCCGCGTCACTTCCAAGCGCGGTGGCGCACCCGGCAATTTGCCAGTACAATGATGAGCACTCCAGTCTCGTTCGGGACCGTCTTCTCTGTCTACCTAAAGATCAACGCATCTTATGCCTGAGCCCACTGACAATCCAATCACAGTCTTCGCCAAGACTAATTTCCGCAATCAGGAACGCGTGTTCGGCATCAAAGCCGATGACCGCCGGCGGCACATGTACCTCTTGGGCAAGACGGGTATGGGCAAGACCAATCTGCTCGAGAACCTCGCTATCCAAGATATCCAGCAGGGTCATGGTATTTGCTTTATCGATCCGCACGGTGATGTCGCGTTAAAGCTCATCAAAGCCATCCCGCCGGAGCGTATCAACGATGTCATCTATTTCGATCCGGCCGATCAGGCGTTCCCGATCGCGTTTAATGTACTCGAACAGGTCGGACCTGACCAGCGGTCGCTTGTCGCGTCGGGCTTGGTCGGTGTTTTCAAGAAAATCTGGGCCGATTCTTGGGGGCCGCGGCTCGAATATATCCTGCGGAATGCTATCCTCGCTCTCCTTGAATACCCGGGCGCGAGCCTGTTGGGCGTCATGCGTATTCTTGTCGACAAAAGCTACCGAGAACGTGTGATGGAGAAAGTCACTGATCCAGTGGTGAAGCAGTTCTGGACCGTCGAGTTCGCCGGTTGGAATGAGCGCGTACTGCAAGAAGTTATTTCGCCGATTCAGAACAAGGTCGGGCAGTTCACATCGAACAGTCTCATCCGCAACATCATCGGCCAGCCGACGAGCGCGTTCGATGTGCGCGAAATCATGGATAACAAGAAGATCCTCATCATGAACTTGGCCAAGGGCAAGATCGGCGAGGATTCGAGCGCGCTCCTGGGCGCGATGATGATCACCAAAATCCAGCTTGCCGCGATGGGCCGGGCTGATATCCCAGAGGAAGAACGCAAGGACTTCTACCTCTACGTCGACGAATTCCAGAATTTCGCGACGGATTCGTTCGCCAACATTCTTTCCGAGGCGCGTAAATACCGTCTGTCGCTCATTCTCGCCAACCAATACATCACGCAGCTTGAGGAAAAAGTGAGTGATGCGGTTTTCGGCAACTGCGGGACGCTGGTCGCTTTCCGGGTCGGCGCGCCCGACGCGGAGCTCCTCGAAAAAGAATTCGAGCCGGTCTTCATGATGAATGACCTGATCAATCTACCGAAATACCAGATTTATCTGAAACTCATGATCGACGGCATCGCTGGTGACGCGTTTTCGGCGACGACCTTACCGCCGATTCTGATTGAAACGCCGGGCATCAACGATAAAGTTATCGCTGGTTCTCGCGAACGCTATGCTTCGTCGCAGCAAGAGGTTGAGGACAAGATTCGTCGCTGGACCGGCATGCTCACGGATGAAGAGAAAGCGGCGCTGCGACCCGCACCGGCAGCGACGCCTGCGCCAGCCCCGATTACCCCGCGGCCGAAACCGATTCCGAAACCGCTACCGAGACCCGTCTCCAAGCCGGTCGTGAAGTCGGTGCAACAGTCGGTCGCACCCGCGGCTGCTCACTCCTTCGCCACGGCTGAAATACCGCTGCTGGAGGAAACGCCAGTGCCACTTTCTTCAGAGGCGAAAAAGGTTGAAAAGAAAGTGTCGCCCGTTTTGGCGAAGCCGATCATCGTCCCTCCAACATTCACGCTAGAAGAAACAGAGCGCACGGCTGATGAAACGCTGCCCGAAACCGTCCCGGAAAAAATCCTCTATCCGGCGGTCTGCGCGACATGCGGCATTGATATCGAGGTGCCATTTGAGCCGGATGCCTCGCGGCCGACATTCTGCAAGGATTGTCTGCGTGATTATCAGCGAGCGGTAGCGCGAGAGCGCCAAGCGCAGCTGGAAAAATCCAGGCCAGCCGCGGAGACGCGGACCGTCGACCGGAAACCGGAGGAGGGGCACCGCCGTTCGACCGAGCATCGTGCCTATGCCTCTACCGAAGTTCCGATGAAACTCTCTCAGACCCAGCATATTGAACCCAAGAAGTTTAAGGCGCTGCGCCGAAAGCCAGATATCAACGTTAGTGCGGTCCGGGCGCTCATTGATGGCGCTCGCCAGGAAAAGGAGAATGAATCTTGACATGCTCGCTGAACGGGGATAGAGTAGTGCCTCGTTCTTTAGCTGATTCTTTCCCAACCCCACTACTACAAGGAGTGCTGCATGGCCAAGAGAAATTCGTCCCGTCCGCCCTTTCCGGCGTTGACTGACTTGTTGTCGTCTACTGATATCGTTATTCAGACGCTTTCGAGCAGGCGCTATTTCTTTCGTCCCGCCAATGGCGGACTAGGTCAGGCGTATCAGGAGATGGGCGCGCTCAATCTCGTGCGCCGAGTGATCAGTGACGGCCTGCACAGTCGTCCCACATTCGCGGATTACCCGCTTGAGATTTTCAACGACATCACCAATGCCGCCAGCGATGCCGATTGCAGCATTAAATGGGTGAAAGACCAACTTTCCGTTTTGGCAACGACGAAGTCGAGCGGCCAGTACGGACACCGGGAACAACTCGTGGAATTCTTACGGAAGTTCCGACAGCGGGTCCGGGAGACTGAACGGTATCAGTCCCCATAAGCCCTCGCGGAACGGTTGTGAACAAGGCGCCTCGCACAGCGCCTTGCTTTTTTTGTTACAGTACAGAGTATGACTGCCGAAAAAAATGAAAAAATCGCCGTTCTGGTTTCGGGCGGCGTTGATAGCTCGGTCGCCCTCGCCCTTCTCAAAGTGGCAGGTTTCGATGTGACCGCGTTCTATATAAAAATCTGGCTGGAGGATGAGCTGGCATTTTTGGGCGACTGTCCCTGGGAAGAGGACTTGCAATTTGTTCGGGCCGTGACGGACCAGCTCGGCGTGCCGCTTGAAATCATACCGCTTCAGAAAGAGTATTGGGAGCGCGTGGTGGCGGAGGCGATCAGCGAAGTGAAGGCCTGCCGGACACCGAATCCCGATATGCTCTGCAATGCGCGGATCAAGTTCGGTGCATTTTCCGATGCGATTGGGGACGGCTATGCGAAGGTTGCGACTGGGCACTATGCACAGGGAGAGAAACGAGGAGGGAACATATATCTGAAGAAGACGCTCGATGAAGTGAAGGACCAGACTTATTTTCTATCTCAGCTTTCGAAGGCGCAGCTGTCCCGGGCGCTCTTTCCCATCGGCCAGTATACGAAGCCAGAAGTCCGGGCGTTAGCTGAGAGGTTCCAACTCCCGAACGCGAAACGCAAAGATAGCCAGGGTATTTGTTTTCTTGGCAAGATTCCCTTCGATGCGTTTCTCAAACACCACCTCGGAGTAAAAAAAGGCCCGCTCGTAGAATCCGAGACCGGGAAGGTACTCGGTGAACACCAGGGCTTTTGGTATTTCACTATCGGTCAGCGGGAGGGTATCGGCTTGTCGGGCGGACCGTGGTATGTGGTGGCAAAGGACAGAGTGACGAATACCATCTCGATTTCACATGCGGAGCATCGGGCGGAACGAGCCCGGAACTCCTTCACCGTGACAAATCTGAATTGGTTTAATGAAAAGCCGGAAGATGGTATGGGGCTTTCGGTGAAGCTGCGCCATGGACCAAAGGAATATGGCTGCCAAGTTCAGTGGCAAGACGAAAATACGCTCGAAGTCGTGCTTCAAAAAGAAACCGACACTGGGATTGCGTCGGGTCAATACGCCGTGTTTTACAGCGGTGAGTACTGTCTGGGTGGGGGAGTCATCCAGGATTGAAAGAATGATGTCTATGTCAATTCGGAAAGACAAAATTGTATTTTTTGAGCGGTACCTGATGGATTTTTTCCGCAAAGCGGGCAGGACGGAATTGCCCTGGCGGAAGAGGGGGATTACAGCGTACGAAGTGTGGGTATCGGAGATTATGTTGCAGCAGACGCAGGTGTCGCGGGTGATCGGGTACTACACGCGTTTTCTCAAAAAGTTTCCAACGGTCGAGATGTTGGCACGGGTTAGCTGGGAGGAATTTCTCCCGTATTATGCCGGGCTGGGCTACTATGCGCGGGGACGCAATATGCTCCTGGCGGCTCAGATTATCGCGAACAAGTATGCTGGAAAATTCCCGCGTGAAAAAAACTCCTTGAGAAAATTCCCGGTATCGGACCGTATACAGCGGCGGCTATTCTGAGTTTCGCCTTTCGGGACAATCACTTGGCCTGGGATACGAATCTGAAGCGAGTCATCGGCCGTTTTTTCTTTGGGACACGGCAAGCTCTGATCGACGAAGGTTCCTTTGAGGCCAAGTTTATGACGCCAAGAAAATCCCTGAACGCGGCCCTCATGGATTTCGGCAGCGCGCTCTGTGTCGCCCAGCCGAAATGCGAGGCCTGCCCGCTTCGTTTCCGGTGCGTGTATTATCGTGAGCGTGGAAAACAGGAGGAGAAAAAGAAAACGATGAGACTCACCGGGCGACAGGATTGGACCGAAGCCCGGGCTATCGTCATTCTTCACGAGAAACACCGACAGTACTATTCTTCGAACCAAAAAAAATATCAACCCTTTCTCCTACCGAAAGGCTATGCTACGCGCACTGGTATCAAAGCCTATTTCGAAAGACACTACGGATTGACTCTGTCTGTCCGACCGCCACATGCCAAGCAGCTGATTCGGGGAAAATTGACGCTCTCTGTGAACGCTCAGATACTTCTCGGGAAGCCGAATTTCCAGGTTTTTCCCAAATCGGCTATTTCCGGCTATAATCGGGGTATTGATACGTGATAAAATCAGCTCGTTTTCTGGTATGCAGGTACGCAATCTCAACATCTATTTCTTCTTCCTCATCATGTTTATCGTGGGCGGCACGGTATTCTTCATTTTCCAGCCTTTTCTCACGGCCATTGTCGCGGCGGCGATTCTTTCGGTCCTGTTCCGGCCGGTCTATGAATCGCTGAAACGGATATTTGGCGATAGAGAGACGAGCGCTTCCCTGGTGACGTGCCTGTTGGTGGCACTCATTATTGTCACCCCGATCCTCTCCGTCCTTTCTTTGGCGGTGGCCGAAGCGAATCATTTGTACCATAGCATCGGCGAAGAGCGCTCATTTGCCGGTGTTGTCGAAACCACGGTCAATACGATCCACCAGACCGCTTTTGGTCAGATTGTTTTCAAGGATGCAGCGTTCACGACAGAAAGCGTGATGGAAGATATCCGGCAATTTAGCCAGAACGCCCTCGGGCTGCTCCAGGCCGCCTACCAGAGCGTGACACACTTCATCTTCTGGGTGTTTGTCATGTTCTTTACCCTTTTCTATTTTCTCATCGATGGGCAGAAGGCGTTCGGTCATCTCATCAAGCTCTCACCGCTCAAGACCGAACATGAAACGCTTCTGGCGACGAAATTCATCTCGATCAGCCGGGCGACACTGAAGGGCACGCTGGTTGTCGGCGCCATCCAGGGATTGCTCGGCGGGCTGGCTTTTTGGATCGTCGGAGTGCCTTCGCCCGCAATCTGGGGACTTCTTATGATTCTGCTCTCGATCATCCCATTCGTCGGATCCGGCCTGGTGTGGCTGCCAGTCGGTATCATTCTTCTCCTGTTGGGCCAGATTTGGCAGGGTGTCTTCATCCTGATCGTGGGGTTCGGGGTGATCTCGCTGATTGATAATATCTTGCGACCGAAGCTCGTCGGGAAAGATACCCAGATGCACCCGCTGATGGTTTTCTTCGCAACTTTGGGCGGCATCGCACTCTTCGGTCTCCCGGGATTCATCATCGGGCCTATCATTGTGTCGCTCTTCCTCGCGCTGGGCGAGATCTATTCCATGGAGTTCAAGAGTCAGCTTGAGAGTTACAGTGAAAACTGACGTATGCTCCAGTCGTGGCAGTCGCTCCCGCTTGCACTCGACCCGGTTGCTGTGTCCATCGGCAGTCTGTCGGTGACATGGTACGCCCTCATGTACATGGCCGGCGCCGTACTCACGTCGCTCTATTTTATTCGCCTCGTCCGGCGACGTGGACTCCTGAGCGATGCTTCGGTTTCGATCGAGCTCATCATTACCCTATTGTGGGGCGTGCTGATTGGTGCTCGGATTGGTTATGTGGTTTTCTATGGCGGCGGCGACTATTTTCGGGAACCATGGCGTATCGTTTCCCCGTATGATTTCACACAGGGGGTTTGGATTGGCATTCGCGGCATGAGTTTTCATGGGGGACTGATTGGCGGTATGATCGGACTCTGGATATTCACACGTGAAGCAAAGCGGGAATTCTTCCGGTTCTCCGATGCGCTCGTGCAGGCAGTACCGGTGGCGCTCTTCTTCGGTCGGATCGGAAATTTTCTCAATCAGGAGATCATGGGTCGCGTAACGAGCGTGACGTGGGGAATGCGTTTCCCGGCGGCGCCCGAAAGTCTGCTGCATCCGGTAACGCTGTATGAAGCTGTGCTCGAGGGCATTGTCCTTTTTTTGGTACTGAGAGTGGCGGGGGAGAAGCGTATTTCAACGCCGGGACGCATGACGGCGCTTTTTCTGTTCGCGTATGCGGGCCTCCGCTTTGTGGCGGAAGGCTATCGTGAGCCAGCCGCCTCCGCTGGACTGGTGCTGAATTTCTTCACTCTCGGACAAACCTTTTCTATCATGATGGCGTTCATGGCGCTCATCGTGCTCATTCTTTCCCGGAAACGCGTGGTATACTAGGATAAAAGCTATGGAAAAACGACCATTGATCGGCCTGGCGCTCGGAATCGTATTCCTCATCGGTGGACTTGTCTGGTGGGGCCTCCAAAGTGAGGGTGCCAAAGAAGCGTTCGACGCAACCGTCACGACGTATTTTTATGGCGAAGAGTGCCCTCATTGTCGTGATGTCCGAGCTTTTCTCGATGAGAATAAGATCGAAGAAAAATTCAGCTTTGTGAAGCGCGAAGTGTGGCATGACCGGGCGAATGCTGCACTCATGCGCGAGGCGGCCGGAATCTGCGCCCTGAAAGCCGAGGAAGTCGCCGTCCCGTTTGTTTTTTCCGATGGAAAGTGCCTGATTGGGACGCCGAAAGTGATCGAATTCTTCAAACAAAAAGCCGGAATCTGAACCCATGCGAGAAGTCGCCCCACCCAAGCCCCAATCGATTTCGCGCTCTAAGATGCTCTTTGATGGCATTGCGCGCGGGAGTGAATACCGCTCGCCGCGGCCGAGTCTGGCACCGCGCCCCATCGTCTCTCCTTCGATGCTCCGGGCTCGGCGACAGCTGGATGCGGTTTTGCTCCGGGAGCGGACCAAGACGAGCTCCGTTGCGTCGTTTCGGCATGAATGGCGCAAGCTCATGCTGGTCCGCCGGCTCTTCATCTTTTTTCGGCATGCCAGTCGAAAATTCGGCCGTCTTCTTCCTGAGGCGGGAAATTTGTCGCCGAAAAAAGCCCTCTATGCTTCGCTCTTTGCGGGCGTTAGCTTCGGAGTGGTTTCGATGTCAGTCATTCAGGATTTGAAAGGCGACGATGCGAGCGCACAGTCGGCTGAATCAGCGGCGGTAGTAGCGGAGGCTGATGGAGAAGAAGAGAAAATCGCCCGCGAACTTTCGGGGGAGAAGAAGTATGATCCGAATGATGACCTCTTCCTTCAATTCTTTAGCGAGGCGGAAAAAGAAGAATACAGCCAGCAGATTGAAGAGCTGGTAAAGGGCTATCCGATTGAAGCGATGCTCCCGTATATATTGGAAAAAGACCGCATCGTGGCGGCCTTCCTTATTGGTATCGGGAAGAAAGAAAGCAATTGGGGGAAGCGAGTGCCGGTACTGGATGGCCAAGACTGCTTCAACTATTGGGGCTACCGGGGTATTCGGCGGCTGATGGGAACCGGCGGACATACCTGTTTCAATAGCCGCAAGGACGCTGTCGATACGGTGGCGCTCCGTATCGAGACACTGATCAATTCATCCAAGATCGATACGCCAGCCAAGATGATCATTTGGAAATGCGGCTACAGCTGCGATGGTCACTCCCGTGAGAGCGTCCGGAAGTGGATTGCCGATGTCGACATGTATTTCAAGGAGCTGAACGAGCAAGAAGGGGGCGGGGAATAATTACCGGCACGGCTGATCTCCCCCTAATCTCATACTTGACATTATTATTTTTCGTGTTCTGATAAATACCGTCTCATTGGACGGTTTTTTGCTTGAGAGAGCCGCAATATCAAAATTATATAGGAAACAGCTGTTGACTGCCGCTTCGAAGATGCTATTCTCAGATTTGCGTCTTTTGGCGGTATCCACAATCAGGATGCCTAATCATTGGCCACGTTTCATGTTTCTATCAGGTATTGCAGGACATTCGTTGAGTCGTCGGTTAGGACAATGTATCAGTCTGCCGGTCCTTCTGGGAATCGCCTGTCTCTGGCGTGATTTCCGTTCCTTTCGCCGCGCTGGGTGCATCGACTGATGGAGCAGCTGAACGTTCTCGGGTGGTCGTGAGTTTGTGTGAATGGCAGCAGGACTACAGTTTTTTTACGTCGGCGGCTGGCCACAAGCGAGCTGAAACTCTGTCTTGCGATCAGGTCTTTTTGGCCAGGCCAGTTCACACTTCGCGAAACGAGGTGAGTGAGGCGGTCGGCGCAGAACCTTCTCCATTCGAGAGCGAGCTTCGGAAAATTGTCGCTGGCTATCCGATCGAGGCGATGATACCTTTCATCGCTGAGTATGACCAGGATATCGCCGGACTTATCATCGGTATCGGGAAGAAAGAAAGCAATTGGGGGAAGCGAGTGCCGCGTACCAGTGATGGGGCTGACTGTTTCAATTACTGGGGCTATAAGGGTCCCGGCACGCGTGGTGTGGCGATGGGGCATGGCTGTTTCTCCGATGAAGCTGAAGCTGTGCACGCGATCGGGAACCGATTACAGGAGCTGGTCACGCGTGAGCGCTCAAGCGAACCGGCACAGCTGACCATTTGGAAATGTGGCTCTTCATGCGCGACGCATTCGCCGGAGAGCGTGCGGAAGTGGGTCTCGGATGTCGATGTGTACTTTCGTGCCATCGCTCGGAAGTAGCGATTCCCTCCTCTCTTTGGATGAGTCAGGGTATAATGGAGGAAAAGAAACTCCATGCACTGGCTGACTTTCGCGCTCGCGGGCTATTTCTTCAATGCGGTCACGGCCCTGTTCGACAAATTCCTGCTTTCAGGCCGGATTAAAGAGCCGGTAGTCTACGCTTTTTTCGTCTCCGTCCTCTCGCTCTTCGCGGTCGTGCTCGTCCCGTTCGGGTATCAATCGATTCCGTGGCAGACGGCGATCGTGTTTGTCATTTCAGGCGTGCTTTTTCTCTATGGTCTGGTCGCTTTCTATAACGCGGTGAAGCGGAGCGAGATTTCGCGCGTCGCTCCTTTGGTCGGGATCTCAATCGCCATTATTGCTGGAGTCGCGTCACTCGCGTTTGGCCCGGCGGCCAACTACTCCTTCTCGCCCGGGCATTTTCTCTCCCTCTTGCTTCTTTTGGCGGGCGCTTTTCTCATCGCGTTTGATCTGCCGCTCAAAAAGAATGATGCGTTGATGAAGTCGACCCTGCTTGCCGGGGCTTTGATGGCGCTGTCGCTCCTCTTTCTGAAGACTGGGTATCGCCACGCAGATTTCATCAACGGGCTTCTTTGGTCACGCCTTGGTTTTATTCTGGGCGGGTTCAGCCTCTTCATCATTCCGGAGTATCGTCGGGCCATTCTTGAAAATACCCGCGGACTTTCATCGTCAAACAAGCACCATGTCACGACGGGCATCCTTTTCATCCTGAACAAGATTTTTGGCGCGATTGCGACGTTTTTCCTAACCTACGCAGCGTTTCTCGGCCCGGTTACCTTTATCCAAGCGCTGAACGGCGTCCAGTACGCCTTTGTCCTCATCTTGACTGTCCCGCTCGCGCTGCGCTTCCCGAACATCTTTGAAGAAAAACTGTATTTCTGGGATTGGTTTCAGAAAGGCATCGCGGTCATTCTCATCGGTCTGGGGATGTGGCTGGCCGTCACGCAGGGGGTTGATTTCTTGTTCCTCTAGAATATGGAAGTTCAAG
Source organism: Candidatus Moraniibacteriota bacterium (assembly GCA_963778555.1). Lineage (GTDB taxonomy): Bacteria > Patescibacteriota > Minisyncoccia > Moranbacterales > UBA1568 > SSEF01. The sequence continues at coordinate 223,559 of CAVZUR010000004.1, read as the reverse complement.
CGAGCCATTCGCGTTGGCGCGGCGTCGTAAAAATTATCAGTTATACCTTGGGCGCGATTCTGCTTGTCACGCTTCTCCTGTTCGGCTACTTCAATCTGCCGGGCCCAGCCCCGCGTGAAGACGTTCATCTGGGCATGACTTTTTCCTCGCGGTATGCGACGGATCTCGGTCTCGATTGGCGGGAAACGTATCTGGCGCTCTTGGATGATGTGGGCGTGAAAAAACTCCGTCTGCCGGTCTACTGGGATCTCGTTGAGCGTGAACCGGGAATGCTCGACTACGCCGATGTCGATTGGCAGCTCGCGGAAGCGGAGCGCGTCGGCGCGACGGTTATCCTGTCAATCGGTCAGCGCGTGCCGCGTTGGCCGGAATGCCATATTCCGGAGTGGGCCAAGCATGCGGCTGCAGGCGACCGCCAGTCGGCTTTGAAAAAATTCATGCAGGGGACCGTCCAGCGCTACAAGGACCGAAAAGTTATTACAACCTGGCAAGTGGAGAACGAGCCCTTCCTTGTATTTTTCGGCGAGTGCCCGCCGCTGGATGTCGATTTCCTTGAAGCTGAAGTTGCGCTGGTCAAGCGTCTGGATCCATCCCGTCCCGTCCTCCTGACGGATAGCGGCGAATTGTCTATCTGGTACCGGGCCGCGAAACGGGGCGATTACTTCGGTACGACCATGTATCGCAAGATCTACAAAGGCGGCTGGGGCTATCTGACCTATCCCATCGGTCCGAATTTCTTCCGGGCGAAAGAGCAATTCGTCCGGCTGCTCACGGATCAAGTACACTTCTCCGTTATCGAGCTGCAGGCCGAGCCGTGGGCCGCTGGCTGGGTCGCGAACGTCTCGCTCGAGGAGCAGTTCATCACGATGAACGAACAGCTCCTTGAGGAGAATGTCACCTATGCGCGGCGGGTCGGTTTCGAGGATATTTATCTTTGGGGCGGCGAATGGTGGTATTGGCTCAAGGTACAGAAAGATTCACCAGCGGTGTGGGAGAAGGGGAAGGAGTTATTTCGTCAATTTCCGTAATCGGCTGCTGCGATGCATCTGATTCTCGACAATCTTCGGAGCGCGCATAATGTCGGAGCGCTGTTTCGGACGGCGGATGGTGCGGGCGTTGAGCACATATATCTCGTCGGTATTACGCCGCAGCCGCCGAAACCCGGCCGACTCGCGCTGACGCTCGCTGAGAAAGCCCTCCAAAAGACCGCTCTCGGTGCGGAGCTGGCCGTTTCCTGGACAAGCGTGAAAACATTAGCCCCGCTTCTTCGGCGCCTCAAAAAAGAAGGCTATGAGATCGTCGCGCTGGAAGAGGGTGTCGGAGTGAAAAGTGTCGACTATCGCGATTGGCAGCCACAATCAAAGAAGCGCCCAGCCCTCATCGTGGGCAATGAAGTGACTGGACTGTCGATCCAGACTCTCGCCCGTGCCGATACGGTTATCCGGCTTCCGATGCGCGGCAGAAAACATTCCCTCAATGTCGCGGTTGCCGGCGGTATTGCCGTGTACCACCTGTCGGCTACAATAGATGGGCGAGGTGCTAGAGATTAGTTGTTAGTGGTGAGGGAAGAGGAAACTAATCCCTAAAACCTACCTCCTAAAACCTTCTGCAATATGAAAAAAGAAATCAAAACTCAGCAGAAGATCGCGATCCTTGATATCGATGGGACGATTTTTCGGAAAAATCTTCATTTCGAACTCATTAATGAGCTCGCCTGGCTGAAGATATTTCCGAGCGCTGTCCGACGGGAATTGACCGAGGTGTACAGCGGCTGGCTGGCACATGAAGGGACCTATGAGGATTATCGCAAGGCTATCGTCCGTATTTATTCGGAGCGTATCGCCGGTGTCACCGAGACAGCCGTCCGCGAGGCGGCACGGATCGTCGTTCCGTTCCATGCGAAACGTACCTATCTGTTCTCCGAGGCGCTGATCGATGATCTTCGCGCCAAGAATTATCACCTGCTTGCCATTTCGGGCTCGCCGATCGAGATTGTCGAGGAGTACAACCGCCACTATCTCCATTTCGACCGAGTCTTCGGGAGCATCTATACGCAGGATGCCGAAGGAAAGTATACGGGGGTTGCTGAGTTCGAGCCGTCTCGGAATAAAGGCGAGGTGCTGCAGCAGTATGTCTATGAGCATGACTTGACGCTCGACGATTCCTATGGCGTCGGAGACACAGAGTCAGATGCGAGCTTTCTCCGCATGGTCACACATCCGATTGCGTTCAATCCGAACCAGAACCTGAAGGCACTGGCCGACAAAGAAGGCTGGCGCATCGTGGTGGAGAAAAAAGATGTGATTTATGAGATGGGGAGGGGTGAGGTTTTAGGTGCTAGAGCAAAGAGACGATGATACTGAGATACTTGAGGGAATATGCATAAGGAGAATATCAGCTCTTATAGGGACTTAATAGTTTGGCAGAAAGCCAAGAATGTTGCAGTACTTGTCTATACATTAACTCAAGACTTTCCTCAAGAAGACTTGTATGGACTCACGTCGCAGATGCGAAGAGCGGCGGTTTCTGTTGCTTCCAATATTGCTGAAGGACATGGCCGTGGAACGAAGAAAGAGTCCCATTATTTTCTCCATGTTGCCTATGGGTCTGGGGCAGAACTTGAAACTCAGTTTGAGATTGCTCGCGAATTGGGTAGACTGAAATCAGGAGAGTATGAAGCAGTCCTGAGCACGCTCGATGAAGTGATGCGGATGTTGAATACCCTCATCAGAAAAGTAAAGCCTTAGATAAGTATAGAATAGTTAGAGTCCTTCTCATTTCCCTATTCCCTAACCCCTCATTCTACTAACCCCTACCCGAATGTTCAACCTGAATAGCGCGCTCGACAATTTTCTCAAAAAGACGCTTTGGCTCTGGCTACCGTTCTATGCGCTCCATACGCTCACGAAAGAATTCAGCGCTTGGCTAACGCATGGGAGAAAATAGGCGTATGAAACGTCATCCGCCGGATCGGACCGTCTCTCTGCGGCTGGCGCTCCTTCTTTCGTGGTGCGCCGTGATTTTTGGTTTTTCCCAGATGCCGGGGAGCGGCGTGCCCTCTGATCCGCCGCTCTGGTATGTGCTGGAGCGCAAATCCGCGCATGTGTTCGAGTATGCGAGTCCTGACCTGGCTCGTCTACCGGTTGTTTTCCGCACTGTACCCGCGCGAATCTTTCATCCGTGTCCTCTTCGTCGGAGCGCTCTTCGCCTTCACCTATGGCGTTCTCGATGAGGTCCACCAATTGTTTATTTTCGGCCGCGGATCGAGGCTGACTGATGTGGCGATCGATGGCCTGGGCATAGCACTTGCTTCTCTCTTACTTTTTGCGAAGCAGAGAATACACGTTTAGCCAAAAAATGATAAACTAGAACCAACACACTCCCTCGCTTGGGAACCTGTTTCTCTTGTTCTCCACCCCTAGTCTCTCATCCCTCACCTCACATGTCCCTCACTCGGTATCGTACCTACCAATACATCGGCCTCATCTTAGGCGCCCTCGCCATCGCCTCGCCCCGTTAGAGACAGCTATGTTTTACACCTACGTGCTCAAAAGCAAAAAGGATGGAAAATGGTATACCGGCTGTACCGAAGACATGCGGAAGCGTTTCAATGAGCATGCTGCTGGAAAAGTATCATCTACCAACGGCCGAGGTCCATTTGCTATCATTTATTATGAAGCTTGTATCGATGTGCACGATGCTTTCACTCGAGAAAAGTACCTAAAGACTGGTATGGGAAAACGCTACCTAAAGAATCGATTGAAACGCTTCCTGTCTCTAACGGGTCTAGCTCTATGACATATACTAGCGGCCGTACATGGCAGTGGCTAGGGATTATCGCCATTCTCCTAGGGTTGGGGGCTGGCTATTGGTATTTCTCCGCCCGGGCCGGACAGCAAACCAATACGTCCATTGCCACACCCCAAGGCACCGGCCGCCTCGACTCTGGCCTCACCGGCTACTTCACCCTCGACGAGAACACCGGTACCGCCGCCGCTGACTCCTCCACCAACGCCATCGCTTCCCTCACCCTCACCAATGGCCCCACCTGGACCACCGGACAGATTGGCTCAGGCATCACCTTTGACGGCACCGATGACTATGCCACCACGGCCGATACGGCCACTCTTGACTTCGCTGATACTGAAGACTTCACCCTGACCGGCTGGTTCAATCGCTCTACCTTCACCACCGACGATACCATCATCGCCAAACGAAACGGTATCACCGCCGCTGATACCGGCTATCTCTGCTACATCTCCGCCGCCGACGCCCTCATCTGCGAAGTCTCGGATGCGGTCGATGAGTACTCCGTCACCTCCGCCTCTACCTTCACCGCTGCGGGTTGGAATCACTTCGCCTTCGTTTGGGATCAAGACTCGGCGACTGGGACCGAGCTTTACATCAATGGCGCTCCCAATGGCGCCACCGATACCGGCACCATCGGAAACATCGGCACCCTGGCCAATGCGGTGGCTTTCCGTCTCGGCGCTGAAGCCGACAACGGTGTGCCCTTCGCTGGCTCCCTCGATGAAGCCCGGGTGTATGACCGCGCTCTCTCAGGAGAAGAGATCGCCAACCTCTATCGCCTCACTACCCCCACCGGCGTCGATACGGGACTGAAAGGCTATTGGTCCTTCAATGCCCAGGATATGTACAGCACGACGACAGCGTATGACAGAACGGTGCGCGGAATACGGGGACGCTCACGAGCGCGCCTCCCAAGGTGCCAGGGAAGCTTGGCCAAGCACTTGATTTCGATGGAACGGCGGACTTGGTGAATGCGGGATCAGCCGCTATCGTAGATGATTTAGTGAACCTTTCCGTCTGCGCCTGGATCTATCCGCAGTCAATTCCTATCACCTGGGCTCAAATTGCTGCCAAGTATACAGGATCGGCGGGCTGGTCATTTCAGATTACCAATGTGGCTAGCGGGAATGCTCTGGATCTTTTTCGAAGTTTTACTACTAATAATGCGAATTGGCTCACGGCCAACGGTACGATAACACTCAATGCCTGGCAACATGTCTGCGCGACCTACAATGATTCCTCAGCTGCCAACGACCCGGTTTTGTACATCAATGGCGTCTCTGTTCGTTTTACGGAGCTAGACGTGCCGGTAGGGACAGCAACAAGCGATGCTGCAGCCAATCTTGTCATCGGCGCACATATATCGGAATTCTTCGACGGCTCCATCGACGAAGTCCGTGTTTATAATCGCCTCCTCTCCGCCGCCGAGATCAAAGCCCTGTATGACACGAGTGCTCCCGACAAGGTGAACTCCTCTGTCTCCCAAGCCCAAGGCACCGGCCGTCTCGACTCTGGCCTCACCGGCTACTTCACCCTCGACGAGAACACCGGTACCGCCGCCGCTGACTCCTCCACCAACGCCATCGCTTCCCTCACCCTCACCAATGGCCCCACCTGGACCACCGGACAGATTGGCTCAGGCATCACCTTTGACGGCACCGATGACTATGCCACCACGGCCGATACGGCCACCCTTGACTTCGCTGATACTGAAGACTTCACCCTGACCGGCTGGTTCAACCGCTCTACCTTCACCACCGACGATACCATCATCGCCAAACGAAACGGTATCACCGCCGCTGATACCGGCTATCTCTGCTACATCTCCGCCGCCGACGCCCTCATCTGCGAAGTCTCGGATGCGGTCGATGAGTACTCCGTCACTTCAGCCTCTACCTTCACCGCTGCGGGTTGGAATCACTTCGCCTTCGTTTGGGATCAAGACTCGGCGACTGGGACCGAGCTTTACATCAATGGCGCTCCCAATGGCGCCACCGATACCGGCACCATCGGAAACATCGGCACCCTGGCCAATGCGGTGGCTTTCCGTCTCGGCGCTGAAGCCGACAACGGTGTGCCCTTCGCTGGCTCCCTCGATGAAGCCCGGGTGTATGACCGCGCTCTCTCCCAGGAAGAGATCGCCAACCTCTATCGCCTCACTACCCCCACTGGCGTCGATACAGCGCTTGAAGGCTACTGGTCCTTCAATGCGCAGGATATGTACAGCACGACGACGGCGTATGATCGGAGCGGGGCGAGGAATACGGGGACACTGGTCAGCGCTCCGCCCAAGGTACCGGGCAGACTCGGCCAAGCACTTGATTTCGATGGGACGGCAGACTATGTGAATGCTGGCTCAGGGACGAGTCTCGACGATATCGCCAATTTGACCGCTTGTGCCTGGATTCATCCGGATTCGATACCGGCCACGTACGCCAATATCATGTCCAAGGATGATGCTGGGACGGGGTGGGACTTTGAATTCAGCGATACTGTCAGCCCGAATCGGCTGCAATTATGGGTCGGCTTCGGGACGACTATCGGCCGCTGGGCTGCACCCGATGACGCTGTCCCGCTGAATGCCTGGTCGCATGTCTGTGTCGAATACAATGATTCATCCGTCGCCAATGACCCAACCTTTTTCATTAACGGTGTTTCCGTACCGGTGCTGGAACACAGTACGCCGGTCGGTACTTCGCCTGCCGATGCTTCCTCGAGCTTTCGTATCGGCGCCATTGAAACTGCCGCGGCAGAGTTCTTTGACGGTGAAATCGACGAAGTCCGCGTCTACAATCGTTTTCTCTCTGCTGCCGAGATCAAATCCCTGTATGACCAGAGCGCTCCCGACAAGGTGAACTCCTCTGTCTCCCAATCCCAAGGCACCGGCCGTCTCGACTCTGGCCTCACCGGCTACTTCACCCTCGACGAGAACACCGGTACCGCCGCCGCTGACTCCTCCACCAACGCCATCGCTTCCCTCACCCTCACCAATGGCCCCACCTGGACCACCGGACAGATTGGCTCAGGTATCACCTTTGACGGCACCGATGACTATGCCACCACGGCCGATACGGCCACTCTTGACTTCGCTGATACTGAAGACTTCACCCTGACCGGCTGGTTCAACCGCTCTACCTTCACCACCGACGATACCATCATCGCCAAACGAAACGGCATCACCGCCGCCGATACCGGCTATCTCTGCTACATCTCCGCCGCCGACGCCCTCATCTGCGAAGTCTCGGATGCGGTCGATGAGTACTCCGTCACCTCAGCCTCTACCTTCACCGCTGCGGGTTGGAATCACTTCGCCTTCGTTTGGGATCAAGACTCGGCGACTGGGACCGAGCTTTACATCAATGGCGCTCCCAATGGCGCCACCGATACCGGCACCATCGGAAACATCGGCACCCTGGCCAATGCGGTGGCTTTCCGTCTCGGCGCTGAAGCCGACAACGGTGTGCCCTTCGCTGGCTCCCTCGATGAAGCGCGGGTGTATGACCGCGCTCTCTCCCAGGAAGAGATCGCCAACCTCTATCGCCTCACTACCCCCACCGGCGTCGATACATCGCTTGAAGGCTACTGGTCCTTCAATGCCCAGGATATGTACAGCACGACGACAGCGTATGACCGATCAGTGGAGCGAGGAATACGGGGACCTTGACCAATGGCCCGCTCAAAGTCCCCGGGAAGCTCGGACAGGGGCTGAATTTCGACGGTGACGGATGATCAGTGGGCGCAGGGTCTGGGACGAGCCTCGATGATATTGTCGATCTCACGGCCTGTGCCTGGATCTATCCGGAAACTGCGCCGGGCGGTACATTCAAAACGCTCATTTCGAAAGAGACGAGTGGATGGCGCTGGCTGGTACCTCTATCTTGACGATGCCATCGGACCGACAGGGATACATCTGGCGTTCTATCGTAATTTCGCAGGGACGGATGGGGAATGGTATGCCCCGAGCGGCGCGGTTCCCTTGAATGTCTGGAGTCATGTCTGCGCGACCTACAACAATTCATCCCTCTCCAATGTCCCGTCCTGTACGTCAACGCTCTCAGCTCGAATGTCGGCGTATTCACGACTCCCACAACGCTGCCAGCGGATTCTGACGCCTCCAGGAAATTTAGTTTTGGCTCGGAAACTGGAACGAATTTCTTCGATGGTTCCATCGACGAGGTCCGCATCTACAGCCGCATCCTCACCGCCGCCGAGATCAAAGCCCTCTACGCCCAGGGCCGCTAGCGTCCATATATAGTTAGCCAGCCCATTCCCCCACTTGGAAGTCGAACTTCCAAGTGGTATGCTGGAGACATGAGAAAGACAGTCTTTGCGGAAGGGGAATTCTATCACGTGTATAATCGTGGTACCGAAAAACGGGACATCTTTTCGGACCGAGACGACATCCCTCGCTTTATTGAGAGCATGGTTGAATTTAATGTCTTGGAGCCGATCGGCAGTCTATTTGAAAACTCTTTTCGTCGCAAGAACCAACTTGGAAGTCGAACTTCCAAGGATACTGATAAGAAGTTGGTGAACATTGTGGCCTATTGTCTGAATCCGAACCACTACCACTTCATCTTGGAGCCGGTGACTGAAAAGGGGATTGAGAAATTCATGCAACGTTTGGGAACGGGATATACGAAGTACTTCAACAATAAGTATGATCGGACGGGAGCGCTCTTTCAAGGGAAGTTCAAGGCGATTCATATTGACTCGAATGAATATCTTTTGCACATAAGCGCCTATGTCAATCTAAACAACCGTGTCCACCGACTTGGAGGTTCGACCTCCAAGTCGAGCTGGATCGAATATTCTGTTCATCAGAGTGGTAATGGAATATGCGAGAAAGGTGCGGTGCTGAGTCAATTCCGAAGGCCTGAAGAATATATAGTCTTCGCAGAGGAATCCCTTAAAGGGACTTTGGAGCGCAGAAGCCTGCTTGATGAGTCGATGTTTTTAGAGTAGCGTCCAACTTGGAAGTCGAACTTCCAAGTAGTTGACTAAGTGAAGACTGATGGGTATGAACTACGAGTTATTGTCGGCGCTCCGAGCGTGGCGCGATGAACAGGCGCGAGTGGAGAGCGCGGAGGGATATCGCGTCTTGAACAATGCCGCTCTCGAAGAGTTGGCCCGTGTTTTGCCCACTGATAAAGATACCTTGTGCGCCGTGAAGGGTATTAAGGAAGCGAAGTATCGGCGTTATGGAAAGACGTTGATCGCGCTCATTTCTCAATATGTGCCCGACGGAAATGAGACCGCACAAGAGGCTCCGAATGTCACTCTGCCTGGTCCTGAGCCTCCAGTCGGTCCAGCAGAACCGCTGACGGTCTCGCAGTTCCTCGATAGCCTGAATATCGAGCTGTCCGGTATGGCGGCGCGGCTCAAGGGCGAAGTCTCAAGTGTGGATATCCGGGAACGCGTAGTGTATTTCACACTCAAAGACGGAGACGATGAAAGCATCATCAACTGTCTCATCTTCCGCTACCAGTATGAGGTGTCGGGTGTGACGCTGGCTATCGGGGATGAGGTTATCGTGGAGGGTGCGCCGGACATCTACAAACCGTCTGGCCGACTTTCGCTCAAGGTGGGCGTAATCGAGTACGCCGGTGCGGGTGAATTGAAGAAAGCGTACGATGCGCTGTATAAAAAGCTCGAGGGTGCGGGGGCATTCGCGCTAGAGCGCAAGCGGGCGATTCCGGAGTTTCCGGAACGGATCGCGCTCATCACCTCACGCGAAGGTGCGGCCATTGGTGACTTTACGATGAATTTGGCCCGGACCGGATTCAAGGTCGATTTTTATCCGACGCTGGTCGAAGGAAAAAAAGCGGTGTTCGAAATCATCGAGGCAATCCGCTACTTCAACGCCACGCCGGAACACTACGCTGCGCTCGTCATCGTCCGCGGCGGCGGCAGTATGGAAAGCCTGCAAGCATTCAATACCGAGGCGCTGGTGAATGAAATCGTGAAGTCGCAGATTCCTGTTTTGGCGGGCATCGGTCATGAGCGCGATGTGTCGCTCGCGGCACTGGCCGCTGATCATATGGTTTCCACACCGACAGCAACGGCACGCTATCTCTCGGTATCCTGGGATGAAGCGCGCGCGAGTCTCGGCAAGCACTCAGCTGGCGCTGTACCGCGTCATGCAGGAATTTCGCACCCTGGTCCGCGAGCGAGTCCGCGCGTCGGAAGAAACACTCCGGGGGGCGTTAGGGGAGATTATCGAGCGAGTGGGGACAACCCGGGCCGCTTTCCGTGAGGCAGTGGCGCTGTTCCCTGAGTATGGCCGACGGGTGGCTGCGCGATTCGAGACTGATATGGCCTTTTGGCAGGCGAAAACCGATGCCGCTCTCATCAGTGTTCGCGATCGGCTGAAAACTGCCGAGGTGCAACTACGCCAATCAGATCCGATTCGGGCGCTCCAGCTGGGGTATGCACTGGTTCGAAGGCAGGGGAAAGTAGTCCGCGCGACGAATAATCTCGCCATCGGGGATCGGATCGATATACAACTCGGTCATGGCAGTATAGAATCAGAAGTGACAGGATTAACGGAAACAGTAGGCGTATGAAAAAAGAATCTTTGGGTGAAGCACTGAAAAAACTCGAATCCATTACGGCCTGGTTCGAGGAACAGGAGGAGATTGACGTGGAGAAAGCGCTCGAGAAAGTGAAAGAGGGCGTCGCGCTGATCAAATCCAGCAAGGAACGACTGCGAGAAGTGGAGAATGAATTCGAAATCGTGAAAAAAGAGCTCGACGGAAGCGTATAGTGGCTGGGCTCTGCTATACTGAGAGAAGAAAAACAAAGATATATTTTCATCATGCATCGGTTTTCGGGTGATATTTCCATCGTGCTCGGCGGGGCGGCTGGCCAGGGGGTCCAGACTGTCGAGACGCTATTGGTTCAAGTCCTCAAGCGAGAAGGCTATAATGTTTTCGCGTCCAAGGAGTACATGTCGCGGATTCGCGGCGGCAGCAATTCGACCGAGATCCGACTAACCGCTAAGAAGCGGCGCGCCTATGTCGATCGGATCGATTTCCTCTTCGCGCTCGACAAGAACGTGATTCCTCATCTCAAGCATCGGATTACCAAGGAGACGATCGTCATCGGCGAAAAAGAAAAAGTCTGCGTCGACGAATGCCGCGTTGTCGATATCCCGTTCACGCGCTTTGCGAACGAGCTCGGCCACCCGATCTATACGAGCACGGTTGCGGTCGGCGTCGTTCTCGGACTCCTGAAGGCAGAGGAGAGCATCTTCCATGACTATCTTCGAGAACATTTTGCGCGCAAGGGCGAGGCAGTCGTGGCAAAGAATATCGAAGCCGCCAAAAAAGGCTATCTCCATGGTACGCATGTCGCTTACTTGGAAGGAGTCGAAATTTCTATTCCGCGCAAGACCAAGGGAAACGACGAGCTCTTGCTGGATGGGATGGAAAGTATCGGTCTCGGCACGCTGGCGGCGGGCTGCGATTATATCAGCTCGTATCCGATGTCGCCTGGGACAGGACTGCTGACCTTTCTCGCTGAACACAAAAAAGAATTCGGCATCGTAGTCGATCAGGCAGAAGATGAGATTGCAGCCATCAATCAGGGACTGGGTGCTTGGTATGCCGGCGCTCGGGCCGTCGTGACGACATCGGGCGGTGGCTTCGCGCTGATGTGCGAGGGAGTGAGTCTCGCAGGCATGATCGAGACGCCGATTGTGGTGCATGTCGGCCAGCGTCCTGGTCCGGCAACTGGCCTGCCGACACGGACGGAACAGGCCGATCTCAATCTCGTACTGTATGCCGGGCATGGCGAATTTCCGCGCGCGATCTTTGCGCCGGGAACGCTGGAGGAGGCGTATCACGCGATGAGCCAGGCCTTTTATATCGCCGATAAGTACCAGATTCCGGTTTTTGTCCTGACGGACCAGTATTTCCTCGATTCGGTTACGACCGTCGCGCTGCAAGACCTGAAGACTGCTTCGACTGAGGCGCATGTGGTCGCAACGGAAGACGGCTATGCTCGCTATGCAGTGACGAAGAATGGTGTTTCGCCGCGGGGCATCCCGGGGTTTGGTACGGGCCTCGTCGGTGTTGATTCTGATGAGCATGACGTGATGGGACATATTACCGAGAGCCATCTCGTTAGGCTCGAGCAGCACAGCAAGCGTCTGCGGAAGGCGAATGGCATCTTGTCGGACGCTCTGCCACCAGTTGCTTCTGCTCATCTGAAGAAGGCCAAGACACTTATCGTCACCTGGGGTTCGAATTTTGGCGTCGTCGAAGAAGCGCTTGATGTCTTGAATGACGAGTATTTCGCCCACGTGCATTTCTCCCAAGTCTATCCGTTATCGCTTGAGGGCAAGAAACTACTTCCAAAAACAAAGAGTATTGTCGTTGTCGAAAACAATGTCGCCGGACAATTTGCTGATCTCCTCGAGCGCGAGTACGGCATGACCGTTTCGGAACGGATATTGAAATATGATGGTAACCCGTTTTCGGTTGAAGAACTCACCAAACGTTTTCACAAGCTATGATCGACAAGAAGCTTTACGACATGCCGCATGGGACGGATATGGCCTGGTGCCCAGGATGTGGGAATTTCCCGATTTTGAATATCATGAAGGGCGTCTTGGCCGAGATGGATATCCGACCGACCGACGTCGTCATCTGTTCGGGCATCGGTCAGGCGGCCAAGACGCCGCACTATCTCCGGGTTCATTATTTCAATGGACTGCATGGGCGGGCGTTGCCGCCGGCGACGGCCATCAAAATCGCGAATCCCAAACTGACCGTCATTGCGGAAAGTGGCGATGGAGATACCTATGGTGAGGGGGGTAATCATTTCCTCCACGCCATACGGCGCAATCCCGATATCACCAATATCGTCCATAACAACATGATTTACGGGCTGACCAAGGGCCAGGCGTCACCGACGACCGAAAAAGGGATGAAGACGCCGGTGCAGGTGGACGGCGTCATGCTCGAGCCGTTCAATCCGATGGCCATTGCTCTCGCGGCCGGTGCGACGTTTGTGGCCCGGGCATTTTCCGGTGATATTCCGCAGGCGAAAGAGATCGTGAAGGCAGCGATACAACACAAAGGCTATGCGCTCGTCGATGTCTTCCAGCCCTGCGTCGTTTTCAACAAGCAGAATACCTTCCAATGGTTCAAGGATCACACCTATTATCTCGGTGCTGACCATGACCGAAGCGATAAAGTGAAGGCGCTCACCCTCGCCTTGAACCAGGAGCGGATGGCGCTCGGCGTTTTATACCAAGAAGCCGGCCGCCCGAGCTATGAAACGGTGGTCCGTGAGGGGAACGAGCCGTTGTATATGAAAAAGCCAGACTCAGCGAAACTTGCCAAGCTTATCGATTCTTACCGCTAGGCAGATCTAGACTATGGAAAGCAGAAAAAGTAATCCGTTCAAGGCCCTCTTTCTCATCGGTGTTCCAGTTGTCGTTCTTTTCCTTCTGCTGATGCTCATCAAACTGCAAGTCTTACAACCAATTCGACTTCGATTCGGCACAGCATACTCTACACTCAAAGAATGTTCCCAGCACGCTAATACTGCTCAAATGTGCGTAGCCGATGGGAATCGCTGGAAGGTCGTGGGGAGTGGCCATCCGTAGAAGCTAGTCGAGGCCGAGCTGGATTTTCGCTTCGGGCGTCATTTTCTCGATTGTCCAGGGTGGATCAAAGGTAAGCGTTATTTCGACATCCTCTACTCTTTCGAGTTCCATAACGCGATCCTCGATCTCTTTCTGGATCTGGCCGAAGAGGGGACAGCCCATGGTGGTCAGTGTCATGGTGATGGTGCATTTCTTATCGGTATCGACCGTGATGCCGTAAATCAAACCCAGCTCGACAATGGAAATGCCGAGCTCAGGATCAAGGACGAGATGAAGCTTCTCCCGTACCTGCGCCTCGATTAATTTATTATTGGCAGTTCTCGGCATAGAGGGAAGAAAAAGGGAATCAGGGAGGAGCCCGATTCCCAATCGTTCTCGCGCGGGAATTATTCCGGGAAAATCTGCTTACCGGCTGCATCCCGGATGCGGATGGCGCCGACGGGGCAGCCGCGAGCGGCATTCAATATGGTTTCCTGGTCATCAGTATCAGCTGTCGAGAGGATGGCGGCCTTGCCGTTATCGTCGAGCGCGAAGGTGTTGGGCGCCATCGCGGTGCAGGGCGCAGCGCCGATGCAGACATTCTGGTCAACCTCGACGGTCCATCCATTGGTCAGTGCGACCGGTCCTGCCGGTTTCTCATCATTCTTCCAGGCCATACTTGTTTATTGCTTATGTATTAGCGCCTTCTTCAACGTTTCGAGCGAGAGGAGACCGCATTTCAGCCGCGCGGGCGAGAGCGTCACACCAAGGAGTTCGAGCACGCTCTGCGGTTCCAAGGCCAGCGCTTCAACCACCCGTTTTCCCTTCACCTGCTCGGTTAGGAGCGATGCCGAGGCTTGAGAGATTGCGCAGCCAGATCCGTTAAACCTCACATCAGAAATAGTACCATGACTCACAGCGATGTCCATGTGGAGCGAGTCGCCGCAGGCGGGGTTTCGGGCATCGGCCCGATAGGCGGCTCCTTCCATGGCCCCCTGATTTCGGGGGTTGCGATAGTGGTCGAGAATCCGGTCTTGATACAGGCTCATAGGCTTGAGAGCGCGAAAATGGAATGGATTTTCTTCGTTGCTGAAACGAATCGATCAATGTCAGCCGTGGTGTTGTAGATGGAGAGGCTGAGGCGGGTGGTGGCAGAGAGGCGGAGCGCTCGGTGGAGCGGGGAGGCACAGTGTTCACCGCCCCGGACGCAGATCGCTTCTTCGCCGAGGAGGTGGGCGAGATCATGCGGGTGCAGTCCGTCGATCGAGAAAGAAACGATGCCAACCCGGTTGCTTGTAGCGGTCGTTCCGAGAATGCGGATATGTTTGCCGAACGTATCGATCAGTTTCTCAATTGCATAGCGAACCAGCGCTGTCTCATGAGCGTGGATCGCTCCGATGCCGAGCGAATCAACATACTCGATGGCTGCCGCCAGACCGATCGCTCCGGCGATATTCGGCGTACCGCCTTCCAAGTTTTCCGGGAGTTTCTTGTATTCAGCAACCGGACTGCAGGCATCGAGCACCGTTCCGCCGCCGACATTCATCGGAGCGAGTATGTTGAGCGACGGCTGTTTTCCTGCGAGGACGCCGATGCCAGTTGGCCCGAAGAGCTTATGCCCGGAGAAAACGACGAAATCAGCATCCCAATCTCGAATATCGATGGCGATATGGCCGGCGGCTTGGCAGGCATCGATGAGGATGAGCGTCTCGGGACTCCTTTTACGGAGCAGACCAATAATACTTTTTACCGGATTCACGGCGCCGAACACATTGGAAACAGCAGAAAATGCCACGACGGCAGTGTGTGAATCAACGAGGGAAGCAAGATGCTCGATATCAATGAGTCCGGAAGCATCGAAATTGGCACTGCGGAATTCGGCCCCGGTGCGTCGGGCCAGTTCTTTCCAGGGGAGGAGGTTTGAGTGGTGTTCGAGTGCCGTGACGACAATGTTATGTTGCGCAGTGATACGGTGTTCCAGTCCAAGTGCGACAACGTTGATGCCGTGAGTCGCATTAGCGGTGAAGACGACCGACTCCATATTTTCAGTCCGGACGAAGTGGGCCACGGTCCTTCGAGCTTCCTCCAGGGCCGCTGTCGCGCCCTCGGCCAAAGGGTAGAGTCCGCGCGCAACATTGGCCGAATATTCGAAGTAATAACGATTCATCGCGTCGACCATGACTTTGGGCTTGAGGGCGGTTGCAGCCGAGTCGAGATAGACCAGATTCGGCTGGTTCTCGTAGATCGGGAAATCTTGACGCAGAGTTTTTTGGTCGAACATAGGTTTAGACCGTCGCGGGTTCAAACTTTTCCTCGAACAGCGACGTCTCGATCCCGAGCTTTTCCATCCGTCCGAAGGCTTCATGGAAAAATCCCTGCACGAGGAGCTTTTTGGCAGCGGACCGGGACAGACCGCGCGATTCGGCGAAAAAGAGCGCCTCTTCATTCAGTGGACCAGTTGCTGCCGCATGATGACAGGCGATATCGTGAGCAAGAATCTCAAGCGATGGGCGGGAATACGCTCGCGCTTCGGTCGACAGAAGCAGCGATCGACTTTCTTGGGAGGCGTCCGAGCGATGAGCCTGTTTGGCAATCCGGATGGCGCCATCATAATGGAACGATGCCCTTCCGGCGAGTGTCGTTTTAATGAGCGCACTGGAGGTAGTATCGGGCGCGAGATGTTTTTGCGTGAGAGTGAGCGATTGTTTTGAGTCGCCGTCACCAGTATAGAGCGCGAAGACATGGGCCGCGGCCCCCGGACCTGTGAGTTCGATCGTGATCGCTCCTGTCCGATTCTGCATGAAAAACACTACGTGCTCGTTGGCTGCGAGGCGATAGGTTGTTTTTCGATCGGCGGAGATATCGAATGAGCGCATAGTTATCCAATTGACCCTTTCATTTCTAAATTAATCAATCGGTTCAACTCAATCGAGTATTCTAGCGGGATTTCCTTCGCGACCGAGTCGATGAAGCCGTTGACGAGGAGTCCTTCGGCATCACCCTTTGTGATCCCTCGCGAAGTGAGATAGAAAAGTCTTTCTTCGCCGATCCGTTCGACGGTCGCCTCGTGTTCGACTGAAGCCGTCGCTTCATGGATGCGCATCGTGGGATACGTATCGGAGCGCGAATGTTCATCGAGGAGGAGCGCATCGCAAACGACTGAGGCTTTGGCATTCGTCGCTCCCTGGGCGATGTGTACCAGTCCGCGGTACGAGGTTCGTCCTCCATCTTTGGAAATCGACTTCGAAACGACACGCGAGGTGGTATCGGGCGCCAGGTGGACCATTTTCGCTCCGGCGTCCTGATGCTGGTCGCGGCCCGCGTAGGCGATTGATAAGACTTCGCCCCGAGCGCCACGCCCGGCGAGGTAGACGGCTGGGTACTTCATGGTGACACCCGAGCCGATATTGCAATCGATCCATTCCATGACGGCATTCTCTTCGGCCCGGGCACGTTTGGTGACGAGGTTGTAGATATTCTTGGACCAGTTCTGGACAGTGGTATAGCGGACGCGCGCATTCTTCTTCACGAAGATCTCGACGACCGCTGAGTGAAGTGAGCTCGAGCGATAGATCGGCGCGGTGCAGCCTTCGATGTAGTGCACCGAGCTGCCCTCTTCGGCGATGATGAGGGTGCGTTCAAATTGTCCGAACGCTTCGGCATTGATGCGGAAATATGCCTGGAGAGGAAGATCCACTTTGACGCCCTTTGGAACATAAACGAATGAGCCGCCCGACCAGACGGCGGAATTGAGTGCGGCGAATTTGTTGTCGTGAGGCGGAATGAGCGTGCCGAAATATTCCTTCACGATTTTCGGATATTTCTTCACGGCCGTATCCATATCACAGAAGACGACGCCGAGCTTAGTCAGCTCCTTATGGACGCTCTCGTAGACGACTTCAGACTCGTACTGGGCGGAAACACCGGCGAGAAAATTCTTTTCCGCTTCCGGCACGCCGATCTTGTCATAAGTCTCACGGATTTCTTTCGGCAAGTCTTCCCAGGTTTGCGACTGTTCGGATGTGGCCTTCAGATAATAGGTGATTTTATCGAAGTCAATGCCGGAGAGGTCGGCGCCCCAGTTGGGCATCGGTTTCTCGAGAAAGGTCTGATAGCTGCGCAAGCGGAAATCACGCATCCATTTCCTCTCATTCTTGACGCCTGAGATTTCGGCGACGGTTGCTGTGTCCAAACCGGCGCTCGTTTTGTGGACGGAGCGTTCGGGCATCGCAAAGCCATACCGATAGTCTCCGAGATCGACTGATTGTTTGTTGGGGAGAGTCATGGGTGTTATGCAATCGTGGCAAACCCTCTGGCTTCGATCTGTTTCGCAAGCGCCGCGGTGCCGGTCTTCACTAGGCGTCCATCACGGAGCACGAGAATCTTATCCGGATGGATTGCTTTAAGAAGCCGAGGAGAATGCGTAATGAATACGAGCGTTGTCTCTTTTGGGAGGTGTCGGGCGAGGAACTTGAAGATAGTCTTCAGAGCATCGACATCGACGCCAGTATCGATCTCATCAAAAATAGCGAAGCGTGGAGCGAGGAGAACGGCCTGGAGCGCTTCGAGTTTCTTTTTTTCACCGCCGGAGAATCCAGCGTTGAGCGAACGCTTGAGGAGATCATCTTTGATATGTAGTTCCTTAGCGTGTTGTGCCACGAGCCCGTGAAGCTTCACGGGTTCGATAGTTTTCTCGAGCGCGAGGCGCAGCAGTTCGAAGACCGTCACACCAGCGAGCTCCATCGGCGTCTGGAAAGAGAGGAATACACCGAGACCGGCACGCTTATCAGGCGAGAGATGTTTCAGATTCTTTTTTCCAATGAGTATTCTCGCATTTCTCGAAAGGCGATAGTGTGGATGGCCCATAATGGCGCTCGCGAGAGTCGATTTGCCGGATCCGTTCGGACCCATGAGGGCGTAGGTTTTGCCTGGATTGAAGGTGAACGTAAAGTTATCGATAATCTTCTTCCCTTCAACCGAGACGGACAAGTTTTGAATAGAGAGCATACTAGCGGGAAATTGTTTGTGAAATGTGCTCGAGCGAAATCTCGGAGAGCGTTTGCTCGATCTTCTCTTCGAGGGTTCGCCAGACCTGGTTCGATTGGCAGTGGCTCACCTGGAGGCAGGGAAGAGAACCGGTGACGGGTGGCGAAAACATCTCGATCGGTCCGTCGAGGACACGGAGAATATCCCAGGCGCTCATATCTTTGGCTGGTCGTGCCAGGGTGTAGCCACCGGCGACACCCTTGGTCGCTTCTACGAGGCCAGCTTTGCGCAGGGCTTGGAGAATCTTTTCAAGATAGTCTTCCGGCAGATGTTCGGATTCAGCCAAGGCATGGATGGAGAATCCGTGAGCAGACTGAGCGAGGGCGATGGCGGCGCGGAGCCCGTAATAAGCCTTTTTTGATACTTTCATAAAGCGGACTAATTAAGTCTGCTTTAGAGTACCAATGTTGATTGGAGCTGTCAATCTTGATAGTCTAGGAAAACTATGGAAACACCCCATCTTGGATTTTGGGCGAAGTTGCCTCGACCGTTTTTTATATTGGCGCCACTGGCAAATATCACCGATTACAGCTTCCGCCAATTCATCGTGAAGTATCGGAAACCAGATGTTCTGTGGACCGAATTCGTCGCAGCCGATGGCTTATGCCACCCGAAGGGCCGAGAAGCGCTTCTCCGTGACCTGCGCTTCGGCGAGAATGAACGGCCGATCGTGGCTCAGCTCTTTACCGGCTATCCGGAGAACATGTTTGAAGCGGCCAAGCTCATTAAAAAACTCGGTTTTGATGGGCTGGATATCAATATGGGATGTCCGGATCGGAATGTTATGAAACAGGGAGCCGGGGCGGCGTGTATGCAGGACCCGGCAATGGCGCAAGCCGTCATTCGCGCGGCGATGGAGGGCGTGCGCGCCAACGGCGGAGCACCAATACCGGTCACGGTGAAAACGCGTCTCGGATACAATCGGGATGAGCTGGGGACGTGGCTGCCAAAAATTTTGGAGGTGAAGCCGGCGGCAATCATACTGCATCTTCGGACCAAGAAGGAACAGTCGCTTGTCCCGGCGCACTGGGACCGGATGGTTCAGGCAGTCGAACTGGCAAAGGGGAGCGGTACACTCATAGTCGGCAATGGCGATGTGACCGATATGCGGGACGCGAGAGAGAAAGTCGAAGCGACCGGCTGTGATGGGATCATGCTCGGGCGGGGAGTCTTCGGCAACCCTTGGCTTTTCGATGAAGCGAAGACGCGTGCTACGGTCCGTGAGCGGCTGGAAGCGATTATCGTTTTGACGGAGCTGTTCGAAGTAACTTGGGGCAAGACGAAAAGCTTTGAGCTTTTGAAAAAACATTTCCAGGCCTATGTCGTCGGATTCTCTGGTGCACGGGAAATGCGTGCGGAACTGATGCGGACCCATGATGGACGGGAGGTCCGAGAAATTCTCATGAATTTCATAGCGGGACACAGTGACCGCTGTGATACTTTTATCGAGCTCAGCCCCGACCGTTGAGTCAGCGGCTTGCGCTATGATATACTGGCCGAGGAACAGCCTATGAGCTTCAAATCACGGCACAAGAAGATTTATTTTGCCTGGGTCGTCATTTCGGCCTTCGTTGCGCTGTCCATGGTGCTCTTTCTCGTCGCGCCTTTTTTCCTCTATTAGCCGTATGCGTTGGCGTTCTCCATGGCTGCGCTTGGGGCTGGTCATCGCCTTGGGAGCGGGCACGGCAGCGGGTTGGGCGAGTTTGCGTCAATACGAGCGGAGCGTTCGGATCGAGAACGAAATCGCAGTGCTCAGGACCGAGGCCGAGCGTGTCGCACGTGAGAATGAGACGCTTTCCGAGAAGATCCAGTATTTCGCTTCACCGAATTTCAAAGAAGGCGAAGCGAAGGAAAAGCTCGGACTCCGGCGTCAGGAAGAGGAAATGATATCCGTCGAGGGTGAGACTCGCTTTTCGCAGAAAGACAGCACGGATCTGACCGATACGGCGGACATACGGACAGTCGCCTGGGAAACACCGAATTATCTCAAGTGGTGGTCGCGGTTCTTCAATGAGCGCCCACGCTAACTCATGAAACGTATTTCTCTTTATGGCTGAAGTGCGACTCCCGATAAAACCGTTCACTCCCCATTGGCCGAAAGTGGTCTTGGCGGCCATCATATTGTTCGTCTTGCTTGCTCTGGGCGTGCTGATACTCGTATATAAACTGCCAGAGAGCGCCCTGGGACGTCTTTTCACAAATCGTTTTCCTTTCCCGATTATCTTTATCGGCCAGGGAGTGGCCGTGACGACCACTGGATTGGCAGAGAATCGAACTGCTATCCGTCACTTCTATGAGTCGCAAGACTTTTCTCAGATCGGCATGCGCGTCGATTTTACAACGCCTGATGGCCAGAAGCGTCTCAAACTGCGGGAAAAAGACCTTCTTAATAAAATGCTCGAGGACAAAGTGATCGAACTCTTGGCCCGCGACCGGGGGATCGCCGTGACGAGCCAGCAAGTGGTGGAAGCAACGACGAACAAGATGAAGGAATTGGGGACGGTCGACAAGGTTGAGGCGATGCTCGCCCGTCTCTATAATTGGAGCATCGCTGATTTTCAAGAGAAGATTGTCCGTCCGGCTCTGTATGAAGAAGCGTTGTACAGCGCCTACGAAAAAGAAGTCGATCATACGCAAGCGGAGGAGCGGATAGCGGAGGCAGAAAAGGCGCTGAAGAGCAAAAAGACATTTGACGAGGTTGTCCGCAGCTACTCGGAGGGTGAAACACGCGCTGATGGCGGTGAGCTCGGCTGGTTCCGGCTCGAGGATTTGTCGCCTGAGCTTCGGGGACCGGTAGACAACGCGAAAATTAAAGTTCCGACCGGAACCATCGAAAGTCCGCTCGGGTATCATATTGTCCTCGTGGAAGAGACGAAGCTTGAAAACGAGCAGCGCCTGTTCCATATCCGGCAGATTTTTACCCGGAAGGTGAGTTTTACTGATTGGATCGCGGAACAGATGAAAGGACTGCCGATCCGGATTTTCTCTGAGGAGTACGAATGGCAGAGAGAGGCCGCGAGGGTGGAATTCCGGTCCGCTGAAATGAAGGATTTCGAAAAGAAGTTCCGTGAAAATGCGGAAAATGATCCGAGTCTCCTCTTCTAATCTCACCAACGCAGTAACCTCGCACCTATGCAAAACCAAAATCCGATCACGCCGATTTCCGAGTCCGGCGCCGTCGCGCCAGAAACAGCTACTCTGGAAAACCCCATCCCACCGTCTGCGCCGACCATTCCTTCCTCCGGCCCGCGTGTTCCCTGGTTTTCTATTATTCTCCTCGCCTTCGTATTCGGGCTCTTGGGCGGCTACATGGCGCGGTTAGATTCGGTTTCAGTAATCGCGACACTTTTCACGCCGGAGTCGTCTCGTCTGTCGGATCAAAAGACTCAGTCAGATTCTTCTGTTCCCCTTGAGGACCGGGCGATCGTGAATGTCGTCGAGCGCGCATCGCCTGCCGTAGTGAGTATCGTCATCTCCAAGGATGTGCCGAAGGTCCGGAATATCTTTCGCTCGCCGTTTGGTTTTCCGTTGTTCAATGTTCCGAGCGCGGAAGATTCAGTGGGCGAATCGACCAAACAGACAGTCGGTCATGGTTCCGGATTTTTGGTCAGTGCGGACGGCTACATCGTGACGAATAAACATGTTGTTTCGGATGCCAAAGCAGACTATACGGTCATCACCAGCGATGGCAAGGAATTTCCGGCCACTGTTCTCGCTCTCGATCCCGTGAACGATGTCGCGGTCATCAAAGTGAATGGCGAGGGATTTCCGGCGTTGATACTCGGTGATTCGGAGACGATTCATGTCGGGCAGACAGCGATCGCGATCGGCAACCCGCTTGGTGAGTTCGCAAACTCCGTTTCGCGCGGCATCATTTCCGGCCTGAAACGCCAAGTCACGGCAGGAGTTTCGTACGGGCAAGAAGAGATTTTGCGCGACATCATCCAGACCGATGCGGCGATTAATCCGGGAAATTCCGGTGGGCCGCTGCTGAACCTCTCGAGCGAAGTGATTGGAATCAATGTTGCGGTCGCCCAGGGCGCGGAAAATATTGGCTTCGCGATTCCGGTGAATCAGATCAAGCGCGCGGTGGACGAAGTGAAGCGGACTGGCAAGATCGCAGTTCCCTACCTCGGTGTCCGCTATGTCCTGTTGGATAAGGCAATCGCCGCGCAGGCGGGGCTCCCCGTCACATCGGGCGCATTGATTCAGCGTGGGCAGACTATTACGGACCTGGCTGTGATTCCTGGCTCGCCCGCTGATAAAGCAGGGCTCGTCGAAAATGACATCATACTTGAGATTGATGGAGAGAAAGTAGATAGTGAGCATCCGCTCGCCAATCTTATCGGATCGCATCAGGTCGGCGATGTCATCCAGCTCCGCGTGCTCCACAAAGGGGAAGAAAAGGACATCACTGTCACGCTGGAGGAGCGGAAGTTAGGGGAGTAAGAAAAGCCGCTTTTCCGTCCGGTTTCCAATCGCTTGGCATCTCTCGTTGTCACGGGTAAGATTCAAGCAGGCTCGCGATTTCGCGTGATTGAGCAGGAGGAGGGAAGTTCGACTTTGAGCCACTGATCAAGCAGAAAAACCGCCCATGATTTTCCACTTCACAGTCTTCCTCTACTCGGGTCTGTTTTTCGGGATGCTCACCTTTCTCATCCGTGAGCCGATCGTCCCTTCCTGGACCTGGTACAGCCTATCGACGGGAGTATTCGTACTGCTCTCGATGGCCGCTTCTCGGCAGTTGACCGACAAATGGTACCCTGCATTTCTTCCGAGTGTCGTCGCGTTCAGCACGCTCCTGCTCATGTCGCTTATCGATGTGGCTTTCGAGCGGCACGTCTTCGTCTGGGTCGCAGCCTTGCTTTTTTACGGTTCGCTGCTCGGCATCTACCGACTGAAGCTTATCCCGAGCGATGAAACGGCTCGCGCACTGCTCAACACGGCCGCTCACGCTAGTCTCTTCTTCGCGTACGCCGCCGCATATGGTTTGTATCTCAACTATGCTGTTCCGCTTTCCTTGCTCATGCTCGTGTTCTTTCTGGCGACTACGATTGTCGCGTTCCAGACACTTTTTTGGGCTGGGAAGGATGATGCTCACGAAGTGCTGCTCATAGCACTGTCACTCGGGACTGTCATGGGCGAGCTAGTCTGGACGGTGCATTTCTGGCCCTTCAGCTATCTTACGATTGGTGCCGCGATGCTTATTTTTTTTCATGTGCTGTGGCGCGCCGCATTAGATTTCCTTCGGGGGACGATAGCCTTTCGGAGAATATTGGTCGAAAGCTTGATTCTCCTGGCACTCCTGATCCTTTTGCTGGTAACATCTCCCTGGCGCATGCGTGCTTGATGGAACATTGCCGGGACGATTCGGATATGGTACAACCCGTCTAGATTGATTATGGGATTTTTACCTGCCGTGAAGAAATTTTTCCTCTGGGGCATCCTCTTTGTCGTCCTGACCATCGTTTCAGGGACGTTCGGTGTGACACTTTCCGCTGCACTCTTATCCAGGCTGCCAGCGTGGTCATGGACGAAAAATCTTCCGTTGCCACCGTCTTCGAGCGATCTGACAGCGGTTGAACGGTCGGAGCCGGTCGCCTTTCCTCAAGAGGAGGGCTTGGAGCGTTTCATCGCGTCGCCTCGATCGGCGACTGTAAGTATCGTTTCTGTACCGTCGGAGAAGGCTGCGCGCACTTTGGCCCGCATGGCGACCGATGAAATGTCGGGCGTCCTGGTCACGAATGATGGTGTCGTGGCGACGTATGCGAATGAGGTCCCGCTGACCGCAAACCGCCGTTTCACCGTATTTTTTTCCGATGGCAATGCTTCGCAAGCAGAATTTTTGGCGTATGATTCGGTCATGAATGTTGCTTATTTTCGGACTGAGCGTGCCGACACGCCGGCGATAAGTTTCGCAAATTCTTTGGATGTGCGTTCGGGCCGCCGTTTTATCGCCCTGTCAGGTCTTTCCAATCCGGAAGAGGGGACGCTTTCATCGGGCTATATCGGTGCCCGTGACCGAGCTTTCAATCTTTCTGGAAAAACGGTTGCTTCGACGGATGAATGGGAAGGGGTATTCCTTCCGGATCGTCCGCTCGACGCAGATTTCACCGGCGCCGCGGCCGTCGCGATCAATGGCGAGCTCATCGGGCTTATTGGAACGATACAGCTTGATGGTCGAGAACGGGCATTCATTTTACCTGCTAATGCGTTGCGGCAATCATTGCAGCGGATAATTGTTGATGCTGGGGCTGGTCACGCGAATTTCGGAGCCTACTATGTCACGCTGACGAAGGAGACGGGACTTTTGCACGGAGTGTCGCGGGATCGGGGAGCGCTGATTTTCACGCCTTCAGAAAATCCTGGGTTAGCGGTTATCGACGGTTCGCTGGCCGAACGTTCTGGACTGCGGTATGGCGATATCGTGACGGCGGTCAACGGCCGGGAGATAAATCTCGATTGGCCGTTCTCAGTCGCGCTCTATGAAGCAGCGGCTGATGCGCCGCTTGTACTTACTGTTCTCCGGGAGGGGAATGGGATTACGCTTTCACTTCCCCGTTGATGGAGGAGCGGAAGTTTTTCGATTTGAGGCTTGAGAAGGCCATTTTTCTTTGACACTCGCCGGAGCATTCCGTACAATAAAGAAAACGTCATCCCCTATGCGCCAATCGGCTCTCTTTACGAAGACATCCAAGACCGCTCCGGCAGACGAGGTGAGCAAAAACGCATCGCTCCTCATCCGGGCAGGCTATGTGCATAAAGAGATGGCCGGCGTGTACAGTTATCTGACACTGGGCCTTCGGACGCTGGAGAAGATCGTCGGCATCATTCGTGAGGAAATGAATGGAATCGGTGGCAATGAGATTCTCATGCCAGCGCTTCAGGATAAGTTGCTCTGGCAGAAGACCGATCGCTGGGACGATGCCAAGGTCGATAATTGGTTCAAGACGGAATTCAAGTCCGGCGGCGCGACGGGGCTCGGTATTACGCACGAAGAACCGGTGACGAATATGATGCGGAACCATATCGCGTCCTATCGCGATCTACCGAAGGCCGTCTACCAATTTCAGACGAAGTTCAGAAACGAGCTGCGCGCCAAGTCTGGCATCATGCGTGGCAAGGAGTTCCTCATGAAGGATTTGTATTCATTCGCGAAAAACGATGAACAACACCAGGTTTTTTACGCGCAGGCTCGCGGGGCCTATAAAAGAGTCTTTCAGCGTCTTGGACTCGGCGATCTGACCTATGTGACATTTGCGTCCGGGGGTATCTTCAGCCGTTTTTCTGAAGAGTTTCAAACGGTTTCTGAAGCCGGCGAGGATGTCATCTACGTCGACGAGAATAAAGGAGTCGCGTTGAATAAGGAAGTGCTGTCCGATGAATCACTCGCTGAGTTGGGCATCACGCGAAGCGACCTCGTTGAGAAAAAATCGATTGAAGTCGGAAACATCTTCCATCTCGGGACGAAGTTTTCCGAAGCGCTGGGGCTGACTTATAAGGACGAAGCGGGGAATATGCGCCCAGTCGTGATGGGTTCCTACGGCATCGGTCCCACCCGGCTCCTTGGTACTATCGTTGAAGTGTTGTCGGATGAACGCGGTCTCGTCTGGCCGAAGTCCGTGGCGCCATTCCAAATCCACTTGCTTTCGCTTGGGGCTGATGAGAAGTCAGCGGAAATCTATGCGGCGCTCACTAGGGATGGAATTGCGGTGCTGTACGATGATCGCGACGCGAACGCTGGAGAAAAGTTCGCCGAGGCGGACCTGCTCGGCATCCCGTATCGCATCATCATCGGCCGACGGTCGCTTGAGTCCGGGATGGCCGAAGTGAAAGAGCGTTCGGGGGAAGAAATTGCGTCAGTGCCGTTTAATCAGCTCAGTGCGTATATGCATGAACGTTATGCCGAAGAAAGAAATGATCACTAGGAGGAAGCTGTTGAAAAAGGAGTCGGAGCGGATCATAATTTCGCTCGGTGGATCGCTGCTCGTTCCGGAGTCGATTGATGATGTTTTTGTCGCGAACTTCAAACGGTTCATCGTCAGCCATATCAAGAAGGGATATCATTTTATCCTCGTGACCGGCGGCGGCAAGACAGCGCGAAAGTATATCGAATCAGCTGCGACTGTGACTAAAATCAATGACGAAGACAAGGATTGGCTCGGAATTCATGCGACGCGCATGAACGCCCATCTCGTTCGAACGATCTTCCGTGAATACGCCCATCCACGCATCAACACCAATCCGCATGATCTCGAGGACTTCTATTCCGCGCCGGAGCCGATTCTCGTCGCAGCCGGCTGGCGGCCGGGCTTCTCGACGGATTTCGACGCGGTGGTACTCGGAAAATATCTAGGAGTGAAGCGTATCATCAACCTTTCGAATATCGAGCGCGTCTACGACAAGGATCCCCATCAGCACAGCGATGCGATACCGTTCGATCGTATGGTGTGGAAGGCGTTCCGGAAGCTCGTCGGTGAGAAATGGAATCCGGGTATGAACGTTCCTTTCGATCCGATTGCCTCGGCCATGGCTCAAACGGAAGGGATGGAAGTCGCTATCCTGAACGGCGGCGACCTCGATAATGTCGCTGGCTATATCGCCGGCAAGAAATTCATCGGCACCCTCATCAAGGACTAGGTATGGCTGTTCAGAAAGTTCTGATTGCTGAGCCGCATGGATTCTGCGCCGGAGTGGCGCGCGCCGTGAAAGCGGTCGAGGACACGCTGGATTTTTTCGGCACTCCCGTCTATG
The DNA here is from genome assembly GCA_963778555.1 of Candidatus Moraniibacteriota bacterium. GTDB lineage: Bacteria > Patescibacteriota > Minisyncoccia > Moranbacterales > UBA1568 > SSEF01. Next base: position 196,354 of record CAVZUR010000004.1, on the reverse strand, counting down.
TGAAGCACGAGATCGTCCACAACAAGCACGTCGTGATTGATCTCGCGAAAAAAGGTGCCATTACGGTGGAAAATCTTGAGGACGTCCCGGAGGGCTCAATCGTCGTCTTCTCCGCCCACGGATCGCCCCGGGCTCATTATGAGACGGCGCGGCGGCGCAAGCTTCACTTGATTGATGCGACATGCCCCTTGGTGACCAAAGTGCACCTTGAAGTATTGCGATTTATCAAAGAAGGCTACGCGATCATCTACATCGGACACGCGGGCCATGTCGAAGGCCTCGGCGTGCTCGGCGAAGCGCCAGGCGTTGCGATTCCGTTGGTTGAGTCAGTTGCGGATGTCGATGCGCTCCAGTTCCCCCGAACAGAAAAAATGGTCTACCTCACTCAGACCACACTTTCAATCGACGAGACGAAAGAAACCATCGCCGCGCTTCAAAAGAAATATCCGAACATTATCGCCCCGCCGCTCGAAGACATCTGCTATGCCACGACCAATCGGCAGGAGGCGGTGAAGGGATTAGCCAAGGTCGTTCCGCTTATCATCGTCGTAGGCTCTCGAACCTCATCGAATTCCAACCGTTTGCGTGAGACCGCCGAACGCACGGGCGCGAAGGCGTACTTGGTCGATGACGTGCATGATCTCGACCCCGCCTGGTTCACAGGCGTATCGACTATCGGCGTGACGGGCGGCGCGAGCGCGCCGGAAGATCGGATCCAGCAGGTGGTCGGCTTCTTCCGCGATCAGGGCGCGAGCATCGAGCGGTTCGTAGCAAAGGAAGAGAAGATGTTCTTCGCCGAGCCGGTCGAACTCATGCGGGCCCGCAGAGAGCGAACGCCGCATCTATGAAACTAGCAATCCAGGCAAGTGATCTCGACCATACCCGGATCGACGGGACGCGGGTATATGTTCGCGAGTTGCTGCTGCGTTTCGGCCCGCTCTCTCCAGCAACGGACTTCCACATCTATCACCGGGGCGTTTTCAATCCCGTTCTCGCTCCACCAGCGTATTCGAACTATACCGAACGGTCGTTGCCTTTTCCGTATGCGTGGATGCAGACGCGTTTTGCTTGGGACATGTGGCAGACCCGGCCCGATCGGCTCTTCCTGCCGATTCAGGCTGCGCCAGTCTGTCTACCTCAGGGCATGCACGTGACGGCGACCATTCACGATCTTGCCTTTCGGCGCTTTCCTGAGACATTCCCAGAAAGCCATCTCTGGAAGCTTAATTTTATGCTCAGCGCCTGTATCCGACAAGCAGACCGGCTCATCGCCGTCTCCGAGTCGACCAAACGTGACCTGTTAGAGTTCTTTCCTACTCTTGAAACCAGCAAAGTGCAGGTTATTCATCACGGTTTCGATGGAAAATTTTTTGGTGAGCGGCTGGCCTCGACCGAGTTGGAGCCAACATTGGAGCGCTACGGGCTGCGGCAGGGAAGGTATCTCCTCTATGTTGGCGCGTTGCAGCCGAGAAAAAATCTTGTCCGCCTTATCCGGGCTTTCGAGACGGTGAAACGATCCATACCTGAGCTGCGGCTCGTACTCTGCGGCGAACCGGCGTGGCTCTCGGATGAAATCCTCTCTGCGAGAAAAGCGAGTCCCTTCCAGAATGACATCCTCCTCACCGGGAGAGTGAGTTTCGAGGAGTTGCGAGTGCTGTACCAAGGCGCGCGCCTCTTCGTATTTCCGTCGCTTTATGAAGGTTTCGGGCTGCCGCTACTCGAAGCATTCGCTTCCGGGACGCCGGTCATTACGGCCGACAATTCCAGTCTGCGCGAAGTAGCCGGCGATGGGGCGCTGTATGTCAATGCTCTGGATACTGAGGACATCGCGGAAAAAATCGGAACACTCTGGAACGATGAAGCACTTCAAACCGCGTTGTGCCGGAAAGCGAGCGTTGAGCTGGAGCGCTTTTCTTGGGATCGGACAGCCGAAGCGACGCTCCGCTATATCCTCGGATCATGATTTTTGTCGCCGAGTTTCCAGAACTGCCACATGACTAGAGTGAAACCGCCGACGGAGAGCGGGATACTCCACCAGGGGAAGCGATAGTGGGCCAGCGCGATGATGACGAGTCCGGCGATACCAGCGAGTGTGATCCAGAGGCGCTTGACTTTGGTGTCTGACGCATTGACCGGCCGCTTCAGTCGTTGTCCAATCCAGGCGAGGAGGCTTGTGAATACCAGGAGGACAACCGCGAATTTCACGAGCGAGAGCCGAGCCATGACGAAGGTGGGCAGCAGCACTTCCAGCGAGTACAATAGCGCGAAGGCAATCCAACCGCTGAGGACGGCGTCGTAGAGGAGATTGGCCGCGAGTGCGAGCTGGCCGCTGGTTTCGTACCGCTCAAGAATTGTTTTGAACCACGTAGACATAGGCATTTATGACGGAGTCAGTCCGAAGCGTGCGAGCAGCCGCTGTTTTATCTTGGCGAGGAGTGTTTTCAGGTTCTCTGCGTCAAGACGGGTCTCGAAGGCGAGCGTGGAGGCTGCGATATTGATATCGGTATCGGCGCCCGAGAGCGTGATTTCATAATCCGGCCCGACCGTATCGGCGAGTGCGACGAGTTCCAGAGAGCAGTGGAGCGCACGCGGGAAGACGCCGGCGGTGGCGGTGCAGCGAGCGACTTCTCGCTCGCCCGGCTCACGAGCGAGAATCGGGTGCTGCTGCGAAATGAGAAAATCGTGATAATCGCCATTCGCGATTGGGCGCCGCAAGCCATTTTCAATCAGGTAGAGCCTGCCTGAATCCTGATCCTCAAAGAGCGTGCCATCGGGATGGGACGCACCCAAGAGGAGGATACGCCCGCGTTTGTAGATTCCGAGATCCTCTTCATTGACCGGGATGACATCCTCGAAATGGTACCCGAGTGAAAGAAAGATTTCGGCGCTGCCGATCGGCCGGATCTCAGTCTCACTCACGACGACGTAAACACCATCCGCAAATGAAATGAGGCTGCCGACGCGGAACCCGGTGAAATCGGGAGTGGTTGGATGCCGCTCCAACATTTCAGCTGCTGCGATCTTCGCAGCAGTTTCCGAATACCGGGAGCGGAACGCTGACTCGCTCACGAATGGGTGCAGACGCCCGTCTTGGAGCGAGTAGTATACATCACCGATGCGATAGAGGTCAGCGGCGGGAAAACCGGTGAGGTTTTCTCCGACTGGGAAGAGAAAAGCTCGGTAGTTCTTCCGAACGGCTATCTCGACCTGGTTCGGATTTTCGGATTTCTTTTCAAGATCAAGTGCGACGGAGAGGCGGGAAAAATCCCCCAACGGGCTGGTATTGGCGACGAGCTCGCCCTCTATTTCGATCTTGCCGTTGGTTCGGGGCATACCGTTTGGTGAGCGCGGGTCGAAGATTTGATTCCGGCTGGATTTCGGATTGCGGAAATCGAAACTGGTCTCGATGGTCGGAAAGAGAAAAGCGTGTGCGACGCCGATGAAAACTGCCAAGAGACTGATCACGAGGGTGATCCGGAGCTTCGTGTACAGCGGCTGGAGATGTTCGGGGAGCGGAATGAAAGGGGGTCGCATAGCCGTCATTTCGTTACTTCGAAGAGGATTGCATCGCTGACAATCAAGACTTGTCCCGGCCAAGCGTAGGGCTTGGGTGCCGCGAGGGTTGGGTGCGAGAAAGAGACGACCTCGACTGGGAGCAGTTCATTACCGAAGGCTTCGGCGTACCGGCCGAGGCTGTCCTCGGTCGTGAGGAAATAGACATGCTCGAAACGGTTGCGGTCAATTCGAGCATAGTCTTCGGGATTGAAAAAATAAACGGCATTCTTCCCGTCGAGGGCGGCGAGGGGGCCGGCCATGAGGGCATACGGATCGCCTGAAGATTGGCGGTCGATCAGGATGAGATCGCGGTCGGTGAACTGCTCGCCGAAAGCGCGTGCCTGGTCGTACAGTGTGTCGTACTCGACGACCGAAAGCGCTTCGTAGGCCGGTCGCAGCTGAAGCGTCAAAAGGATGAGAAAAACGCCGAACGCAAAGAGTGCTTTTCGGTTGGCGGCCAGCTTCTCCTCAAGAGTGTTCCAGAGCATGACGGTAGCGAGGAGAAAAAGCGGGAACAGCGTAAAGGCATACCGACGCAAGAGCCATGGGTGATCATCTGAGATATGACCGTCAAAGAGGTAGATGAAAGTCGGGAGCGCAAGCAGCACAGGAATGAGGAGCGCGAAGCGCCGCTTCAGGAGATCGAAACCGATCGAGGCGATGCCAAGCACGAAGACCGCGAAGAGGCCGTATGAGATGAAAATTGGTCCGAGATTCGGTTCATTGCCACCACTGCCGCTGACGCCGATTTCTTGCCAGTATTTGAGCGCAGCCTTGGCAATCATCGTGTAAAAGGGAAGATTCATGAAGAAGTCTCGGAGGAAGAGAAAGCCGAGAAACAGGAGTGTGGGGATCGTCCAGCGTTTGGGTAGCGCCAAGAGGTGGGCGCGGAGTTTCGGGCGGATCAGAATATAGCCGATGGCGAGCGGAGCGATGACGAAGCCCTCGATGCGCGTCAAGGCGAGAAGGAAACCCGAGAGGATGAGCAGAGGGAGAACGCTGGCATCCAACTTTTGCTCAAGACGGACAAGGGAGACCGTCAGGGTGAGAAACAGTAGGAGTGCGAGATTTTCAGTGAGCGCGAGCTGAGCGAGCCAGAGCGGGAGAAAAGAAGTCGCAAAGAGCGTTATTCCAAGCAGGGCATTCCGCCGGCTGACAAAAAGCGAAAGTAACTCGAAAAACGTCCAGCCCGAGAGGATGAAGAGGATGGCATTGGCGACGAGGAGGCCGCTCAGACCGAACCACTGTGTGAAGAGCGCGAGGTAAGCGATATAACCAAGCGGAAACTGAGTAATGAGCGCACCGGTATCGGTATAGCTAAAGCCGGGGAAATTGAGCGCCCGGCCGGGACCATAGATCGCGAAGAATGTTTCGCCAGTCGGGCTCTTGAATGCGAGTTCGTGTCCCTGCGCCAGTTCCCAGGCGGCGAGCGCAATCGAGCCTTGATCGCGGCCGGTGAAGACGGAGGGTTCGGCCCGGAGCACAATAAGCGCCGCAAAGAGGGTGAGTGCGGCCAGGACGATGAGGCGCGTCCGATCGTGCTGCTGGGAGAGTGTGAAGAGGGCTAGGCCAACGCCGCCCGCGAGGAACATCAGCGCGAGAAGCGAGAGTACTGGCTGGAACCAGCCGAACAGGGCGAGAGTGAGCGCTAAGATGAGCGCGAGCACGCCTCCGGACATGGCCATGAGCCACGGATGGCGGGAGGAAAGCGGTGGGAGATGCATAGTGGCTTCAGTATACGCAAAAAAGCTCGCTGATTCAATTTACGAAAGGCTACCGAGACGCTACAATAAAGGAAATAAAAGAAACACCAAGCGCTTTCAGCATGAACTTCTTCTTTTGGTATTATACCGTCGGGATTCTTGGAATCGCACGGATTGCGGGCAATTATGTCCGTTATGTTTTGCATCGCTTCAATGTCGCTGGGCTCTTCCGCACCCTCCTCTCGCCTTGGAAGCGCGATATCAGTTTCCAGACCTGGCGCGGATTCCATCCGGTGCTTATGTTCCAATCGCTTCTGAATAATCTGATCACCCGTTTTCTCGGGTCAATCGTTCGCTCGGTTGTGCTGTTCTGTGGCTTCGGCGCCATTGCACTCATGGGCATCGCAGTGGTTGCGCTCTCGCTGTTTGCTGCGATCGCGCCGCTCCTCCTTGTCGGTGGGAGCTTGGTAGTTGGTCTCGCCTTCGGTCTGATCTGGGGCGTTGCTTCGTTCGTGGCCGCATTCGTGATAGTGATCATCGGTGTTATCGCCTGGCATGAGCATGAGCGGAGTCAGACCGATTATATCGCCGAACCGGAACATGCGCCGTGGCGCGACCGATCGCTCATGCGGCTCGGGCTTCCGGCGAAGGACATTGATGCCGAAACGATCGCGCTGCCGGAAAAGCGAGCGGCGTTCCTCGCCTCAGCGCGCATTGCACCGGAACTCTTTGATCAGGCTTGGGCTATCGAGGGGAAACGCTTTGCCGAAAAAAAACGTGCCGAACGTTTTTGGGAGTGGGAGCATTTGCGTCGGGTGACTCGGATTGGCAAGTACTGGGCGTATGCCTATACGCCGCATCTCGACCGCTATATCACCGATCTGTCCGAACATGATTTCGGCAACTATCACCGCCAGGAATGCATCGGCCGGGAAAAGGTGATGGAGATGCTCACACTCACGCTCTCTCGCCCGAACGACAACTCGGCGCTCTTGATCGGCGACCCGGGCATCGGCAAACGCAGTGTCGTGCATGCTTTTGCCGCACGGATCCGCGAAAACCGCTTCATGGATCGGGTCATCGATGAGGCGCGCGTCGTCATTTTCGACGTCAGCCAGGCCATCTCGGACGCCCGGACCCAGGGAGTAGACGCCAAGGGACTCTTGCGCGACCTCCTCAACCAGGCGGTGTATGCCGGCAATGTTGTTTTGGTCATCGAGAATATCAATCTCTTCCTCGATGCCGAGAGCGATATGGCAATGAGCGATGTGTTCAATGATTATCTCTCGCTGCCGACCTGCCGCATCATCGGTCTCATGACGGGCGAAGCGTATCATACGCTCGGTCAACGGCAGATCCCGGCGCTGAAATATTTTGAGGCGATCGTCGTTCCGGAACCGAGTAAAGAGGAAACCATCGCGATTCTCCTGGATACTTTCAAAACACTTGAGCAGCGGCGCCCTGTCTTCACACTCCAATCTCTGCACGCGATTGTTGAAGGCGCTGAACGGTACAACTGGGAAATGCCGTTTCCAGAGCGGGCCATTGATCTCGCCCAAGAAGTGCTCATCTACTGGGAGAAGCATCCGGATCTCGCTTTCATCGAGCGGACTGTCGTAGAAGACTTTCTCGAGGAGAAATCTGGCATTCCGATGGGCGACGCGAACGAGGAGGAGCGCGCCAAACTTCTCAATCTTGAAGCGCTCTTGCATGAGCGCGTCATCGGCCAGGAGGAGGCAATCAAACAGATGTCCGAAGCCTTTCGGAAGGCCAGAAGTGGTCTCGGCAACGACAAGAAACCGATTGGTTCCTTCCTCTTCCTCGGACCGACGGGCGTTGGCAAGACCGAAACAGCCAAAGCGCTCGCGGCTGTCTATTTCGGCGATGAGGAGCGCATGGTCCGACTCGACATGAGCGAATTTCAGACACCGCAATCGATCGACGAACTCATTGGTTCAGCCGAGATGAACGTGCAGGGCCGGATGACGACCTTGATGAAAGAGCATCCCTATTCCATCCTTCTCCTCGACGAACTGGAGAAGGCCTATCCGCGGGCGCTTGATCTCTTTCTCCAGATTCTCGATGAGGGCTATGTCACGGACGGTTTCGGACACAAAGTGAACTTCCGCAACTCTATCGTTATCGCGACGTCGAACGCGGGCGCCGACCTCATTCATGAAGCGACCGGGGCGGGCCGCTCGATGGTCGACATCGAAGAAGAACTCATGAGTTCCATCATTCAGCAAGGGACGTTCCGGCCGGAATTCCTCAACCGCTTCGATGGTGTTATTCTCTTCAATTCGCTGACGTCCGAAGAGATGGAGCAAGTGACGGGGCTGAAGCTCAAGTTCTTTGCTGACAAGCTCTACAAGGAAAAGAAGGTGAGAGCTCAACTTTCACGCCCGAAGCGGTCAGAGCAGTCGTGGCCAAAGGCTATGAGCGCGAGTTCGGCGCGCGCTCCATCAACCGCTATATCAGTGACGTCGTGGAGGACACCTTCGTGAAGCGTCTCCTCCAGGGCACGCTCGCCGAAGGCGCTGAAGTGACCTTTACCGAGACACGATTTGTATGGCGAGTAATCTTTTGGAGGCGCGAGGTCTCTTTTTTATTGACAATGATTGAGAATAATAATAAACTGCACCCCATTGTTTCTTAACAATTAGTGGGAGTCGATATCATGCGTCGAGCACTTATCATTGGCCCGGGCGGGCTACGAGGTGCCTACGGCGGGGGAGTCGTTTCGACTCTCTGCCGAGCACTTGGACATGGATATTTCGAAAGAATTTACGGTTGTTCGGCTGGGGCCTATATCGGATGCTATGCAGTCAGTGGGCAGCCTGATTGCATTGAGGGAATATTTCGGGAGTGCGTTCATTCCAATCTCCTTGTTGACCTATCGAGAATACTTTCAGGGAAGCGGCCCATTCTTGACCTGTTCTATCTCAATGATGTTCTTCGGAGTGGGCGCTACCGCCTGTCGATCACGGACATGCTGGCATCACGGACATCATTTGAAATTGTCGTAACAGACAGGGAGACGGGTGAACCGCACTACCTCTCTCCGAAGTCAGAAGAAGAGTTCTTTCTCCAGGTTCGTGCATCCGCAGCGGTTCCGGTTTTCCATCCGAAGGTAAGTATTGAGAGAAGGGTCTACGTCGACGGCGGTCTTTCAGACCCGATACCACTTGAAAAAGCCTTGGCTGACGGGTACGAGGAGGTGATCATTGTATGCAACCGACCCTTGGAAGAAATCGGAAAATTAGCGAAAGCTTTTCTTAGTATCTACTCTGCTTACGCCGTGCTGCCGAATATTCGGCTTGTCGAGAAGCGTATCGCGACAGCCGTACAAATAGTGCGAATGCATGCCGATCGCATACGAGTGATCTCGCCCACTCAAACTCTGCCCAATCGATGGCAGTTCGATAGTGGTCACACAAATCTGAACCGTTTGGTTGATCTTGGGATTCAGGATGCCATTGCTTTTATCACTAGGCACAGGTAAATAATCTGTGTCGCTGCGGCGGTTATTCGGAGTGTCTCCAGTTCCTCCTCAGATTTTCGCCGGTTTCCTCAACGATGGGTCCGGCATTTCTTTTTCCTTCGGGATTCTGGCTAAGGTATAATGCCTATAGCTATGATTGACGCATCCAAAAAAGTCCTGATGATCGCGCCGACGCCGTTTTTTTCGGATCGGGGATCGCATATCCGCATCTTGGAGGAAGCGCTCGCGTTGACCCGCCGTGGTCATCAGGTGACCATCGCGACGTACCATATCGGTCAGGAGTTGCCGCCCGCTTTGGCGAAACAGGTCGAAGTGCGCCGTATTCGCCGGCTCTTGTTCTGGTATAAAAAACTCGAAGCCGGGCCGGACTGGCAGAAACTAATCCTCGATCTGATGCTCATCCGCAAAGTTTTTTTCTTGGCGCGGACGACGCGGCCGGATATTCTCCATGGGCATCTGCATGAGGGCGCACTTATCGGCTGGATTGTACAAAAGGCGCTGTTTTGGCGACGCATGCTGCTCGTGGTGGATTTCCATGGCAGCCTGACGAAAGAAATGGTCTCGCATGCGTATCTCCAGACAGGAGTGCTCCGCCGCCTCTTCGAGTGGGTGGAACAAGTCGTCGATAATCTCGGCGATGTAGCTGTGACCAGTTCGTGGCGGAACACTCGCGACATTGGCGTCCTGCGGAAGAAAAATGAACCCACCACTGTGCCGGACGGAGTCGGGACTGACCAAGAAGCGAGTATTGATTTTCCGCGCGCGGCGCTGCGTCGGAAATACGGCCTCCCCGAGCAAACGCTGGTCGTGACGTACACCGGCGCGCTCGTTGCCAACAAAGGCATCCAGCATTTCATTCAGGCAGTCCCGGCAATCCTCGCGGGTGATCCACGCGCGCATATCGTCATCGCCGGATTTCCATGGAACGAGGTCGCGGCGTATTTCAAAGACAAAGCCTGGATGGACCGCGTGACGCCGATCACACCCTTGCCGTATTTTTCGCTGCGCGAGATCCTCGCGCTCTCGCGATGTCGGCATCGATCCGAAGGAAGAAGGCGTCGGCCAAGCGAGCGGGAAAATGCTTCAGTACATGGGGGCGGGTCTGCCGGTCGTGTGTTTCGACACGGAGAATAATCGCGAGTATCTCGGCGAAGGCGGGGAGTACGCGCATGAAGTTTCCAGCCAGGGACTGACGGACGCGGTGCTAAGGCTGCTCCGTGATCCGGAGCTCCGCAAGCGGAAGGGCGAGGCGAACAAGGCGCGGGCCAAGGAAAAATTCTCCTGGGACAAGACGGGCGAAATCCTCGAAGGGGTGTATCAGAAAATTTTAACGCTATGAAAACTCTCCTCATCAAAATCGGGAAAGCCTGGAGCGTGATCCAGCGCGATGGCCTGGTGCGCGGCGGACGGCGCGTCGCGACGGCCTTTGCGGCGCTCTTCGCTCCCGTGGCGCCCGGCGATATCCTCTTCATCTCGGGCGGGGTGGGAGACAGCGCGCGCTATCGGACGACGCATGTCGCCGAAGAGCTTCGGCTGCATGGTTTCGGGGCATCCGTCACCGTGCAGGATAATCCTCGCTTGCTCGGGTATGCGGATGAGTTCCAGGTTTTCATTCTCCACCGTGTTCTCATGACGCCGAAAATCGCGCGCTTCATCGCGCGAGTGAAAGCGCTTGGCAAGACCATCATTTTTGAAACCGACGATCTCGTCTACGATCCAGCGTTCCTGGTGCACATGGATTATTGGCATCAGATGAATACGCTCGAGCGGAAACTCTACGCGCAGGGCGTCGGCGGTGAAATTCTCGCCGACCCACACGTGACCGTCGCAACCACCACGACGAGTTTTCTCGCGGACAAGTTGAGGGAAAGGGGAAAAGAAGTCTTCATTGTCCCGAATCGGCTCTCAGCAGCAGGATGTCGTCTGGGCGGATGAGGCGCGGGCAAGAAAGACATCGGGATGAGGGAACGCTTCCTCAGCATCGGCTACCTCTCCGGCACGCCGAGCCACAACAAAGACTTCGCGACGATTACCGACGCGCTCATCACCCTTCTCGATCGACACTCTGAGCTTCGACTCGTCATCGTCGGACCACTTCTCTTGGAGGATCGGTTTGCGCCGTATGCCAGCCAGATCGAGCGGCAACCATTCGTTCCGCGCCGCGAATTGTTTGACGTTATCGCCTCGCTCGACATCAATCTCGCGCCCTTGGAGATCGGCAATCCGTTCTGCGAATCCAAATCCGAATTGAAGTTCTTTGAAGCGGGAATCGTCGGCGTGCCGACCGTCGCGGCCGCGACGCAGACCTTCCGCGAAGCGATCGCTGATGGCACTGATGGTTTTGTCGCCGGCAACTCGGACGAGTGGGTGGAAAAGATCGAGCGGCTCATCGCCGACCACGAGCTCCGCGTCCGGATGGGCCAGGCGGCAGAGGAATCGGCGCTGGAAAAATACACGAACGCAAATGCCACGAACGAGGCGTACTATGACTATCTGCGTTCTGTCCTGAAGCCAGTTTGATATGGCGAAACGGATTTTCCCGGAAAGCCGGCTTGCCCATCAGTACCTTGACGGCCTCACGGGACTCGAAATCGGCGCCTCGGCGCATAACCCCTTCGGTCTCAATACCAAAAACGTCGACATTGCTGACGAATTCAATGAAAGTACCTACAAGAAACGCGAGCTTGATATTTCTGGCGAGGTAGCGCCGATCGATTTCGTTGCGCCCGGGGATCGGTTGCCGGTACCGGACGCATCAGTGGACTTCGTGGTATCATCGCATGTCCTCGAACACTTTGCCGACCCAATTGCGGCACTTCTCGAATGGTATCGCGTGGTAAAGCCGGGCGGCTATGTATTCATGATCGTGCCGCATCGTGAGCGGACTTTTGATCGGAACCAAACCCCGACGATGCTCATCGAACTTCAGGCGCGGCATGCGGGGACGCTGGCAGTGACGCCAGACATAGAGACGGGTCACTGCAATTTCTGGGTGACGGAGGATGGTGTGGAATTGGTCCGGGGAATTGGCCTCGATTGGGAGCTCGTTGACTTCCAGGACACAGATGATAAAATCGGGAACGGCTTCACGCTGGTTCTCAGGAAGGGAGCGCTCACGACCCAAGAGCGCGAGCGGGTGGCCTTGAAGTGGGAACGGCATCACGCCCAGCGTCAAGCACTGCAGCAGTCGCTGTTCCGTCCCGGATCGCCCATCGGACGAGTGGCTGAGCTTGCGGGCAATGCGTACCGTGAAATGCGGCGCGGCGGGCCTGCTGGTCTCTTCAAACGAATCCGAGAGCTCATTCGTCAATAATCATTTCGAGTCTATGGCCACTAAGAAAACGACGAAAAAATCGAAACAGAAAGGCATCAAAGTCCTGATCACGGGCGGCGCGGGCTTCATCGGCTCGGCGACCGCGCGGGCGCTCATGGAACGCGGCGACACCCCGATTCTCATCGACAATTTCAATGACTACTATGACCCGCGGATCAAAGAGGATCGCATCAAGATTTTTCTGAAAGACTACCAAGGGCGGCCTGCCCGAAGTACCGCGAGCGGAAAGCGAGCGGTGGGCGGGTTTACGCTCTATCGCGGCGATATCCGCGACGTGAAGTTTCTCGAGAAAGTCTTCAAAAAGGAAAAGCCCGACAAAGTCATCCATCTCGCGGCGATGGCGGGGGTGCGCTACAGTCTGAGCAACCCGGCCCTCTATGCCGATGTGAACGTGATGGGCACCACCTACCTCCTCGATCTCGCGGTGAAGTACGGGGTGAAGAATTTCCTCTACGCCTCGTCATCGTCTGTCTACGGCAACAATAAAAAACTTCCATTTGCCGAGAGTGACTCTGTCGATACGCCGATCTCACCCTATGCCGCGACCAAAAAAGCGACCGAGCTCATGGCGCATGTCTACAGCCATATCCATGGACTCCCTACGACCGGACTGCGCTTCTTCACCGTCTATGGTCCGTGGGGCCGGCCGGACATGGCGCTCTTCACTTTTACCCAGGATATTCTCGCGGGCCGGACCATCAAGGTTTACAACCATGGCAAGATGACGCGGAACTTCACCTATATCGACGATATTGTCTCGGGCATCCTGACCTGCCTTGATGTTTACCCGGATGCACAACGCGGACGGGCGAATACGCCAATCGCGCGAGTGATGAACATCGGTGGCGACAAGGAAGAAAAGCTCACTCGCTTCATCGAAGTCATCGAGGAAAACGTGGGAAAGAAAGCGAAAAAGAAACTGCTGCCGATCCAGCCCGGCGATGTGCCCTCGACCGTCGCGGATATTCGCAAGCTGCGCAAGCTCGGCTGGAAGCCAACCACCCGCATTGAACTTGGCATCAAGAATTTTGTTGAATGGTATAAGGAGTATTTCAGGGTATAGGTTTGAGGGATGAGTGAATAGAATAAAAAAAGCGAGACGGCCCGGGGTGGGTCGTCTCTTTGTTTGCGCGTGGCGCGGGGTGGGCGGAGAGTCATCAGACTTCGATGATCTCGCCGCAACTGCGGTTGAAGCGATACATCGTCCCGGGCATGCCATCCCAGAAGTAGGCAGCTTTGAATCGTCCGGCGTCGGTGAGTGCCTGGATGGCATCGAGGGCCATGACATGGTAGCCGGGGGCGTCCACAGAGAAGTCTTTCCAGGCCGGGTCCGTCTCGAGCTCATGCTCTACGGCCGCTTCGTTGATCGGGATCTCGATGCCGATCCACTGCTCGCGGATGAATAGTGGGGCGACCCCAGGTGGCGTAACGGTGATGCGGAGTTTTTTGGTCATGATGGATTCCTAGGTGTGGCCAGTGAGTTCGGCGCAGTCTTTGGGGAAGCGCAGCAGACGCGGCGGTACGATGCGCCGCAGGTAGTCAACCCAGTAGCGGTACGGGCCGAGCGCCAAGGCCTCGAGAGCAGCACGGAATTCAACTTCGTAGGCCTCCGGCAAATCCTTGAGATGCGGAAACTCGAGATGCAATTCGGCGAGGCGTTTGGGTGGCGCGAGAGGAAGGACATGACCGACCCAGATGCGGCGCGCGTCTTCCGGTCCGGCGCCGGCGGGAGTTCTCACGACATGGATTTTTTGCATGGTGCGCTCCTGGGGTTAAGAATCGCAGAGCTGGCAGCACGATTCATGGATGGGAAGGTAGCCGATGTCTTGCCGTTGCCAGTAATCGGCGGAGAGACTGCGATACGCCTGCCTCAAGAGCGTCACAATGCGGTTACGCGGGACGGGGAGAAAGCAAGTCGGCGGTCGTTCCTGGTCTGGATTACCGGCAAAACACGCGGCGATCTCATCGAAATCGAGCAGGAATTCTAGCCCTTGGAGGGCAACGAGATGCGTGAGCGGATGGGTGGCGAGATTGGGAGTCCGTGCGATACGAACCCGGTGCATGACGCTCGCGCAGCGGAGCGGAATACGGAAGAGCTGCGGCCGGATGACGTCCTGCCAGTAGATGGCGTGTTCGCAGCGGTTGGCATCCCAGAGAGCGTCGAACATATCGCGCCCCGCGACCTCATAGGTATCGGGGAGATGCGGCAGATTCGGATTCAGGGCGCGGAGACCCTGAACGGTGCGGTCATCGGCCATGACTTTCAGCCCAACCAGGGCGTGGCGCGCAGAAAGTTCCTCGGCCAGTTCGCTCGGCGGAATAACGTCCGTGATCTGAATCATCGGCATGTCGGTCTCCTAGTGGATAGGGTGGAGTGGAGAGGGCGAGCTCGCTCCCATGATTTGGCAGCAGCTTTTCGGGAAGCGGATGTGACCGTTGGTTGGGAAGGAGAAGTGAGCGGTTACGCCCGCGCCATACTTCTCAGTGAGGACGGTGTATGCAGCGGCAGACGGAACCAGATAGGTCTCCGTATCATTCGGGTCGGCGAGGACTCGAAAGGCGCAGCCAATCCAGAGATCACGTATCCAGTACGATTGGGTTCCTGGCGGACGTGAAATGATGCGGAACATGAGCATAGAGCCTCCGATGGTGGTGGATTGTAAAGGAAGGGGACGATTTCGTCGCCTGGATACTAGCAACAGGCGCTGCCCGCTGTCAAAAGGCCAATGGACGGAAATGCTACTATAAGAAGACTTATGGTTGTACGGATATTCTCTTGGATTGCTATTCTCGGTCTCACCTTAGGGACGCTCTATGCGTTCGAATACACCCGCGTGCCGTGCCAGCAGGCCCTCACCTACTCGATCGGGCAGTTTGACGCGCGTTTCGGTCTCTCGGAAACGGAGTTCCGCATCGCGGTGGCACAGGCCGAAGCACCCTGGGAGGCGGCGCTCGGACGGAACCTATTCCAGTACGAAGCGGGAGCGCTGTTTCCGGTGAATCTCATCTTCGATGAACGGCAGGCCCGGACGCAAGAAAGCCAGAAGCTCGAGCGCGAATGGGACGCGGTCCAGTCCAAGCAGACGACCATCAAGGGGAAATTCGATGTGCTTTCCACGGAGCTGGCGAAAGCGCGGCAGGCATATGACGCATCGATTGCCAGTTTTGAAGCACGCCTCGACCGCTACAATCAGCGCGTCGCCGAATGGAACCAGGGTGACCGTTTAGATACCGGTGAATTCGATGCGATCCGATCAGACGCCAAAAAATTGAAAGCGGAGCAGCCAGTAATCGAGTCGCAGCGCCTCCGAGTGAACGCACTTGTCACGGAAGTGAATCGATATGCGAAGGAGGAGGAAAAGGTGGTGGAGCGTTACAATAGTCGTGTCGAGGAGTTCACCGAGCAGTACGGGACGGAGGGGTCGTTCGATCAGGGGGTATATGCAGGACAGAGCATCGACATCTATCAGTTCGACGACCGCGATCATCTCGCCATGGTGCTTGTCCACGAGCTCGGTCATGCGCTCGGCCTGGGGCATGTGGAGAATCCACGCTCGATCATGTATCCCGTGATGGGAGAGCAGGATATTCAACAGATGGAGTTCTCGAAGGAAGACCGGGCGGCGCTGACGAGCGTTTGTTCGGTCACGGCCTGGGACCTCATGCTCCGCGATACGCGCGAAGCTTGGAGCCTACTCTCGAATCAATTTTCAAACTAAAAAAAAGCCGTGCGCGCGATGGCGGTCGGCTTGCAAGTAGTGCGGTGGACTACACAATGGCGTACGAGCTGTCGCTGAACTCAATCCTGACGCCAATCCGTCTGTCGGGATGTATCCATTCCTTTCTCCGGAGTTCTCTCAGCGCTCTAATAACGTGCTTCACCAGTTCATTTTGGCTCTGGACCGATGCATCGCAGCGCGGGGCGATGATGGAGATGTAAATGGGCGGCCAATGCAAAGCGAATTCTGGGGTTCTCAAAAGATTCACCATGACCTTGTTCGGGCTGAAATCCCTGCCCAACAATTCTGGAACGGCCAGTCCCTCCGCAACGACATCAGCTATCGCGTCCATTAGTCGTTCGGAGTAGGAATGGGCGTGATCGATCGCACTATGAATGGTAACTCGGACTTGATGCATGACCTGCTCCTCTCGAGGTGGATACGGACGGAACCATTCCGGCAGTATCGGCTTGGGACGAGACGCAAAGCATCGCATTCTTTCCGCCAGACGTCAACCTCGAAGCGTACCATGTTCTAAGGTAAGATAGAGGGGTATACCACATATTTTTCCGAATGAATCCCGTTAGAAATCACGATACCGAAATCTCAACTGTATGGAAGTGAAACGTTTAGCCCCGGGTGATTGTCTGTATCGGTTTCAACTGAGAAACATAATCGTGACCTATTTCTAACGGGATGAAGATTGCGCTCGTTCATGACTATCTGGTGCAGTACGGCGGAGCCGAACGCGTCTTGGAGGCGTTCACCGAGATTTGGCCGTACGCGCCGATCTATACACTTCTCCACGATCCGGAGGCGATGCACGGGAAATTCGCCGACAAGCGCATCTATACGTCGTTTCTGCAGCGTTCGCGATTCGCGCGGAAGCATCATCGGCTCTTCCCGCCTCTCATGCCGGTGGCGATCGAGGCTTTTGATTTCTCCAAATACGATGTTGTCTTGTCGGACTCGTCGAGTTATGCCAAAGGCATCATCACACGGCCCGAAACTCTCCACATTTCCTATGTGCACACGCCGATGCGGTATGCCTGGGACGATTGCCAAAAATACACGCAGGACTTCGGATTTCCGCGTTTCATCAAAAAGCTCGTTCCGTTTTTCATGAATCCTATCCGCTTGTGGGACAAGGCGTCGGCCGACCGGGTCGATCACTTCATTGCCAATTCGGAGTTCGTCCGTGCGCGTATCGCCAAATACTATCGGAAGGATGCGAGTGTCATCCATCCGCCGGTGGAGGTGAACGCGTTTTCCATCGCGCCTGAGAGCGAGCGGAAGGACTATTTTCTTATGGTCGGTCGGCTCATCGCCTACAAGCGGCACGATATCGCCATTGAGGCGTTCAATCGACTCCAGCTCCCGCTCAAGATTATCGGTCGTGGTCCGGAACTTGATCGTTTGCGGAAGCTCGCCGGACCGACGATTGAATTCCTTGGCCGCGTGCCGGATGAAGATCTGCCGAAGTACTATGCCGAATGCCAGGCCTTCATCTTTCCGCAAGAAGAAGATTTCGGCATCGTCGCGCAAGAGGCCTTCGCCTCGGGACGGCCGGTGATTGCCTATCACGGCGGGGATATCGTCGAACATCTCGAGGCGGGAAAGATGGGCGAATTTTTTGATGAACAAAACGCTGCGTCGCTCGAGAGTGCAGTCCGGAAATTCCAAGGTCAGCGCTACGATGGCCGATATATCCGGAGCCGGGTGGAGCGGTTTGACAAAGCGATATTTAAGGCTAAAATACGAGACTCGGTCGAGCGTCTGGTCCGGGAGCAGGCCGCTGCAGCCGGCGTTCGGACGACGACTGCCGAAGCGGTGTCAGGACGATAATTCGTAGACGGTCACGCTATGGAATTCCGCACTTTTCTTGCTCTCTTCCAGCACCGGAGGGATCTCATACTCATTATTCTCGGCAGTGCGCTCATTCTCGGCCTGCTCGCGTATCGGCTCCAGGGACAGTGGTATCAGGGTGAGGTATTGCTTTCGGTGACGCCGCCAGGCAGCCGAAGCGACCCCGGACTTTCGCTATGATCAGTTCTACCGCTTGCAAGCCGATGAACGGATGGCGGATACGATCGTCCGATATCTCGAGACGGAGGTCAGTCGCCGCGAGGTGGCTCGCCGGGCGCTCCTCTCCGGCAGTCGCGAGATCGAATTCGCCGCGAGCAAAGTCACCGCCCTCCGGCTTTCTTCCAGCTTGATAAAAGTAAACTATCGGGCGGCGACACCGACCGAGTCCGAACGGATATCCGAAGCGCTCCAAGAAACCGCCGACCGCTATGTCGCAGGCCTCAACGAGCAGGCCGCCGACCGCAACTGGTTCACCATTGTTTCCAGCGACGCACTTTCCCATGACGGCCGAATCAATCTCCCGAACGCGCTGGCTGGTTCATTTCTCATCGGGCTGCTCGTCGCGTTCTGGACCGTGCTGGGGTTGTGGTATTGGAAGGAAAATCGTCGGTCAGTCGACGTTTGATGCGTGGACGTCAGGCCGGGACGGATGAAAGAATCTCAGAGTACGTAAGTAACGAATGAAAATACGTCCCGTTAGAGCTATGTTCCAGTACGTCCATATTTTACGAAGCAGCAAGAACGGTCGGTGGTACACGGGATTCACGACTGACTTACGAAAGCGTTTCAAAGAGCATAATTCAGAAGTGTCGACCTATACCAGGGGTCGAGGGCCTTTCGAGCTGATATATTACGAAGCCAGTCGAGATGAACAAGATGCACTGATGAGGGAAAAGTACCTGAAATCTGGGATGGGTAAGAGATACCTCAAGAATCGATTGAAACGATTTCTAGCTCTAACGGGATGAGAATCGGCATCGATATCCGGTCGCTCGCGGCAGGCAAGCGCAGCGGCGTCGAAGAATACACTATCGGCCTTCTCCGTGAACTGTTTCGGGTGGGTTCGGAGCACGAGTATGTACTTTTTTTCAACGCATGGGGGAAGACCGTACCCGATCTCGCCTGGGCCGAGGGCTTTGCCAATGTCCGTATCCGCCGCTTTCGGATCCCGAATCGGCTCCTCAATCTGTCGCTTTGGTACTTGCGTTATCCCAAGCTCGATCGGCTCATCGGCGGCACCGATGTCTTTTTTATGCCGAATCTGAATTTCGCCGCCGTCTCCCGCCGGACGCGGCTCATGGTCACGGCTCATGATCTCTCCTTCGAGTTTTTCCCGGAAACGTTCTCATGGAAGCAGCGGCTTTGGCACTTCGCCATCGACTTCCGTTCGCTCCTCAGGCGCGCCGATGCGATTATCGCGGTCTCCAAGTCGACGAAAGATGATCTCTTGACCTGCTATGGGATTCCGGAAGGCAAGATTCACGTAATCTATAGTGGCATTGACGAACGCTTCGCTCCGATGGATCGGAACAGTCTGGCGCTCGTGGCGGTTCAACAGAAGTACCAACTGCCATACAAATTCATCTTGTATCTCGGCACGATCGAACCGCGCAAGAACCTGGGGTCGCTCCTCCGTGCTTTCGAGGTCTTTCAGCGTGTCGCCATCGGGGATATGGCGAAGTACGCGCTCGTCTTGGCCGGCCAGCCGGGCTGGAAGTACCAGGAGCTGTTTGAGGCGATCCGGGTGTCGCCGGTTCGGGACAAGATCCACCTGATCGGCTTCGTGGCGGACGCTGATAAACCGGCTCTCTACAGCCTGGCCAGCGTCTTTGTGTATCCGTCGTTCTACGAGGGATTCGGCTTTCCGCCGCTTGAAGCGCTTGCCTCGGGAGTGCCGGTTATTGCGTCGCATTCGGCGTCTCTGCCGGAAGTCGTCGGCGAGGCCGGCGTTCTCATCGATCCCTATCGTCCCGACGAGATCCTCCAGGCACTGCGTGGCATCTTGGAAGACAAGAGCTTTCAGGCAAAGCTGCGTGAGCGTGCTTTGGCGAAACGGCGCTACTTTACTTGGTATCAGAGCGGTCAAGCCTTTCTGGACCTTGTGCGTAAGATATAGCCACCCTCTTGCGTCTCAGAAGTAAGGGTGTATAATTGGGTTGAAACAAAAATAAACAAAATCATATGCGTACAGAAGGGTCTCACAAGGCAGTAGCGTTTTCGGCTATTGTCTTTATGTTATTCGGCGGGTATTTCGCCTATGCAGCGTTTCTGACGGGCCAGCCGTCGACTCTGCCGTTCGTCCAGTCCATCGCCGCGAAGGATGGCGAGAGTGGCGGGAGCGACGATAGCGACGATGAAGACGAAGATAAGGATGAGGACAAAGATGATGATAACAAGAGCGGATCGGGTTCATCTCGCGATCGGAATCGAGAAGATGATAATGATTCCGACGACGATCGCGTGGATGGCGTAAAACTTCGTGGTGACGGCAGCGTCGATGATGACCAGGATGAAGATTCCGATGACGATCGTGTGAACGGCGTGAAGCTGCGCGGCGATGGGAGCGTCGATGATGATCAGAATGAAGATGTCGATGATGACCGATCCGGCAAGGATGAGCGGGAAGCGATGTTCAAGGATCGGAATAAAACGATCGAGAAACTGAACGAAAAGATCGCTGAGGCAGAGAAGAAAATACTGGAAAAGCAGGCTGAGGGAGTCGATGTTTCGGCGGCTCTGGCACAGCTGGCGCTTGCCAAGGCGGGTCTGGCGTCCGTCGATGCTGCTTTTACTGCTAACGAGCTCGACCGGATTAAGACACTCGCAAAAGTGACCGAAAAGCTTACTCATTTTTCCCGAGGCAAGACGCTCCATGATTCGGAAGATGTCGCCAAAGACATCGCCAAAGTCGCCAAGCGCATCGCGCAGACCAAAGAGAAGATCGCCCGTCTGGCGAGTCTCGGTGGTGATACGACGAGCTATGTGGCCAGCCTGACTGATGCGGAGGCCGACTATGCTGCAGCTCGCGCCCAGATCACGGCGGGTGGCGATAATCTTCTCGCCGGACTCACCGCGCTCAAAACCGTGGAGCGGCGGGTAAAATCCGTCAAGCATTCTGTCGAGGGAGCACTCTTCGCGCTCGGCGCCTCGGATGACGACGAATTCGAGAATGAGCACGGTGTCGAAGTCGGGGATGATTCGGATGAGCTCTCCGATTTGGCCGATGCCGATGAAGACCATACGGCACTTCGGACGCTGGCGCGCACGCACAAACAAGAATCGGCCAAGGTCGCCTCACTCCTGAAGGACCTCGATGATCGCAGTGCGCTCGCTCGGACGCTGTTCGGTGATGATCGGGACGTGCTCGATGCCCTCAAGATCGATGCCGTTGTCAATGAAGACCGGATCGTGTCGATGCAGCGCGCGGCTGATGAAGTCGAAGACAATGAGCTTAATCTCCTCATCAATGAGAAGATTGGCGAGCTCAAGTCTGAGAACGCAAAGCTCATCAGTTTCATCAGTGCCAAGAATGGCAATACCGGCCTGTTCGGCTGGCTCTTCCGTCTGTTCTAAGGCGTTGGCGATAGGTTTCCAAGGCACCCGGGTTTCCGGGTGCCTTCAGCTCGTATAGGGCTGAAATATGCTATATTGGCGGTAAGGTGGACGTGCGCTTTCGATGCCTGGCTATATAATATAAAGTTACTGTATGAAGCATTTCGGAGAGCATCTGATGATCGATGGGTACGGTGGTACATTCGAAAAACTCAACGACAAAGAAGTTGTATTTAGGTGTCTCAATGAGCTGCCCGAAGACCTCGGTATGACGAAATTGACTGCCCCGGAGGTTTATGAGGCGCCTGGCAATGGCCACAAGGATCCTGGCGGCTGGAGTGGCTTCGTTGTCATCGCAGAGAGCCATATCAGCATCCATACCTTTCCGGCGCGCGGTTTCGTCAGTATCGATGTCTATACTTGCAAGAACGGACTCGATAACCGCTATACGCAGAAATACTTCGTCGATCAGTTCGACCTCAAAGATACAGAGGTGAACTTCGTGGAGCGGGGGAAGAAGTATCCAGAAAAAAACGACTAAGCCGTTACTCTTGACATGAGTAGCATTTTATATTACAGTAGCATGTCGTAGGATCTTATTCTGAAGACGGGTTCTGCGTGTGCAGGGCTTCCACGGACCTTTAAAATCAGGGAGTAGAGATAATGAGTGAATGGGTGAAGATCATGCCATCGATGCGGACTACAATAGTCGCTTGGGGGATCGGGATTGCGATTAGCGTCGTCGCGGTGGCCAAGGGCAGCAAGATGAAGGACGAGATGGGGGTATCGCTGAAGACCTACCTCTCATTGGTCGCCATCACCGAGGTTCTGTACACCGTTGGGGGACTCATGGTCCTTGCCGCCATGGGGGTCGAATGTGGCTCAGCATCTTGCCAACCTGGAGGTTAAGAAGGTCTACGAGATCATGAGTCAGTTCGATGTCACGACCATCAAGATCATCGGCGTTCTCGGCTGGGTGGGCTTCATCATTAATCGGGGGGTTTCGTTTCTCTCCCCCGGGTATCTCATTCTGGTGGGCGGCCAGAAACTCCACCCGTATTTCCGGGCGTCGGCTTGGACCGAGATCGCTCTGGAGGTGCTAACAACGGCGCTGGTGTTCGTTTCCCTCATGTGGGGGTGAGAAAAAAAACGCGGGAGGATGTCCATCGGACACCTCCCGCTTTTGCTTTGCAAGCCCCTTATAGCGACTTACAGCCATTTTTCCAAAATCTCAGCCAGCTTTCTGGTGAACACCCGGGGTATGAAACGGGTGAACTTGTAATAGGGGTTATCCCAGAACATGAGGACTCCGTAGTCTAAGCTGTCGGGATCTTCCATGTAGCCTGGAACAATTTTCACAACTCGGAACCCCTCTTTCTGGTAGAGCCGGATCTCTGGATCATGTGTCCGCCCGTCTTTTCCGAACACATGTTCTTCGATGGTCCAGCGGTGGGCCCGTTTGCGATAGCTTGGGACTCGGGAACCGAGAAAGACACCCTTCCTGTTTTCGAGCACGACACAATAGAGGATGCCCTTTTCAATCAGGTCGTCGCCAGCTTTGTTTCCGGCGTCCGGCCTGACTGACAAATCGAGCCCGAAAGCGCAGTCGCCATCGGACTGATGAGTCGAGAGTGTTCCGTGGTTGCTCATATCCTCCCAGTCCTTGGTGTCCTTGGCGATTTCCTCCCTGGTGTGGATGACGCTGAGCGTTCCGATTATGCGGCCCTCGATGAGGGCTGCGAAGAGGAGGTGAGGACAGTGCTGGAACTGAGCCGCCACCTTTTCTCGCGTCCAGAGATACCGTTCCGGAACGGGGGGCGGCCAAGCAGCCCGGTTGACCTCCACAAAACCCCTGATCAGGGTTTCTCGGTCGAAGCCCTCTTTCAAGAGGCCAGAAACGCTTCTCACTTTCACTTTCGACATACTACATCTCCCTTCGATGGTAGTGGTTGGTAAAAAACTCAAGATGCCAGGATGACAGAAAAATTGAGTATTGTCAAGGATATTCATTGAGTAAACGCTTGCAACAGAGTAGACTGCGGATACATATACAAAAAAATCCCTATGTTTCTTGTCCTCGAGAGTGGCCTTTTGTGGATGACGGTGTTTCTCTTGTTTTTTGTCGGACTACTCGTCCTCTATAAAGATCCTAGAAGCAGGATGAGTCGGAGTTTTGCGTATTTGACGATCTCCATTTTGCTCTGGATTATCGTTACTTTTTTTGAAGACGAAACGGAGAATGTTTTCTGGAGATTCAATTTTCTGCGGGCCGATTTTGCCTTCGGGGCTTTTTACGCATTCACGTTTCTGCTCTTCTGCAGCGATACGGTACATTTAAGGCTCGCAAATCGTTATTGGTTTCGGTTCACTCTACTTTTGGTGCCATCTTTTCTCACGCTGTTTATCTTCTTCACCGATACGGTCATTTCGGGTTATGAAATCACCCCAGCGGGCGTGATTAATCCAATGTTCGGTCTTGGCGGAACATTTTATAACATTCTTGTCTCCGCTGCGCCATTACTGGGTACGATCCTTATCTTCTGGAATTATCGTAAGGTTGATCCAGTTGAGAAAACACGCTATGTCTATCTTATCATCGGTTTAATTTTATCGGTGGGGGCTGCGCTTATCACGAATGTCTTTCTGACAGACTATATTGAAAATAGCCCTCAGTATGAGTTCTATTCCCGTTTGGGAATTTTTAGCTCTATTTTTATTGCTCTACTCCCTGGATACGCAATCATTAAGCACCGATTATTTAATATAAAGATCATTGCCACAGAGGTCTTTTCCTTTGCGATCCTGCTGGTTATGTTCGTTCAGATTTTTCTTTCGGAAAATTGGTATCAGCTCGTGGTCAGGATAGTCATCTTTGTTGTTGTTTTTTTTCTGGTGGCGATGCTTGTAAAGTCGGTTGATAACGAGATAAAACGTAAGGATGAGCTGCAACAGTTGTCGGATCGGCTGGCCGTAGCCAACACTGAGCTCCACCGGCTGGACAATGCCAAGAGCGAATTCATCTCCATTGCGTCGCATCAATTGCGGACGCCGCTGACAGCGATCAAGGGCTTCGTGTCTCTCCTCCTCGAGGGGGCGTACGGCGGATTGGAACCGGCGGTGGCGGATACGCTCAACAAGGTCTACTTGGCGAATGCCCGGCTGATGAGCCTCGTCGAGAATCTGCTGAACATCTCACGCATCGAGGCGGGCCGCATCCAATACCAGTTCGCGCTGACCACTGTCGAGGATATCCTGTCGGAACTCCGCGACTTATTCGTCCTCGCGGCCCACGCGAAGGGACTCAAGCTCAAGCTCGGGCTTCCCAAGGAGCCGCTTCCCCAGTTGTGGCTGGACGGAGCGAAGATCCGGGAAGTGGTGTCCAATGTGATTGACAATGCCATCAAATATACGGACAAAGGCAGCATCTCCGTCACGGCAGAAAAGCAGGCGGACCACGTCGTCATTACGGTTGTGGACACGGGTGCGGGTATCGACCCGGCTGATATCCCGCATCTGTTCAAGAAATTCGAGCGCGGCCAGAACGCGGCTCTGATGAACGTCTCGAGCACGGGTCTCGGCCTCTATGTCGGTAAAAGCTTCATTGAGGCGCATGGCGGCACGATTCGTGCGGAGTCGGAGGGTCATGGAAAGGGATCGCGTTTTATCATGGAGCTTCCAGTGACCCAGGCAATCCTTGAAAAGAAGCCGGAACACTGATACGCTGCAGTAGATTACCAGACTGAATGCCTATGACTACACTCCTCCTCGTCGAAGACGATCCGTTCATTTCAGAGATCTATATCAAGAAATTCGAATCCTCCGGTTTCGAAGTCGCGTCGGCGCTGACCGGAAAAGACGCTCTGAAGAAAGCACGGGAAAATCAGTATGATCTCATCATGCTCGATATGGTCATACCGGAACTTTCCGGCCTTGAAGTCCTGCGCGAGTTACGGACGAACCGGGACTACAGTCCGGAACTCAAAGTCGTCATTTTCAGCAATCTTTCCGGACCGCAGGAGCGTCAGGAAGCCATCGAGGCGGGTGCCAGCGGGTTCATCTCCAAGACGGATTTCACCCCGTCGGAGGTCGTTGTTGAAGTGAAGCGTTACTTGAATCAATTCTCGGCGCAGACGGTGCACGCGAACGGCTAGCGTGACTGATCCAATCGATACTGCGACGGCAGCGCCAGCGGATACACTGCCTGAACCGGGAACGGAGAAAAAGATTCTGCTCATCGAGGACGAGGCGATATTCGCCGAGATGTTCGGGAAGGCCTTGCGTGATGTCGGCTATGCGGTCGTGAGCGAACGCGACGGCCAGAGTGGTCTCGACCGGGCCCGATCCGGGGCGTTCGATCTCATCATTACGGATCATTTGCTACCCTCCCTTTCGGGCAAAGAAATCATCGAGGCGCTCAAGAACGAGACTGGATCAAAATCAGTTCCGATATTCCTTCTGACGGCTTCGCTCGATGAGGCGGAAGTCAAGACGCTCGAGGCTTCGGGTGCGGTCGAGCGGTCTTTCATGAAGACACAGATCACGCCGAGCGAACTTGCGACGGTTGCCAAGGAGTTTTTCGCGAGCCGATAGGAGTACTGAACGATACCTTATGTTGGAACGAACGCTCATACGCGATGCGGTGGCGAAGGTGGGCGAAACGGTCGCGCTCGCCGGCTGGATTACTGCGCGTCGGGACCATGGAAAGCTGATTTTTTTTGAATTGCGGGACCGGAGCGGCCGGGTGCAGCTCATCGTGACACCTGAGAAATCAGACGTCATCGAAACCGCCAAAGACATCCGGTCAGAGTACGCCGTGACTCTCGAGGGGCTGATCAAGGAGCGTCCGACGAAGAAGGGGGGAGATGTGGGTACCGCGCTTCCGACTGATCAAATCGAGATCGAAGTGACGGCACTTGCGGTGGCTGCCCGACCGAGCGAAGAGCTCGCCATTGATGTCTCCAAGACCGATCTCGATCTCAATCTTGACACGTTCTTAATCACCGGACGCTGGCACTCCGCAATGAAAAAGTCCGGGCGATATTCACTATCACATCGGAATTGTTTTGTGCCTATTCCGAGACGCTGCATGCGGCGGGTTTCGTCGAGATCAAGACCCCGAAAATCCTCTCGGCGGCGACCGAAGGAGGAGCGAACTTTTTCAAGATTAAGTACTTCGATCGCGATGCTTATCTGGCCCAGTCGCCGCAATTCTACAAACAGGCAGCCATGAGCGCATTCGAGCGCGTGTTCGAGGTGGGGCCGGTCTTTCGGGCGGAGCCGCATTTCACGACTCGGCACGTGAATGAGTACACGGGCCTCGACGCCGAAATGGGATTCATTTCCGGTGTGGAGGATGTGATGGCCGAACTCGAACGGACCATGTTCGCGATTTTCAAACACCTGAAAACTGCCACGGCGGCCGAACTCGCTCTCTATGGTGCGAGCGTGCCCGATGAAGTACCGATTCCACGCATTCGTCTCAGCGAAGCGTTCGAAATTCTGAAGAATGAATATGGGAAAGAATTGGAAGAAGGTGATATCGATAGCGAGGGGGAGCGGATGATTTCGGAATACGTGAAAAAAAAATACGGTTCGGATTTCGTTTTTCTCACTCATTATCCGACTGCGGCGCGCGCTTTTTACAGCCTGCCGAGCCCGGAGAACCCAAAACTCTGTGAAAGCTATGACCTCATATTCCGCGGGGTAGAGATTGCATCGGGAGCCGAACGCATCCATGATGCCGACATGCTCGTCCGAGTCCTGGAGGAGCGCGGTTTGGATCCAGAGACTTTCAAAGACTATATCGAAATTTTTCGTCTTGGTACGCCGCGCCACGGCGGCTGGGGCCTGGGGTCAGAGCGCATCGTCCAGAAACTTCTCGGCCTGGCCTCTATCAAGGAAGCGGTCCTCTATCCGCGCGACGTGAAACGCCTTGCACCATAGTGCAAGCTGATTAACTTAAAAATTAAATCTAAAAGTCTTGACGAACCCATGGTTTATGGCTTAGTTTTGGCTATAATTCGTACTGAAAGCACTCACCGTCAATAATTGACAGTGCATTGCTAGGCAGTTTAAATTCAAGTGTCAAATCATATGAATCCAAGAAATCCCTCCTCCTCACCGCCGTCCTCGCCCTCTGATTCTTCTGCGCTGGGGCTTTGTGGTGTGTGCAAAAGCGCCAGGTAGTGGTGAATCAGCCAGTCGTGACTGATCCGGTGGTTGAGACCCCGATTCAGGTTGAGCCAGAAAATCTCATCGACACTTCCGACTGGAAAACCTATCGGAATGAGGAGTATGGGTTTGAGGTGAAGTATCCGAAAGAATGGAATATTAAAAAAAGTATGATTGGTGGAGTCTCTCCGGTCTTTGACTTTATTAGTCCTGAATTAGCGACATTGCTTCGACAGCATAAAGTTGACTATTTTTGCGACATTTCAATTCGTTATTATCCTTCTATTCTAAACGAGTCAGAAAATACTGATGGCGCAACGAATCTCAAAGACATGATTAGTCAAAACCACATGATTACTCCAATAGGTCCGGCATTGTTGGGAGGAGAGAATGCCACAGAAGTGATTCGTGGTGGCTATGGGGCGTACTACACTTTACTTTCTCTTCACAAGAATCACCTGTATGAAGTCTTTTTCTGTAATAGAGAAAGCAAAGAGAAGTTAAATGATATTGATAAGGAAATTCTGTCAAATTTCAAATTCATGAAATAGCAGTTCTAGCGTTTCGGTACCAATCATTTTCAGACAAATCGTTTTTCTTGACCATATACATTTGGAGAAATCTTTTCTCCAAATGTCGCGGGTCTGGAATACAGACTCAGTACGTCCCTTCACAATTGAGGAGTATGAAACATGAATGCTTCCAAATGGATTGCCGCTTTGGTAGCGGTGGGCTGTCCCTCTTTGGGGGTGGCGGTACGGAATCAACTTGACGAGTGGCGACGAACAGTATGTCACAACACGATGGGAAGAAGGCTATCCTGACGGTTGGAAATGGACTTCCGCGCTCGACCAAACAGCGACGGGGTTCCTCTATCCAACTGGTACGGCTGCCTATTCGTCCCAATGCGGGCTGGCTCAGCAAAGGAAACAGACTATTTTCCGGGCGAGTATCATCGGGTATCGATATCAGTCGGGGTTATGAACAGTATGTGTACGCTGCTTTTGCAGACGGAGTAGTTAAGCCCGTAGTGCCGGCACTAGCTGGGGTACAAACAATTGCGCTGCAGTAATTGAACACAAGACTCATGCTCGTCAAAATTTTGGCCATCTATGGACATCTCCTCTGCGACTCACTTGTTTCGGATGGCTCCTCTGTGTATGCGGGAAAGCCGGTTGGAAAGTGGGGTATTGGCCAGAAGGAGACCATGGGCACTTCGGCGTACATGATGGACGTATGGCACCATAGCAAAGAATGGGTGGGGTAGGCTTCGATGTCTAGGTGGCTGGATACGACACCTTCGTCGACCCCGTCGACTTCATCCAAACTCGTCTCGCCTAAACCCATCGACTGAAATCCAAACTCGCTGCCAGGGCAATGTCTGCTGGGCACCGACCACAAGTTCCTGTGAATGCGAGTTCTCGGTATCGCCTAGGGAACAACCCTGTTCGCCCAACCAGCTGGTTCAGATGCCTGCACCGAGGTTCAAGGGACGCTCTTCTTGATAGGGACTGACCAAATTCGCAGAGAGGGTGCCAGAGGATCCGGTGCTCTGGCAGAGGTTTTGGCGGGCCATTTGACTCCTCTTCGGCGAAACAGCAACGCTTCCGACATCCGTGACTTTGGAACCATCAATACCATCAGCGTCCTAACGGGAATGTGGTAACAGGGAATGAGTCCAAAGCCGTCCATGGTATTGGCCAGGGCTATCCCAACCCAGATGATCGAACTGCCTGCTCCCGAGCCCCCTGACTTCGTCACCAAACGCGTCTGGCTAGAGACCCCTTGGGGTACGGAGACGTACAAGTTCGGCCTGGGAGAATCTTTTGACACTAAGGCTCAGGCGGCCAATATCGGCGACGGCCCCTGCAAGGAAGGGGAAGTCCCGACTATCACCGGCCACTTCTACCTCTCCCGTGGCTACAAGGAAGATGCCCACAGTGGCACCGATGCCTGGCGTCGCATTGACAGCACGATCACTCAGTGCGCCAACATGCTGCCGGGCGACACGCATACCGAAACTAAGAACACGGTCATCAGCCAGTGGATTACGACGCCGGGTATCTACAACATCGTCTACTGCATTGACCACCCGCTCGATGACCACAACAACGGCGGCGAGCATGTCGAAAAGCATGAGAGCAACAACTGCTCGACCGAAGCGGTGTTCGAAGTGACGGCCAACCAAGTCGAGAACGTTCCTGATGTCGACTTCACGGTTTCCAGCCTGACGGTGCTCCAAGCTCCGGTCTACGCTGGCGACTATATCCGTCTCGGCGCCTGGGTCACAAACTCGGGGACAGTCAATGCCACGACCGATATCCGCAGTTCCTACACGGTTTCCTGCAATGGGGGACCGACAACGATGCTGACCGACGATGGCACCATGGCTAGCACTCTGATTGCTGGCGCCTCGGCCTGGGAGGAGGTTCTCACTCCCGTCCTCATGCCGAATGTGGTCGGTACCTGCATCTTGACCTTCACGGCGGACTACCTCGGCGCTCAGGTTGAGACCGATGAAGGTAACAACAGCATGAGTCTGACGGTGACTTTGGCACCGAGGCCAGCGCCTGTCCTGGTCATTACCCGCTTCGAGGACAAGGTCGGCTGCTGTACCACCAACACGGGTGCAGCGCCCAAGCCGCGCATCTGGATTCGGAACGACGGTCCTGTCGCTCCCGGCGCCAATGTCACGGTAGTCTACCAAGTGAGCAGTCCCGTTGCGACCGGTGGTCTCTATCAGGTGATTGGCTATGGCACTATCGAGCCGAGAGAGCTCCCACCTGGGAGTACCGATGAGGACCAGATGGACTGCGACGGCTGCTGGCGTATTCCGACCTCAGCTCCCTGGAAGAAGCAATGGCACAATTTCCGCGCTTGTCTGCGGGTCGACGGCGGGACACCAGTGCCATCGACGGGTAACCCCAGTCCGGGCGAAGTCTGCGCCGTGTACCAACGGTACTCGAAGTCGTAGTGATACGACGTAATTTCAAAAACAAAACATGCTTGGTGCCTGGGATTCGACATGAATTCTGGGCGCTTTTTCTTCTGAAACGCTAGTTTTCGCTCAATTCTGACTCGCTTGAGCGAGGAGGTGATTTCCGCTATACTGGGGTAATCCTTTAGACCGCTTTTTTGGTATGTTTCATTTTTTTACGACCCTGTGGAAGAGACTCTCAGAGCGCTTTTTTGGTAATTTGACCCAGGATATCGGCATTGATCTCGGTACCGCCAATACGCTCGTCTATGTCCGGGGCCGTGGAATCGTCATCAATGAGCCGTCGGTCGTTGCAGTGAATCAGCGCACCGGCCAGATCCTCGCCATCGGTCGCGAAGCGAAAAAGATGGTCGGCAAGACCCCAGGTCATATCGTCGCCACACGACCCTTGGTCGATGGTGTGGTGTCGGACTTCGAGATCACGCAGCAGATGCTCCGGTATTTCATCAGCAAGGTTTCGGAGGGAAGTTTTCGATTCCTCCGCCGCCCGCGGGTGCTGATCGGGATTCCTTCGGGCGTGACGGAAGTGGAAAAGCGCGCTGTTATCGAGGCGGCCATGAACGCCGGCGCGCGGCAGGCATTTCTCATCGATGAACCAATGGCTGCGGCAATCGGCGGCCGACTACCAGTTATCGATGCGGCGGGCAATATGGTCGTCGATATTGGCGGTGGTACGACCGAGATCGCGGTTATTTCGCTTGGCGGTGTGGTCATTGCGCGCAGCCTCCGGATTGCCGGCGACGAGATGAATGAAGACATCATTCGCTACTGTCGCGATGAATTCAACCTGCTCGTAGGAGAGCGGACCGCCGAGGACGTGAAAATCGCAATCGGCAGCGCATTCCCGCTGAAAGAACGGCTCCAGTATTCGATTCGCGGCCGCGATCTCGTCTCGGGTTTGCCGAAAGAAGTGGTCATCACCGACGAGCATGTCCGCGAAGCGCTGTCGCGTTCGATCCGGATCATCGTGAACAATATCAAAACGCTCATCGAAGAGACGCCGCCCGAACTCATCTCGGATATCATGCAGCGCGGCATCGCCCTGTCCGGCGGCGGCAGCCTCACCCGCGGTCTCGATCGGCTCATCGCGAGCCAGACGGGCATCCCGGTGAATCGTGTGGAAGACCCATTGACGGCCGTGGTGCGTGGTACGGGCATCGTACTCGACGATATGGAAACGCTCAAAGAAGTACTGATCGAGGATGAGCGCAGCGGACCGTTGAGTTAACGTATGCACTCATGAACCAAGAAAGGACCTTTTTCCGAAAAAAAAGCGTGCGTGCCCTGGCACTCGGCGTTCTCGTGTGGGCTGTCGTCGTTCTCTTGCCGGAAACTTTTTTTGCTCCGTTGCGCGCTGTTCTAGCTCCGGTGGCAGCCCCCTTTCAAGGATTCTTTTCTTGGGCGGCTTTCGAGACAGGCGATGCGCTTCATTTATTCTCTTCAATCAGTGATTTGAAGCGGGATAATGAACAACTGGAGCGGGAGCGTTCATCCCTGTT
The DNA here is from genome assembly GCA_963778555.1 of Candidatus Moraniibacteriota bacterium. Classification (GTDB taxonomy): domain Bacteria; phylum Patescibacteriota; class Minisyncoccia; order Moranbacterales; family UBA1568; genus SSEF01. Next base: position 164,455 of record CAVZUR010000004.1, on the reverse strand, counting down.
ACATGAAGTGGCTGGGCTGAAGGAGGCGCGAGAAGAAAATCGGCTGCTCCGTGAGGCGCTCAAGCTGCCGGCAGTGAATCTACCTGATATGCTCTCAGCTGAGGTGATCAGCCGGGATATGAACGGCGGTTCGGTCGGATTCGCCGTGAATCGGGGTACGACCGATGGTGTCCACTCTGGTCAACCGGTCGTCGTCAGCGGGAATCTGGTCGGCCGCGTAGCAGAGGCGTATCTCACCAGCGCTGAGGTGCGCTTGCTGTCACATCCTGAAAGCACCGTCGCCGCTCGGGTTGCTGGTGCGTCGGTGCAGGGGATTGTTCGCGGAGACCACAGTCTCGGACTCGTTTTCGACATGGCGCTCTCGGGTGTGAAACTCGAACCAGGTGCCGCACTGGTCACTTCCGGGCTTGGAGACAGTCTTCCCAAAGAGCTCTTGATCGGCCACATCGATGAAGTGCGTCCATCTCTCGATCGTCTTTTCCAACAGGCGACCATCACAATTCCTATCGCTTTTGATGATATCCGGTTTGTTTTCATTCTTCTCACCCCGACACTATGAGCATCGTCTTGCAGCGCTTCGCCGTATTTCTTATCATCGCGGTTATCCAGCGCTCATTCTTAGATATCCTTTGGCCAGTGCTCGTCGCTCCCGCTGCGATCATCGCGCTGGTCATCTCACTCGTGTTCCTCTTCGGTTTCGAACGGGGTCTCGCTTGGTCGTTGCTTGGTGTTGCCATCTACGCGCTGCTCGGACCGCCGACGCTCTTTCCGGTGTATGCGGTAGCGATCGCGTATGCGACGAGCTTTCTTTCCCGGCGCATCGTCCTGGAGGCACATGTCCGGAGCTATCTCATACTGGCATCAGTCGCGGGAGGCTTCGCTGTTGCCTATGCTGTTGGCTTAGCGTTGTTTCAGGCGGAGACCCTTTTTGTCGGACGATTCGTGGAGAATTTTTTCGAAACCTTCCTGCTCTTCCTTCTGCTCTTCCCGTTGCTCCGTTGGTGGGAGCGGAGGATTCAGTACGGACTGATGTCGGAATTCCGTGGCGTACGAGTTTAGACCCTATGTCATTGCTCAGGGGCCGGTCCCCACAATTTGAAAAGAACGAGATCGACGATGCGGTTCTCATGCTCACTGCACCGGAAGCGGCTCGGATTGAGGGGACACTCGATCGGAAACCGTCTCGGTATTTCTTTTTCATCGCTGCGCTGGCCCTGCTCATACTCGCGAGCCGGCTGGTTTACCTCAACATCTGGGAGGGCAGGCATTACGAAGCTATCGCGCGCAATAACAGCCTGCGCTCCATTCTTCTCGCCGCTCCCCGCGGCATCATTACGGATCGCACGGGTGAGCCGCTGGTTCGCAATACGCCAAGCCTTGATGGAATCGTGATTCCCAATGCATTGCCGAAAAATCCTGAAGAACGGAAGCGCGTGTTGGATTGGGTCGATTCCGTCTTCCATCCCGATTTTCCTGCCTGGCAATCTACGCTGGAGTCCCAGGCTTACCGTCCTAATGAAGCGGTCATGCTCCGTGAAGATCTCTCGCAAGAAGAGACCATTATGTATTACAGCCAAGCAAATAAACTGCCGGGCATCAGTCTCCAGAAATCTGCGCGGCGCGAGTATATCAACGGTCCGATTTTTTCTCATGTGATCGGCTATGAGGGAAAGATCAAAAAGGAAGAGCTGGAGGAATTCCCGAACTACTTTTTCACTGATTCAATCGGAAAACAGGGAGTCGAAAAATCCTATGAAGCCGCCCTTCGCGGCGTCCACGGCCGCGAGGTTGTCGAAGTGGATTCGCTCGGCCGAGTGCAACAAGAGCTCGGCATCGTCCCGCCCAAGCTGGGTCGGGACATCACTCTCACAATTGATAAAGGACTGACAGAAAAGCTGTACACCACGCTATCAGAGTGGTTCATCGCACATGGTCTTTCGGCTGGTGCCGCGATTGCGCTCGATCCGTCTTCGGGAGCGATCCGGGCACTGGTTTCCTACCCCAGCTATGACAACAACCTTTTCTCAGGCGGGATTCCGGAGAAGGATTATGCCACACTCATCGATAATCCAGAAAAACCACTCTTCAATCGGGCGATTGCGGGCGAGTATCCGCCGGGGTCGACGCTGAAGCCAGTGATCGCCGCGGCTGCCTTAGCCGAACATTTGATTACGCCTGAAACAAAGATCGAAAGCCGGGGAGGCATCAGCGTCGGCAAGTTCTTTTTCGGCGACTGGAAGGCACATGGATTCACGGATCTCCGCCGAGCGATTGCGGTTTCGAGCGATGTCTATTTTTATACACTCGGAGGCGGCTATGGCGGCATCGGAGGGCTCGGGATGGAGCGCATGAAACAGTATGAGGAAGCGTTCGGCTACGGCCAGAAAACGGGCATTGATTTGCCGGGAGAGGCGGACGGTTTTCTGCCGGACCCGGTGTGGAAGGAAAGAAAAATCGGAGAGCGCTGGTATATCGGCGATGATTACCACGCCGCGATCGGGCAGGGATTTATCACGGCGACGCCGCTTCAGATCGTGAACGCGGTCGCCGCCATTGCGAACGGCGGGACGCTCTACACCCCCCATGTAGCGGCGGATTTCACAACGGTCTCGAAGCCGGTATCGGTGGCGCCTGAGATTCTACGTGTGGTCAGGGAGGGAATGCGTGAAACGGTAACCGGCGGTACGGCCCAGACCTTGCAGACACTGCCGGTTACCGTCGCGGGCAAGACCGGGACGGCACAGTACGGGAACGAAGACAAAACGCATGGCTGGTTCGTTTCCTTTGCGCCGTATGAAAAGCCGGAGCTCGTCATGATCGTGCTCGTCGAAGGCCAATCGGAAACGAGCACCTATCACGCGGTTCCGATCACGAAAGCGGTCTACGAATGGTATTTCAAAGCACAAAAGAAGCCTTAATCAAGCCCTGAAATCCACGGTTGACAACGCGAAGCCCATGGGTTAGGATGGGTGGCATCGTGCTCTATCGAGAGACACAAATATTATTTAGTGCATATCGCTCATAACCTATGTCAAGAATTTTCACCGAAGAAGGACTAAAGAAACTAGAAGCTGAGCTTGAGGATCGCAAGTCGCGCGTCCGACAGGAGATCGCACACTCGATCAAAGAGGCCAAGGAGCAGGGAGATCTTTCGGAAAATGCTGAATACACCGAAGCCAAGCGTCATCAGAACGAAAATGAGACGCGCATCGCTGAAATCGAAGCGCTCTTGAAGGAATCGGTGATCGCCGCACCGCACAAAAAGTCATCGAAGGTCCAAGTCGGATCGAAACTGACGGTGAAACTCCATGGCAAGGAAATGGATTTCGAAATCGTCGGCGCAAACGAAGTCGATCCCACACAGGGGAAAATTTCAAGCGAGTCGCCACTCGGAAAGGAATTCATGGGAAAAGAGAAGGGTGAAAGTGTGACGGTGGCTGCTCCGGTCGGACAGATCAAGTACGAGATTCTCTCGGTGAAATAGGAAAACCTGATTTCTCTCCCGCCCTGCATGAGCGGGTTTTTCTTGCTCGGAGCTCTGAAAACCGATAGAGTGGACATATATGCGCGAAGATATTCTCTCCGTAAAACATGAAAAACTCGCGACACTCGTTGCGACACTGGGTTCGGCGTATCCAGAAAAAGCCCTGAGGACACATCGGAACCAAGACGTCCTTGATCGTTTTGATGAATTGAACGGTACGGATACGCTGGTGTCGGTCGTCGGCCGCGTCCGTTCACTGCGCAGCATGGGCAAGATCGCCTTTTGCCATATCGAGGACGGTACCGGAAAGATACAAGGATTTTTTTCAGAAGAGATGCGCGCCCCGGTTGATGCGTCTGGAGAGACGAAACCGTTTCTCTTATTCAAAGAGACGGTTGAGATTGGCGACTTCCTATCAATGACGGGAACGGTTTTTCTCACGAAACAAAACGAACAGAGCGTCCGCGTCGAGAGCTGGCAGATGCTTTCGAAATCGCTCCTGCCGATTCCTGCGGAATTCTACGGCTTGAAAGATGAAGAGCAGCTGCTCCGCAAACGCTACCTCGATCTCATGATGAATCAGGCGACGCGCGACCTATTTGTGAAAAAAAACGTGTTTTGGCAGACGATTCGACAGTTTTTGACGGAGAAAAAGTATTTGGAAGTGCAAACTCCGGTCCTGGAGCATGTGCCGGGTGGTGCCGAAGCCGAACCATTCGTCACCCATCATCACGCACTGGACCAGGATTTTTTCCTCCGCATCTCATTGGAACTCCCGTTGAAACGCCTCCTTGTTGGCGGTTATGAACGGGTCTTCGAAATCGGTCGCGTGTTTCGTAATGAAGGGATTGATCGCGAGCACCTTCAGGAATTCGACCATATGGAGTGCTATGGTGCGTATATGGATTTCGAGGCCGGGTGCGCAATGGTGGAAGAACTCTATCGATCAATCGTTCGAGCCGTAGCGGGTGAATCGCTCCATACCACGCATGAGGGAGTCGTGATTGATTGGAGCGTGCCCTTCCCACGCGTCGATTACTTTACTGAATTTCAACGAGAAACTGGTATTGATTTGTCCGATGATGTTTCCGTCGAAACCCTCCGTGCCAAGGCCGCTGCGCTTCACATCGCTTACGATCCGTCAGCGGGTAAAGGGCGGCTCATCGATACGATTTACAAGAAGACTGTGCGCCAGAAACTCGTTCAGCCGTGTATTCTGGTCGGCCATCCGGTTGAGGTGTCACCCTTGGCGAAACTGGACGCCAAGAATCCGCGTCGTACTCTCCGGATGCAACCCGTGGCCGCTCGGAGTGAGCTCGGCAACGGTTTTTCTGAGCTCAACGACCCGATCGATCAGCGGGCGCGTTTTGAAGTGCAGATGAAGCTGCGCGCGGCGGGGGATACCGAGGCGCAGATGCTTGACGAGGATTTCCTCCAGGCGCTCGAGTACGGGATGCCGCCGGCCTTCGGTTTCGGCATGAGCGAGCGGTTCTTCGCCATCCTCATGGACAAGTCGGTACGCGAGACGGTCATCTTCCCGCCGATGAAGACGAAAACTGAATAGGGGATGGACAATGGGCCGTGAAAACGGTAGATTGTGGATTGAGTTTGGTCGCTTCGCTCATTTGGTTAGAGCACTGCATTTTCACCCCGTTAGACTGACCTGAGAGGATGGTCGCATAGCTCAGTTGGTTAGAGCATTGCATTCACATTGCAAGGGTCCCTGGTTCGAGTCCAGGTGCGACCACAAAGGTCTAACGGGTGAATATACAGGGGTCGGTGGTTCGAATCCACTAGCGACCGCCGTATGAAAATTGTTTTTGTCGCAGGACCATATCGGGGAGACATGCAGCCGGAAACGATCGGGCGGCATGTCGAACAGGCAAAGCGATTCCAGATTGCGCTGGCTGAGGCCGGCATTGCCGCCTATACTCCCAATCTGCATGATATTACGTACGAAAAACTTTCGAGCGAAACGGTCCGACGGACACTGAAGGTGTTCAGTGAGTGGGTGCTTGCGGAGAGAGCAGATGCGTTGGCCGTAATGCCAGGGTGGGAGAATTCCGCGGGCACGAAAGTTGAGATTGATTCGGCCACGCGTCGGCATATCCCCATCTTTTACCTGAGTGCTGAGGTGGATCTCACTGAATTGAAAAGCTGGTATAATAGCTAAGGTATCACTTTTTCGCCCCCCTAAACTTTTCGCCCGCTGCGTATGCTCGATATAGGATTCATTCGGGACAATGTGTCTACACTCCGGGAGGCGATTCAGAATAAGAATCTCACGCTTGATATTGATCGTTTGCTGGACGTCGATGCGAAGCGGCGCGTACTGCTCCAAAAATTGGAAGAACTGAAGTCGTTGAAAAACGATATCAATACCCTCATCCAATCAGCCGCCTCACCCGAAGAACGGACGGAAGTAATTGCGAAGGGAAAAGAGATTAAAACTGCACTTGATGTGACTGAGCCGGAATGGAAATCAGTCAAGGCGGAATTTGATGCGCTCATGGCGGCAGTTCCCAATGTTGTCTCGCCAGATACGCCGATAGGAACGAGTGACGCCGGGAACAAGGAGCTCTATACCTGGGGCGAGAAACCGAACTTTGCTTTCGCTCCGAAAACACATATCGAACTGGGTCAGGACTTAGGCATTCTCGATCTTGAGCGGGGTGCGAAAGTCGGTGGCTATCGCGGCTACTATGTGAAAAACGAAGGCGTACTCCTCGTCATGGGTCTGATGCTCTATGCCACCCAGAAACTGGCGGCCAAGGGATACCAACCGATGATTCCGCCGACGCTCGTGAAGGGCTACCCACTGTTCGGATCAGGATACTTCAAGGGCCTCGAGTACGACGGATTGGTGGATGAAGTCTATGAAGTCGCATCGGCTGACAAGGAAAGCGATGGCAGTCTCAGCCGAGAGAAAAAATTTCTTGTCGGAACTTCTGAGCCGTCGCTTTTGGCTTATTACAGTGGGGAAGTGTTAGAGGGAAAAGATCTTCCCCTCCGCCTCTCTGGTTTCAGCCAGTGTTACCGGAGCGAGATAGGATCGTATGGCAAAGAGACAAAGGGTCTCTATCGCGTCCATGAGTTCATGAAGGTCGAACAAGTCATCATTGCTCCGGCAGACCGGGATCTGGCCGACGCGCTCCAAGAAGAGATGATCGGGTTATCACAAGAAATGCATGAAGAACTCGGGCTGCCGTATCGTAAGCTCCAGATCTGTACCGGTGATATGAGCGCTGGAAAATACCGTGCATTTGATTTGGAGGCCTGGATGCCCGGTTTGAACCGGTATGGCGAGACGGGCTCGGCGTCGAATTTTCTCGACTGGCAATCCCGGCGGCTCAACGTAAAATACCGGGATGTTACCACGGGAGAAAAACACTATGTGTATATGCTGAATAACACTGCGTTGCCGACGCCACGCATCCTGATTGCGATACTTGAGAATTTTCAGGCAGCGGATGGCAGTATCCGGGTACCTGAAGTCTTGCGACCATTTGTGGGGGTGGATATCATCCGGAAGAAAGCCTAGTGGGCATTGACCAGGCCGGCGGCTCTGGTACAATGCCTGTGTTTTAGTGAGAAATTTGGGTGCGTAGCTCAGTCGGTAGAGCAGTGGCCTTTTAAGCCAACGGTCGAGGGTTCGATTCCCCCCGCACCCACCAAATGAAAAAATTCGCACCTCAGTGTGGATTTTTTCATTTTGGTGCGGAGTACGCAAACTACTTTGCGTACGTGGGGAGTCGAAAAGTATTTTGATGTTTTTTCAACCGAAAAAACCAAAATACTGGGGTCGAGGAATGAACGCGCGACGGCGCGTAAAAGAGGTGACCGATTCCCCCCGCACCCACCCAATCAAGCCTGCGCTAAGTCTGGAAAGCTTCCTGCTTGGGAGTGGGTTTTCGCTTTTTTACGCCATGGTATAATGAGGCGAAAGAGACTGATCCTTATGCTCAAGAACATTCTGCGGTTAAGTGCGCTCTCGCTCGCCATGGTGACGCTTTCGGGCTGCAGTGTGACGCCTCCCAAACTCGGGAACAGCGGGACGACCCCATCCTCGGCTTTTGATACGAAAGCTCAGCCGGGCAGCCTCTGGCGATCGGATGACGGTGGCAAGACCTTTGCCCCGAAAGTTTATGTCGATGAAAAACGGAAAGTCACCAAGGCCGACGTGCTTGAGATATCGTTTCTGCTGCGCGATGATGATCGGACGAGGGCGGAAGAGCTCGGCCGGACGCCGGACGTCTATGTTGGAACGATAGAGGATCAGATCTTCAAAACGAGCGATGGCGCCGAGACGTGGGAGCCGGTTATTTTTCCGCCAAGCAAAGTCTATAGCTTCATTGCATCGCGTCGCAGCCCTAATCGCATGTATGCGACTGGTGTGGTGGGCGAGCGGGGGAAGATCTTTCGGACGGTGGACGGTGGTGCCAGCTGGCAGGATGTCTACAGTGAGCCTGGTCCCAAGACGACACTGGTTTCTCTCGCGGAGCATCCGACTGATGTCAATCTCCTCTTTGCGGGGACGAGTACTGGGACGGTCGTGAAGAGTCTTGATGGTGGTGACACGTGGAAGAATGTCGGTGCCAAAGTGAATGGTCCGGTGACTGCCATCGTTTTTGACGCCCAGGACAAAAACATCATGTATCTGCTGGCTTTCAATTCCAAGATTTATGTTTCGCACGATGCCGGAGAAATCTGGGACGATTGGGAAAAAGTCCGGGCTGAAGAGCGTCAGAAGAATCCGACGGCTCCTATCGGAGCGCTGACTACTGTTCCCCAAATTCCTGCCTCGCTCGTCGCTGATCCCTACATCTCGGGGACCCTCTACGCCGGCGCCAAGACCGGATTGTACCGCAGTCGGGACTTCGGCAAGAGTTTTGAGAAAGTGAATATCATCGAGAGTGCTGAAAAATTCACGTTGCGCTCCTTCGCCATCAATCCGAAAAATTCTAACGAGATTGTGTTCGTAGCCGGTCAGACGCTCTATAAGTCGCTGAATGCCGGGGATACGTGGTCGGTGAATACGCTCAATGTTGATCGTGAAGTCTCGGTCGTGGCCTATGATCCGGTCTATCCTGATGTGCTCTACCTTGGTCTCCGTAAATCGAAATAATCCTTGTTGTATGGTCAAAGACATCATTGAGGGCCGCAAAGCTGCGTTCGATAAGGCGCTGAGCCACTTCACGGAAGAAGCGGGGACGCTCCGAACCGGCCGGGCCAATCCGGGCATCGTTGAGAATCTTCTCGTCGAATATTACAACGCGCAGACTCCGTTGAAGCAGATATCGAGTATTTCTGTTCCTGAACCGCGGCAGATCGTGATCTCTCCGTGGGATAAAGGGTCGCTGACGCAGATCGAAGCGGCAATCCGCGAATCTGATCTCGGCCTCAATCCAGTGAATGATGGCTCGGTTGTTCGGATTATGCTGCCGGCGCTGACCGAGGAGCGGCGGCACGAACTCGTGAAAACACTCAATAGCCGGGCTGAGGAGGCGCGCATCTCTATCCGCAACGCCCGAGAGGATGCGTGGAAAGAAATCCAGGAGGCTGAGAAAGAGGGTCTTATCGGGGAGGATGATAAATTCCGCGGTAAAGAAGATCTTCAGAAAGTCATCGATGACTACAATAGGCGACTTGAAGCGGTGCGGGAGAAGAAAGAAAAGGAAGTCATGACCGTCTAATCCGCACTCGCTGCTCTTATGCTTACGATTCTTATTTTCGTCCTGGTTCTCGGTGTTCTGGTTTTTGTGCATGAACTCGGCCATTTTATGGTCGCTCGGATGAATGGCATCAAGGCCGACGAGTTCGGCTTTGGGTTCCCGCCGCGGCTCGCCGGTATCGTGAAAGACGATGCGACTGGACGGTACCGATTGGTCTGGGGGAATGTCTCGGTTTCGAGTCCGCATACGGTCTACTCCATCAATTGGATACCACTCGGCGGTTTCGTGAAAATCAAAGGCGAAGATCGGGGAGTCACCTGGAAGAACGCGATAGCTTCGCAGGCCGGGGGGCTTGGACTCGGATCAAAGTATTGGGTGCCGGCGTGGTCATGAATTTTCTCTTGGCCTGGGTGCTTTTTTCGATCGTACTCATGCTCGGCTTTCCTGAGCAGATTGATCCGGCGCATCGGAATGAGTACGGAAAAACCGACATCCAGATTCTCCAGGTGCAGCCGGGCACGCCTGCCGACGAAATTGGCCTGAAGGCGGGCGACCTCATACTGTCGCTGGATACGACGGAGGTCACGTCCGTGGAATCCGTTTCGGCGTACATTCGAGAACGCCGCGGAACAGAGATTACGGTTACGATAAACCGCGGGGGAGAAAGGTTGCAGCTTGTCGGTACGCCCCGGCTCTCGGCACCGGAGGGCGAAGGCGCCCTCGGCATCAGCTTCTCGGAAACTGCGTTGGTCAGCTATCCGTGGTATCAGGCAATTCAGCTCGGACTTGAGCAGACCTATGTGAAGACGCGCGAGATTCTCGGTGCGCTCGGCGGTATGGTGGCGAGCCTCGTTACCGGCGCGAAGACTGAGGTTGATATCGCCGGACCAGTCGGTATCGTTACGCTGACAAAGCAGATGTCGGAACTGGGCATCGCGTACCTCCTCTATTTCGCTGCGATCCTCTCGATCAACCTCGGTATCATCAACATCCTGCCGATCCCCGCTTTGGATGGCGGCCGTATCCTCTTCGTTCTGATTGAAAAGCTTAAAGGCTCGCCGGTCAGTCCGAATGTCGAGGGGTATGTGCATCAGGTCGGCTTCATTCTCCTCATCTTACTCATGGTACTCGTTACCCTGAATGATATTCTTCGCTTGGAATTCTGGAGCCGTTTTTCAGGCTAGCATTTGTTTCCTTGAAAATTTAGAAATGAAAGGTGGGTAGATTCATTCCTTTTCGGACCGAGAAGGAGTGTGTTCAGAGTTCGACATTGCCAGCACCATGGCAATTCCTGCTACCGGATTGGTAGATGTTACTTAACGTGTTGAAGGGAGTGTCAGCATGTCACTCGAAGATGGGACTACCTGGGTCGAGCAGGGTAACTACTTGTGGTCAGCTCCTGGTACAGAGGAGGGCTCATTCCCGGTATGCGTGATTGCAGCTGTTGAATTGGGCGAATCACCAGGGGGATCGAAGAGCTGGGTGTATGTAACGAGATGCAGGGCAACCCACTATTCGGAAGTAATCGGTGGGCCACCGTGTATCAGTTTGACATACCCCACCGGAGGCACGAGATGTCCCAATTGTTTCCCATAAAGGGATTCGAACTCGGCCGCAGGGTTGATATTAACAAGAGTGGATTCGCAAGACCTCGGAAGCGGGCTCGTCTTAACCGTATGGTATTGTCCAGCGGTTACTTTTTTTGTTACGTACGGACAGGGAGGGGATATTCAACGCAGTTTGACCCTGACAATGTGTTTCACATTTTTTTAATGGCATGAGTCAAATAACATATACAGGAGTCCTATTGACAAAAACCTCATTTTTTGCTACTATCTCACGTTACTTCATTATTTCTCAAGGCTATGCCAATGACCAATATTTTGGCTCTCCTCAGCGAAAAGAAGGGAAGCATCTTTCTCTTCGGCGTCTTTGTGGCGGCCACCGTCTTTTTTGTCGAGACAGCTGTTTCCGCCCGCTATGCTGTTCGGACGGACTTCATGGTGGTTCAGACCTCGAGTTCGCAGGACTTCTATACGCTGTTCAAGTCATCGGAATATCTGAGTAAAGTACTTTCGGAATCGATGTACAGCGAGCGCTTTATCAACGCGGTCATCGAGACTGGCAAAGTGAGCGCACAGGGATTTCTCCCGACCGACAAGCGCGACCGACTCAACCGCTGGCGTTCGATGGTGAGCGTGGATAAGAATATTGAACTCGGCATGCTGTCGGTGAGCGTGAAAGCGGACACCGAACGCGAGGCGGGAAAAACGATGGAGGCACTGACAGAAGTTCTCATCAATCGGAATAAGGAATTCCGTGGCGGCGATGAGAAGTCGGTGGAGATCCGTATTCTTTCCGGTCCGATCACGGATCGCAATCCGACACCCAAAGAACTCCTGACACTCTCGGTTCTCGGATTTCTCGCGGGTGCATTCGTCCGGGCGGCATGGCTTACTTTGAAACCTGATATGCAGGGTAGTGCGAAAGCGATGTCTTTCGTGGGGCGCTAAAGCCGAGCAGGGGAGGTGCAAGCCTCCTCTGGAAAGTTTCCGAGTCCACACTTCCGGGACTCCGTGACTTTCCAGAGGAAAGTTTCGAATAAGGTCTTTTACATCTTACTGCTTAGCAAACATCGGAAGGAGTTCGTCATGCGAAAAGTCTTGCTTGCCGCAAGTCTCGCGTTCCTCGTCGGCTGTTCATCCCTCCCTCGCGAAAGCGGGTACGAGGTACGATCGGTCCAGGCGACAGAACGGCAGGAGCCGTGGCAGAACCGAGCGATTCATCTCGCGCCGTTCTCGCCGGCGGGTGTGGCTGTGGTCTACGTCAAGTTGCCACAGCCGCTTCCGGAAAAGTGGAAGAAGGAATTCGTGGATAGTGCCCGCACCTATCAGGTGTCGGACGGTCCGCGGAAAGTCCGGAAACCGCTGGTCCGGGAAGTGTTCCGAGCGATTGCGTTTGTGGGTGTTGGGGAAACCCGGACCTATGACGCGGTCGTTGATCGCGAGGTACGAGGCTTCAGTGTCTTTGTGCCGCTCAATGAGGCCGAGAGCGTCCGGGGCCAGTCGCTCCTCATCCTGTCTTCGGACGGGAATTGGGGAATGACGGTTCACGGGGTACTCGTGGAGTTCGAAAGGGGGTTCGCTCCCGATCGGCTCCCGGCCGGATTTTTCACGGCTCACCCGTCCACCGTGGCGCAAGTGATCCGTTTGGATCCCGTCGAGCAACGAACATGCTCGCCTGGCACTCGATAGCGTGGTTCGGAGCTTTCCGCTTCGGTTCTCGCTCCGCGGCAAAGATGGCGATTATCTGGGGAAACCCGATGTCGTCAACGTCCTCAGCGAATTCACTTCGCTCGAGGGCACGGCCGATCGTCTGATTTCGTGCACGAGCCTCAAACTCGGGCCCGGCTCAGTGATGGCCGCACCGATCGTCGGCGCATTCTACAGCGTCCAAGCTGTAAGCGCGCTGGTCAAAGCAGACTGTCTCAAATAGGAAAGGAAATCGTCATGGACGTGGCGACTCACACATCCAGGCTCAGAGCCAAGGTGTGGGTCGCTCCAATCGACCCACCTTGGTTTCTGAGTTCAATCAATGAATTCAACGGCGAAGGAGGCCGAAAATGACAAATATCCCAACGAGCGGCACTCCCACTGTGGATGCCGCCGAACCCAAGCGTCGGACGCGAGTCTGGCACTGGGTGCTGGCCGCGCTCATCGTGCTCGCAGTGGTCATCTACGGATGGAACACGCGTTCGGTGAGCAAGCCTGTTGCTCCGACTCAGGTCGTGAGCGTTCCTGTAATCGCTGCCAGTGCTCCGGCACCGGCAGCCTCGGCATCAGCCGATCCCGCTCCTGCAGCTCCCGCTGCTCCGACCCAACCAGCCGCTGAAGAGCCCAAGACCTACACCGTGCAAAGCGGTGACTGGCTCTCCAAGCTCTTCCCGGCCGATTGGCAAGCGGTCTGTGAGCTCAACCGTGAGCTCCTGAAAGACAACTGCAACCGCATCTATGCGGACCAGATCCTGCAGCTCCCCGAAGGCATTCTGCCCCGGGACCGCCAGGCGCCGGCCACAGAGCCTGCCCCGCGTGCTGCTGCCGAGTCGAAGACGAATGCTGCCGGAGAAATCCTGTATCGCATCGTCGGCCGGGCTCCACTGCGTGATTGTGGCAAGAAAGATGTGGCCACGATCAACGAGGAAGCCTGGCAGGTGCTGGGACTTGAGGCTGAAGATGTGGACTATCTCCGCCAGCATGCGGGGCAAGAGCCGCGTCTCAACAGTGATGACCGGGTGCAGATCGCAACCGGCGTCCGCCTCGAGGTGGTCACGTTTTGCCGCGCTGGCAAAGTGATCGCCGTCGGCCCCATGCGCACTGCGTGGGATACTGATGCAGCAATCTATGGTGAGCGGTTCGTACTCCCGTCGGGCAAGGTGCTCGTCTGGATGCGGAATTGCTTCAACTGGGTCATCCTCCCCGAGGAGAAGACGGTCTTTGTACCGCCTCCTCCCATCAAGGAGGAGCCCCCAGTCGCGGACATCCCGCCACCAGTAGTCGTGCCACCCGTACCTCCCGCTCCACCTGCCACACCGACACCTCCTCAGCCTCCGGCTGTGCCGCCTGCTGAGTCGACGCCTCCGACCCCCGTGGTCGAAGCGCCGAAGGGATTCTGCGATCGGATCGATCCGCATGCGGTCATCGGTCAGGAGTATGAGCCGAAGCATGACGGCGGTAATCGGGCAGACTCGAACTTCTTCGCCGCAGCACTGTATTGCGCATGGCGCACTGAGTCAGACACAGGTACCCACGGTATCGGCCTGAAAGCGACAGCTTCCGAGTGGAGCGGTCGCGTCAATCAAGGCGCCGGCAAGTACCAGGGCTACACCTACATGGTGGGTCCGGCCTACGAGTTCATCTCGGATGAAGGCTGGGATGCGGAAATTTCCGCCCCCATGCTCGGTAAGCTGCGCGAGCGGTTCAGCCAGGACAAGTACGCTTCCGAGCGGAACTTCAGCCTGATCGGTCTGTCGGCCGGCTACAACAACTACTCCCGCCGCCTCAGCGGTGAAGCGTGGTTCCCTGAGACACAAGTCTTCGGGTCATGGGCCAAGCCACTCTCTGGTACCGCCAAGCACCGCTGGGATGGTCAAGCAATCGCTGATACCGAGGAACTTTCTCGGTTCGGCTCCCTGGTCAATCTGGGAGTCCGCCAGTGGCTGTACGAGACGGACGACTCCGTCGTACTGCCCTACGCGCAGCTGGGCTACTTCCTCGAAACCCCATCGTCAGAATCGATGAGTGCCCGCTTGGGCATCGCTGATCCAGCTCGCATTTGCGGCATTGGTATCGGCGTCGATCATGACTTGAAACGTGGTGGCGATGCCCTCGCCTGGGGGTGGTGGTGCGATATCGTGAAGGGTGTCCAAGTGGCCCGTTCCGAGTATCGTCGGCACCAAGTCATCACGGACGCTGCGAGCCGTGGCATCACGGTCGAGGAAAAGGATGGCTACATCCAAGTGATTCGCTTCGGCGAACCGCTCTTGGTGGGACCAGCCAAGCAGTAAGACCAAAGCCGAGGGAACTCCCTCGCAAGGGCGCGTGTCGAAATCATTCGATGCCGCCCTTTTTATTTGTCTGAAATTGAGTACTTTTATGGCTTACATAAGCCACTACAAATAACCGTTATAGGGGTTGACAAAAATCCAGTTTTCATATATTATGTGGAGTCATCTTTCTGTCGGGTATCCATTCCCGATGGGAAATGGCGAACCTTTCTTTCACAATTTCCCACCATCGGCCTCAAAGGAGGGGCCATACCATGAAACTCTTCAAGAACTTCTGGGCAATCGTCGCCCTTACCATCCTGCCGGGATTCGCATTCCCACAAGCCGTCATCGTCAAAGGCTACGCTGATGTCGCCAAGCAATCGGGCGGCGACACGCGTCTAACCGTCAGTTCCGACGGCAAGCAGACCACCATGACCTTGGCCAATCTCTTCGCCTACGGCGAAGCGCTGGCCAATTCCGACGGCAGCGGCAAGCAGCAAGCTGTCTACGGGAGCAATCCCGACTACTTCAAAGGCGGCAAGGTCTATGCGCTCCGGCTTGGCAAAGACTGGCATGGCGGTCGGACGGCAGCCGCAAGTCGACTTGAACGCCGAGCGTCGGGCATTCTCGCCGAAGGTCTCATCGGCGACAATCAGTCACGCTGACCTTCCCAAGCGAAAAAGGGGGAAGCCAGCCGGCCTGCCAACCATTGACATACCTGTTGGTGAAAGCCGACGGCAAACGCGCCTGGCTCGGGCATGGTGGCTACAAGGCGTCGAACACGGCGCCAGGCATCGGGGACCACCTGGTCCTCGCCAACAACGATCGCCGCTTCCCGGCAACTGTCGTCTGCTATAACGCCACGGGCAAAATCGTGCCGCTGACGCCCGAATTGCGGGCCGAGCTGGCCAAGACCATCCAGCCACCGGCTGGTGCGACCGAAGCAACCGCGCGGGCGCAACAGGACTGAACCAGTCCATTTCGCCCCGGGCCTCCCAAGAACTTCAAACGTTCAGCGGAGGCCTTTTTTTCTTTTCTTGTATCCAATCTAGTCTATATTTGCCTGAATCGTGGCTTTATTAAAGCAATATATATTTCAATTTATCTATTGACGAAACAGTGATTTTGTAGTAGACTGTGGAGTCAATTCTGGGAATCAACACCTAGGAAAGGCAATTTTCCCCTGCCCCTTAACATATTTTAAGAAGGAGGATTGCCATGCAATCCCAAGTTCACTCTTTCCGGAATCGTCGCGATGGATTACGTCTTCTGTGACGTTTTTGGTCGGCGCGGTGCTCTGGCTTGTGTCGAGTCTGGCTTTGGCCAACCCACTTAGTCGTCCCTGCACGGCGCTGGAGACGGTCGAGGCATTCTGACGCTCGTGCCTCAGGGTGCCATCTGGAAGCCCGAACATCAGCATCCTGATCGCGCCACTGTGGTGCCGGAATATCAGCCCTCATCGGCTGGATCAATGTCGCGACGGCTTGCCCTGTGCAACAAAGACTCCCGCGACGGTCGAAATTCGTTCGTTCAAAGTCATCGAACAAGACGCACGAGGGCAAGAACGTATCGTGTCGCAGCTTACTTTCGATGGCAATGGCGGCAGCCTCGGCAGCAACCTGTTTCCTCGCTGTGCGAAGGACTCGACCGGCCATCCGAACCAATGTCTCTCGCAATGGTTCGGCGAGACCACTGGGACCGACGAAGCGAACACCGCCAGTGTGAATGGCCAGGCCTATGTCGTCGATGTCAGTCAATGCCACGGCGGAACTTTCATGGCTGGCTCCAACCTCGGACTACGGCAACGAAAGGCATGCGCTATGTCCTGGAAGTCAGAAGCCCGGGTGATGGGCACCGCGCGGCTGCAGCTCGGCGTCGACTGGTGGCGCGATCAATCGGCTGACTATGCCGGCTGGGACGCAGAGTGCCACAAGCCAGACAGCGCCAAAAAGAAAGCGGGTCAACCAGCTAACAACTGCGAAAGCTGGATTGGCAGCTGGGTTGGTGACACGGGCGGCCAGTGGAAAACCTTCCGCGCGCCGAACGGGTCGCAATAGCGCCCGCTCTCGACAACAACGGGTCTCTGACGAATGTTCAAACATTCCGACGAGACCCGCTTTTTTTTGCTGAAAAAACTAGAGGTGATCGCGCCATTCGCCTGGAAGCGAGGCGTGATAGAGCGCAAGAAAGCCGCCGGTGACGACAGCCAAGAGCCACTGGACGGGAGTGTTCTTGAAGACATTGTCGGAGAGGCTCGCGATCGTGAGCGTGAGCACGAGGAGTGCGAGCAAGGTTGCCATGTTTTTCAGGCTGTGGCTCGGCGTCAATCGACGGACTTTCAGGATGGGGAACGTAAAGGTGATGAGGTAGAGGACGAGGACGACCAGACCGACCGCGCCACCGTCGACATAGAACTTCACGAAATCATTATGCGACTCATTGGAACCAAAGCGATCGCCGCGGAGCTGTTCAGCGGATAGACGGAAGGTATCCAAACCGCTGCCCAAGAATTTCCGATCTTCGAAGGCCGTTTTCAGGATCATATCGTGCCACAGATTCTGTCGCCAGACGATGGAGCTGTCCGGCGTCGGATGAAAGGCTTCGCTGAGGCGCTCATTGACGGCTGGAACAAAAGTCGCAAGGACGACTGGGAAGAGAATCAGCGGCACAAGGAGAAAGCGATAGCGCCACACTGCGACGAGCAAAGCGAAGATGAAGAGTGCGATCCATGCAATACGGGCATAGGTGAGGAGAAGGGTCAGGAGCACAATGGCGAGGTAGCCGCCCATTAAGAGCCGAGCATTGTCTTTCCGCGCGTAGACGATGGTATAGATACTCGCGATGGCAGCCACCGTGAAGAGGTAGAGGCTGAAGACATTGGGATGGCTGAATGTGCCGAAAATACGGATTGCAGAGACGTTCTCATCCGTGAGACCGATACCGAGTAGGAACTGGGCAAGTCCGAAGAGAATAGGAAGGACGCTCGAAGCAAAGATGGCCATCAGGAGAAGACGATAATCCCGATACCGCTCCACAGCTGCATAGGCGATGAAACCGACCACGAGAAGATCAAAAATCCGCAGGGCTTCTTGGACCGTTGCAAGGGGAGCGATAGAGTAGGCGACGGTCCCAAGACCCCAGACGAGCAGAAGCCCATAGGGGAGTGCGAGGGGATAGCGGACGAACACGTGACGATGAAAGATGAGGAAACCAGCACCGAGGAGAGCGATGGCTGCCCCCATGAGCTGCGAGAGCGACACAGTCCGTTCAAAAACTGTCAGTGTGATGAATTGCGCGGGGTAATCGAGCGACATCCGGACAATGATAAGCAGGCAAGGAGGAGGAGGGGATTGTGAAACAAGAGTACGAGTGCCAGGACGCCGACGAGGAGGGCGATGGGCAAGAGCAGAGAAATACCCAAGAACTGTCCGATGAGCATCAGGCTGAAAAAAACCGCTCCCAGGATGATGAAGTTCTGGGTGTAGACCAGAATGCCGGCCTTGGGGCAGTCAGGATTTAGTCCTGTTTGTTCCATATGAGAGTGAATGTCATGGGGAAGCCGAGGAAGCGATTCTTGAGCAGCTGAAAGCTCCGATGCCGGCCGCATGTAGCGAGCGAGCGGAGATCTTTAGCCGAGAACAGGTGCATATAATCGCCGGCAGCCCAACCCTTTCCGATAGCCGTCACCAATGCGGTCGAAACCTGACTTGGAGAAAGATGAGATGGAGGAAGGGGATGCGGGTATGGACTTCGATCGGGAACAGGCGGTTGGGGGTCGTGAGATAGCCCCGGCTCCCGACCCGAAAGAGCTCCTTGAGGAAGTGCTGCTGTCTCGTCGTTCTCGCCGACATGCTCGATGACGGCATTGGAATAGGCGATGTCGAAGCTTCAGTCTTCGAAAGGCAGCCGATGCCGTCGCCCGTGGCCTGGATGCTCCGTCCGGGATAGCGGCGCTTGAAGGCAGTCGAGATCGTCCCGTAGCGACGGCGGTGATGTTTTTCGGATGCGGGTATTGTTGTTCGAGGTAATTATCGGATCGCTGAATATTCTTCGTGTTCACACCGACATCGAGGATGGTGGTATCGTTTGCCGGGTGTCATGAGCGCGAGGAATTGCGCATATTTTTTCTCGCGGCTTTCTTCAGAGATGTATACGCGAGCATATCGACAGGATGGTATAGGGGTGTATATGCGGAAAAGTCGATGTATATTATAATGCCACAGGTTATGAATGAAAGTCAATGAAAATTCTTCTCATCAACAAATATCCATTTTCTGAAAGGTGGAGCGGAACGCGCTTATTTCGATATGGCACGGATGCTCGCGGAACATGGCCACGGGTCGCTTTTTTCTCGATGCGGCATCCGGAGAATCCGGAGACTCCTTGGGAAAAATATTTTATCGCAAATATCGAGTATCAGGATATGATCTATCGACTTGGGCAAAGATTTCGCTCTCGCAGGATACGTATCTTCTTAATTTCGACGCCAAGAAGAAACTGGAGAAGCTCATTCGATGACTTCCAGCCGGACATCGCGCATTTCACAATATCTATCATCAGCTATCACCCTCTATTTTCTGGCCTCTGAAAAAACGCGGCATCCCGATCGTGATGACGCTGCACGACTACAAGCTCGTCTCTCCCAATTATAACCTGTTTGTGCGCGGGAAGATATGGGAACATACGACCGGCCTCGCTGTATCTTCGATCGCTGCGTTAAGGATTCTCTCGTTGAAAAAGCCGTCGTGTGCGCGCTGAAGGCTGGTTACATCATGTTTTTGGGAGTTATCGGAAAAGTCGACTCTCTTCATCGCGCCGAGCCGCTTTTTCATCGAAAGGTTCAAGGCGATGCCGGTTTTCCCTACCCGATTCGTCATCTCTGCCAAATCCGCCTGCGCCTCTCTGAAGCCAACAAAGACAGTCGTACGGGAAAAAGCCACGTTTCTTTTTTTCGGCCGCTTCTCCGAGAAAAAGGCGTCGCGACGCTAATCGAGGCCGTTGGTACTGATGCCGGGAGATGTGACGTTGCGGATTATCGGGAGCCGGGCCCGAAGAATCCGATGCTCCGGGAACAAGCGAAAAGTATTCCATGCGATCGAGTTCCTTGGCTACTCAGACCGGGTCGGCGTGGGAATCTGCGTTGCAGCGAGCGAAGGCGATCATCGTGCCGTCGATTTGGTATGAGAATTTGCCCTATGTGCTTCTGAAAGTGCTCTCACGCGGGAACCGGTGATTGCGGCACGATATTGGCGGTTTGTCAGAACGTATCCGGGAAGGTGAAAACGGCTTTCTCTTCCAGCCAGGGGACGCACCGACCTCGTTCGGAGCGATCCGGAACCTGATGCTGTACCCTGAGCCAGCCAGCTTGCCCAGGCGCTATGCGAGTGTCGCTGATGCCCGACCAGAAGCTATTATCAAACGCTTCTCAGTCTATCAGCGTGAAATAAAATAAGTCGTTTGCTTTCAGGTAGCTCTGGTTACCAGTCTATCGGCGTCGCAGTCGAATGCGGGAATCGAGCACGCGGAAGGCTTCGCCGCCGGAAAAGCGAGGAGCGGGATTGATATCGAGTTCCGACTATTTCCGGGAAATCGATCGCGATTTGGACAGGAGCCGCCGATGCATCCTTCAGTTTCCCGAGATCGATACCTGCTTCGCCACGGCTGCCGAGCAAGAGCGGGAGCGTCCGGAGCTCATCGAGCATCTCGTCGATATCGGAAGCGCAGAAGCGGAGCAAAACGCATGGCGACGTCCTTGAATGTCTCGACATAGATGCCGCCGAGACCCGAAAGGACGAGTGTTCCGAGGCCAGGTTCTTGTTTGAGGCCGAGGATAATTTCACGTCCGCCGGGGCTACCATTTCGACGATGAGTACGCCTTCGATGGCCGCGTGGGGGGCGTGAATGCTCACCTTTGCGATCAGCCTTTCGAATGCGACATCCGCTTCTTCCGGCTTTACCTTCAGTATTACGCCGCCGACATCGGATTTATGAATGATATCCGGCGAGGCGATCTTGAGTACGATCGGTTTGTCGATGGACTGTGCAAACCGTTGCTCCTCGTCACGGTAGGCGGCGAGCGCGCTTTCAAGAAAAGGAAATCCGAGCGTTGAGAGGAACGCTGAGGCGGCGTGTTCGCTGAGCTGCAGTTTCCCAGTCTTTTTCGCTTCTGCGCAAAATTGCGGCTGCTGCGGCCGTGTCTATTTTTCGCTCGGACGGAATTTCGCACACGTAGGGTTCGTTGCCAGTCACCGAAATGCGCGAGCGCGCCGAGGACCCGGGCGCCCGATTCGGGGTAGAGGAACTTGCGGTATCTCTCCCTGCATGGAGCAACTTTGTGGCTGGCGTGGACCAGTGCGGCCCCAGAAAAAACCGTTGCGATTCCGAGTGCCGGAAATTTTTTCCGGAGCGCCACAATAGCAACTCGCCGGTTTCTCTGCCTCTGTCATGGTCTGCGGCGTAAGGATGACGAGGATGAGATCCACATGTTCATCGGTCGCGACCAGATCGAGAGCTTTCGCGATACCGGTCGGCAAGCGCGTCGCCGAGGACATCAATGGGATTATGCGTATTGGCTGCCGGTGGCAATGTGGCCTTCAATTGGCTGACAGTTTCGGGGCTGAGTGTCGCCAGGGAGAGGCCGTTCTTGATGGCGGCATCCGTCGCCAGAACGCCAAGACCGCCCGCATTGGTGACGATGGCGAGCCGTTTGCCGCGGGGAATCGGATTCTGGTCAAAGATTGCGAGCAGGCCCATGAGTTCCTCAAAGTTTTCCGCCCGAAGTATCCTGGCTTGTCGCAAGAGGGCTGTGTACGCGGCATCACTTCCCGCTACTGCGCCGGTGTGCGAGCTTGAAGCTGTGGTCCCGGCAGCTGTGGTCCCGGACTTCAATGCGACAACCGGCTTCGGATTCTTTGATCCGAGATTCGTCCGTCCCAGTTCGATGAGTCGGTGGGCATCGGTGAGATTTTCAGTGTACATGCCGATTGTCCGAGTTCCTTCGTCTTTGAAAAGGTGTTCGAGCAGAATTTTCTCATCAATGACCGCTTTGTTGCCAATCGATGCGAAGAGTGAAAAACCCAGCGTGCCTTTGGTCAGATCGAGAAACGCGCTGGTCAGGGCGCCGCTCTGGGAGAAAAAGGCGATTGATCCGGCGGTGGGAATGGATGACGCGAAGGATGCGTTCAGAAATTGGCGGGGGTTGATATAGCCGAGACAGTTGGGGCCCAGGACGGAGATGTCGAATTCTTTAGCAATCATGACAACCTCTGCTTCGAGCGCTTGGCCTGCCGCACCACTTTCCTTAAAACCGGCACTGATTATGACGGCCGCGCGGACCAAGCGCTCGCCGGCTTCCCGGAGTACGGCTGGAACGATTGATGCTGGAACAATGATGATGGCAAGGTCGACTGACCCGGGGACGGCATCCAGCGACGGATAACACGGACGACCGAATAAGGTGTCAGTTTTCGGATTGATGAGATGGATGGCGCCGGAATAGTCGCTCTCAATGAGATTTTTCGCGACATCGTTTCCCACACTGCCGACGGTCGTGGAGGCGCCGATCACAGCTATCGATCGGGGAGCAAAGAGGCTATGGAGGGACATGTTTGTTTCTCAGGTTCTCTATCATACTACCCGACTGGTCAGGAATTGACAAAATCACCGACCCCTGGTACTGTTATCCGTTCGCTCAATTTGTTGTCGTCTACCCGTATGAATAGCACACCTGTTTTGAAGTGGAAGCGCAGTCTTCTGATGGCTGCATTTTTCGTGGCGGTTCTCGGACCAATCGTCGTTTTCGGCGGCTCCAAGAGCTTGTATGTCGATAAGGATAATAAGGGCACCCAGGACGGATCGCATGATCATCCGTATCAGACAATTTCGAAGGCCCTGAAACATGCCAAAGGTTCCACAGTCGTTTATGTCGGTAAAGGGACGTACAAGGAAAACATTACTCTGCCCAAAGATGTGAAACTTATCGGCGGGAAGAATGTCGACGATGTCGTCATCAAGGCCGATAATCCGAATCAACCAACCATCGTCATGAAGGATGATACCGAGATTAATAAGATTACGGTCGTCGGTGGTCGCCATGGTGTACGCGTGCTGGAGCATGCAGAAGCAAAAATTGTCCGCTCGGTTATCAAGAATAGTTCGCGCGATGGCGTACACATCGATAAAGGTTCACGCGACAAGAAAGAACAGGTGCTCATCGACCGGTCAGTCATCAAGGGGAGCCGGATGGCGGGAATTTTCTCCGAGAAACGCAGCGTAATCGTCACAGACACGGATATTATCGGGAATGCGGATGGCGTTGATCTCGTGGCTGGAGTCAAGGGGTGGTTTGCTGATAACCGGATTCTGGAAAATCGCGCTAGCGGTTTCAAGTTGGTCTTGGACGGGTCGTCCTTCTGGAGCAAGAACAATTCTATCCGACGTAATGGCCGCGAGGGCGTGGAGGTGAACTCGTATGGCGCGGCCGGGGCGGTCGGCTTCAAGAAAGCGGCGCTCATCGACAATGGCCGCTATGGCGTGGCGCGAGTTGTGCGTGCAGCTGAGGGCAACTTCCAGGGCTTGGTTCTCGATAACAATCGAATGGAGGGGAATCGCCTCGGGGGCCTATCCGCTATTTTGCGCCTTTGGTAAAGCCGACAAACAGGCGAAATTACCCACCCTCAGCTGGGGGTGGGTTTTTGCTTGTCTAAGCCAGATTACGCTATTGACAGAAACTGATTTCTTTGCTACTATTCGACGTTAATTCATCGGTATCCAGCACGGCTATGAAAATCGCTTTCATCGGTCAGAAAGGTATCCCGACCCA
Organism: Candidatus Moraniibacteriota bacterium; assembly: GCA_963778555.1. Lineage (GTDB taxonomy): Bacteria > Patescibacteriota > Minisyncoccia > Moranbacterales > UBA1568 > SSEF01. The sequence continues at coordinate 140,933 of CAVZUR010000004.1, read as the reverse complement.
TTCGGGTGGCGTCGAAAAGCATGTCGAAAAACTCTCCGGCCGATTGGTACAGCTCGGGCACGATGTGACGGTCTATACACGGCCACACTATACGCCCCGGACGATGACCTCGTTCCGCGGTGTTCGTCTCGTCTCGTTGCCGTCGATTCCGACCAAGCATTGGGATACGATTTCCCATACCCTCATGGCGACGCTGCATGCGCTTTTTCAGGACTACGACGTTATCCATTATCAATCCATCGGCCCGTCGGTTCTCTCATTTATTCCGCGCATCTTGAAGCCGAAGGCTCGCGTTATTTCGACATTCCATAGTCGCGACTACTTTCACAAGAAATGGGGTCTCGTCGCCAAGAATTTTCTCAAAGCTGCTGAATTTTTCACCTGCAATGTACCGGAACGGACGATCACCGTGAGCCAGGACTTGGCGCGGTACGCGAAAGATTTCTATCAATGTGATGCAGTCTATATCCCGAATGGGGCTGAAATCGAGATGGAAACATCGGCGGAGATTCTCAACCAATGGGGGCTGCGCGCCAATCGCTACACCCTGTCAGTTTCTCGCCTCGTGGGCCATAAGGGCATCCAGTATCTCATCAAGGCCTTCATGGAGCTCGAGGATACCAATCGGCTGCCGAACAACTACAAGCTGGTTATTGTCGGTGCACCGGCCAATACCCCGGACTATGAGAAGTACCTGCATGCCATGGCGGCTGGCCGGGTGAACATTCTGTTCCTCGGCGAGCAACAGGGAAAGAGCTTGGCTGCGCTCTTCACGCATGCCGGTCTCTTTGTTCAGCCATCGGAGAACGAGGGCATGTCGATGGCTCTGCTCGAAGCGATGGCCTACGGCCTCCCAGTCATTGTTTCGGATATCGCGCCGAATCTTGAAGTCGTGCGCGGCGGATACGGAGTGGTTTTTCCGGTCAAGGATGTCAATGCGCTGAAACAGTCCATGGCCCATTATATCAATCGGCCCGATGACGCAAAGCGGCTCGGAGCGTTGGCGAAAGAGCGGATTGAAAACTCATTCAGCTGGGATGCAATCGCGCGTCAGACCGCTGAGGTCTATCAGGAAACAATTACTGAAAGGGCACATCAATACCAGTGGACTACCAAGCATGTGGCGTAACGTATTCCGACAATCGTTCTGGGCTGTCTTCATTCCGCTGCTGCTCGTAGCGGGCTTGTTCTGGCTGAATGAATTACGCGGCTATCAGAGCGAAGCGTCGTTGCTCGCGCTCGCACAGTCGCCGTCTGCGAATGGGGCGGCGAAAAATCTCGTGGCGCTCGCTCAGACGGTTCCCTTCGCCACCGCCGTAAATACCGCCGATGATGCGCTCGAGAGTCCGCTCGTTGGTCTGACGCCGGCTGAACGGCAGTCGCTGTGGCGCCGGATGGTGAGCGTGGAGACAGTCAAGGGAAGTGACCTCATCCGAATTACGGCCACCGCAGATGATTCCGACGCGTCCCTTCGGTTGGCACGGGGCGTTATTCTCGAGCTGGTTCGGACGAGCAGCCGTTTCTATAACCAAAAGACCGATCTCGATATCCGTATCGTCGAAGAGCCAACAGTCTCTCCGAAACTTACCGCTTGGCCGAAATTCCTTCTCTTTACCATCGGCACCGCCCTCTTTTTTAGCGTGCTGTTTTTTGCGATTGACAGTCTCATGGAACGCGTCTTTCCCAATACTCGCCTGGCATCGTCGCAGAACAGCGAATATATGATCTCACCCGATACGTTTAAACCGCGCGTGCCGGCCTATTGGGGGCGAGAGGACAGCTCTCGTGCGCCCGAAAACGGAGCGCTCGACAGCACTGTGCACCCGGAACCCGTTTCTGAATCGGCACCTTCCTATGACACAATGTCGCGGACTGAACCGTTCGACGAAGAAGCGTCTGAAGTTGATGTGCGTACACGTACGTTACCCGAGTCGGGTCGTGAGATGTTCGATAGCACTGCGTCGGAGGAGAATCTCGTTGATACGCGTCTCATGCATGAGCTGCCGGACCGCGAGATTATAGATGTCACATATCGTGGGTATGCGGCGCATGCGGCGGCCCCAGATAATCTTCCGATTGTCGATCACCCCATTAGGCTGTTCCAGGGAATACCGGGACATGAGAGAGCAGTGGATAGCGTTCCGGCCGCTGACTCGGAGCCTATCGATACCCGAGACGACGAAGTCACAATCGGGATGGATGAAATCAGAACCGAGCCGCAGCCAGAAACGCATGAACCGACGCCCGAAGACTACAAGCGCCGCCTGAATGAGCTGCTCTCTGGTAAGATGTAAGTGTGTCATCCTCTCGATCTATGAAAAAGTTCATCGCCGCTTTTTTTGTGGGCAGTCTTATCCTTCTCGCCGGAGGCTACTATTGGACTACCCGCTACGGTGCGGCGACCTCTGGCCGATCATTTTTTTCCAACGAGCTCACAGGTGATTTTGCGACCTTGGCGAAATTGGCTGGATCATTCATGAATACCGGCGGTCGAGAAAAAATCTTCCTAGTATTGTTCCAGAACAACATGGAGTTGCGCCCCGGCGGCGGTTTTATCGGATCTTTCGGCATCGTTCGAGTGAAAGACGGCCAAGTAATCGATTTCACCTCGCACGATGTGGTGAACTTCGATGGCCGGATTCCAGACACCGTGCCCGCACCGTATCCTTTGCCGGAGACATTGGGAGTGAAAAGCCTGAAGCTCCGTGATTCCAATGTCTCGCCGGATTGGGCAGTGAACGCCAAGGCGGCCGAGGATTTTTATAAGATGGGACAAGGCACTGAAACGCTTGACGGTGTGATTGGTATCACGACAAATGTCTTGAGCTCCTTCCTCTCAGTGACTGGTCCGGTCGAGGTACCAGGTTATCCGGGTACGTATGGTGCGGACAATGCCGTACTCGATCTCGAATACCAAGTGGAGCAGGCGTTCTTGCAGCAGGGGATCGCTCGGGGTGAGCGCAAAAGCATTATGAATCTCTTGGGCGATATCATTCTCGGGAAAGCCAAAGCACTCCCGGTAACCGGTAAGTACGCGCTTTTCAAGGCAGTGCTCGACGACTTGCACAAAAAAGATATCCAGATTTTCCTGAAAGATGAATCCTTGCAGGCAATTGTACGGACTGCGGGTTGGAGCGGCGAATTGGACCGAACATGGACGGGAGATTATCTTTTAGCCGTCGATTCCAATCTGAATTCTTTCAAAACGGACTATCGCCTGCGTCGGTCGATGGCCTATACACTTGATCTGGGCGGTGAAGCACCACAAGCCACGCTCGCTGTCACCTACGAGCATACCGCCAAGGAGAAGGATTTTATGACCAAAGACTATCAGTCGTTCTCCCGGGTCTATGTACCCGAAGGGAGCTGGCTCGAATCGGTCTCAGGGAACGCCAAACCCGCGGTGTTCGGGAGTGAGCTCGGCAAGAAGTACTTTGGCGCGATTGTCCATGTGCCCCTCGGAACGACGAAGACTGTGACGTGGACGTATCGCTTGCCGAAAGACTTCGAGTCCGATGCGTATGACCTCCTCATCGAGAAGCAGGCTGGCCTGAATGATGTCCCGGTGACCGTGACCATCATCGGTGTAGACGGTCAGTCGAACGAAAAGAGTTTCATTCTCAATCGACCCGCCGTCTGGAGTACGCTTGAATGATGGTCGCAATGCTCGGAAGCCTCTGCTGCAAAGTGAGGCTTCTAGGCAGTCAAAAAGGGATATGCCTGTGCCCCATATCCCTTTTTGACTGCTGACTCAGCAGTAGTTTCATCGCTCATTCCCAATTCAACCCTGCGCCTCGGCGCAATTCTGAAAGGTCAGCTCATGTCTACTGAATATCCACTGGTGCCGCTCGCGGCAACTGTTTGCCTCATCGTTTTCTCGCTTGCGTTCGGTTTCCTAAAGCTTCGATACTTTGGTTTCGGTTTCGACGGTTGGCTCCAGCGCCAGATCGACTATGAAGAGCGCCGAAAGACCGCTCTCGGCCAGAAAGCGCATCGGCCCTTGCTTGTCCGCCACGGGGAAAGCCTGCTCATCGCGTTGGGCTGGACCCTGCTGCCTGTCGTTCTGATTGGAATCTTTCTCCTCGGGCTGTACTGGCGAGGCCTGTACCATTGGGTGCACATTGTCGCCGTCCCGCTCGCCTTTGCAATCTACTTCGTCAGTTCACGGATACAGCAGCGGCTGGTCCCGATGTACCAAGCGAACTTCGATGAGTACATGGCTCTGACGGCTGGCGACAACTGCTGGTTCGATGGGAATGTCGCCGAGCGTGGTGAAGACTTCCTGAGTCGAGGCCGCATCATTACGGTTTCCCGTATCCTCAAGTCGGGCATGATGGACCCTGGTATCCGCCTCTTCGTCTCGTACGAAACGGACGTCGCCTATCTCGGCTTGCTGCAATCAGCCTCCACGGCTCGATTCTTCTATCAACCGGCTGGCCGTCCCATAGATGGCCGGCTGATCGGAGTCCAACTGGTCGCTCGAAGACAGCTGCCTGATCCTGGATACGACGACCTTGAATCGCGTGTTGTCATGAACTGAATCAATGACGTCGACATTCCTGCCGGAGCCCACATCAATCTGTGCGCTCCGGCTTTCTTTTTGTCGAGAAAGTGGTCGTGATATTATAAGGAGGCACGTGGTTTTCCCTAAGTGTCCAGTTTTAGTATGCACTTCGATATTCTCACCATTTTTCCCGAAAGTTTTACGAGCTATTTCCAGGTTTCTATCTTGCGCCGGGCGCAAGAGGCCGGTCTGGTCACAGTTCGCACGCATGACGTCCGTGATTTTACGGTTGACCGGCATCAGAAAGTCGACGATACGCCATATGGCGGCGGGGCGGGCATGGTCATGGCGGTTGAGCCGTTTGATCGGGCGCTCGAGTCGCTCGGAGCGAAGCGTGGGACAGCTGGAACGCGTATCATTCTCTTATCAGCCAAAGGTCGACCCTTCAATCAGGCGGCGGCTCGTCGCCTCAGTCGGTTCGAGCATATTGTGCTGTTGTGCGGGCGATATGAGGGTGTGGATGAGCGTGTGGCCGAGCGCTTAGTTGATGAAGAGCTTTCAATCGGCCCGTTTGTCTTGACGGGTGGTGAGCTCCCAGCAATGCTAGTAGTTGATGCGGTGACGCGGCTCATTCCGGGCGTGCTCGGGAACGCCGCGAGTGCCGTCACCGAGTCGTATACAGATGGCGAGATGGTGGAGTTTCCACAGTACACGAAACCAGAGAGTTACAAAGGTTGGGACGTTCCGGCTGTCCTTCTTTCCGGCCACCATGCGGAGATCGCGGCGTGGAGAGCGAGTCAAGCTGAAAAAAATACCCAAAAATTCCATGACCAAGCAGACGAAACCCTCACTCTTCCGGAATAGCGGCGGCCCGAGCGATCGCTGGCTGAAACTTTCCGTGTTCGCGCTGATTGGCATCGGTCTCATCATGATTGCGTCAGCCGGCGTTTCCTATGGCAATGTCCGTTTCGGCGATCCGTACTACTTTTTCAAAGAGCAGCTTCTCGGACTCGGTGTTGGGACAGTGCTGCTCCTTTTGGCTGAGCGGATCCCGTATCCGCTTTGGCGCCGCTTCGTTGTCCCGCTTTTCGTTCTGGCACTGCTCCTGCTTGTTCTTGTCTTTATCCCCGGCTTCGGCACGACGGTCTATGGCGCTGCCCGGTGGGTCGATCTCGGTCCATTTTCTTTCCAGCCATCGGAAATCATGAAGATTGCCATTATCTTTTATCTCGCGGCCTGGCTCTCGCGCCGCGGCTCGAATACGGCGCATGACTTTTACGAAGGCTTCGTACCGTTCCTCACAGTTCTCTCGCTCGTCAGTTTCCTGATCATCAAACAGCCTGACACGGGGACGCTCGGGCTGATTTTCTGCATCTCACTTTCCATCTTCTTCGCATCTGGAGCCAATCTGAAACATATCTTCGGTCTCATCGCGCTCGGGTTGGCGGCCTTGATCGTGCTCATCAAGATAGCGCCCTATCGCATGCAGCGTTTCCTCGTCTTTCTCAATCCGGAGCATGATCCTTTGGGTGCCGGCTATCAGATGACGCAGGCTTTGCTCGCGATTGGGACCGGCGGACTGTTCGGGGTGGGACTCGGCTACAGTCGACAGAAGTTCAACTATCTGCCCGAGCCGGTGACGGACTCCATCTTTGCGGTTCTGGCCGAAGAGACCGGCCTTTTCGGGGGAGCGGTCGTCGTCACGCTCTTCCTCTTTTTCCTCTGGCGCGGTATCCGGGTGGCTCAGCGCGCGCCGGACAAGTTCGGCGAACTTTTGGCAATCGGTATCGTTGCGTGGGTCGTCTGTCAGGCGTTCATCAATATCGCGGCGATCACCGGCCTTGTCCCGCTGACGGGGATTCCTCTGCCATTCATCAGTTTCGGTGGTACTTCACTGGCCGTTCTGATGGCAGCGGTCGGCGTCTTGCTCAATATATCCCGGCACTCTACACTGAAAAGATAAACGTATGGCGAAACGAGTTGTACTCACAGGCGGTCTTTCGGGGGGCCACACCTTCCCGCTGATTGCGGTCGCGCGGGCGCTCGAAAAAGAGATGAAGGGTGATGTCGAGTTTCTCTTCATCGGCAGCCGCGGACCTTTTGAAGTGACCGCGATGCGCGATGCGGGCATCCCGTGCAAGTTCATCCTGACTGCCAAATGGCGGCGGTATTTTTCGGTCTGGAATTTCATCGATCTGATCAAGTTGCCGATCGCCTTTGTCCAGGCGCTGTGGCATCTCCTGTGGTACATGCCGGATGCGGTGTTCTCCAAAGGGGGCGCGGCATCGGTGCCCATTGCTCTGGCGGCGACCCTGTACCGTATCCCGATTCTTCTCCACGATTCGGATGCCGTTGCGGGTCGTGCCAATCGCTTTGTCGCGCGCTTCGCGAAGCGTATCGCTATCGCCTATGAACGGACGCGGCTTTACTTTCCAGCGAACAAGCTCGCCCTGACCGGCAATCCCGTTCGCGCCGAGATTCTTGCGGGCGATGCGGCGCGGGGACGCGAAAGCTTCGGTTTTACGGCGGATCGGCCGGTAATTCTTGTCATCGGCGGTAGTCTCGGAGCGGGTCGGCTGAATCAGAGCGTAGTCCGGATGATGCCGGAACTCCTGGCGCTGGGCTATCAGGTCGTACATCTGACTGGGGAGCAGCACTTGGCGACCGTCCAAGAGGAGGCTGTGACGCTCGGCGTGAAGCCGGGATCCGGCTATATTGCACTCCCGTTCCTTCCGGGCAATGAGCTCGCGGACGCGTATGCGCTGGCGACGATCGTCATTTCGCGCGCCGGTGCCGGGACGATCGCCGAGCTCGCGGCGTGGGCGAAACCTTCGATTTTTGTACCGCTTCCGACAGCGGCGAATGATGAGCAGCGGCAAAATGCCTATGAGATATCCAGGCGCGGTGGCGCGGTGGTTATCGAGGAAGCGAATCTGGGCGGCCATATCCTGATGGAAGTACTCGCGGATACTGTGAAACATCCTGAAAAAGCCCAAGCGATGGGCGAGACCTTCCGCAAACTCTACTATCATCCGGATGCGGCAACGATGATCGCGCGCGGACTCATCTCGCTCTATTGATCGACTATGGCCTTTCTCGAGTATCGCCGCTGGCACCTCATCGGAATCAAGGGAGCGGGTATGGCGGCGTTGTCCGAGCTGCTCTCGGGTCTCGGAAAAACAGTCACCGGCTCGGATACGGCGGAAGTCTTTTATACGGATGCCATTTTGAAGCGGCTCAAGATTCTGGTCAAAACGCCGTTTGATCCCGCGAATCTGCCGAAGACAGTCGACGTGTTTGTCTATTCGACCGCGTATACGGCGGAAAATAATCCTGAACTCGCGGCCGCGCAAGCGAGCGGGAAGCCCCTCTATTCCTATCCGGAAGCCGTGGGAGCGCTGACCCGGGAACGGATGACCATCGCGGTCTGCGGTTCGCACGGTAAAACGACGACCTCCGCGCTCTTGGCCGATGTCCTCCGTACCGCAGGGACTGATCCGTCGGCGATCATCGGAAGTGAGATCCGCTCCTGGGGCGGAAGCGCGTTGTCTGGCCGCGGCCCGCTGTTCGTGATTGAGGCAGATGAGTACCAGAACAAGCTTGCGCTTTATCATCCGTTCGGTGCCATCGTTACGAGCGTCGATTGGGATCACCCGGATTTTTTCCCCACAGTCGATGCGTATGAAAAGGTCTTTTCAGCTTTCATTGCGCGGGTGCCGAAGCATGGATTTCTCGTCGTGTGCGGCGACCATGCCCGGGCGGAATTTCTTTCGCGGTCGGCGTCAGCGCCGCGGTACACCTATGGTTTTCTTGAGGGAAATAGTGTTCGCGCCGTGGATTACCGAATTCTTCCGGAAGCAGAGCGGCAGCACAGTGCGCTCCAGGAGTTCTCGGTCGAATATGCGGGCGGACGGCTCGGCCCGTTCCGTCTTCAGCTCGCCGGTCGGCACAATGTTGAAAACGCACTCGCAGTGATCGCTGTTGCACTTCACCTCAAACTCGACAGCACGGCAGTCCGGAAAGGGATCGCCGCCTTTTCTGGTACCAAACGACGCTTCGAATACCTCGGCGAGAAAAAAGGTGCTTTGGTTTACGACGATTACGCCCATCATCCGGCCGAGATTCAGGCGACCCTGGCCGCCTTTCATGACTTGTATCCGGACAATCGTCTTCTGGTCGTCTTTCATCCGCATACGTTCACGCGGACAAAAGCGCTCCTGGAGGAATTCGCGTCCAGTTTTGAGCGGGCGGAGAGCGTCGCGATCCTCGACATCTATGGCAGTGCCCGCGAGCAGCATGGCGGCGTCAGTGCGACTGGATCTGGTCGACCGTATCAATCAATACGTGCCCGGGAAAGCCGAATATGCGCCGGACCGCGCGGCGCTTGTTGAAAAAATTGTTCGCGAGATGCGGGCCGGGGATGTTATCATCACCATGGGCGCAGGCGATGTCTGGCAAATCGCCGCCGCCATCCTGCAGAAATAAACCGTTTTCCGAATTTTGAATGCTATCCATCGAACGAGAGGTCCCGTTGGCGCCGTTTACTACCTTCCGCCTCGGCGGGGCGGCCGATTTTTTCGTTTCCGTGACGACGGCACCGGAGCTCATCGAAGCGCTGGAATACGCGGAGCACAATGGACTGAAGACTTTCGTCTTTTCTGGCGGGAGCAATCTCCTCATCGCTGACCGTGGTTTCCGGGGGCTTGTGATCCGGGTCGCAAATGCCGCGTCGCGGATCGCGGGTCAGGACATCTACACTGATGCGGGGGCGAATCTGCTTGCGCTCGTCGAGCTGGTCAATAGTCATGGTCTCGCCGGTTTGGAGCGGCTCGCCGGCATCCCGGGGTCTGTGGGCGGCGCACTGCGCGGGCAATGCTGGGGCTTTCGGGATGGAGATCGGCAATCGGGTGGTCAACGTGAAAACCTATGATCGCAAATCGAGAGCATTGAAAGAGTTTTCCCAGTCGGAATGCGACTTTCAGTATCGGACCAGCTTTTTCAAAACGCATCCGGAATTCGTCATCCTCTCAGCGCAGCTGCGTCTCGCGGAGGGCGACGCATCGGAATTGCATCGCATTTCAGAGGAGACATTGGCCAAGCGCGAAGCCAAACATCCGCAGAAGGCGTTGTGTGCCGGATCATTCTTCATGAATCCGACGGTCGTGGACGAGACACTTCGGACGGAATTCGCCCAGGATACCGGAATGGCGGCGAAAGACGGCAAACTCCCGGCCGGTTGGCTCATCGATCGCGCGGGGCTGCGCGGCGAGAAAGTCGGCGGCGCCCAGATCAGTCCGCGCCATCCGAACTATCTCGTGAATACGGGCACCGCTACGACCGAAGACGTCATCATGCTGGCGAGTCTGGTGAAACAACGGGTCCGAACCGATTCAGGTGTCCAGTTACGCGAGGAAGTACAGCTCGTCGGGTTTTGAACGTCCAGTTTTTTTCATTGCGTACTATTTTTGTATTCTGCCGCGAGGCTGAAGGCGTCAGAAATATTTTTTCCGTGTTGACTTATTTTCAGTTCGTTCTATTCTGTAAGCGATAGCCGTTTGTTGGAGGGCAAACAATACTTCTCAGCTCGAAAAAATCATCGAGGGAGAAGAAACATAAAAATCAAAGTCAACAAGAGCAAGGAGGGCGCTTGTGACTTCTTATATCCGCAATAGAAATGCACCGGTCGAGTGCGAGAAAGCGAAAACAAAGAGACAGACAGAAAACGTTCCTCTCAAACCGATACCCCTTTCTCTCGATCCGATTCTATCGGAACCCGTTCCCTGTTTCAGTTGAACGGATTCTCAAGAAGCGAGGCGGGAGAACTGCGTGGATCCGTTGGCTCTGACTCAAACATTCAGAGCAGCGGACAGGTCGATGTGCGGCCGGGGTCAGGCTGAGAGAAGAACGTCGTAAACAAATAGTAAAACCATATGCAAAAGATTTGGAAAAGCGGATTGTGGTTCTCGCGGTCGCGGTGGCCGTCGGCGGAGCGACCTACTCATTCTTCTCGGACACCGAGACTTCGACCGGCAACACCTTCACCGCCGGGGCGATCGACCTGACGGTCGATAGCGAGCAGCACTATAACAACATGGTCTGCGTGGAGAATCCCGACGAAGCCATTGGGAATTACTGGTGGCAGCCAGAAGTCGGATTTACACCGGCAGCCGGGCATTATCCTGCGGCGGGGACCGTCTGTGACGGTACTTGGGCGGCGACCGATTTGGGCGCCCAAAAGTTCTTTAACTTTTCCGACATCAAGCCGGGAGACCAGGGAGAGAACACCATCTCGCTCCACATCAACAACAACCCAGCCTGGGCTTGTATCGATGTGACGCTGACGAAGAACGACGATGTGACGGTCACGGAGCCGGAAGACGCCGAAGTGGCGGAGCTCGATACGGTCGGCTGAGCCAGATGCGGACCTCTTGGACGGCGAATTGGCGCAAAACGTCAAATTCGCGGCCTGGCTCGATCAGGGTAATCGACCCCGGTTGGCAGAATTCGGAGCAGATCAAGGGAACAATGACGCGAGTGAAGGTGACAATGTGTGGCAGGGTGAGGAAGTGGAACCGCTCCTCTTCTCGAACCAGTCAGGTCCCGCGAGCGATGTGCTCGGTGGCAAGACCTATACCCTGGCCGATTCCAGCACCTTCCCGGCGGTCGGTCCGATCGACGGCGGTGTGACGAACTACATCGGTCTCGCCTGGTGTGCGGGGACACAGGTAGTGAGTCTCCCACTCAACACCATCACCTGTGATGGTTCCACCTTGGGGAATATCGTCCAGACGGACATGTTCGAAGCGACCGTGGCCTTCCGGGTCGAGCAGTTCCGCAACAACCCGAACTTCCTCTGCACTCCGCGGGTGTAGACGAAACAGCGTACGAGTGACCTTGATAAGATTGTTACTTCCAGCCAGAAATCGTAGGCGTTGACGCTGACTTCACACTTACAGCTGATGGGCCCAGGCGCTCATCTGTGGTATTGACAGGTAATGCGACGTCACATGGCTACTTACCACTGGTGTCTATACGTTGTCCGAGGTCTATTCTGAGTGATCCTGGCGGGAAATCCTAACCTGTCTATGCACGTTCAGCGGAATGCGACGCCGGAAGTCGGCGATACGGTACCGCAACAATAATGTCTAGCCGGTGAAACGTCACGTGCGAATTACGAACTTTGTACATCCAGCAGTTGTAGTTCTCTTGGCAGCCGAGTCTAGGTTTTCTGAGAGTTTCTTCTGGGAGGGGAGAAGCCGCTTCTCACCTTGCGTCATTCCGGGATCGTCCCGGAGTGGCGCGGGATCAGAGGTTCATAATCCGTAAGCGCGCATATGGGTAAAATCCTGAAAAGCAGTCTCGTCGTACTGGCGGTAGCGATTACGGTGGGCGGAGCGACATATTCGTTCTTTTCGGACAGTGAAACGTCGACCGGTAACACTTTCACGGCCGGAGACATCGATTTGACGATCGACAATGAGAGCTATGTGACGAATAACGCGGGTGTCTTGGTGGCGAGCCCGACGAACTCGTGGGCTTTGTCGGATGTGACCAATCAACTGTTCTTCAGTTTCAGCGACCTGAAGCCTGGCGACATCGGCGAGGACACTATCTCGCTTCATCCGGGCACGAATGACGCCTACGCCTGCATGACCGCAGCCATCACGGCCAAGCCGGATAACGGCATCAATGAACCGGAAGGCGACGCGGGCGACGTGACGGATGGTGCACAGGGTGGAGAATTGCAGAATTTCCTCAACTTCGCGTTCTGGAACGACGACGGGGACAATGTCTATGAGGCGGATGAGTCCCAGATCACGCAGTGGGTCGGGACCGCGAGCAATCTCTTGAATGGCGTCTGGGTGCCGGTCGCGGATTCCTTGAACGGGACGCCGATACTCGGCAACTCGACGCGCTATGTCGGCAAGGCCTGGTGCTTTGGGACCCTGATCGGTGTGCCAATCAATCAAGACGGGCTGGGCAAGACCGGGAGTAATGGACCGCTTGTCCGCGGTACTGGCTATGCCTGCAACGGCTCGGGCAACAATAACATCGCGCAGACCGACGGTATCCTCGCGGATGTCTCGTTCTATGCCGTGCAGACTCGCAATAATCCCGGCTTTCTTTGTTCTTCGCTCCCGACCTTTGTCGGCCAAAGCGGCATCGTGGAAGTTCGCTCGGGTCGATCTGGCCCAGAGCTTTGGCGATGTTATCGGCAATGTGAACAAGTGGCTCTTCTACAATGACACCAACGACACAGTCATGACGCTCAACCAATTCAGCGGAACCGGCGGCGTGAATAACATCGTCGCTGGTCCGGAAGCGGTTGGCGCGGCACAGATGACCCTAGATACTGGTATCAATCCGCGCTACAACATCGCGACCTACAAGTACAAGGATGTGAAGCTCGCTAATATTAATTCTTTGAAGTATCGGATTTATGACGCCTCAGCTTCCGCCGAGACGCCCTTCCTCCACTTCAATATCGACTTCAACAATAGCGACACGTTTCAGCGCCGTCTCGTGATGGTGCCGACCGGCGTAGTCGTCAACACGTGGACGACCGTGGATGCTATCAACGGTGGCACGGCCCTGTGGACCTACTCCGGCGCCAATTGGCCGGCTCCGAACGTGCAGCCTGGTACGACACCGAAAACCTGGAATCAGATCCTAGCCGATTATCCTGGCGCGGAAACGCGCTCAACCGACTCCTTCCTCGGCGTGCGGGTGGGCCACCCTGGTCCGATTGGTGAAAACAGCTTCGTGGACTGGGTCGAATTCAACGGCGAAACGACCGACTTCGAGAACTAATCTGAATGATCTTTGCCTCATGCCATCCGCCGGAACAATCCCGGCGGTGGCACGGGGGAAACCGAAATAAACTGTAACGGTAGCGTATGTGGAAGATAACGAAAGGACTCTTCACGGTACTCCTGGTCGCGACCGCCGCCGGGGCGGGGACGTACTCCTTCTTCGTCGACCAAGAGACGTCTGTCGGCAATACCTTTGCCTCGGGCGTGATCGAGCTGAAAGTCGATAATGAATCCTATGTCACGAATGATGACGGCAAACTCGTTGCCAGTCCGGCGACATCGTGGCAACTCGGCAAGCTCGCGGGCAAACTCTTCTTCAATTTTCTCGACGTGAAGCCGGGGGATATCGGCGAGGATACGATTTCCTTGCATGTTTTGAATAACAAGGCCTGGAGCTGCATGGCGATTGATTTCCAATCGACGCCGGAGAATGGTCAGCCCGAACCGGAAGTGTCCGTCGATCCGACCACTGGCGCCAATGACGGCGAATTGCAGAACCATCTGTACTTCTCTTTCTGGGCGGACGATGGCGACAATGTGTATGAGAGCGGAGAAACGATTTTCAAGGAAGGTTTGGCGAAAGATATCTTTGACGGTGCCTTGTGGCCACTGGCGGATTCTACACACAATGTTTGGGGCGGATCGGGGCCCTTGGCGCCAGAGGTGACAAAGTATATCGGCAAGGCCTGGTGTTTCGGCATTTTGGCCGGGGCGCCGAAAGCGCAAGATGGCAAAGGAAAATTGGCGGGGAGCACCAACGGCCCATTGGTCCGTGGAACAGGCTTCACCTGTGATGGCGCGCCCGTCGGCAATCATGTTCAAAGCGATGGTATCACGGCGGATGTGTCCTTTACGGTAGCGCAGTCGCGCAACAATTCATTCCTGTGCAGCGGTGGCAGCGGCGAGGAGCCGCCGGAAACGACGACTTCGACCCTCTTCTCTGAGGACTTCAACCAGTGCGTGAAATCCAAAGACAAGGAGTACGAACGTTCGTGGCACAAAAAGTGGACCAATCGAGGCGGGTATGACGATGACAAAGATGAAGAGAAGCGGGAGTGTACCAAGAATGCCGATCTCGATGCCTCGAGTTCGAACGGCCACACCGAGTCGCTCGTGACCCCGGGCTTCAGCACGCTCGGCTATCACACTATCGTGCTCAAGTATGACCGTAAGACAGACGATACGGGCGGTGCCGTCGATCCCCAAACGCTGACGGTTGAGTATTCGGTCAATGGCGGAACGTCGTGGACCACGCTCGAGACCGTCATCGGCGAGTCGGGCTGGACGACCAAGACGTTCTCACTCTCGCCTGCGGCTGACAATAAGCCAAGTGTCAAAGTCCGCTTTGTCCTCGTCGGGACGAACGGGACCAATCATGCGTATATCGATGGAGTGAGTGTGACAGGCGTATCACCGTAGCGCGGACGTGGTTGCGGGGCCGGAGGGAATAATCCTAAATCGAAAGCGTATGTGGAAAATAGCCAAAAGCTCATTCATCATCTTGGCCGCGGCGGCCGCGGTCGGCGGGGGAACCTATGCGTTTTTCTCGGATACCGAGACTTCGACGGGCAATCTCTTCACCGCGGGAGCGCTTGATCTGAAAGTCGACAGCGAGTCGCACTATAATGGGCTGGTCTGTACCGGCGGTGTCTGGGCGCTCGAAGGCGCGCCTTGTCATGCCGTCGGCAGTAATCTCATCGTCAACGGCGGTTTTGAGAATCCGGAAGTGACCGACCCGAACCAGTGGGAGGTGTTTCCTGACGGTGCGAGCGGCCTGGTATGGGACGTGCAGTGGGTGGATCCGAGCGGCAAGCCGGCAGTCGCGACGATCGAATACCATGAAGGCGTCTTGGGCGCCGCGTTCGAAGGCGACCAGTATACGGAACTTGATTCTGATTGGGGTGGTCCGAGCGATCCCTTGAGTGGTGAACCAGCCTCCATTCGCATCGCGCAGTCCATCCCGACTGTCGCGGGCAAGAAATACCGTCTCTCCTTCCAGTTTGCGCCGCGGCCCAATACCGCCGCGACGGAGAATGAACTCGAGGTGAAGGCAAACGGCTTGCTGCTCGACACATTGTCGAGCGCGGGCGGCGGATCAATCGACTGGAGTCTGCATACCTATGATTTCTTCGCGACCGGCGCCTCGACCGAGATCTCGTTTGCGGATCTCGGGACCGAGAATTCACTCGGGACATTTCTCGATGCCGTTGATGTCCATCTGCTCGAATGCCCGACGTCGGTGAGCGGCGAATTAGTGGGCCAGCCCTGCGACGGGACGTGGGATCTGACCGACCTCCAGAACGGTGTGCATAAATTCTTCAACTTCGATGATGTGAAACCAGGGGATGTGGGCGAGGATACCGTGTCGCTCCATGTCTACAACAATGATGCGTGGGGACGGATGGTGGTCAACGTGACCGCCGATGATGACAATACCTGCACCAGTTCCGAGCAGGTGGCGGAAAGTGGCAACTGCGCGGTACCCTGGCGTCGGACTCGGAGAATTGCGCCAGAACCTGAATTTCTCGATCTGGCTGGACGAGGGTGCCACGCCCGGGTTCCAAGGCAAGGGCACCGACCTCGGCGAGGGTGACAATATCCAACAGGGTGATGAGATGGTACTGGTTGCTCCAGGCGCGGTGGATACTCCGAGCGAAACGCATAATATCTGGCAGGGTTTGGCGGCAGCCTACGTGGCGCATGGCTGCACGATCCCAGATGGACACACGAATTACACGCTCTGTAATGGCCTCGCTCAAGACGGCCGCATGGCCGCATCGACGACGTACTACTTCGGTATCGGCTGGAATCTGCCCATCGCGACCGGGAATGAGGCGCAGACCGACATCTTCGAAGCCGATATCAAATTCGAAGTCGAACAACATCGCAATAACCCGACACCCTTCGCGCCATAACGTTTTCCGTCGCCTATGCTGAAGCGCCTCGGTTCCATCGTGCAAGGACTCATGGCGGTCATCGTCATCGGCTTCGTCTTGGTGATGGCCTCGTCGCTCTTGCCATTACCGAACACGATCAAGCTTTTCACGGTCCGGTCCGGATCGATGGAGCCGGCGATTCGGACGGGAAGTCTCATCTTCGTCTCGGCGCGGCCCGCCTACGCGGTCGGAGATATCGTGACCGTCGCGACGAGCGACAAGCAGTCGGTCACCCACCGCATCATCGAGCGGCGCGACACGGCGACCGGTCAGACGTTCCTCACTCAAGGCGATGCCAATGAGGATCCGGATCCTGTCACCGTGGCGCGTCAAGACATCGTCGGCAAAACGCTGCTCGCGATTCCATACCTCGGCTATCCCGTGGCCTATGCCCAGACCAAGACGGGCTTCATCTGGCTGATCGTGGTGCCGGCGGCACTCATTATCCTGAGCGAATTCATTTCCATCGCCGCTGAAGCCAGGCGGCTCTTGCGACAGCGCCGCCAGCCGATCGCCGCTGAAACCGTTGCCGAGGTCAAAAACGTGAATTTCTCCCAAACCGTCTATGCTGGATCGGTCGCGCCGCCTCGCCCGACTGTCACCCCGCCACCCGCCCCGATTCGGCGGCGGAAAATCGTCTAGTCGTCCGAAATCGTTATGCCCGAAAACAAACATACAATTCATCGCCCGCTTGGCACCGTTTCCCTGGGCATTGTCGGGTTGTTTGTGTTGGTCATGGTGGTGCATGATACGTGGTCACTCTACACGGCTTCGGCGTTGTCCGGTATGAACGCGATCAATGGCGGGAGTATCGATCTTTCAGCGATCGGGGCGGTTGGCAATCCTGTCGCACCGGCAGAAATCATTGCTGGCGGCAGCGTCGAGTATGGCGGCACGGTCGAGAATCAGGGCGCGAATACCTTCCGGTACCATTCGATTGTCTCAACTACGGGCGATGCGGGTGTTTGCGCGGCGCTCCAAATTTCGGCGTTGCGTGCTGGCTCGACCGCGTATGCCGGCAGTGTGGCGGGTATTGGAGTAGTGAACGGAAGCCTGCTCTCACCGAGTAGCGACGAACTGTGGCAGTTCATCTTTTCTCTGCCAGCGGAAGCGTCTTTCGATACTGGTGTATCCTGCATTGTCCATTTCACCTTCTTGGCTTGGCAAGCACCGTATGAAGCTACGGATCCGGGCTGGGATGATGAGGCGGCGCTCCCAGACCTGACCCTGACAATTGGCGGCGCACCGGCTGTGAAGTCAGCGGAGACGATTCCGGATGCCAGCGGGCCGGGTCCGTCCGATGGTACTGAGCCGCTACTTTTGGTACTCCCACTAGATTTGCTACCGCCGCCCATTGATCCGCCGGCTGGCCCCGACGCGCTCCCGATCGAACCGCTGAATATTCCATTGCCAGAAATTACGCCAATTGAACCCAGCTTGGGAGGGGGTGAATCGAATCTGCCATCGGCTGCGCTCGATGCTGCTACAATAAGTGAGTAAGTCTATTGCGCTATCTATCCTTATGGATGAATCCGCTCTCCTGTCTGCCATCAAAGCGCAGGACGAAAAACTTGAGCTCATTCACGCGGCTGTGGAGAAGACGCGCAAGTACATGCTCTGGAGCTTCATCATGCAGCTCGCCGTTGTCCTCTTGCCCCTGGTCGTACTCATGTTCGCGGTGCCGTTTATTCTCTCCAGCTTGTCCGGCCTCTCGAGTGTTTACAGTGGCCAGCTCTAGGTAGATTTTTTTGACCGGGCTCTGAGTTTTTCATCATACTCATACAAAATGTAATCTCTATTATTCCTACGACCGTGGGAATACGTCGAAACAGTGGAAAGTGAGGGGTGGGGAGGATGTGGCGTTCTCGATAAGATGATAAACTAGAACCAACACACTCCCTCGCTTGGGAACCTGTTTCTCTTGTTCTCCACCCCTAGTCCCTCATCCCTCACCTCACATGTCCCTCACTCGGTATCGTACCTACCAATACATCGGCCTCATCTTAGGCGCCCTCGCCATCGCCTCGCCCCGTTAGAGACAGCTATGTTTTACACCTACGTGCTCAAAAGCAAAAAGGATGGAAAATGGTATACCGGCTGTACCGAAGACATGCGGAAGCGTTTCAATGAGCATGCTGCTGGAAAAGTATCATCTACCAACGGCCGAGGTCCATTTGCTATCATTTATTATGAAGCTTGTATCGATGTGCACGATGCTTTCACTCGAGAAAAGTACCTAAAGACTGGTATGGGAAAACGCTACCTAAAGAATCGATTGAAACGCTTCCTGTCTCTAACGGGTCTAGCTCTATGACATATACTAGCGGCCGTACATGGCAGTGGCTAGGGATTATCGCCATTCTCCTAGGGTTGGGGGCTGGCTATTGGTATTTCTCCGCTCGGGCCGGACAGCAAACCAATACCTCCATTGCCACCCCCCAAGGCACCGGCCGTCTCGACTCTGGCCTCACCGGCTACTTCACCCTCGACGAGAACACCGGTACCGCCGCCGCTGACTCCTCCACCAACGCCATCGCTTCCCTCACCCTCACCAATGGCCCCACCTGGACCACCGGACAGATTGGCTCAGGTATCACCTTTGACGGCACCGATGACTATGCCACCACGGCCGATACGGCCACCCTTGACTTCGCTGATACTGAAGACTTCACCCTGACCGGCTGGTTCAACCGCTCTACCTTCACCACCGACGATACCATCATCGCCAAACGAAACGGCATCACCGCCGCTGATACCGGCTATCTCTGCTACATCTCCGCCGCCGACGCCCTCATCTGCGAAGTCTCGGATGCCACGATGAGTACTCCGTCACTTCCGCCTCTACCTTCACCGCTGCGGGTTGGAATCACTTCGCCTTCGTCTGGGATCAAGACTCGGCGACTGGGACCGAGCTTTACATCAATGGCGCTCCCAATGGCGCCACCGATACCGGCACCATCGGAAACATCGGCACCCTGGCCAATGCGGTGGCTTTCCGTCTCGGCGCCGAAGCCGACAACGGTGTGCCCTTCGCTGGCTCCCTCGATGAAGCGCGGGTGTATGACCGCGCTCTCTCAGGAGAAGAGATCGCCAACCTCTATCGCCTCACTACCCCCACCGGCGTCGATACGGGACTTGAAAGGCTATTGGTCCTTCAATGCCCAGGATATGTACAGCACGACCACGGCGTATGACAGAAGCGGAGCGAGGAACACGGGGACGCTTGACGAGCGGCCCGCCAAAAGTGCCAGGCAAACTTGGCCAAGCGCTTAATTTTGATGGAACGGCTGATTATGGTGAATGCGGGATCAGCCGCTATCATCGATGATCTAGTGAACCTATCCGTTCTGCGCCTGGATCTATCCGGACAGTCAATTCCTATTACCTCGGGCTCAAATTGCTGCCAAGTAATTCAAGATCGGCGTGGCTGGTCATTTCAGATTACGGCAATGTGGCTAGTCGGGAATGCTCTGGATACTATTTTGAAGTTTTACCACGAACTAATGCGAATTGGCTCACGGCCAACTGGGGGATAACCACATCAATGCCTGGTCAACATGTCTGCGTCACCTACAATGATTCCTCGGCTGGCCAACGACCCGGTTTTGTATATGAATGGCGTCGTCTGTATCGTTTTACGGAGCTATTTACGTGCCGGTAGGGACAGCAACATGTCGATGCTGCAGCCAATCTTGTCATCGGCGCACTTATCTCAGCGAATTCTTCGACGGCTCCATCGACGAAGTCCGTGTTTATAATCGCCTCCTCTCCGCCGCCGAGATCAAAGCCCTCTATGACCACGAGTGCTCCCGACAAGGTGAACTCCTCTGTCTCCCAATCCCAAGGCACCGGCCGTCTCGACTCTGGCCTCACCGCCTACTTCGCCCTCGACGAGAACACCGGTACCGCCGCGGCTGACTCCAGTACCAACGCCATCGCTTCCCTCACCCTCACCGTGGCCCGACCTGGATGACCGGTCAGATTGGCTCCGGCATGACCTTTGATGGGACCGATGACTATGCATCACTTTCGGATACGCCCACCTTGCTTTGCGATAATCTGACGACTTCACCCTGACGTGTGCCTGGTTCTATCCGCTCTACCTTCACCGCTGCCGACGATGACCATCATTCTTGCCAAAGCCGATACAGTATGATCGCCGTTAAATACCAGCTATCTCTGCTATCGAGTAATCAAGCTGAGATGCTCTCAAATCTTTTCGAGTCTCGGATGGCGGCTCGATGAGTACGTCGGCGCCACCTCAGCCTCAATACCTGGAGCCATGTCTGTGGCGTTCGAATCACTTCGCCTTCGTCTGGGATCAAGACTCCGGTGACTGTATACCGATGCTTTACCTCAATGGCGCTTGACCGAATGCACGCACACCGATACCGGCACCGTCGGATACTGATGCGGCTGAACCCTTCCAATGCGTGGCTTTCCTCTCGGCGCTGAAGCCGACAACCGTTTGCCTTCGACTGGCTCCGCTCGATGAAACCCGAGTCTATGACCGCGCTCCTCTCGGCCGAAGAAGTTCGCCAATCTCTACCGCCTCCGTACCCCGACGGGTGTCGATACGGCGCTTGAAAGGCTACTGGTCCTTCAATGCGCAGGATATGTACAGCACGACGACGGCGTATGACAGAAGCGGAGCGAGGAATACGGGGACACTGGTCAGCGCTCCGCCCAAGGTACCGGGCAGACTCGGCCAAGCACTTGATTTCGATGGGACGGCAGACTATGTGAATGCTGGCTCAGGGACGAGTCTCGACGATATCGCCAACTTGACCGCCTGCGCCTGGATTCATCCGGATTCGATACCGGCCACGTACGCCAATATCATGTCCAAGGATGATGCTGGGACGGGGTGGGACTTTCGAATTCAGCGATACTGTCAGCCCGAATCGGCTGCAATTATGGGTCGGCTTCGGGACGACTATCGGCCGCTGGGCTGCACCCGATGACGCGGTCCCGCTGAATGCCTGGTCGCATGTCTGTGTGGAATACAATGATTCATCCGTCGCCAATGACCCAACCTTTTTCATTAACGGTGTTTCCGTACCGGTGCTGGAACACAGTACGCCGGTCGGTACTTCGCCTGCCGATGCTTCCTCGAGCTTTCGTATCGGCGCCATTGAAACTGCCGCGGCAGAGTTCTTTGACGGTGAAATCGACGAAGTCCGCGTCTACAATCGTTTTCTCTCTGCTGCCGAGATCAAATCCCTGTATGACCAGAGCGCTCCCGACAAGGTGAACTCCTCTGTCTCCCAATCCCAAGGCACCGGCCGTCTCGACTCTGGCCTCACCGCCTACTTCACCCTCGACGAGAACACCGGTACCGCCGCCGCTGACTCCTCCACCAACGCCATCGCTTCCCTCACCCTCACCAATGGCCCCACCTGGACCACCGGACAGATTGGCTCAGGCATCACCTTTGACGGCACCGATGACTATGCCACCACGGCCGATACGGCCACTCTTGACTTCGCCGATACTGAAGACTTCACCCTGACGGGCTGGTTCAACCGCTCTACCTTCACCACCGACGATACCATCATCGCCAAACGAAACGGCATCACCGCCGCTGATACCGGCTATCTCTGCTACATCTCCGCCGCCGACGCCCTCATCTGCGAAGTCTCGGATGCGGTCGATGAGTACTCCGTCACTTCAGCCTCTACCTTCACCGCTGCGGGTTGGAATCACTTCGCCTTCGTTTGGGATCAAGACTCCGCGACTGGGACCGAGCTTTACATCAATGGCGCTCCCAATGGCGCCACCGATACCGGCACCATCGGAAACATCGGCACCCTGGCCAATGCGGTGGCTTTCCGTCTCGGCGCTGAAGCCGACAACGGTGTGCCCTTCGCTGGCTCCCTCGATGAAGCGCGGGTGTATGACCGCGCTCTCTCCAGGAAGAGATCGCCAACCTCTATCGCCTCACTACCCCCACCGGCGTCGATACATCGCTTGAAGGCTACTGGTCCTTCAATGCCCAGGATATGTACAGCACGACGACAGCGTATGACAGAAGTGGAGCGAGGAACACGGGCACCCTCACCAATGGCCCGCTCAAGGTTCCAGGGAAGCTCGGACAGGGGGTGAATTTTGATGGGACGAATGATCATATATTGGCTGGCTCAGGCACCAATATGGATGATATCGTCAATCTCACGAGTTGTGCCTGGATTTATCCCGAGACAGTGACGGCTGCCGATTTCGATAACATCATGCGGAAATCATCGAGTACGAATGGTTGGGAGTTCTTTATCGACAACAGTACGGGTCCAGGGATTCGTCTTGAGTTCCTTCGGTATTTCTCCACGACGGACGGGGACTGGCTGGCAACGAGTAATACTGCCCCGCTCAACACCTGGACGCATGCCTGTGTCACGTACAACAACTCCTCAGCAGCGAATGACCCCGTCTTCTATATCAACGGCGTTGTCGCTCCAACCATCACGGAACTGACCACACCGGTCGGAACAGCGATGACTGATGTGGCCGAGAATTTCGCCATCAGTTATTCGACCTCGACGCGCTTCTTCGACGGCACCATCGACGAAGTCCGGCTCTACAGCCGCATCCTCACCGCCGCCGAGATTAAAGCCCTCTACGCCCAGGGCCGCTAGCTCCCAGATGTTAGCCAGCCGATTCCCCAACTTGGAAGTTCGACTTCCAAGTGACTCACATCATATCCAATCACTACTTCTTCCTCCGACTGTCGGAATAGGCTAAAACGGAAAAACGAACACTTGATGGTAATTTTCAGACGTCGTGAGGCCTTTCTTGTGGGGTGTGATAGCATAGAAGTGTAATGCGTAATCCTCAACCTATGACGCGGTTTCTTCAAAAAGGGGTCGAGATCGATGCACGGACCAGCGAATACATCGAGAAGCGTTTGTTGCGGATCGAGAAGCTCGTCGATCCAGCGACCCAGTTCGAAGTGGAAATCATCCGCGACAAGAAAGGGAAATTCCGCGTTGAGGTGATGGTCCGAACGCCGCATAATCTGTATCGTGCCGAAGAAGTGTCGGAGAGCATCGAGGGCGCGGTTGACATCACGATTGATGAGCTTGAAGCGCAGCTCGCGAAGAACCGGGGAAAGAGCCGCGACCTGAAGCGACGCGGGTTGCGGTCCATCAAGAAACAGCTCGTCGTCGATGAGGCCGCCCGATTTTAACCCCCGTATGCGATTCGCGCTCCGTTCACTGAGCGTTTCGATTCTCATCCTTGCACCATCATTCGCTTGGGCGTGTACGCCGTGGAATCCGTATGATTACCCGGTTCGGGGCGCCTACCTGGCGGTCTATTTTTCAGCGGTTATCGCCCTGACGCTCGAGCTTTTCCGAATCTTCATGCGGTCTGAATCGCTCCGCCGGCGGTTTCGATTCGCAGCGTATGGCTTCGGACTCATCCTGATGGTTGCCATCCTTCTCGGTGGTATCTTGCACGCGATGGAAGAGCAGTGGCTGCGGAGCCTTCCGGTCGACACTGTTGGACAACGTTGCTGACCCAATATTATTGGAGCCAAGCCCTTTGACGCTCGGCTGGCTCTCTGATAAAATGGCTCTATTCAAGCCATTTTTCATATTTTTCGACTATGTCTTTCTTCCAAAAACTCTTCGGCTCCAATGAGCGCGAAATCGCCAAAATTCAGCCTTTGGTGGAGGCAATCAATCGCCATGCAAAGACCACGGCGGCTTTGTCGGATGAGGGTTTACGGGCCAAGACCGACGAATTCCGACAACGTCTCGCTACTGGCGCGTCGCTCGAGGATATCTTGCCGGAGGCATACGCTGTGGTGCGCGAAGCCGCCGAGCGAGCGATTGGCGAACGGCATTATGATGTGCAGCTCATCGGCGGCATCGTGCTGCATCGCGGAACGATCGCGGAAATGAAGACCGGTGAGGGCAAGACGCTCACCTCGACCTTGCCGATCTATCTGAACGCGGTAGCCGGGAAAGGGGTTCATGTCGTGACGGTGAACGATTATCTCGCCAAGCGCGATGCAAATTGGATGGGTCGGGTCTATCGCTTTCTGGGACTGTCCACCGCGTGCATCCTCGGCCAGGGGGCGTCGTACCGTTTCGAACCGAAGACCGTCGATACGGATGCAGTCTCGGTCGAGATGGAAAACCTGCTCCCAATCACCCGCCGCGAGGCCTATGCCTGTGACATCACGTACGGGACGAACAATGAATTCGGTTTTGATTATCTCCGGGACAACATGGTCGCGAGCCTGGAGGAGAAGGTGCAGCGGGAGCTGAATTTCGCCATCGTCGACGAGGTGGACTCCATCCTCATCGATGAGGCACGGACGCCCCTCATCATCTCCGCGCCGGATACCGAATCGACGAAGCTCTATGAGCGTTTCGCCGGCATCGTTCCGCGGCTCACAGGCCGAGGAAGACTACATCATCGATGAGAAAATGAAGGTGGTGACGCTGACCGACGCCGGTATCGGCCACGTCGAGAAGCTCCTCGGGATGGAGAACATCTATGCCAGCGGCAATGTGCAGTATGTTCACCATTTGGAGCAGTCCCTCAAGGCGCATATCATCTTTGCGCTTGATCGCGACTATGTGGTGAAAGACGGCGAGGTGATCATCGTCGATGATTTTACTGGCCGCCTCATGCCGGGCCGCCGCTACAGCGAGGGACTCCATCAGGCAATCGAAGCCAAAGAAGGCGTCGCGGTGCAACGCGAAAGCCGGACCCTGGCGACCATCACGTTTCAGAACTATTTCCGACTCTATGGCAAGCTCGCTGGCATGACGGGCACGGCCTCCACCTCTGCCGAGGAATTCTCTAAAGTCTACAAGATCGACGTGACCGAGATCCCGACCCATCGGCCGATGGTCCGCAAAGATCTGGCGGATGTCATCTACAAAACCGAAGCAGCGAAGTATCAGGCCATCGCCAACCGGGTCAAGGAGGTCCATGCGACGGGCCAGCCGGTCCTCATCGGGACTATCGCCATCGAAAAGTCTGAATACCTCGCGGCGCTCCTGACGCGTGAGGGCGTGCCGCATCAGGTCTTGAACGCCAAGAATCACGAGAGCGAAGCGGCCATCGTAGCGGGCGCCGGACAGCGTGGTGCAGTCACGATCGCAACGAACATGGCTGGTCGTGGGACCGACATCAAACTCGGTGACGGCGTGCAGGCGCTCGGCGGACTCATGATCATCGGCAGCGAACGGCATGAAGCGCGGCGCATCGATAATCAGCTCCGCGGTCGAGCCGGACGGCAAGGCGATCCGGGCGTGTCGCAGTTTTTTGTCTCGCTCGAGGATGAACTGATGCGGCGTTTCGGGGGCGACCGGATGAAGAGCATGATGACGAGCTTGGGGCTGCCGGATGACGAGGCGATCGAGAACGGCTTGGTCTCGAAGACGATCGAATCCGCCCAATCAAAGATCGAGGGCTACAACTTCGATATCCGCAAGCATGTGCTCGACTATGACGATGTGATGAACAAACAGCGCGAAGTCGTCTACAAGAAGCGCGTCGAATGGCTGAAAACAACCGAGTACCGCGACACGACCATCGGATTGGTGGCTGATGAATTCGAGCGCGTCGTCGGTTTTCACACGGCTGGAGAGGAAAACGAATGGAATGTCGCGGATATCGTCGGGTGAGGCGAACAATCTGTTTGCTGGATCTCGATGACCAGGCGGCGCGGACCAAGCTCGAGAGCATCCGTGATGATCGCTCGCGAACCGAACCGGAAAAGAAATCCGCGATCACTGAAGTACCTCGTCGGCGAGGCCAAGCGCACCTATGCGGCCAAAGAAACGGGCATTGGCAAGGAAGATTGGAACCGTTTACAGCGGCTCCTCCTCCTCCAATCGCTCGATACGCTCTGGATGAATCATCTCGACGAGATCGATTATCTGCGCCAGGGCATCGGACTTCGCGGGCTATGGCCAGCGCGATCCCTTGATTGAGTACAAGCGCGAAGCCTATGACCTCTTTGTGGGGCTCATGGATACGGTGCGGAAAACGTATCTCGTCACCCTCTTCAAGATCACCCCGCTGCATCCGGGCATCACGTCGTCGGTACCGCGCGCGGTGGAGTACAAGGGCGCTTCGGACACGATAGAGCAGTTCGCCGGAGTCAGTCCCGAAGGCAAGGAGCAAAAGGTGAAACCCTCAGAACCCCAGTCGCCGATCCACAATGCCGACTGCCGTTGGTCGCAATGACCCTTGCCCTTGCGGCAGCGGCAAGAAGTACAAGAAGTGCCACGGGTCATGAGTTTATATGCTATGGCTGTTGTTGAGAAAAAACTGTGGAAAGAATATTTTGACCGGGTGGCGTTGGGCAAGAAGAAGTATGAGCTCCGACTGAATGATTTTGACATCGCCGAAGGCGATACGCTCTTGCTCCGGGAATGGGACAAGGAAGCGAAGACCTACACCGGAAGAAAGCTTGAGAAGCGCGTGACCGAAGTCAGTCGCTTCAAACTTGAAGACATCTACGCTTTCAATTCCAAAGAGGAGGTCGATCGGCTCGGCATCCAGGTTATTTCCATCGAGTAGCTTTCTATGCTGGAGAAACTCCTTTCGTTTACGAAATTGCTTGCTGAACTGCAGGCAGTGGAACGTGTTATCAGGGTGAAAAATTCAGACCGATGGGAGAATGATGTGGAGCATTCGTACAGTCTGGCGATGCTGGCCTGGTATGTGTTAGATGTAGGGAAGTTTTCGCTCGAGCGGGAAAAAGTGCTGCGGTACGCCTTGGCGCATGATTTGGTCGAAGTGTACGCGGGCGATACCTATCTCTATACTAAGGATACGGCGTTACTCGCGAGCAAGCCGGAGCGGGAACGGCAGGCCGCTGAACGGCTACAAAAAGAATTTCCTGAATTGCCCGATATGCACGCGGCGATTCAGGCCTATACAGTGAAAGCTGACGCGGAAAGTCGTTTCGTGTATGCGCTCGACAAGATCGAGCCGATCCTGAAGATCTATCTCGATAACGGACGGACCTGGAAGGAGAAGGGCATAACGCTTGAGATGCTCTTTGAGAATAAAAAAGACAAGGTCGCGCTCTCACCTGAGATCCAACCCTATTTTGATGAACTGATCGCTTTGCTCAAAGAACGCGAAACAACCCTTTTTCATGTATAAGATCGCTCACGCGTTCAATCTCGGTATTGTTCTGGTCCATCTTTTTTTTCGTCCTCGTGGTGTTTGTTTTGGGCGGGGGAGCGTTTGAGCATTGGCGGCAGGCGCCGGTGAGGGCAGCGGTGGAGTCGTCTGAATTGTCGGGTCCGCGCGATGCGCTGGTCATCGATTTCTCGAAAGCGATTCGGGAACAGAGCTTGACAGGAAAAATCAGTCTCTCACCAGCCATCCCGTTTCGGACCGAGTGGCACGATTTTGGGAAGCGGCTGGTCATTCTGCCAGAGAGAAACTGGACGGTGGATACGACATATCAAGCGGTTATCGGGCAAGGGCGGACCAGTCTCTTCGCCCGTACCCCGGTATTTTCATTCGCCTTCGCCGGACCGAAACTGCCGCGACTCGTCTCAGTACTCCCGTCCGATCAGGCGAAAGACGTGATTCTCGGCGTTGAGGATCCGATTCGAGTGGCGTTCGACCGTACCGTGAAGGATTTCTATATTGACTTTCAATTTGAGCCGTCGGTTGCAGTCGTCTACCAGAACAATCCCGAAAAAACCGTTTTCGAGATTCTTCCGTCGGAGGCTATCCAGCCCGGAAAGCCGTACCGACTCAGTATCCGGGCGCGTTACCGAAACGATGAAGATGCGGAGTATCAATCACTCGGATCCGTGGCCTTTACCACTCTGCCGTCCCGTCCGGCGCAGGCGGCCAGCAATCTTGCGCTTCGGGCCGAAGAAGCCAAGCGTTTCACGCAAGCCAAACAAGGCGAGGGGAAATATATCGATGTGAATCTCGCGACCCAAGTGATGACACTGTTCGAGGATGGCCAGGCGGTCGATGCCTATATCATCTCGTCCGGCAAGCGGGGTATGGAAACACCCAAGGGAAACTTTGCGATCCACAACAAAGCAGCACGTCCCTGGTCCAAGCAGTACAGCCTGTACATGCCCTATTGGCAGGCCATTACGCCGGACGGGAAGTTTGGCATCCATGAGCTGCCGGAATGGCCAGGCGGCTACAAAGAGGGAGCGAATCATCTCGGTACGCCGGTGTCTCACGGCTGTATGCGGCTCGGCGTGGGTCCCGCGCGGCGCGTGTTCGAGTGGGCGCCGATTGGTACGCCGGTCATGATATACTAGCGCTATGAATAGGAAATTACTGACGCTCACCCTAGCGCTTCGTGACGACGAAATCCTGCTCGGTATGAAGAAGCGCGGTTTCGGCGCTGGTCGCTGGAACGGCTTCGGTGGAAAAGTCCAAGACGGGGAGACGGTAGAATCCGCCGCGAAACGCGAAACGACCGAAGAGTGCGGCATCACCATCACAGGAATGGAAGCGGTGGGGATACATGAATTCGAATTCGAAAAGGAGCGAGGCATGATTTTGGAGGTGCATGTCTTCCGCATCACGAGTTTCACTGGGGAACCAGTAGAGACGGAAGAGATGCAGCCAAAGTGGTTTCACGGTCGACGCGATACCATTACGACCAGATGTGGCCGGATGACCGCTATTGGCTACCGCTTTTCCTGGATGGAAAAAAATTTCGAACAAAGTTTCTTTTCGGTGAGGGTGACTCGGTCCTGGAACAGGATATCCGGTCGGTCGAAAGCTTGTGACTACTCAGCATCAGAGCATTTCTCAGCCTTGCCCATTCATTAAAAAAGGCGGTATACTGGCTAAGTTTTGAGCTGAAAGGGCCTGTAGTAAAGTGGTATTACGCGGCATTCGCATTGCCGAGTCGGGAGTTCGATTCTCCCCAGGTCCACAGAATGATTTTTTAGCGTGAAGGTTGCTGAGTCAGGAGTTTCCGTCACGAAGTGAGGATGCTTCCCCCAAGGTCCACAGCGTAAGCGTTATAAATTTACAGATTGAAGCAGCGGTAGGTCGAGGACGCGTCTCGGTTGAATGGGGTCTGCTCCCCCTGGACGACGAGGACGACGTCGGCTGGATCGCTGGCATATGCGCAGACGCCGCGCGCGATGCCTTTGAGTACCCGGGGTTCGGGATAGATGGGAACATTGAGTTCGCTGAACGACCAATGGTAATAGTCCAGGACATATTTATCGGTTCCGGTTCGGATTACGTGCGGCTGCGCCGTATCTGGTAATTGCTGTCGGACCGCATCGCTGATGAAGAGTGGGCTCTGGCTATTGTCCTCGGAATACAGTTCCGAAGAAGGGTAAGAATCCCAGAGATTGAAGAAGCTCAACATCGGCAGGATGACAAAAAAGACGAACAGTACTTTTTGAAAGGGAAAATGCTTCACTTCGAACGTATCGCGGAAAGAAAAATCTTCGGTGCGCCAAAAGAGAATGATGACGAATAAGGCCATCGCGATGTTCCAGGGCCAGACGACGCTGTTCCAATTGTGACCGAATGGTCCGAGCGTAAGCAAAACGAAACCGAGCATTCCCATCGCCAAGAGCATTGCAGCAGAGCGGAATCGTCTCGTCAAGAGTCCAACACCGATACCCATCTCCAAAAAAGGTATGGCGACGCCAAGTAGAATCGGGAGGACGTGGAGTGGACCAGGAAAGAATTTTGCAAACGGCTCGACCATCCAGGGGAAGACAACGCTCATGAAAACCAGATTCACCTTCTGTAAGCCGCTGTAGAAATAGACGCTCGCCACAACAAGTCGGCTGGTGTTGAGCACAGCCAACCGTTTTTCTGTATCCCTAAACTGCCAAGTGAAGAGACCGAGCAGAATCAGCAAGCAAAAATAAAGCGTGAACCACGGCTGCCAGCGCATCTGATCGAAGAGGGCAAAGAAGGCGAGGAGGGTGAGCGCGCAAAAGATGTATCTTCGTGGACGGGAGGAAACGAGGACCAGCGTCAAGAGACCGATGGTGAGTATGAAGAGAGCGGTCTCAAGAGATGGGGGAATGGCAGGTAGGTTCTTGAAAACCGGCACGTGCGGAAAAAATCTCCCGGCTGTCCAGAGCCGGACGGAAAGCAAGAGCGA
Source organism: Candidatus Moraniibacteriota bacterium (assembly GCA_963778555.1). GTDB lineage: Bacteria > Patescibacteriota > Minisyncoccia > Moranbacterales > UBA1568 > SSEF01. The sequence continues at coordinate 110,585 of CAVZUR010000004.1, read as the reverse complement.
AGCGATCAAACCTGAAACGACGACTACTTTCAGCCAATATATCCGGCTGGCCGAACCGAAGAGGAAATGACGATTAGCGGCGATGAAGTTGTAGCCGAAGGGGAGGAGCTGCCGTATGATTGGCCAGCCACCGATGACGGTGAGTATCCTCCAACGCGGGTATTCCTCGAGAATCTTGAGAATTGCGTCCGCATTCTTGTATACGCGACCGTCTGTATCGATGACATGCATCTCCTTCTCCACCTGTTCCTGTGTGAAAAGCTTTGGCAGCGGCTCGCGCTTAATATCTTTGGGAGCGAATCGTTCTTTTTCCTCAGAGGCATCGATTCGGGCGATAAAATTCGTGCACATCGGGCAGCTGCCGTCGTAGTAGATAGTTTTCTTGGCATTCTGGACGGGCAGTGGCAGTACCATAGGGGCGCTCCTTGTGACTTCATTATAATCTTTTTTTCATCAAACACCATTCTTTCATTTTGACTCTGCCGGCACTTCAAAAATAAGATAGTCGGGCGAGCCCCAGACGACACGGAGGTGTTCTCCGGCAAAGTCAGTGAAACGGACGACTTTGTTTCGGAGCGTCGAAGGGTAGTCTTGGGCGAGCTCTTGGAGGAGGCTGCGCGAGAAGAGGACGTAGCGGATCTGCAGACGGCGCAGGGCCGCCAGGGTTTTTTCGGGATCATCTTCCCGGGCAAGACAATTGAAACTATCCAAACGGGTATCAAGAAGTGCTCGCCAGTCATTGTTGTGAATGCCATACACGAGTCGTGAGCCGGTCACATAAATGCGGCTTTCTGGCTGGCGGTTCAATGTGTCGGTCACCGTCCGGTAGCCTGGAAGGGAGAATTCCAGATAGTCCAAACGATCGATCTGGCCGCCAGCGTAACGGATCTGGCCGGATTGCCCTGAAGATTTCAACCAGAGAAGCGCGTGGCCGGAGAGTCCGATGATCAATAGCGCGACGAAGAACCGATGCCAGAACGGTCGAGCCATAAACATTCGTTCCGTGACCGCGACGAGCAGCGTGAGGAGTGCAATGCCGGGATAGCCATACCAGGGTACACGTTTGGCAAACCAGAGCCAAAGCACTCCATAGGTGATGGCGAAACCGACGACAAGGACGGACGGATGTGCGCGCCATGACAAACGGAAAGAACGGAAAAATGAAAACCCGATGACAAGCCCGAGCGGGAGCAGTGCGAGGAACAGGGGACCGGATTCGGTAGCGGACGAACCGATTTGGCGATTCATTGTGAGGTCCCAGGGTAGGAACAGGGCACTCGCGATTGACCCCCGTTTGATTTCGAATCGGGCGAAGTCCTCGAGACTGCCGGTCGCAGCGCAGTCCGTCAGATCAATGAGGAGGCTCATATCTTGGCTGAGAGAGCTGGTGTAACCCGCTGGAAATTTCTGAAGTTTTGCGGGGAGGGTGGGGAGACTGAACGGAACTTCACCGGGTCGCATTGGAATTGTTGGGAACGCCAATGTCCAGGAAAGAATCGGGAGAAAAAAGAAGAATGCGGCTAAGAAACAATTTCGAAAAGTGGGCCAGCCAAGACGGGTGAGACCGCGGAACCGGAACCGAACGATGAGACCGAAGGCGAGTGGAGCGATGAGAAACAGAGCCGTGAGCTTGATCGTCATGGCGAAGCCGAGGAGAAACAGGGCTGTGAAGAGAAAGCGGTTTTCGCTCTCTTTGATCCATCGGACCAGCGACCAGATGAACAGCGTGGCGATCGGCAGCAGCAGGGCGTCAGGCTTCACCTCACGGATGGCGAGCGCGCTGGCCATCGGAACTGATAGTGTGATGACCGCGGCGATGAGTCCGATCCGTTGATCAAAAACAGCACGACCGAAGGCGTAGATGATTATGACACCGAAGAGGAGGGCGTAGACGCCGAAGCCCATTGCGAACATCAGTGTTTCGTCTGTGGTGGCAATGCGGAGAGCAGCAGAGAGAATTTCGAAAGGGAAGGGATAGCTAAGCGGCATTAATGCCTGCCGTTCGGACATGATATGCGCCCGATTCATGTAGGTCGTCATGTCATCGTAACCGGTCGGATCGGGCCGGACGGTCTCGACAAGACTGAGTGCACCGAGAAAGAGGCCGAGCGAGAGAATGATGAGGATGGGGTAGTCTTGCTTCAAGCGCCATTCGGCCTTGCCAAAGAGCCAGCGAATGAGGGAGTAGAGGGAACGCCACTCTTTAATGCTGAGCGTTGTAACGCTTACCCAGATCACAGTCGGATTCAACCAACCAAAGAGGCCGAGCGCATGGAGGATGATTGCCATGGCGCAGAGGCCAATCGCGAGACTGACGAGGAAAGGAAAGCCTCCGTCGGTGGTCGGGTCCTCGATGTGTGGACGCTTCATGAAGAATTGACCGAGTGACGAGCAGACTCCAGTCAACACGAGGAAGCTTGCCAGGAGCTCGCCGAGCCTGAGCGCGAACGCTCCGTTGGCACTGGCCCAGGCGTTCAAAGGGATGAGGGGCGAGCGGTCGGGCAGCAGTCCGATGAGAAACGCTTCGGTATTGAAGATGAAGAGAGCGAGGAGAAACAGTCCAAACAGTGGGGCAATCCGTCGGAAACGGAGAATGGTTATACGCTTTTTGACGATGGTTATCAAAAATCCGAGGAGCAGACCACTGCAGAGGAGTGGGAGACTGAGTGCGAGCCATTCATCGATCAAGACGAGAAAATGCTGTTGAAACCACGTGGCAAGTACGATGGTGGCAAAGCCGAACCCGAATATGAGGAGCAATGTCATGTCAGAAAAAATGAAAGAATCGCCTGCTGGAACAATTGACAGTCCAGCGTGATTTCCGCTACGCTGGTTCTGCCAATCAAGTCAACTTTTGGCTTAGAATAGCACATTCCCAATCAACACCCAACCTGGAGGACACCCCATGTCCAAGCGTCATTTCATGGAGCTCTTGCACGCGCGTTTCGCCGAAGGCAAAGCCGTCTGTGTCGGGCTTGACCTCGATCTCGATCAATTCCCAGAGTATTTGAGACGTCGCAAGGCGGATACCGATATTCGTCTGTACGATTTCGCGGAGCGGATTATCCAACTGACGGCTGATATTGTGTGCGCGTACAAGCCCAATGTCGCCTTCTACGAGGCCTATGGCCAGGCTGGCATGAGCGCCTTGGAGGACATCATCCGCTTCATCCATGAGGCGGCGCCGAACATTCCCGTCATCTTAGACGCGAAGCGAGGCGATATCGGGAGTACGAATCTCGGTTCGGTTCAAGCCGCGTTTGAGCTACTCCGGGCGGATGCCATCACTGTCAATCCCTACCTGGGTCGCGAGGCCTTGGCTCCATTCCTCGCACAGGAAGACAAGGGCATCATCGTGCTTTGCCGAACCTCGAATCAGGGCGCCGGCGAGTTCCAGGATTCTCGGGTTCTCATCGACGATGCGGCTGAACATGCATTCTTCGAGCAGTCGGGCGGAGGTATGCTGAATGTCTGCGGTCAGATGCAAGCAATTGCCAGTCTGTACCAACACGTCGCTTACCGCGTTGCCCGGCATTGGAATGAGCGTGGCAATTGCGCGCTCGTCGTCGGCGCTACCTATCCGGCGGAGCTCGGTGAGGTACGTCGAATCGTCGGTGATCTGCCGCTTCTCATCCCAGGCATTGGCGCCCAGGGCGGCGATATCGAAGCGACGGTTCGGAATGGCCGCGACCAACACGGTCAAGGGATGATCATCAATTCGTCTCGTGGCATCATCTATGCCGCCGACCCGCGCGCCGAAACACAAACGCTCGATGGGAGTATTCGTCAGTACGCCAACGCCTGAAAAGGTAGAAGGAGGAAACTATGATCGATATCCTACGCCTTGACCGCGCCGGTATTCTTGGACTCAGGCCGACTGACGTGGATCGGCGCTTACGGCCGGAAGAAATTCTTCATTTGGCGACCGTCCTTGGTGCATTTTGGACGTACCATTACGATCGCGCTTTGATCAAACCTGGTCTGCACGCGAGTCTCAAATCAGGCCTGCACAGCGACGGGTTCTTTGTTTCGCGCATCCTTCTCGCCGCTGAAAACATCCGGCGGATCCTGGCCGAGCAGTTGGTGAAACGACTCGTTATTGCGGATGTCGAGCGACCGACCCATGTCGCCGGTATTCCGGACGGTGCGACGCAATTGGGTCGAGCGGTAGCCGAAATCCTGGGTAAACCGCACCTGACCTTGGCGAAAGTGGACGGCAAGATCAGGCTCATGGAACCAGTTCCTGATCGATCTCAACTGCTGCTCATCGAGGATTTCTGCACGCGTGGAACGGGCTTCGCTGAAGCCGTCACGGCTATCCTTGAATCGTCGTTTTGTCCACCAACCGCGCAGATTACCCGAATCAATCCGGTCATCATCAATCGCGGAGGTTTGGAGGCGGTTTCGGTTAAACGGTACGGCGAGTTTCCCGTGCTCTCGATCGTGAGCCGGCGCATCCAGGACTGGACAGCGGACGAGTGTCCACTCTGTCGTATCGGCTCCGAAGCCATCAAACCGAAAGCGACGGACGAGAATTGGTTAGCCATAACCCATTCTCAGGATTGAATCATCCTTCTCATGGGGCACCGGGCGTATGTAATCCATGCGCCACGGGCCCCGTTTTTCTTTTTTGCTATACTGTGGGACATATGCATTTTTCTGATCTCTCTCAGTACGACTATCAACTCCCACCCGAGCTCATCCGGAAAGTGCCGCTTGAGCCGCGCGATAGCGCCCGGCTGTTCGTCTATGACACGGTGTCAGATTCCGTGCACTTCGATACCTTTCGGAATGTCGCTGCCTATCTACCGGCCGGGTCGGTGATTGTACTCAATAATACTCGTGTTTGGCCGGCGCGTCTCTGGCTCCGGAAGCCGACCGGCGGAAAAATTGAGGTTTTAGTCCTCGTTAATGAATGGAATAGAGAAGGGCTCATCCCAGCTGTGGTCGATCGAAAGATTCATATCGGCGACGCGCTCTGTTTCCCTGACAGTAGCCGGCTGATCGCTGAAAAGCAAGAGGAACAGAGATTCTACTTTCGGCTTGTCAGCGACCGCACGCTGTTCGAATTGCTTGAGGCAGTTCGGTCGGACCCCGATCCCGCATTACCTCGAGGGCGATGGGGTGCCGGACGAAGCAGTTCTTCGAGCGCGCTATCAGACCGTGTTTGCGACAAGGGGCGCTTCGGTGGCGGCCCCGACTGCTTCGCTCCACTTTACCGATGATGTGTTCAGCACGTTGGAGACGAAAGGGATTGGGCGTGCTGTCATCACGCTAGATGTCGGCTTGGGGACATTTGCTCCGCTTTCGGAAAAAAACTTTGAAACAAGAAAACTGCATCGCGAGTCCGTGAGGTTTCAGAAGGAACAGCGATCAGGTTGAATGCTGCAAAGCAGTCAGGAAATAAAATTGTGGCGGTGGGGACGACCGTTGCTCGGACACTTGAAACCATTGCTGCAGAAAGGCCTGTTTCAGCCGTTTCATGGATCGATTGAGACGTTTATCTATCCCGCCATTTACCATTTCAGATCGGTTGATGTTTTGCTCACGAATTTTCATCTTCCGCGGACATCGCTGATGCTGCTCGTCGACGCTTTTCTCAAAGACAAAACTGCAAAGAAAGGGGTTGTGGACCTCTACCAGATCGCTCTTCAAGAGAAGTTCGCCTTCTATTCGTTCGGAGACAGCCTGTTATTCTGTAGTCTCTAACTGTTGACAAAAGGTGTATAAATGTAATAATCAGACATTTGTTCTTTAATTTCGTCTAACCAGGCGCGCACAGCGTTTCTGTGTTTCATATATGGAGGAGAATGGTCATGGCGACCAGAGAGGAAACACCCATTGGGAGTCAATTCTTTCCGCATTCGGTACTTGTCGCCGGGAGGAATTTCTTACGAAAAATGCATTGGGGGGCGTCTGAAACGGAAGCCGACTCAGCTTCCCACCAACACCGGTACGCTCCAACAACAGCGGTTCCGACCGTGCCAGCGGGGCAACTCGCTATGGGCTTTAATCGTTCGAAAGGAGATAGTGTTCCGAACGTTCCGAAATCCGATACGCCATCGCTTCGAGTGGTGCGACCAAAAGGGAGGTATTCCATGGTGACTGCCATCAAGCAAGAAATGCCGTTCGATCTTCGAACTGGCACGACTCACGGTCGTTCAATCGCTCATCGTTGGCCGTGACGGTGATGACCAAGCCGTCTACGATGTTCGGAACGTTCTCCAGCGCTTCATTCTGGATCACAGCAGCGTAGTGAGAATGTTTGTTCAGGAACTCGTCCGTCGCCTGACCGCTGAAGAAAAGCGTTTCGATGTCGTTGTGAGCTACGGCGAATATGGTGCCGTCCTTGCTTCAAGGCTGACGGAGGGGTTGACTGAGCAGTACGGTTCAGAAGTCCCGCATCGTCTGCTGGAGGCTGTATCGACTGAAGCGGGGATCCGCGACCGAATACCGTTTGCATCGCACCAGCGATGATCGGGGCCACCTCTTCTCCGGAAAACGCATCCTGTACGTTACGCCCACGATATTGCCCGAGTCCTGGCCGGAAATCCTCCGTCAGACCCACTTTCTCCGCGGTCCGCAGACAAACGGCGCCCATGTCGGTATCGCGACCATTGCGCGCATCGGATCGCTTGAGACGAATTTACCGCACGGCCTCAACATCGAAGCCATTGTCGATTGGCGCTAGTGGTCCGGCATCAATCGCCCGCTGTTACTCCATGGAGCTCAGCGGGCTTTTTTTATTGCCGCGGGTGACACCGCTTGTCAAAATCACAAGAAAGGGCTAGGATAGAACATAAGTTTTGTATTACTGAAGATATGAAAGTCATTCTCGTATCGAATGTTGCCAACGTCGGTCAGGCGGGGGACATTAAAGAAGTCAAGCGTGGCTTTGCATTTAACTATCTCTTGCCGGAAGGCTTAGCGGAGCTGGCGACGGCGGGTATGGTGAAGTCCATTGAAAAGTCTCTCGCGAAACGGAGTGCTGAAAAGTCCGCCAAAATCGCCGAGCTGGCGGTTTCGATGAAGCGGCTCGACGGTATGACTTTCACAATCACTGCCAAAGCTGAAGGCGGAAAACTCTTCGGCTCGGTTTCGGCTGAGGATATCGTTATGGCAGCCAAATTGAGCGATGTCGAAATCGTGGATGAGATGGTGAAACTGAAGCATCCGATCAAAACAGTGGGTGAACACGCGGTGAAATTGGAGGCCGGTGATGCGAAGGCAACGGTGACGATTTCCGTCGTCGCTGAATAGTATCCATGATTCCTTAAAAAGAGCCGAACTTCGCACCGAAGGCGGCTCTTTCTCTGTAATCGAATAATCTTAACCCTATGAAAGAGAAACAAAAACGGTCCAGAAAGTATATTTTTGTCGTTGGAGGCGTGATGAGCGGGGTGGGAAAAGGGGTGGCAGCGTCGTCAATCGGTAAAATTCTCCAGGCGCGAGGGCTTACCGTGACGGCGATCAAAATTGATCCGTACATCAATGTTGACGCGGGGACGATGAACCCGACGGAACATGGCGAAGTGTTTGTTCTGGCCGATGGATACGAGACGGATCAAGATATGGGGAACTATGAGCGCTTCATGGGACTTCAGCTCTCGCGTGACAATTACATGACGACTGGATCGGTCTATCAGCGCGTCATCGGTCGGGAGCGCAACCTGGAGTATCATGGAAAATGTGTTGAGGTGGTACCGCATATTCCGCTCGAAGTGATTGGGACGATACGTCACGCGGCAGACAAGGCCAAGGCGGATGTGACCATCATTGAGATCGGCGGAACCATCGGCGAGTACCAGAATATCCTCTTTCTTGAGGCGGCTCGGATGATGAAGAATGAGGATCCTGAAAGCGTGCTTTTCGTGCTCGTTTCCTATCTGCCGATTCCGAACAAGATCGGCGAGATGAAAACCAAGCCGACTCAGTATGCGTCACGGACCTTGAATAGCGCCGGTATCCAAGCGGACTTCATTATTGCCCGGGCCGAGCGACCGCTCGACGAGCGCCGCAAAGAGAAGATTGCCGTCTCGTGCAGCATGCGGCCTCAGTCCGTTATCAGCGCTCCAGACGTCGAGAGCATCTATGACGTGCCGATTAATTTCGAGAAAGATGCACTCTCAGACGCTATTCTGGAGCGCTTCCATCTGAAATCACGAAAGTCGGCACTATCTCCGTGGAAGAAAAAAGTGTCCGATATCCGCCGCCTAAAACGTGTTGTGAAAGTTGCGATAGTCGGAAAATACTTCAAAACGGGCGATTTTGTTCTTTCTGACGCGTATATCAGCGTCATTGAATCAATCAAGCACGCGGCCTACGTGAATCATCGCCGACCCGAGCTCACGTGGATTGATGCGGCGGAGTATGAAAAGGATGCGAAAAAGGTGCGGGAGCTTTCGGGGTTCGATGGTGTGCTCATCCCGGGTGGTTTCGGTGCTCGAGGCGTCGAAGGGAAAATCCTCGCGATCGAATATTGCCGAAAGAAAACAATTCCGTTTTTCGGCATCTGTTACGGCATGCAGCTCGCTGTAATCGAGTATGCTCGGCATGTCGCCAAATTGAAGTCTGCGAATACAGTTGAAGTCAATCCGAAAACGCCGCATCCCGTCATTGATATCTTGCCGGAACAGAAAGCGAAACTCGCCCAGAAGGATTACGGCGGTACCATGCGCCTCGGGGAGTACGCCGCTGTACTCAAAAAAGGTACACTGGCTGAACAGGCATATGGGGCGAAAAAGATCATCGAGCGTCACCGTCACCGCTATGAAGTGAGTCCCGAGTATGTGGCTCGGCTTCGAGAGGCGGGACTGGTTTTTTCCGGAACTTCTCCGGACGGAATCCTTATGGAGATTGCGGAATTGCCAAGGCGTGTCCATCCCTTTTTCGTGGGAGTGCAGTTTCATCCTGAATTCCAATCATCGATTCTCAAACCGCATCCGATTTTCAATGCCTTCATTAAAGCGGCCATCAAGCGACGGAAATAGAATCTCTGAGCAATGGCATTAAAAAAACCTCACGTGCAGTGAGGTTTTTTCTTCGAGAGAAAACTTCAGACTTTTGCTGGAACGATATGGACGAACATGCGTTTTTCGAGCTTGCCGGTAAAGGCTTTCACTTTGCGTTCTTCGAACGCCACCGTGCCGTTGGTCAGAGCAAAGAGCGTGTCGTCAGCACCCCGCTCGACGTTTTTGCCGGCATGATACTTGGTGCCACGCTGGCGGATGAGCACGTTTCCTTCATGAGCGGTTTGGCCACCATAAATCTTCACACCGAGTCGTTTGGAGATGGAATCGCGGCCGAGGGCGGTTGATCCGCCAGCTTTTCTAGTTGCCATATTTATGGTTGTGGCCTACAATAGGCCTTCAAAAGAGATACGGGAGCAGTATAGCGATTTCGCATCCAAGTGTCAATAATCCTATGGAATGGCTCAATCGAGGAGTATCAGGTAGCGATAATCGGTGGTGGTGGATCCAGAAAATCTGGGTGGGAGCCGCCTTTCTCTTCGTCGCAGTCCTCTCTTTCCAAGCGGGTTGGTTGAAACAAAGTCTCAGCGAAACTGAGCCGCTCGTTATTTCTTCTCCCGAAAAACTACCGGAGGCAGCGTTACCAAAGCAGGTCGAGGTTCCGTTGCCAACAGCGGTATTGTCGGCCGCGGGTCCAGCTGGCGAGAGACCTGAACAGAAACCCTGTCTGTTTGTCGGCAGCCGGAACTCGAATAAATATCATGCGCCGCTTTCGCGTTGCGCCAAACAGATCAAGCCAGCGAACCTCGTCTGTTTTGAGTCAGCGGAAGCGGCCGTGGCCAAGGGATATCTACCCGGCTGCCTGAAGTAAATTGGGTGAGCGCGGCAGCTATGGCATAATGAGAACATGCCTGTCAAAAACAAATCGCTTACCAGAGAGACATACAATCGAAATAAAGTCCGTCTGCTTTCATTTCTCTCGTTTCTTCTGGGATTTCTCGACGCCTTTCTCCTCTACATTCTTTCGTCCTACTTTGTTCAGATTTCGGGTGAGCATCTCGTAGGAAGTTTCTACTTAGTCGCGTTCGTCCTCGTCTTGTGGCTCCTGATGCGTCTCCAGCCACTTGTCCACAGTCTTGGCTCCGTTCGTTTTCTCGCTATCCTGCTGGTCGGCCTGATCGGTACGAGTTTCTTTCTCAGTCTTCGCGAACCCACTTGGGTCGGAGCAGCCGTGCTCTTGGCGTATCTGGTCTGCAGTAATCTGGTCTGGTCGGTCATGGATGTGCTTCTTGAAGATTTTTCGACCGATCAAGTCTCGGGCCGCGTGAGAGGATTTTATCTGACGGTGCTGAATGCTGGCCTCCTTTTAGCGCCGATACTTTCTACAAAAACACTCTCACTCTACGGCTACGCCGGAGTTTTCACAGTGCTCGCATTCGGGTATATGCTCATTTTTATCGTAGCACTCCTCGGTTTGCGGCAGCATCAGACTCCGCGCTTGGCAAAAATTTTGTTTCTCGACACGCTGAAGAAAGTCGTTCAGAGAAAAAACATCCTCCTCATATATGTGGTTTCGTGGACGCTCGAGTTCTTTTACGCGATTATGATCATCTACACACCGATTTTGCTCCTCGCTCAGGGTTTCAGCTGGGAACGGATTGGTATTATCTTCACTGTCATGCTCATCCCATTTGTCCTCGTCCAGTATCCCCTGGGTATCATCGCGGACAAGCGGTGGGGCGAGAAAGAACTCTTGTTCGTGGCTCTCATCACCCTGGGAATGGCGACGACCGCAGTGGGCATTACGCGTTCGACTGATTTCTTTGTTTGGGCTGGATTGCTTTTTCTCACCCGGCTCGGCGCGGCCGCTATCGAAGTCCTACGCGATTCATATTTTTACAAGCAGATCGGACCGACTGATACTGACATTGTGGCTTTCTTCCGGACTGCACGGCCAACGGCTGATATTTTCGGCGCTGGCATCTCCTTGTTGATCCTCGGCATGTTTTCGATTCACAGCCTCTTTTATCTGGTTGGTGCGGTTGCTTTTGGCGCGTGCTTCGCAGTCTTTCTGATGGATGACTCCATAAGCGAGGCAGAGGTCAAACGGTCAGCTGACCAGACAGCATGACACGCTCAACTTGAACCGGATTTTGGCTAGCCGGAGATGAATGAGACATGCTATCATGGCTCTGGAACTATGTCATATGCCGTGCGACTGGAGCAGTTCGAAGGGCCGCTCGAGCTTCTCTTACAGCTCATTGAAAAGGAAAAGCTCGACATCACTCGGGTTTCTTTGGCTTCGGTTTCCGACCAATTCCTCGAATACTTGGCGGGGCAGGGAGAAGTGCCGCTTTCCCAGCTGGCCCAGTTCCTTTCCGTGGCCTCTCGTTTGTTGCTTTTGAAATCACGCGCGCTTTTGCCGTTGCTTGAATTCACTGAAGAAGAAGAGGAATCAATTGAGGATCTCGAATGGCAGCTGCGCGAATATCGGAAATTCCGAGACGTGAGCCTGAAGCTCGGGATTCGTTTCGGGGGCCGAGAACAGTCTCGATCGCGGGAAAGTTTTCTCGGGACAGAAATCATTTTTCTGCCGCCCCGAACTCTGACGGCTGATGCGTTGGCTGCTGCATTTCAGTCTGTCCTCGGTGAGATACCACTCTTCGAAAAGCTCGAAGAGGAGTCTATGAAAGAGGTTATTTCGCTCGAAGCGAAGATGTTGGAACTCCGATCAACCCTGGCGAATAGGATGGAAATCTCCTTCCGGCAGATGACTGCCGACGTGTCTGACAGGCTCGAGGTAATTGTCGCTTTTCTTGCTATTCTCGAACTCGTGAAACAGCGCTTTGTGCGGGCCGATCAGCGCATGGCATTCCATGACATCGCGCTGACTCAAGAACGCTAACCAAGATTTGTATGACATCACTCACGACGCAATCAAAACTTGAAGCTCTCCTCTTTCTCAGCGGAGAGCCGGTGGCCGAGAGTCGCCTGGCAGAACTGCTGGAGGTGGGGAAGTCCGAACTGAGAAAGGAAGCAGCCGCTCTCGCCGGACGGTATGCGGCACAGCCAGATTCCGGCCTCATGCTCATCGGGCATGAGGGGAGATTCAAGTTGGCGACTAAGCAAGAACTGGGGCCGCTCGTTGAGGCCTTCACGCAGTCGACGCTCCAGGGGACGCTTTCGAAGGCGGCACTGGAAGTGCTTTCGATCATCGCCTATCGCGCGCCCATCGCACGCTCGGAGATCGAGGCGATCCGCGGTGTCAACTGCAGTTATACCTTACGTTCACTCTTGCTCCGCGGACTCGTCGACCGACTGGGTAATCCTGCTGATGCGCGCGGATACCTCTATCGACCCACGTTCGCTTTTCTCGAGTCACTCGGTCTCTCCCGGATCGAAGAGTTGCCGGACTACACCGCTCTCGCAACCGACGAGCGAATGGGAATCGTCCAAGATCTTCAGGCGGATACACCCGCCCCCTCAGAGCATCTATCATGATCCGCATCCTCCTCACTCTTTCACTCGTGGCACTGGCCGGTTTTTGGACGCTCAAAGAGCGTCCGGAACTCGTATATTCTTTCGTCACTGGTTCGGTCATGCCGGATTGGTTCGGGGAAGCCCGCACTCCGACTGAAGCGGCGAATCCCGTCCCAGGACTTTCGTTGAATGTTCCCTTTCTCGTTGAAAACAGGTCGCTCTCCACGACATTTCAGCCGATACTGCGCGACTACGCGCCTCAGCTGTCAGTCCCGACCGCCCATGCGTCCGTCATCATGGACGTCGATTCGGGCCAGGTTCTCTATGCGCGGCACGCAACTGACCAGCGCCAGATTGCTTCTTTGACCAAACTCTTTACGGCGCTTATCGTCGTGGAGCGAGTCAAGGATCTGGAGACACTCGTAACGATTGACGAGGAAGCAGTGTACACTGAAGGTACGCGCATCGGCTGTCCGCGTTCAGGATATTGTCCGGGAGTGCGTTTTGCAGTGGGTGAGCAATTGACGGTCCGCAATCTGCTCAAGGCGGCGCTCATGAACAGTGCCAATGACGCTGCAATTGCGCTTGGGAAGCATCTCGGAGGTACACAAGCGGGATTCGCGAAAATGATGAACGCCCGGGCTGCCGAGCTCGGTCTGACCGATTCGCTATTCTGTACGCCCTCCGGGCTTGAAATCGAGGGTGAAGAAAGTCGCTGCTATTCCTCAGCTCGTGACATCGCCCTCATCGCGAGCGCGACACTTGAATATCCGGTGCTCTGGGATATCATGAAGATTGAGAAAACGGATATTGTTTCGGCAGATGGGACGTTGGTTCACGAAGTATTCAATACGGACCAGCTGATCGGCTCGATGCCGAACCTTGTCGGCACCAAGACGGGCTTTACGCCGCTTGCAGGCTACTCGCTCTTGGCGGTCGCGACCGACTCTTCCGGAGAGCACCCGGTTATCGCTGTCGTATTGAATGATCCATACCGCTGGCAGAGCGTCCAATCGATGTTCGACTGGAGCTTCGAGTCATTCGATTGGATATAATGGACCCTATGGACAATCTCGCTCTCGCCCAGATACAGTCGCTGCCAGTGGTCATGAACGTGCTGAAAGTGCTCGCGACCGGACTCCTGGCGTTTCTGCTTGCCTTTCTGTTGACACCCCTATGGACCCATATCTTGTACCGATACAAGATCGGGATTCGGATCAAGGAAAAAGGCGTCTCGGGTGATGCGCTAAATTTTGTCTCGAACCTGCATGCCTGGAAGGCCGGCACGCCGACGATGGGCGGCGTTATCGTCTGGTTCACAGTCATCCTCCTTGCCCTCCTATCAGAGTGGCTGTTTCCTCTGCTGGCCGTTTTCTCAGATACGAATTTTATCGCGCGCTTGGATTTTTTCAAACGTTCGCAGACGTGGCTCCCATTGTTTACGCTCGTCACTGCCGGCGTGCTCGGGCTCATTGACGATTACATGAGCGTTCGCGGCATTGGTACAAATAAGGGAGGGGGGATGCGTTTTTTGGCGCGTTTCTGGTGGCTCATCATTATCGCGAGTTTGGGCGCCTGGTGGTTTCACGCAAAACTCGGCTGGGATACGCTGCATGTCCCGGCAATCGGGGATTTCTCAATTGGTCTCTGGTATATCCCGCTGTTCATCTTTGTCATCCTGTTTGCGGCGATCTCTTCAAATGAGACTGACGGGCTGGATGGATTGAACGGCGGCGTACTCCTGATCGCCTTCAGCTCTTTCGCGCTCATCGCGTTCATGCACAATAAAGTGGACCTGGCGAGTTTTTGCGCGGCAGTCGCGGGTGCGCTCTTGGCCTTTCTCTGGTTCAACATCTATCCGGCCCGTTTCTTCATGGGCGATACGGGGGCAATCGCGCTCGGAACAACACTGGGTGTCGTGGCGATGCTGACGAATTCGGCGCTCGTGCTCTTCATCATCGTGTTCATTTACGTCTTGGAGTCGGGGAGCGTCGCTATCCAAATGTTCTCCAAGCGTTTTTTCGGCAGGAAGATTTTCTTAGCGGCTCCGATCCATCATCACTTCGAAGCCAAGGGCTGGCCCGAACCGAAAGTCGTCATGCGGGCGTGGGTGCTCACGGCACTCACGGCACTCATCGGCGTCATGGTGGGCGTCATCGGCATGGGTAGCTGATTTATACAGTCACTTATGAGAGAAAAAACAATCCTATCTCTTGTAGTAGTTGCAGCAGTGGCACATCTGCTGATTGCTGCTCTTCTCATGTATTCTTTTATTATGCATGAGGTCAATGATATCATTGGCCCCATTCTATACCCTCCGTTTACGCTCCTCATTTTTATTTTTTTGCCACTTCTTTACCTTCGGGCAGTCTGGAAATCGCTCTTCCGTCCTCAGTCGGAAATTTCTTCTGAGACCATCTCTCCAGCAACTCAACAGAAATTTGATATCTACGGGAAGTTACTCCTTTCCAATATCATAGTGTTACCAGTGCTTGGTACATTCGTGCTGCTATTGGCTTCCTCGGATTCTGGTTTTGGGGGCCTCCTGATTGTTGCACTCGGAGTCATTTTTGGTAGTGGCTATTTAGGTCTGACACTGTTTTCTTTTTTTGTCAGACCGGGCGAACATGTTCGCCCCGATCAAGTGACGCAGGCCCACGGACTGCAACTTCGGTTAAGAAAATATGCGGTTCATTACATTGTCTACGTGGGGCTTATGGGCTTACTTTATGTGGCTGCCATTTACGACGCAGCTGCTTTCGAGCAGGATATTAAAGAGATAGTGCGCCAAGAGGCAACTGTGTATACAGAGAATATCGTGAAGAGGTTTAGACCAATAAATGAAACTCCCATTGGTGCAGGACCTGAGATACTGGCCACCCTTCCCGATAGCGACTATTCGTCTGGTCGTCCGGAAGGAGATTCTTTCCAAGCTCTTGAAACCTATCGAAAATATATCACCGATAAAGCCCCTGTGCATAGGGACGACATCCTTGTTCTCGACGGATTTTTGCTGAAGTTCAAAGCGTGCAGCAACAATGTACGGTTTTATACTCGACGCTATCGAGAAGGGGAGATGTTTCTGATCTACATTGATGAGCGCCTCGCTTTGAGGATGGCACGGCATGGTACCGACCCTTCTGGTAATGCTGGAGAAGACAATTCATATACGTTCGCTATGGATCCAAAGCTCCTGTCTTTTAAGAATAACCAAATGTCGGTTTGCGGAATGCTGACAGAGTTACCCGAGGATAACTATTTCAGTAAGACTACCATGAATATACAGGAGAATAAGCTCATACTGGACACAGGTTTCTATAGTGTCTTTTGGAGAGTTGACCAGTTAATGCTGGGAAAGCCAATTTGAATGCTTACCATCGGAACCGGCAAGTTGAATAATTTCATGTAATCTCATTATGCGACTCAAAAATATAGCCACGGCCGATCTCACTGGGAAAAACGTACTGATTCGGGTCGATTTCAATGTGGAGTTGAATGATTTGGCGCATGTGCAGGAGGGCTTCAAACTTGAAGTTGCATTGAAGACAATTAATTATGTACTCAAGGCGAACGCCCACTGTGTCGCGCTCTTAACCCACTTCGGGCGGCCGGATGGCGCCGCTGATCCGCAATATTCAGTTGAGCGGCTCGTGCCGGAAGTCAAACGCGTACTTGATCAGGACATCCGTTTTGTGCCCGCCTGCCGAGGGGACATCGTTTCAATAGCCGTGGCCAATGCCGTTGCCGGTGAGGTGTTGCTGCTCGAGAATGTCCGCTTCGAGCCGGGTGAGACCGCCAATGACCCGGAGTTTGCGCGTGCACTCGCCGCACCATTCGATGTGTATATCAATGAGGCATTCGGCGTGTCCCACCGGCTGCATGCATCGGTAGTTGGCGTAACGGAGTATCTTCCTGCCTATGCTGGTTTTCGTCTATTGGAAGAGACTGAACGACTGGATGCTGTACGTTTCAATCCGACCCGGCCGGCTCTCGCCATCATCGGCGGGGCGAAAATCGAGACGAAGTTGCCGCTCATTCGCGCGCTGGAGGAAACCTATGATTGCGTTCTCGTCGGCGGGAAGATCGCAAATGAGGCGATTGATCAGAAGATTACTTTTTCCGAGAAGGTGCTTCTGCCACAGGATTTCGATTCACCCGCCCGACTCGATATCGGCAAACGGACCGCCTCGTTCTATGCGGCGATCATCCAGAAAGCAAAGACAATTATCTGGAATGGTCCGATGGGGAAATTCGAAGAGAAACCGTATGATTTCGGCACGAAAATAATACTCGAAGCGATACTGGAAAGCGAAGCCTATGTTGTTATTGGCGGCGGAGAATCGCTCGCGGTACTTGAGGCGGCGGGCGTCTTCCATAAGATAAGCTTTGTCTCAAGCGGTGGCGGTGCGATGCTTGAATACATGGCCGGCAAGGATTTGCCCGGCCTTCGACCGCTTATCGAGCATGATAGTATAGGTCTGTCGCACGAATAATCCGTATTCATGAAGTTTATGGCCCGAATCGCGCATATCCGAGGGAGAGAGATACTTGATTCCCGGGGCAACCCAACTGTTGAAGCGACAGTGACACTCGATGATGGGACGCAAGCGAAGGCGAGCGTTCCGTCGGGTGCTTCGACTGGAGCGCATGAGGCGTGGGAATTGCGTGACGGCAACCCGGACCGCTATCAGGGCAAAGGAGTCCTGAAAGCGATTGGGCATATCGATACGGAAATTGCGGCGGCGCTCAGTGGTATTGAAGTGACCGAGCAATCCGCTATCGATCAAAAAATGATTGCGCTCGATGGCACTGAGAACAAGTCTCGACTTGGCGCCAATGCCATTCTTGGCGTCTCACTTGCAGCGGCGCGGGCTGCAGCTCTGAGTCTTGGCCAGGAGCTCTACGCCTACCTCGGAACGCTCTTACCCTATCAGAATACAAACGCGGCATTTCCGGTACCGATGTTCAATGTAATCAATGGCGGCGAGCATGCTGATTCTGGCCTCTCAGTCCAGGAATTCAAGATCGTTCCCTTTGGCATCCAATCTTACCCCGAGCAGCTTCGGGCCGGAAGCGAAATTTTCCATACCCTCCAGAAACTGTTGAGGAAAGGTGGCTATACGACCGATGTGGGCGATGAGGGCGGATTCGCTCCGCGGCTCAGCGGTCATACCGAAGCATTCTCGCTCATTGTCGCGGCGATCGAGGCGAGTGGCTATGCGCCTGGTGGCGAAGTGTTTCTCGATATTGATGCGGCCGCCAATTCCTTTTATGACAAGGAAAATGATCGGTATGTCCTCGAGCCGGAAAAGGTTGTTCTTGATCGGAAGGGACTAACGGCACTCTATCAGGACTGGCGAAGGAAGTTCCCCCTCCTTTCGATCGAAGATCCGCTCAATGAAGAGGACTGGAGCGGCTGGAAAGACTTCAAGGCTGAAGCGGGACCGGAGCTCATGCTTGTCGGTGATGATTTGCTCGTTACGAGCGTCAAGCGCTTGGAACGCGCAATTGCAGAAGACGCTTGCAACGCGGTTCTAGTGAAAGTCAATCAGATCGGAACGCTCACGGAAACGATTGACTGTATCGCTCTTGCCAAACGGCACGGACTCCGGACAGTTATTTCGCATCGCTCGGGCGAAACCTGTGATGACTTCATTGCCGATCTGGCTGTGGCGGCCGGTGCAGATTTCATCAAAACCGGTTCATTAGCGCGCGGCGAGCGATTGGCTAAGTATAATCGCCTCTTGGAGATATATGAGTCGTGGTCAGCGATACAAAAGGCCTAACTCAGTTCTTGTGGACGACGGTTTCATTCGTTTCTCACCAAAAAAAATCAATATGCAACGGGTTCTCTGTATCGGGTCTTCCTCAAAAGATATTTTTTTCCCAACTGAGGAGGGTGTTATTCTGGAAACTCCTCAGGATCTTCGCTCGCAGACCAAAGTCGCCTTCGAGCTGGGTGGAAAGTTTCGCTGCCGGGAGCGGGCTGAAGCCGTCGGTGGTGTCGCAGCGAATGTGGCACAGGGGCTCGTTCGCCTAGGCCACGAAGCAGCCGTATACGGTACAATCGGGGCCGACGAAATCGGTGATTGGATTACCCGCACGCTCCGGGGCGCGGGCGTGGGCACGGAATCCATCGTCGTCGATACGAGCGTCCAGACCGACCTTTCAGCGATCATCGTCATCCAAAAGACGGGGGAGCGAATTATTTTTCATAATCGGGAGGCGAGTGAACGATTGCGTGTCACGGAAGCGAAGCTCCACACGTACGAGTGGCTGTATGTCAGTGCACTCAATGGTCCGTGGAAAGAGAATCTGGGAATCATTCTTCGCGCGGCGGAGGAGTCAGGCGCTCGGATCGCGCTCAATCCGGGTCAACATAACCTGAAAGAAGACCCGCGGTTTCTCCTCGAGTTGTTGCCGCATGTGACAGCGCTCTTTCTCAATAAGGACGAGGCACTCGAACTGCTCCTGGCCGGAGGCGTGGAAAACCAAGCCGAAAAATTAAACGATGAACGCTATCTCGTGCAGGCGTTGCAGGGATTCGGACCGGCAGTGGTGACATTGACGGATGGGAAGCACGGCGGTTGGGCCTATGATGGCCGTGAGTTGTGGCATGCCGATACCTACGAGCCGAAGGGTGTAGTGGACACGACCGGCGCCGGTGACGCCTTCGGATCGGGATTTCTTTCCGCTTATCTCTATCAGTATCCGCTCGAAAAATGCCTGCGATATGGCATTGCGAATGGCGGCGGTGTCGTCGGAGCGTACGGAGCGAGCGCTGGCCTGTTGGATCAAGTGCAAGCCGAGGCCTACGGGCGGCATGTGAATGCCGTGCTTTTGGTGAACCGATGATATAATAGGGAAAAAGACTGCTGTCTATGGGACTGTTTTCCCGCCTACCGTGGAAAAATCAGGATGAGCTTTTTTTAGCTCTCGATATTGGGACCGAAGTCGTGAAAGCGCTCGTGTTTCGCGTGGATCACGAGAATCGACGCGGCACGGTCATCGGTGTTGGCCGGGCCAAGCAGAAGGTCGGCAATATGCAGAGCGGGGCGGTCTCCGACATCCGGGGGGTGATCGGGTCGGCCCGTGAAGCGATCGAAGGGGCGAAAGCCATGGCGAAAGTCAAGCGTGTTGAAAAAAGCATGATCGGCATCGCCGGGGAGCTCGTCAAAGGGACGACGACGACGGTTCACTATGAGCGGGTGAATTCCGAAATCAAGATCGGTATGCCTGAACTCAAGATGATCATCAATAAAGTCCAGGAAAAAGCGCTGGAGCGGATCGAGAAGCAGCTCGCCTGGGAAACGGGACAGGAAATCGAGATCAAGCTTATCAATGCGGCCATCGTTGATGTCAGGATTGACGGCTATCGGGTGTTGAATCCGCTCAACTTTCAGGGCCGAGAAGTATCGATGAGCGTTTTCAATGCCTACGCCCCGCTGACCCATCTCGGAGCGATCGAGACCATTTCTGATGAACTTGATCTGGATCTGCTATCGATTGTCGCAGAACCCTACGCGGTGGCTCGCTCGGTAGAAGTGGAAGACATGCTTGATTTCAGCGCCATCTTCATTGATGTCGGTGGTGGGACGACCGATATAGCGGTAGTACGGAACGGGGGATTGGAAGGAACGAAGATGTTCGCTCTTGGCGGCCGGGCGTTTACGAAACGTTTGGCACAGGAATATCAGGTCAAGTTTGAGACTGCCGAACAAATGAAGATCGACTATTCCGCTAACCGCTTGAAGCCGGATGATATGCACCGCATCGGAGCGCTCTATACCGACGATTGCCGGGTTTGGCTGGCCGGCGTCGAGCTCTCACTGACTGAATTCGCCGAGACGGACTTTCTCCCTGCGAAAATATTTCTTTGCGGCGGCGGATCCGGCCTGCCGAATATCAAACAATCGCTCTCTGTGACGGAATGGTCGAAAGGCCTGCCCTTCGCGAAACCGCCGCAGATCAGCTATCTCCAGCCACATGATATCGCGCGTATCGTCGACGAGACCGGCGAGCTGAATAACCCTCAGGACATCACTCCCATGGGACTCGCTCACCTTGCACTCCTCAATGCCCTGGACGAGGAGCCGATACTCACCGGCATCCTCCAGCGAAGCATGGAATCAATCGAAAAAAAATAACCAACGGACGGGCGTATGCCAGAGACGCATTATATCGAATCAGACGAAGAGATTATCAGCGCTGTCGGCCGGTTGCGGCGTTCGAGCGAAGCGGAAAATATTTTCGTATTCCCAAAGCGTGCACTTATTCTCCAAAGCATCATCAATCTGAAGCTCTTGGGTCGCGAGGCAGACAAGCTCGGCAAGAAAGTGATAGTGATGAGTCAGGACGAACAGGGTATGCGTCTGGCAGAGAAGTCGGGACTGCGGGTTCAGGAGTATCAAGACGCCGTGCTCCGCGAGAACCGTCCGGAGATGGCAGCGCGCTTTACCGTCAAACACGGCGAATCTATACCGATGCCTGAGAAAGAAGAGCCGGTCGGTCTCCGACGTTCCGATGAAATCGGCTCGTCCAGCTTTTATGCCGCACAAACGACGCTGATTCCCCAAGAGGGGATAATTACTCCACCTACTCCTCCGCTACCGCTCCGGGTGAGGAATGCGTCACCGATTGTTCAGACTGCGCTCAATTCCAAGCGCCCGACCCAACAATCTCGTGCAGTAGCGCAAAGCGAGAGACCCACTGCTGTCCCTGATGCCCGCAAAGAGAAGCTTCGGCGACTATTCGAGAGCAAAGGTATGCCGAATCGTCCGACTATGGCTCCCGCGACTGCACCTCAAACGGTAGCAGTTTCGGCGCCGGCACGCGTTAATGAAGCGCATTCCGTTGGCCGGCCAGGACTGTGGTTGGGAGTCGGCGCAAGTCTTTTGGCGGCATCGGTTCTTGCTGGTTATTTTTTCCTGCGACCGGAAGCCGTCATTTCCATCGAGCCGCAAACAGCCGTACAGTCCGTCAAGCTCTCGCTTGTTGGGACGGCGGACGCGGCGACTGGGGCAGTGAATGTTCCCGCCCGCTATGTCGAGGCAGAAAAGACTATCCGATTTTCACAGGAGGCAACCGGAAAAGATTCTGGAAATCGGGCCAAGGCGAGCGGTCTCATTACGATTCTCAACGAATACAGTGATGCGGCACAATCGTTGGTGGCGACGACTCGGTTTGAGACTTCTGATGGCAAGCTCTATCGGCTGGTGGAGGGTTTAACCGTACCGGGTACAAAAACAGTCGATGGCAAATCTGTACCGGGTACGATTGATGCGCGCGTCGTTGCGGATAGTGCGGGAACCAGCTTCAATATCGGATCAGGAACTTTCATGATACCGGGTTTCAAAGGCGGTCCGAAATATGAAAAGATCACAGCGAGAGTGAAAACACCCTTGACTGGGGGGAGTGATGGAGACTCGGATCAGCCTTCGAGTGTGAGTGCAAATGATATCGAGCGCGCCAAAACTGCTGCTGAAGACGAGGCGAAAAAATCGGTCATGGCGGACTTTGCACAGGGATTGGAAGCAGGAGAAGCTGTGCTCGAACCATCCTTTCAGACCTCGCTCGTCGGGACGCCTGTGGCGCCCGCGGTCGGGACGGCGGCGACCCAGTTCGATTATGAGGCACGTTTCCAAGTGAAGGGGTTTATCATCTCCGAAACCGCCATCCGGGGTATCCTTGACAAGGAGACGGTAGAGTCGGGCGGGGTGCTGCTGCGACCGGCTGAGTATGTGATCGACTACGGCGCCGTGCTCTCGAATTTCGAGGCGAAACGAGTGGATCTGACTGTTGAAAGCAAGGTGCTGTTCCGTTCTGCACTGAACGAAGCAGGATTGAAGTCGGAACTCCTCGGACTCAATGAAGATGGCATTCGGAACTTCCTCTCGTCTCATCCGGAAATCAAGCGCCTTCAGGTTGAATTCAAACCAAAGATATTCATCGCAACGATTCCGGATGATCCCGAGCGTGTGACAGTCCGTATTATTTCGAGTGAAGATGAATAAGCAATTATGATTCTATGACAGAGGATGAAAGTAGTCCGGACGAAGTTCGGGCCAGCCACGTGAAAAAACGACGCAGCGAGAGCGAGGTATTCATGCTTCAGTCTGACCGTTCGCGTTTGGTTCGGCACTCAGACGAATTAGATGCCGAGATTCGCTCTATGGAGCGGGATCTCAAAGAGCGACAGCTCCATCTGGATTCGCGAATTGCGGAGAGAAAAGGCATCATTCTGAAGATACAGGGCGTCGACGCAGATCTTTTGCGCATGAAGCGCCAGAGCTTCAAGCGCTAACGATACACTATGAAGGCTGACACATTTGTCTCGCAGGTAATGCCCGAAATCTTGAAGAGTCCGAACATCTCGGACACGAGTTTTCTCCGCTCCTCAATCAAGGCCATCGGGAGACAATTCGAAGCGCGATCAATCGATGCCGCCGGTGCGATCGAAGCGATCGACCAACTGTTGTCATGGAAGCTCTCGCGTGATATCAAGAAAGGTGTCGAACGAGCCATCCGCTAGCTTTTCCTCTATGCAGACGAATGACATCCGCCAGAAATATCTGGAATTTTTCAAGACCAAAGGTCACGCTATCATCCCGTCGGCGCCGCTGGTACCCGAAAATGACCCTTCAGTCTTGTTCAATACGGCCGGCATGCAGCCGCTCGTTCCGTACCTCCTCGGCAAGCCGCATCCAATGGGGAAGCGCATCACTGACGTGCAAAAATGCGTCCGGACGGGCGATATTGATGATGTCGGCGATGACACCCACCTCACCTTCTTTGAGATGCTCGGCAATTGGTCATTGGGCGACTACTTCAAGCCGGAATCGATCGCTTGGTCCTGGGAATTCCTGACTGACACGCAATGGCTTGGACTTTCTCCTGATAAACTCTCCGTCACCGTCTTTAAAGGTGATGAGAATGCACCGCGTGATGAAGAGTCGGCCAAGATCTGGGAATCCTTAGGGATGCCCAAAGAGCGTATCGCCTATCTCCCAGCCGAAGACAATTGGTGGGCCGCTGGTCCGACTGGTCCCTGCGGGCCGGATACGGAGATTTTCTACTGGGTCGGGGACGGCGCGCCAGTCGGAAATAAAGAGTCTCACCCCAAGGCATGGATGGAGATTTGGAACAATGTCTTCATGCAGTACAACCGCATCGATGCCGACACGCTTGATAGGTTGCCTGCCCCCTGCGTGGATACTGGTATGGGGCTGGAGCGCACCATCGTCACGCTGAACGGGCTGAAGAACGTCTATGAGACCGATGCGTTTGCCGATGTGCTTGAGGCGATCCGCGGCATCGTAACCACCGAACGGTATGTCGAACGTTCAGCGCGTATTATTGCCGATCATCTTCGGGCTGCTACTCATATCATTGCCGACGGCATCGTTCCGAAGAATGTCGATCAGGGATATATTCTGCGCCGACTCATTCGACGGGCGATTCGAGAATTCTATAAAATGGGATATGAGGAGCCGGCCATCGCTGCAATCGCAAAGCTGTTCATGGTGAAATTCGAAACCGTCTATGCGTCGATCCGTGACAACGGGGGACGGATAATTGATGAGTTGAACCGGGAAGAAACCAAGTTCCGAGCAACGCTTTCAAAGGGACTCAAGGAGTTGGGTCGCCGCGCGCAGGCTGGCACGCTCTCGGGCAAAGATGCCTTTGATCTCTTCGCGACATACGGCTTCCCGCTTGAAATGACTCGAGAACTCGCCCAAGAGCATAGCATCATGATTGATGAATCAGCGTTTCGTGAAGAATTCAAGAAACATCAAAATCTCTCCCGTACGGCGAGCGTCGGGAAATTCAAAGGCGGGTTAGCAGATAAGAGTGCTAAAGTGACGGCGTTCCATACAGCGACGCACCTCATGCTGGCAGCCCTACGCCAGGAACTCGGCGGCGAAGTGCATCAGGCGGGCTCGAATATCACCGCTGAGCGCACCCGTTTTGATTTCACGTATCCTGAAAAAGTGCCGCGCGAGACGCTGGATCGGGTCGAAGCCTTTGTGAACGCGGCAATCGAAGCCAAAGCGACCGTCAGTACCACAATCATGGACAAGACTGCCGCCAAGGCCGCTGGGGTGGAAGGGAGCTTTTGGGAGAAATACCCCGAAAAGGTGACTGTCTACCGGGTGGTCGGACCCGATGGGACTGCCTATTCCCAGGAGCTCTGCGGCGGCCCGCATGTGGTCACGACGGCTGATATCGCGGCGTTTGGACAGCTTCAAGATCATCAAGGAAGAGGCATCTTCGGCGGGCGTCAGACGAATAAAAGCTATTTTGGAATAAAGCCGGGTAGCTGGATTGACAATGGCTCATTCTCGGGCTATACTCAGGCAGTATCATTTTTTTCGAGACCTATGATCGCTGTTATCAAGACCGGTGGAAAGCAATACAAAGTCGCGGAAGGCGATGTGGTCAAAGTCGAAAAGCTTGAGGCTGAGCCCGGTAATACCCTGAAATTTGAGACCCTGTTTATCGGGGACGAAAGCGCGATTGAGATCGGCGTTCCGGCCGTAAAGACCCATGTTGAAGGGAAAGTCGTCGCCCATGGCCGCCACGCGAAGGTGACCGGTATCCGGCACAAAGCCAAGAAGCGTGAAATGACCCGTTATGGGCATCGCCAGGACTACACGGCAATTGAAATTACGAAGATTGCCGCTTAACATAAAACTACCCGCACAAGTGGGTGGTTTTTTTAATACGGAGTGTCAATTCAGTGCTTTGCGATTCTCAAGAGAGGATGAGAGGGTGAGTTCGTCGGCATACTCAATGTCGCCGCCGGTCGCCATCCCGCGGGCAATCCGAGTCACTTTCACGGGGAATGCCGCGAGTTTGGTCTTGAGGAAATAGGCGGTCATATCGCCTTCGGTCGTCGGATTGGTGGCGAGAATCACTTCCTCGACTGATGAATCCGTGATGCGGTGCTGGAGTTCTGTTACGCGGAGTGTCTCATCTGCTGTGCCGGCATCAAGGACTCCACCGAGCACATGGTAGCGGCCATGGTAGCTGCCCGTGCGCTCGATGGCGATGACATCGAGGGGCTCTTCCACGACGCAGATGGTGGTTTGGTCACGCGAGTCGTCGCTACAGAAACCGCAGAGTTCGGATTCGGAAATGTAAAAACATTCGCGGCAACTCGACAGATGTTTCAATCCCTCGAGGCTCTCAGCGAAAGCCACGAGCTTTTCCTCGTCCTGTTTGAAGAGATAGAGTACGAGACGCTCAGCCATCTTCGGTCCGATCGAAGGAAGGCTGGAGAAATGATGGATGAGGGATTCGAAGGCTTTCGGATATCGCATATATCATGCAGCATACAGCATCGGGCCGGAATGAATCCACCCGTGTGTTTTTTTGGGATTATGCCGGTGCGTGCGACCGTTCGAGCGATTTGAAAGAGGTGGCATTCTCCTCGAAGTAGAGCTGGATCTGGCCGACGGGGCCGTTCCGATGCTTGGCGATGATGATGTCGACAATGTTCTTGTTCGGGGTGTCGGGCCGGACGCGGTCTTCGCGGTAGAGGAACATGACGACATCCGCGTCCTGCTCGATGGACCCCGATTCGCGGAGATCGGATAGCTTGGGTCGCTGGTCAGGGCGCGATTCGACGGCGCGGGAAAGCTGTGAGAGGGCGATGACGGGGATATTGAGCTCACGGGCCAGCTGCTTTAAACCACGCGAGATCTCCGAAATCTCCTGCACGCGATTGTCGCCTTGCCGTGAGCGTCCCTCCATGAGCTGGAGATAGTCGATGATGATGAGACCGAGATTATGCTCCGCCTGGAGACGACGGGCCATGGTGCGCATTTCCATAATGTTCAGACTGCCTGAGTCATCGATGAAAATCGGCGCCTCGGAAAGAATGCCCATTGCGTCCGAGATTTTCTCAAAATCGTTGCCCGGGCCTTCGCTCCCGAGTTTTCCGGTGCGCAGGCGCCAGAGATCGACTCCGGCTTGCGCCGCGAGCATGCGGTCGATGAGCTGGTCCGAAGACATTTCCAGTGAGAAAATACCGACTGGAATTTTCGCATACACGCCGACCTGGCGGGCGATATCGAGCGCGAGCGATGTCTTGCCGACGGCGGGACGGGCCGCGAGGATAATGAGGTCAGATTTTTGGAGGCCGGCGAGGATATGGTCGAGATCGGGGAAATGCGTCGGTACGCCGCGCATCGTCTGATCATTCTTGTGGAGCTCGTCAATACGGTCGAAGGCGGCTTCCAGAATCGTCTTGATGGGGATGAAATCCTGTTTGAGGTATTTCTGCGAGATGGCGAAGAGCTTCTGCTCAGCGTCGTCAAGCACTTTCTGCACATCTTCGGAATCATCGTAGCCCATCTCGACAATCTGCGAGGCCGCGCCGATGAGTCGCCTCAGAAGTGCTTTTTTTTGGACGACCTTGGCGTAGTGGACAATGTTTGAGGCTGAGGGGACCGAGTTCACGAGCGAGGCGAGATAGCCGGAACCGCCGACTGCTTCGAGCGTTTTTTGCTCTTCCAGCCGATTCGCGAGCGAGAGGACGTCGATCGGTTCGCGCTCTTCATACAAATCGAGCATCGCCTGATAGATACGATTGTGATCGTCTTTGTAGAAGTCGCCGACCTTGACGATGTCAGCGACCTTGATGATCGCGTCCTTGTCGAGCATGAGCGAACCCAAAACCGATTGCTCGGCCTCAAGATTGTGCGGCGGGATGCGCACGTGTTCAGTTTTGGATGCGGAAGCGGCCATGAGTGCGTGTGTCAGTACTTCATTCTACCGGTGTTTACTCGAGCTATCAATGTACATAGATTGTTCATATCTCACCCTTGACAAAAGCGACAAAATATACCATTCTGTAATCAATCTTTACCAATCGGAGATTTTCCCATGAACACGCCATTTCCGGAGTACCTCCGTGGCGTGAAGCCTGGAGATTCCCCCTTATCCGACCCTCGTGGTCGCGTGATTGTTTTTGAGTTCCCGTATGGCGAGCGCTATCCCAACCAAGTGATTCGCCAGTGGAAGCTCGCGCAAGGACTTTCGCCGAACGAGGGCGTCGTTATGCCGTCACGCTACCGAGGCGATCAGCGCTACCCGTACCGGACCAAGCATAACCAATACTTCATCTGGATGGGCAATGAACGTGCGCTTCATCAACATCGACTCGGCGATAGTCTGCAAAAGCCTCTCGGTGTATCAGAAGTGGCGGGCGAAAGAAGAACGCAACCGGCGGCTGATTGAGTTGCCGACCATGTGGGTCTACCCACAAATATACCGGCATACTGATCCCTTGGCACTTCGGCATACCGGCGAAATCCTCGTACTCATCGGAGTACATTAGACGGACTGACGACACACTCGTCGGTCCGCTTTCTTTTTACTATTTCTTGTGGACCATTTGTCCATCCGGACCGTCTTCAACGAGATAACCGAGTGCCGCAATCTCATCGCGGAGTGCATCTGAACGAGCGAAGTCTTTACTCTCACGAGCCATCTTTCTTTCATCGATACGTTTTGAGACTTCAGCTGGGATGTTCAATGTTTCCTCGGTCAGCCCGAAAAGATTGAAGAGTATTTTCGCGTACTGATCCTTAACCTCAAGACGAATCGGAAGTTTTTTATCTGCGGCTGAATTTATGAGCGTGGCCATAGTAAGCGCAGCCGATAACGCGAGCGGAGTGTTCAGATCGTCCTCCAGAGCAGCTAGGAATGTTCCAAAATAATCATGTTCGAGAGCACCCTCATTGGTTGAAAGACGTTTGAGACGGTCATAGGCCTGCATCAGCGATTCCCGATTGGCTTTGGCCTGAGCCAGTGCCTCCCAGGTGAAATTCATCTGGCTCCGATAGTGACTACTGAGGTAGAGGAGGCGCAAATCCATCGCGCTGTAACCGCGCTCCAGCACGTCTTCGAGCGTATAAAAACTCCCTTTTGACTTTGACATTTTCTCCCCATTCACCAGGAGGTGGCGAGTATGGAGCCAGTAGCGGGCCAAGGGAGCTGCATTGCCGCACTCACTCTGCGCGATCTCGGCCTCATGATGGGGAAAGATATTGTCTTCGCCGCCCGTATGGATATCGATGGATGTCCCGAGCGTCGCGAGATTCATCGCTGAACACTCGATATGCCAGCCGGGATAGCCGATGCCCCAGGGTGATTCCCAATGCATCAGATGGCCAACTGGCGCCTTGAGCCAGAGTGCGAAGTCCCAGGGATGCTGCTTATCGGGGTGCTCCTCGAGCCGGGCGCCGACTTTGAGCGCTTCGAGCGTATTCCCGGAGAGGCGGCCGTACGCGGCGAAGCTCGTCACATCAAAAAACACATTGCCATTCGTGGCATACGCATGTCCGGAAGCGATCAGTCGCTCGATGAATGCAATCATCTGCGGGATGTAATCGGTCGCATGCGGCTCACTGTGTGCGGGGAGAATATTGAGCGCTTGTTCGGCCCGGTGGTAGTAGCTGGTATAAAAAGCAGCAATCTCGGCGGGTGTCTTGTGTTCGGCTGCCGCTTTCTTGGCTACCTTGTCCTCGCCGCTATCGCCCTGCGCAACATCGTCCGCTGTCAGGTGTCCGACATCGGTGATGTTCTTCACCTGTTTCACTTCGAAACCGGCCTGCTCTAGGGTGCGGCGCAGCGTGTCCGCCATCACGTACGCGCGAAGATTGCCGATATGGACAAAATCATAAACCGTCGGACCGCAGGTGTAGAGTTTCACCCGCGGCGGTTCAAGTGGTGTAAAGACTTCTTTCTGCTTGGAAAGGGTATTGTAGAGCGAGAGCATACAGTGATGAATGTAGAATCTAGAATATAGAATAGAGCGGAAAATGCTCGGAAGCAAGCAAAAAATCCCTTCGCAGAGGGGATTCTTTCGGTATGCTGAATTCAATATTCATGATGCGGCCTTAGATCCAGCGCTTCATTCGGAAGATGACGATCGTAAAGGCAGAGATAAAAATCATTGTGGTGAGATGGAGCCAAAAACCGCCGGTCGCTGTTCTCAAATGGCAGGTGGCGGGTATTCATCGACATTGCATTCGAGTAGACCGTGAGGGGGAGGATGACGGCTGAAAATATAGTGAGCACCTTTATCGTTTGCTCGATCTTGTTCGAGAGGAGCGAATTGTTGGTCGCCTCGAACGCCTCGATCGTTTCCTTGTTGCTTTCCAGCATATTCCAGACGCGGACATTCGTACCGATCAGATCTTGGAAGTACGCCTGGAGGTTGGCCGGGATGAAGGGATGCTTGGTGGCGAGGAGACTCTCGATGAGCGAACGTTGGGGCTTGAGCGTACGGCGGAAATTTAGTATATCGCGCTTCACGAGAGAGATTTCGAACACCATCTCCTTTTCATGCCCGGCAAAGACTTCCGTCTCGATATAGTCGATCTTTTCCGATATGTGGCGGAGTTTGGGAAAACAGGAATTGAGAAGGATCTCGAGCAGGTGATACAGGACGTGGGTCGGAGTCTCTTCCATGTGGAGTCGGCGTTTGCCCTCGCTGTTCTCCAATTCACCGAAAAATTTCCCGATCTGATAGATTGGATGGCGATGGGCGGTGATCAGGTGGTCTTTGGTCAGGATGATATCGAGCTCGCCAGCATACGTCGTCCGCTCCTTCACATCAAACAGGGGAATGTGTATAGAGAAAAAAAGGCAGCTGTCATACTGCAGAACTTTCGGCTGATAGGTCGGCGTAATCAGCTCCTCGAGGACGAGGGGGTGGATATTGAAATTCTCGTGAAGATAGGTGACATCGTCCTTTGTCGGCGAGTCAAAATCAATCCACGTGATGTGCTTATGCTCGAGGGTTCGCATGTTTATTTTGCTCTTTATACTGAGTATATCAGCTCTTTTTCCGTTGACAAAGGCCGAAAATCAGGATATCCTCTTGCCATGCTGAAAACATCTGTGCTGGCCCTGATTCGTCTCTATCAACGGACGCTCTCGTTGAATCATGGCCTTCTCGGTCTCATTGTTTCCGAGCGGTTCTGCCGCTTTCATCCGACTTGCTCCGAGTATACCTACCAAGCGATCGAACGGTTTGGCGTGCTCCGAGGAGGGTGGATGGGATTCAAACGGATTCTCCGCTGCCAACCATGGTCCGAGGGCGGGTATGACCCGGTCAAAACGCCCGAAGGAACACCTTAACAACTTCAAGGAGTCATCTTGCACTTTATCGAAACTGGTCATAAGTTTCCCCTGAATCGTCGGACCACAGGAGTCCGCTCGATTGCCAATGCCGAATCACGGCCGATCGGCGAGACGAATGGTCCGATATTGAAGGTCCGTTGCCGTCAAAAGATGACTGGCCGCAGTCCACAGATCATCAAGGTTATCGAAGCGCGTCGGCTCTTCCAGCCCCAGTCACTGAAGTGCTCGGAGTGTCAGCATCGACCGCAGTGCGCCACGGGCTGATCCGAGGTTTCCAACTGTTAATCGGGAGGGGTCCGCGTTCAATTGCTAACCCCTTTCAAATATTTTGAGGAGATGTGTCATGCGCTTCATCTGCTTTTTTATATTTGATCGATTTCTTCGTCTCCCGCTGACCTTGTCGCCAGAGCTCGAACTGTGGCGCAATCGCCGGCATGGCCAACACTACACGGTGCTCCCGAACGAGAACCAGGTCCGCCGTCCCATCCTGAATCCGAGAGGGTAGGTCCAGTGATACTCGCACAATGTCGTCACGCTTTAGGCCTGTCAGGACAACGTTCCTGCCAGGCTTTTCCTTTATTCAAGCCTGATGTAAGCGAAAATTAGCACTCTACTTGACAGAGTGCTAAACGCTTTTTATACTAGGGACATGGATATGAATGACCGCCAAAAAGAAGTGCTCGCGGCCGTCGTCGAGCTCTATACCAAAACTGCCGAACCGGTCGGTTCGGAAGCGCTCCTCGAGCGGCATCATTTTCCAGTGAGTTCGGCGACACTACGCAATGATATGCTCGCCCTGGAGGAACGCGGCTACCTTTACCAGCCGCACACGTCCGCGGGCCGCATCCCGACTGACGCGGGCTATCGCTACTACGTTGAAGAGATGATGGGAGACAAGCCACTGTCCAAAAAGGATCAGCTGAAACTCCAGGAAGAATTTTTGATTCTCAAGGCCAAGCACAATCGCACGGTGCGGACGACGGCCCGGCTCCTTTCGGTCCTCTCCGGCAATCTTGGTGTCTCAGGCATGGCAGGCAAAGACGAGATGTATGACTTCGGCATGAAGTCTCTCATGGAGAGTCCTGAATTCCAGGAAATGGATGAGCTATCGCGCTTGGTCGAAACCCTCGACACGCTTGATGAGAAGATCGATATTCTCATGGCGGGATTGAAAGACGGCGAGACGCGCATCTATATCGGGGGCGAGAATCCGGTGGCGGGCATCGAAAACTGCGCTATGGTCATTTCACCGTACCGGGACCGCGACGGAGAGCGCGGCATGCTCGCCATCATCGGACCGAAACGGATGGAGTATGCCAAAAACAAATCACTCATTGAGCACATGAAAAAACTTCTCAGCTCATCACTCATTGTCTTTCTTGTCATATACGTCTAAACCCAATATCCCTATGAAAAAAAATCAATCCGTAGCCATGGAGCAGTACCAAGTCGGACAGAAGGCTATCTTGTTCGATCCGATGATTCAGAAGTTCCTTCTCGTGAAGGATTCGAAGCCGGGTCGAGAGGAGAACTGGGGCTTCATCGGCGGCCGCATCGACGCTGGAGAAGAGCCGGCAGCCGCCTTCGAGCGCGAGATCCGCGAAGAGGCCGGTCATGCACTGAAATATGAAATCGTCGGTGTCGTCGATACGGAGGCAATCGGCCAGCCGGGCAAACAAACGCTGATGCAGGGTTTCCTTGTCCTCTATCGGGGTGGCGCTATCACTCTTTCCGATGAACATAGTGAATACCAGTGGCAGACGCGGGAAGAAGTCCAGGCAGTGAGTGATTATCGTCCGTGGGTGAAGCGCTTCGTCGAAACGGCGGCCAACATCTATGCGCAAAGCCAATACCTCCCGGATGTGCAGCGTCTCCGGGCCGACTACGAAAATTACAAGAAGCGGGTGAAGAATGACGAACGTGAACTGTACGGTCATCTCTCGGCTCAGATCGTCACCGAACTCATCCCGGTCCTCGATAATTTCCACGCTGCCACTGAGCATGTCCCGTCCGAAGCGGCCGGCAGTCCTTGGGTCACGGGCATCACCTATATCGAAAAGCAATTCGAGGATGTGCTCCGAAACTACGGTGTCGAGCCGCTCGAGGTGAAACCAGGGGACCTATTCGATCCGACCCGTCATGAAGCGCTCGATCACAAAGCCACTGAAGGGGAAGCGAGCAAACAATTGAAAATCGAAAAAGTTGTTCAGAAAGGCTACCAGATCAAAGGCAAGCTGGTGCGGCCAGCCAAAGTTATCGTCAGCTAAAGAAATGGTGCAAGAATATACGAATCAAGAAAGGAGGTGAGAACATATGACACGCCATCTCATACCATTCCCAGCCCAGGAGCTCAGCCGATTCTTCGGTGATGAGTTCCTCGGACAGAGCGATTTCTATCCAGCGCTTGATGTCTATCAGGACAAAGACAGCGTCGTGACCGAACTCGCGCTCCCCGGGATCGATCCGAGTCGGGTCGACATCACTATCGAAAACGATGTCCTGACCGTAACCGGATCGACCGAGAGCAAATCGGAAGTGAAGCGTGAGGACTATTATCGCAAGGAAGTCCGCACGGGCAGCTTCTCGCGCTCGGTTGTCCTCCCGATGGCCGTGAAAGGGAATGACGCCCAAGCCAAGTACGATAAGGGCGTTCTCACCATCACGATGCCCAAGGAGGAATCCGTGAAGCCGAAGAAGATCGCCGTTCAGGTCTCGGACGCGAAGTAACCGAGCCTCGCGCTCGGCCGCCCCACACGTCGTGGGGTGGCTCATGAGCGAGGTTCGCTCGGACAAAGAAAGCCGTTCAAGAGTAATTAATATAAGTAACAGCATTCAACCATATGGCAAAGATACTCGGCATCGATCTCGGCACCACCAACTCCGCGATGGCAATCGTGGAAGGCGGCAGCCCATCGATCATCGAAAACAAGGAAGGCAATCGCACCACGCCTCAGCATGGTCGCGATGATCCAAGACCGGCGAGCGCCTCGTCGGCCTCCTGGCCAAGCGCCAGGCCGTCACCAATCCGGAGAACACGCTGTTTTCCGTGAAGCGCCTCATCGGACGCCACTTCAACGACGACGAAGTGAAGCGCGACATGAAGACCTTGCCGTACAAGATTGTACAGGCCGGCGAAGGCGTGAAGATCGTCATGGGCGGCAAGGAATACACGCCCGCAGGAAACTCAGTGCCATGATTCTCGCCAAACTGAAAGCCGACGCGGAAGAAAAACTTGGCGAAAAGATCACCGATGCGGTCATCACCGTTCCGGCGTATTTCGACGATTCGCAGCGCAAAGCCACCAAAGAAGCCGGTGAAATCGCGGGCTTCAATGTGCGGCGCATCATCAATGAGCCGACCGCGGCGGCGCTCGCCTACGGCTTCAACAAGAAGAAAGATGAGAAGATCGCCGTCTATGACCTCGGTGGCGGAACCTTCGACATCTCCATCCTCGAAGTGCTCGAAGATACCGTCGAAGTGAAATCCACCAACGGTGACACGCATCTCGGCGGCGACGACTTCGATCAGAGAGTCATCCATTGGATCATCGAGGAATTCAAGAAGCAAGAAGGCATCGACTTGTCCAAAGACCCTCTCGCGCTCCAGCGTATCAAGGAAGCCGCCGAAAAGGCCAAAATCGAGCTCTCCACCGCCAGTGAGACCGAGATCAACCAGCCGTTCATCACGAGCGGTGCCGACGGTCCGAAGCATCTCGTCATGAAGATGACCCGTGCCAAGCTCGAAGAACTCGTCCATGACCTGGTCGAAGGAACGCTTGAGCCGGTGAAGAAAGCCTTGGCCGATGCCAAGCTCACCGTCGCTGACATCAACGAAGTCGTCTTGGTCGGCGGGATGACCCGCATGCCTCTGGTCCTCGCGACCGTCGAGAAGTTCTTCGGCAAGAAACCCAATATCACCGTTAACCCGGATGAAGTCGTCGCCATTGGCGCGGCCATCCAGGGCGGCGTGCTCGAGGGATCGTGAAAGATGTACTGCTCCTCGATGTGACGCCGCTCACTTTCGGCATTGAGACCCTCGGCGGTGTCCGGACGCCGCTTGATCGACCGCAACACGACCGTTCCGGTATCGCAAAGCCAGACCTTTTCCACCGCCGCTGACAATCAGCCGTCAGTTGAGATTCATGTGCTCCAGGGCGAGCGGGAAATGGCGGCGGACAACAAGTCCCTCGGCCGCTTCATCCTCGATGGCATCCCGCCAGCGCCTAGCGGCATCCCGCAGATCGAAGTCACCTTCGACATCGACGCGTCGGGTATCCTGTCGGTCACCGCCAAAGACAAGGCGACCAGCAAGACCCAGTCCATCCGCATCGAATCTTCGACCGGCTTTCCAAAGACGAGATCGAACGGATGAAGAAAGACGCCGAACTCCACGCCGAAGAAGACAAGAAGAAGAAAGAGCTCATCGAAGCGCAGAATATGGCCGACACGCTCTCCTACTCCACCGAGAAAGCCATGAAAGACGCGGGCGACAAGCTCACCGATGACGAGAAGAAGCCCGTCCTGGAAAAGCTGGAGGCCCTGAAGAAAGTGAAGGACAGCGAGGATCTCGAAGCCATCAAGAAAGCGACCGAGGAACTCTCCCAAGCCGCGCAGAAGATCGGCGAGAAGCTCTACAAGGCTGCCCAGGAAGCTCAGGCAGCGGCTGGTGCGGCGGCTGGAGCCCAAACGGGTGCCGAAGCTCCTGCAGGCTCAGCGGAAGCGCCGAAGGACGCTGAAGTGGAGGAAAAGCCCAAGGATGGCGAGGAGAAAAAGTAAAGAGTAGGATAGAGGCAGGGGACGTTCCCTGCCTTTCTCTTCGGATGAGTTTTATAAGTGCACTTTTCTCACCCCTAACCTCTAGTAACTAACCCCTAACCACTCACCCATATGCTCGAACGACTTAAAGCCATTTTTTACCGTCCGGACTTTTTCCGGGATCAACGCTTTACCGGGGGTCAGGCCTTTCAGTTCTACTCCCTCTCGATTCTCGCGCTCGTTATTGGTTTCTCTCTCATCGTCATCCCGGCGCTCTGGGGCGTGAACCGTTACTTCGAGTCCAACTTGTGGCAGAAACAAGCGACTGCCATCGAAGCCATGTACCCCGATGATCTCGTCCTCACCTTCGACCAGGGCCGCCTCCTGACCAATCAAGCCGGTCCCGTGGTGATTCCCTTTCCCACTGAGTGGGAGCATCAGTCGAAATCCAAGAAACAGAACCGTGACCGAGATCGGGAAAAGTGGCCGACCAATCTCATCGTGATCGATCGCGATGCCACCCTCTCCACCCAGGCCTTTATGACCGCGACACCCTCGTCCTTGCCAGTGAAACCGAGATCGGCTTCCATAAGCCTGGTCGGGGCGAGACTCGCATCTATGCTCTCTCCGAAGCGCGCATGGACAAGAAGTTCGAAGTCACGAGCGCCACGGTCAATTATTGGGTGGGGCGAAGCGGCTCACTCATCCAGACGGGGACCCTCCTCCTCATGTATACGCTCCCGCTTCTCATGTATTTCGGCCTCTGGATCGGCTACCTGGTCTATTCCCTCCTAGGAGCCCTCGTCGTGTGGCTGGCGGCCCATCTCCGGGGAACGGCTCACGTATGGCCGAGCCTATCTCTCGACTCTCTACCTCCTCCCAGCGCCATTTGTCGCCACTGCTCCTCTCGGTGGTCATCGTGGCATCCCACTCCTCTTTACTCTCGTCTTGTTCGGCATGGCGATCCTGAACTTCACGAAATCCGCAGGCACTGAGCCTGTCAAGAGGCAAGAAACTCCCGGCCCCGGTAAAGATCGCTACTGCTGATGCCTCTGCCGCATCGAAAGTGGCCGAAATAGCGCCAGCGCTAGCTGTCGTGACTGACGCGCCGAAAGATGCTGAAGTTGAAGAGAAGCCAGCCGAAGAGGCACCGAAAGAGGAAGAAAAGAAGTAATGATTAGCGGGGCCTTAGTGCCCCGCCTCAATTTTATGAACCGCTCTGACGAAATATCGAACTTCGTATCATATCTCAACGAAGACATCACGTCTGCCATTAAAGAGCTTAAGGGTGTCCCTGATAAGAATAGGAGGCATCTACAGAAGCTGGTTTTTGTTGATGTTGTGAACCGCTTTGATTCAATGGTAGACTCTTTGATTGTCTCTTATGCAACGGATGATTCAGACTTTAGACGCTCAATACTAAACAAGCTTGATGAACCTATAACTCAGGGTGATCTTTTTAAGCTACTACTCTCAAATGAACCAAAGGAGGCCGTACTTGAAAGATT
This sequence comes from Candidatus Moraniibacteriota bacterium, assembly GCA_963778555.1. Classification (GTDB taxonomy): domain Bacteria; phylum Patescibacteriota; class Minisyncoccia; order Moranbacterales; family UBA1568; genus SSEF01. The sequence goes on along the minus strand of CAVZUR010000004.1, from coordinate 73,718 downwards.
AAAAAGGGAATTGTCGCTAAACTACCTTTCACTAAGTCATCGAAAAAAATTGAGTGACCTTCTTGCAAAATGCTACAGCTGGCCTGACAGCGACTCAAATCGACCGAGAGTTAATCCAAACACTGGTTCATATTGGAAAAAAATAAGGTATTCAAACACGCGACAATCCCAAATTCCGTACCGGGATATGCCGACTGGTTATATCACAGGAGGAATATCTTAGTACATGGCAGCGCAATGAGTCGATCTTTTTCAGATTCAGACGTTAAGTATTTCAAGAAAAGAGATGATGTAACCTTAGCAAAATCCCTTAGCTTAAAAGCTCGCCTCTATAGAATCCGCATCAAAATTCTACAATGACCTTTGTAAGATTCTGCTGGTTTCAGAAAGCTAGATATATCAGAAAAGAAATTATAACCCTGAGCACAACCCTCTTTCGCCAAGGCTTCGGGCGGGCAGGCAGCACAGATTCAGATCAAGGCAAATCATAAGACCCCGACAGTAGTATCCATATGTCTCTCATTCGAGCGAATAGGCGATTAAGAATCATATGCAATTCATCAACTGCATGTCGCATACCGAGGAGAAATGATGTGACCGACCTCCAGTGTTGGGGTCGGTCGGAGTACGGGAGTCGCCGCGGGTGAGATTGTTCAAAGCGTGAGGCGGTAGAGATTCGTACCCTTGCCGCCTTTTTTCGTCGGGTTGGCTCTCGCGATACAAATGAAGCCCAGCGACCGATACAGTTTATTCGCGGCTTTGCGACTGGGATTCGATGTCAATTCAATGTATTTGGCTCCAGCTTGCCTCGCCGAAGTGATAGCCTGTTCTATCAGGACGCGTCCGATACCCTGTCCCCGGAACGCATTTTCCACAACCACGTCATGGATCTCCGCAAACCATCCAGTTGACTTGTAAGAAAGGAACAGTGTGGTGACTCCGATGATCGTACCTTGTTGCTTCACAAAGAGGTAGCGACCTTGACTGATGATTTGTTCCAGGTCGTCCGGATTGAGACCAGCGCACTTCGTGGTCAACTGGGACATGAGTCGATTAATATCGACAAGAGCTGCCCCCGCCAGCGTCTCTTTGACAGTGATTTTGTGACAGACAACACTTACAGACCATGCAGAGTTCACGAGTTTCTCCAGGTTGTTTCAGCAAGGGTTCTTGCTGATTGGTAGTATAATGTCAGCAATCTCGAAAAATTGTCAATCCCTTTGGACGGGCGGGCAACACGGATTCGGACCCGGGTGAGTCATCCTTAACCCTCTATATACTCAAGACAATACCCATAAATTAAACTGATATCGCGGTCTCTAATTCGCTCGAATTGGCGAATATAGATCGAGCATGCTAGGGTAGAGGAAAGAATGAGGATTCGCCTATGAAGGAACTTGAGAAACAGTTAAAGGCTCTGGCCAATGCGCGCCGACTCGCGATGCTGAAGCTGCTTCGAGCTCGGACCTCGGCTTCGGTAGGGGATATCGCTCGTAGTATCAAGCTGTCGTTCAAAGCCACATCGAAACACCTGCGCATCTTGTATATGGCCGACCTCATCGAGAAACAGCAGATCAACACGGCGGTGTACTATCGTTCCGGTGCTAAACTGACTCCCGGTATCCAGAACATTATTGATGCCCTTTAGCCCTAGCGGTTTGGTAGTCTCTCATTCGAGCGAATAGGCCATGATGAATAAATTCTATCGTTGGCTCAAAGAATACTCTTCAGGGAAAATTGTCTTTACCTTGTTTCTCCTCACCCAAGCGGTCTATTTTACGATGCTGTATGTGACCATCCCAGATGTGATGGAGCATTCGGGTGGGATGAAGATACTGGATATGCAACCGACTGGGTATAGCCCGGAATATGCGAGACGACTACTCGATACACTGGGGCAAGAGGGGAGAGAGGCCTATCTCTGGAGACAGATTCCGCTGGATATGGTCTATCCATTACTTTTTGCCGTCACATATTCTCTTTCTCTTGGCCCTCGTATTCAAGAAGGGTCTCCCGCCGGAGAGTAAGGTGCAGAGGTTGAGTGTGGTGCCGATGTTTGGCGGACTGTTCGATTATCTGGAGAATGTTGGTATCAGCATGATGCTCTCGGAGTACCCTGATTTTTCTGCTGCCCTCGCCCAACTGACAAATCTTTTTTCAATTTCGAAAAGCCTCTTTACTGCATCTTTCTTTCTACTATTGTTTATCGGTGGAGTGGCTTGGATAAAACAGAAAAGGAATCTTGCCACGCCGTTACCAAATCCGCAGTAATTTTAATGTATGTCTTAATTCACATCTTTCAAGAGTAATCATCAAGATATTATGAACGAACAAAAGCAAATCCAGATTAAAGCCACAGACGAGGTCTTGAAGGGAGTCTATTCCAATATGGCCCATATCTCACATACCGGTGAGGAATTTGTGATGGACTTCCTGAATGTGTTTCCACCGGCGGGTAGCCTGAATGCCCGCGTCATCGTCTCGCCCGGCCATATGAAACGCATGGTCGCCACGCTCGCTGACAATCTGGCGAAATACGAGAAGCAATTGGGTCCGATCAAATCGAGTGATGCACCGACCACCGCACCGATCGGCTTTGACGCGCAGTAATACTAAGACACTTCGGGGAAAAGTCATGGTATGATAGCGGTGTTGAAAAGTCTCTTAATCAGTAAGCAAACGCCTATGGAAAAGGTGAAAGTGGAGAACCATAGCTTCACAGCATTCTCATGGTGTGCCGGGTGGCTGTTCACTATCGGTTTCCTGGGCTTGTCCTTCTGGCAGGGTGTTCTCGCCGTCCTCCTTTGGCCGTACTATATCGGCCAATACGTGAGTGGTGTCATCGGGAGCTAACGCTCTTTGAATGCTATGGCGGAACTGAAGACCAAGGTGACGAAGGCGAGTCCGGCAGCCTTCATAAAAGCGATCGAGGACAAAGAGAAGCGTGCCGACAGTCTGGCGCTGTTGAAGCTGTTTGCCGCCGCGACCGGGGAGAAGCCGAAACTGTGGGGCGAGGCGATCGTCGGCTATGGCCAGTATCACTATGAGTCCGAGCGGAGCGAGCAGAAAGGCGACTGGCCGCTGACGGGGTTCTCACCGCACAAAGCCAATCTGACCGTCTACATCATGCCCGGTTTCGAGACGTACGGGGATCTGATGCGGAACTTGGGTACATACAAGACGAGCGTGTCTTGTCTCTATATCAAACGGCTGTCTGATATCGATACGAAAGTTCTGACGAAGCTCATCAAGCGTTCGGTCGCAGATATGAAGAAGAAATACTGCTAGCAGGGACATTCGAAGCGAAGATCGACAGCTTGCATCGGAAAAAAGAAAGCCACCATTCGTGTTACGACAGGCGGCAAGCGTAGATAGCGCGGCATGGCTTCACTCTACAAAGGGGAGTGACTGCTCAGCCTGGCGGAGCGCGGCATGGTAGCGCTGGCAAGCGAGACGGATGACAGAGAGCGGGGGATCAGTCCCGACATACCCCGCAAAACGCTGTAGGAATTCGTACCCCAGGCTCACATCTTGAGGTGACTGCAGATAGCGAAAGAGCTCATGGTCCCAACGCTTGGCCCGCAGATCGTCTCCGGCGCTATAGATCCGGTAGAGATCGCCATAGAGCGCGTGGAACTCGAAAAACAGTCCGGACGGTGTGGTCGCTGGCATCGCGGTTCCTTTCGATATCAGTAGCAGACATCGGCGGGATCAAGGTTCGCCTCGACGGACGGACCATGACAGATGACTGGTCCATCCGCTGCCTCGCACGCATCGTAGAGCGCGAACGCGTACTCTGCATACAAGGTGCTGAGCGCCGAGTAGCTCAACGGTCGGCTCTGAGACAGCTTCGTGTGGCCGAAACGTTCCACGAACTGCGCCCACACCGTCTCGTCATCAGAATCGCGCGCATACCTCAGCAGCTCATGTCTTGGCTTTCGACGCGCCAATTCTTTGGCTTTGAGCAAGGCTGCCGCTTGGACCTCGACAATGGCAGCGATACGAGTAGGGTCGAGCATGCGGAATCTCCTTTTGGTTTCCGATTGAGTGGCGACTGTCAGTTCGTTCGACTGGAACGTGGCGGGTCTACCCAATGTCCCACCGCGTATTGCTGAAAGTTCATCTGCCCGTCAGACGAGACACGACCAGTGATGAGTCTGGCCGCAGCCATAGCCTTCAGTGTCCGATATGCGACGCTTTCGGGAATACCGAAATTCTTAGCAGCGGCCACGACCAGAAATGCATCACGATAGGGCGGTTGGTGCCGGCCGGTGTATGGGTTCGGCTTGAGCAGATTCAGGAGGACGTCCTCTCGGGAGAGAATTTGGACGTGTTTGAGCTGTTCGGCGGTGAGGATTCTCACCCGCAGGTGCCGCTGGAGGAAGGCGACCATGCCCTGTCGGATCCCCAGTAGACGCCGCATGCGGTCGAGTACGCGCAGCGAGAGCCACCGTGCTTCCCACACTAAGTCAATATGACGACGCATGCTGATCTCCTCTATTGTTAAAGGTAGGTCCGTTATACGGGAGTCGTAGCTGATTGTCAATTATCGATTGCTATCGTGGCCTATCAGTTATGCCAAGCGATGGCAGTGACTCTAGACAAGAGTGCTGAAAAGTGCTATACTTACATGGTTTCTTGAAAGTATAAACGAGGAGAACAACCATGGCACACAAAGGTGGTCATACCACGGGAAAGTACATTTCCCGTTCCCACACGACGACTATCGGCCTGGCCGACGACATCGCCCTGATGCTCAATAAGAGCGGCCTGGTCACGAAAGTGAGTCTTGGCATCATCGATGCCAACTGCGGCTGCAAGACGCGCAAGCTCATCGTGAGCCATGACCAATTCAATCTGCGCCTCAGCGTGCAGCATCCGCCCGCCAAGCAAGAACTCTATGTGAGTGCTACCGACCGAAACAAAGTCGTCGATAGCCTGGTGATTTGGTGCCGCGAGCGCCAACTCGACTGCACGGTTCGGCGCTAATTGAATCTCGACCTTGAATCACCCCTTGACGAATATCCGTCCGGGGGGTCCTTTTTTTTACCCTCGACTTCACTAAATGGGTGTAGTATAAAAAGTACTTGACACGTTAGCCTTATGCACCCTGAAACACCCCCGAAAAATGCTGCCGCGCAAGAACTCGGGAAAGATAATGCTGTGACCCTGTTTGGTATCGCTGAGGATGAATTTGAACGTGGCTTCTATGATGCTGACACCCATCGCCGAGCTGTCGCGTCTTTGAATACCGCTCGCCTTTTGACGCAGGATGCAGCACTGCGCGAAGCAATCGATACGCTGAGGACTCAGATCGAAACTAAGTACGGCCAACCGGATTGAACTAGCAAGGTGGCACGGACGCAGGAGGCCATTGTATTGGCCTTGACAAATCATGAAATTGTTATAGAATTGCTGGGCGTAATTTAACATTTTCCATTATCACTCGAGGAGAGTCACGTGAAAAGCGTCATTACTATCATCTTGGCAGGCGGAGTCGGCTCACGACTTGCTCCGTTGACTGATCTTTGCACCAAGCCCGCCGTAGAAGCCGCCGCCAAGTACCGCATCATCGATTTCATGATGTGCAAACTGCCTGAACTCCGGGCTGCATCATATCCTGGTCGCGACCCAGTACCGCTCGCATGAACTGAACGAGCATCTGGCTGACAATTATCCCTCAAACGCGATGCATGGGTTCTTCGTCCGCACCGTTCCGGCGCAGCAGCTGCACGGCGCGATGTGGTATCAGGGAACGGCCAATGCGGTCTATCAGAATCTGGGCATCATCGAGAGTGAGGGTGATTTCCACACCGTGCGCCATCCTGGCCGGCGACCATATCCTGGCGATGGATTTCAGCCAGATGCATGCCTACCATCGGGCTAAACAGATCCATCTTTACTGTCTGTGTCATGCCGGTGCCGACAGCTGAGGCCAGCCGCTTCGGCGTGCTGGAAGTCGATCGCGATTGGCGCATTGTCGGCTTCGAAGAAAAGCCAACCCAGCCGAAAGCGATTCCCGGCCAACCGGGCTTGAGTCTGGTCTCTATGGGCAATTACTTCGCTCAGTTCGCCGAGCTTTCGCATTGGCTCGCGAGCGACGCTTTGCGTCCTGAGACCTCCCATGACTTCGGCAAAGACATCATCCCGGGGATGCTAGCCGCAGGCGTGCCGCTCCATGCCTATAACTTCCTGGACAATGTCATTTCGGGCCAGAGCGAACACTACTGGCGTGACGTCGGGACGCTCCAGGCGCTCTGGGAGGCGAATATGGACCTGGTCCGCATCAAGCCAGAGCTCAATCTCTACAACAAAAACTGGCCGATCCGTTCTGCTCAAGACAATCTGCCACCGGCCAAGTTCAATGAGACCTTGGAGCGTAGCGGTCGGCCCAGGAATTCAGTGGTGAGCGGCGGCTGCATCATCGAGGATTCCGATCTCATCAACTCCGTCCTCGGTCGCGAAGTCCGCGTGTATGGATCGACCGTCCAAGAGTCGGTATTGTTCACGGGTGTCAGGATCAAGCATGGCTGCCGATTGAAGCGCGTCATCGTCGACAAAAATGTTCGGATTCCGGACGGAATGAGTATCGGCTTTGACCTAGAAGCGGATCAGGCGAGAGGTTTGACGGTCGATGACAGCGGCATCGTGGTCGTTCCCCGTGGGTTTCAGTTCTGAAGGGGGTTCAATCGCGTCAGTGTGGAATGTCGCAATCGCTGAGAGGCGCTCACTCAAACCTGAGTGCGCGCCTTTTCTTTTATTAAAAAATGGGTGCCGCTCACACCCGCACGAGCGGGCAAAAAATGAAGGCGCTGCTATTGTGGCAGGCGCCTGTGTCGAGGGTTGCGGTCGGCGTTGGAAGCGAGTGATTCAACGCGTCACGGCAGTGTTCCCGACGTAGAGCAGAGGCGTGCCATCAGGCATGGCGCCCCTGAAGCTATCGACGGATCCGAAATTCGCTTGCCAAGCATTGGTTTGAACCTGGCCCAGCAAAAGCGTGCTTTCATTGAGATTGCCGTGGAAAACACCGACCGCCGACAGATGGGGGCCATCGTACTTCAGCGCGAGGGCGCCCTGATCCGTTACCGTAACACTGACGTGGTCCGTGTGAACAAAGAGTTCATGTTCTTCGAGCACCCGAACAAAAGCGGCGCGCGCATAGGCCGCGATGACGTGATCGCACGGGGAAACTGGAACGGGGTCCATTTCGAATCTCCTCTGGGGAAGGTACGGGCAATGCAGCACAGGCCACATTGATCGCTTCGACGAAGCAATGCAATATCCTACTTCGATTTCTCAATAAAGTCAAGTCGAGAAGTCTTGACATGCCACCCCAGACGCTCACTCGAGGGCTGAAAGATTGGCCGCGGAGGGGCGTCATACCTATGCAGCTAAACATTTACATCAACGCTATGCTGAAGAAGTTAGTGCTCGGGGCGTTCGCTTTGGTTCTCGCTCTGCCGGGTTTGCCGGTGCTCGCCAGTAATGGATCAGATGATGGCTTCACCAGTGCCGCCTGCGTCGCCCTCAAGGCCGCTGCAACGGTGACTGAGGCTCAGGCAATTGCCACAGCCCAGACTAAGCTCGCGGGGACAGTCACAAAAGCGAGACTCAAGTGTAAAGAGGGTAAAGCGGTGTGGCAGATCCGTATCCGCTCGACTGACGGACTCCAGCGTGGCGACTTCCGTATCGATGCCTTGACCGGGGAAGTACTTCGAGAACGCATCAAGACCCGCCGCCAGCATCATCTTTCCAATGTGCTCGAGAAGTTCGGGTTGAGGAAACATGAAAAGGAAGCAGGCGATGACCATCAGGGACGCGGCCGAGGCCGTGGTTCAGATGATAATTAAGTTGTCATAGAGAAAGGCGCCCTGAGGGGCGTCTTTTTTTTGGTAAAAAAAGACCCGTCTGGCAGTCGCCGAACGGGCACAAGTCTGAGTGAGTCAGTTATATCGATGCGGGTCGGTATTCGCCTGGGCGAATGTCGCGTTCATAGTACGGACAGTCATCCTCGGTAGTCCGGCGAAAACCACGTCGCATGAGAAAGTGTGTCGCAGCTGTCAGCTCCCGTGCAACACAGGTCTGGAGCGTCGTAATTGGTGTTACTCCCTTCGAGTATGCCTCTTCCCGGGTCCAGGCGATGATGGCTTCGAGCAGTTCGGTCGCGATGCCGCGCTGTTGGTGCTGGCACAGCACGATCGCGTCGTGGATGACGCCAAAGCGGTTCCCAAAAGCCTCGAGCGGGGTGCAACACATCATGCCAAGCACTTTGTTTTCAAGACCGTGTTCGAAGGCCCAGAAGACGTGATGGCTTTCACCGGCGCAGAGCTCCGCATAGGGTCGCGGTCCGAATGAGTGGAGCCGTAACTCCTTTTCGAGCTGATGCATGCTTTTGATTGCATTGGGATGCATCTCGTGGACAAACCGATTCCATTTCGTCGCACGGTGCGGTTTCGGTGGAAAGTGGAGCCGAATGATGCGGCAGAGCGCATCTTCCTGGTAGAGGTGATTCGTACCCATGGCGGATCTCCTTGTCGGAGTGGTTGTTAAGGAATTAACAAATTTATACTACGAAACTACAGTCCTGTCAATAGTTCCTTATAATTCCGTTTGCCATACTCGCTTTTTCCTGTCAATATAATGAACGCTTTGAGCAATTCACGTGTAAAGTCCGCGGCCATGGAAATCAAGCGCGCCACGTTCGTCAAAGGAGTCGTCGGCTCCGAGGGACTGCCCAAACCGTCCCGACCGACGGTGGCGTTTTTTGGCCGCTCGAATGTCGGAAAATCAAGCGTAATTAATGCCCTGACGCGACAGAAGGATTTGGCGCATGCCAATAAACGTGCTGGCCGGACGACGGAGATCAACTACTTTCTGATAAACGATTCGTGGTATCTCGCGGATTTGCCGGGCTATGGCTATGCCAATGTACCGGGGGCGCTCCGGAAAAAGATGGCTGGTTATATTTCGTGGTTTGCGGCCGATATGTCTATCGATATCCGGGCAGCAGTTCTTATCCTCGATGCCGAAATCGGTGCTAAAGATTCTGACCGCGAGATCTTCAAACTGCTGAGCGAATATGGCCGCCCGTCGTAATTCTCGCCAATAAATGCGATAAGGGACGACGGATAGATGTGGAAGCAAATATTCGATCGTTCGAAAAAGAATTTTCTCCCGCGCCGGTAATCCGTCACTCGGCCAAGACCGGTGAAGGACGCGACGGACTCTTGCACGCGGTTTTCGGATAAAAAATTCCCCACTGCAGATTGTTTTCTGAGTGGGCGAGCGTCTGCCTTGAGCGATTTGCGTGCTGCCTTCAGCGAAGGCGAATAGTGTCAAGCGGCTTCACGAGACGTCGGAACATCGTACAGCCGATCGTGGCTCGGTTCTCGTTCGCAATGCGTTCAAATTTGAAGAACTGCAATATTTGCTGCCCGCCGATTTTTCGCACCTGGAACGGACTGAGTGCGATATGCACGAAGCGCAACGCCAGGCTTGGCTCCGAACAGAGATCCATCAGCTGGCCAAAGACCGCACGCATTTGATTGACCGCCGGATGCGGAGCTGCAATCCAGCAATGAGTGACGATGCCGTACGGCGGCATCCCTGGCTCGCGGGTGATGTCCAGCTCGAGGAAACAAAAGGGTTTCCCGGGCCAAGGATAGTTGAGGCTGGACTGGAAGGCGAGGAGCCGATAGCGAACTTGCGGATAGACGAGCTGGAGACTGACATCCCGATACGTCTGACGCGTAATCTCAGTGAGGCGACTCAGCTCAACGTCCGACAACGGGTCGGCTTCGGGGAATCCGGGGCTGAAAATACGGAGTGACTTTTTCATTGGAACTCCTGGTTGGGAAGTGACAAGTGGCGAAACCGTAGCAGATTACTCATTGGTGAGCAAGCTCCAATGGCCGGCGTCGGTGATATACTGACAGCATACACGTATGAAGAAGTTTGTCATCATCGTTGGTTCAGCGCTCATCATAGGCATTGCCTGGTATGCGCTCTCGCCGCTCTTCATGAATCGGTTCGTTAATGATGCGCTTCCTGTAGGGGCGGGTCCGTTGGATACGGGAACAACAATTTCTGTCGCCGAGAATGAGAGGCGGGAGGATACGATGGCTCGGTCGCCGGTCATTCCAACCGTAGCTCATCCGGCTTCAGGGTTCGTCCGAGTCGTAGCGGAAGGAACGACACGGTATGTGCGTTACGAAGACTATAAGACGATCAATGGGCCAGATGTCCGTGTTTACCTCGCCACGGATATACAGGCAACTGATTTTGTGGATTTGGGACCCCTCCGGGGCACTGAAGGCAATATAAACTATCCGATTCCGGCCGGAACTGATCTCTCGAAATATCGTTATGTACTGACGTGGTGCGAGGATTTCGCTGTGCTTTTCAATTCTGCCGAACTGCCACTATAAAAAAACGGCCGGTCGTAAGACTGAGGCCGCCTTCGTTCAGTCGGACATGCCGACTTAATGTTTGGTTCGATTCTCGATTTGCTTTTGCTTCTTGGCGAATTCGATACCGCGCCGCTCTCGCTGGCGACGCTTGGTATCTCCAGACTTCTTCTTTTCGCTCTTGTAGCGACGAAAACCGGGCGGACGCTTGTGGGTTTGGGTCATAGCTGGTGGCTCCTGATCGGTTGCACTCATTGGGAAAGCGGGCGGTTGAGGTGATAGAGATCGCCCTTGCACATAGCGGTATACCCGCTGTGCTGGAAAAAATTTAACGCCCGTTGATTGCGAGCCGGAACGATAGTGGCGATGGCCCGAGATTGAGCGGGCCGGGCGGCTCGGACACGACGTGTGTTCTGTAACACGAACCCCGTTTCTGAGAGAAGTGCCTTTCCGATACCGCGTCGACGATACTCTGGCAGTACGACCACCGCGGTCACGAGACCGAAATACAAACCGCGTTGTTCGAGCTGGAAACAATGGGCGAGGCCAATGACCTCGCTCGTGTCTTCGGTCATGGCCAGCGCAACAAAACGGCCGCGTGCCTGGTCGATTGAATAGCCATATGCCCAGGGTGAATGTCCGTTCTCGGCCGCGAGTATCTCGCGGAGTGTGTCCAGGTTTCTCGGCGACTGATCAGCGTCCAAGCGCATTTGAACGAAACGGGCCGTCGATTCATCATCCAATGGTACCGAGTAGCTGTCGATCCAATGAGGGAATGTTTGGGACATGAAGCGCACTTCCTTTCAGTGTGGTTGTGGATGGGGAGCAAGAATTGGAAAAGAGCATTTGATTATTCTACACATATATGCTACATTTGTCAACCGTCAGGACAGCGTTGCTATTCAATATTTTTTGGGCAGACTCTATGCCTCGTTCTCTCCGGATCGGACTCATCGTCCTTGCTGCGGTCGCAGGCTCCCTTATTTGGGGGTATTTTTCGGTGCCGGTAAGCGTTGATTGTCCAGATCAGTCCGATTGGTCAGAGCGCGCACCGGCAGGAGCGATCTGGGAGAGAGAAACGATCCACTGGGATCAGATTCCGCCAGGATATACCACGCTCGTCGGCTGGGTGAATATTGCGACAGCGATTCCCTGCGCAGATACGCAGTTACCTCCACCGACGGTCGAACTCAGAAAAATCCGCATCATTGCCAAAAATGAGCGCGGCATGGAAACAGTTATTGAGGAAGTCGACCCGCGTGATCAAACGCGCTTTGTGGGCCGGCTATTCCCACGCATCCCGCAGTGGTTCGGAGAAACTGAAGGAGATAGCTGGGTGAACATCGCCTCAGCCTCAGAAGACGGGACTGAGTCTCAGTATCGGTCGTGTGCCGCTGCGCGTCTATCATGGTTGGACGGAACCGCGGCTCAGGCTCGATCCGACGATGCACTATAGCGTCGAAGTCGAAGCCAAGATCAGCGGCCCAGCCCGGCTCCAATTTGGCATGGATTATTGGCGTGATGCAAAGAGCGACTACTCGGGCTGGGACGCAACCTGCCTTCGATCTACGAATTGCGAAGGCTGGGTGAGCGATTGGCAGAGCGACACGTCGGGCATCTTCCAGACATTCCGAGCCCCTGGACGCTGATGCGCTCGGGGAGCGCCGCGTCCGACGAGCGCTTGTCATGGAAGCGGCACACATGCTAGTCTGTTCTGCTATGGAAAGCACACTGTCGAAGCTCTTAGTTCGCCTCAAGGAAAAGATCATTTCTTGGCGTCCGGTAGCGAGCGAATTATCACAGGACTATGGTGATATGTATGCGGAACTACGGCGTTGGTATCGGCGGTACCCTCGTCGAGTGACTCTATTGTTGTGGGCGGCTCTGTTCGTACTCGGACTCTGTCTCGGCCTCATCCTGAAATCAGCCGCTCATTCCGCCGTCACGATTGGTTACGAGGACTATCGACTCAAGCCGGCCGCACAGTTGTATGATCTGAATGCTCTGCGTCAGGAAGCTCTCCAGGATGGGGCCGCTCTGCCGGTCAGCGAAAAGATCGCGTATCCGGCCTGCGATCAGTCCGCTGACGATCGCCTCGACGCGGCTGAGTAATTACTAAACACAACTCGATGATGTGGAATGAATGGTGGAGCCTATGGAAGAACGACCGGCGCAACCTCTGGTCCGTGATTGTGGTACTGAGTGGCTTGTTTATCGGCAGTCTCTTTGTCGATATCGGCGAACTGGTAACGGGGAGTGGATTCTCGGGTCCCGCTATCCAGTCGCACGATGTACTGGTGACAGGCGGGAAGACTTGGGTCGGTTATAGCGAGCCGAAAGTCGAGCTCCAGATCATCAATGATGCGACGTGCGCTCAGTGCGATCCGAGCGAGGCTTTATTGTGGCTCCGGCGCATTGTGCCGACGATCGAGGCCGAACGCATAGATGTTGCCAGTCTGGAGGGGCAGCGCCTGGTAACGGCCTTCCGATTGATGACAGTTCCAGCGTTTATCTTTGGCCCAACGGTCAAACAGACCGAGTTCTATACTCAGGCGGAACCGCTTTTTCGCGAAGAAAATGGGGACTTTGTTTTCGATATGCACAAGATCGGCATGCCGATCGGACGCTATCTGAACGCCCCGGAAACGGGTGCGAACGATATCATCCTCGGCGCACCGACAGCGCCCGTGACGCTGCTTATTTTTTCCGATTTCCAATGCCAATATTGTCAGGAATACCACACGAATTACAAACGCCTCCTCACGGAATACGAGGGACAAATACGCATCGTCTGGAAGCATTTCCCGCTGGCGAGCCATGCTCAGGCCGTCACGGCTGCCGAAGCGAGTCAGTGCGCCGCTGCTCAGAACCAATTCCTACCATACGCTGACGTGCTTTTCGAACGTCGGAACGAATGGGGGAAGGAGGGCGGCGAACGGCGTTTCAGGGACTATGCCTGGCGCGTGAAGGGTTTGGATGCACCTGCCTTTGTACGCTGCCTTGAGACTGGAGTTTTTGTTGAAAAAGTTACGGCCGATAAGAAACGAGCCGAAGATTTTGGCATCGAATCTGTTCCAGCGACATTCGTAAATCGCGAATTCATTTCCGGCGCCGCACCGTACGCCGACCTGAAAGCGCTCGTGGATGCCGCGTTGGCTCCGTGATTGAGCCGCGTGCCTCACACGGAGAATCACGGGAGACCGTGCGCTGATTCCCTCCCTGTGTCACTGATGAGCCACCTTCCAGGATTGAACTGGAGACCTGCGCGTTACGAGTGCGCCGCTCTACCAACTGAGCTAAGGTGGCATTCCGCCGTGTTTCATACCCCAAGAGTAACGCCCTCTATCGTAGCAAATTGGGACGAAGAATCAAGCGCGCGCGATTCTCGCCTCGTGTTAGGATAGAAGCACCCACCACCCTATGGAAGAACTGAAACGACGTCTCGTTGCTCTCCGTACCCAGTATTCCCGCTTGCGGGACTATCTTTGATTGGGACGGGAAACGGACTACCATTGCTTCACTTCAGACTGAGTCAGAACGCCCAGGTTTTTGGGATGCTCCAGAAGCCGCGGCGACCACGATGCAGACGCTCGATACGCTGAAACAAGAGATCGCTGACTTTGACGCGCTGGAACGTTCGATGGCGGATGCCGAAGAGCTTTCATCGATTGAAAGTCTTGAGGAAGCCGATCGTTCAGCACTGGAGCAAGATATTGCGGCGATTGAGCAGACGGTCCGAGGTTGGGAGTTCCAATTACTCCTCGGCGGTGAATATGACAGCACGCATGCCATCCTGACAATCCGGAGCGGCGCCGGCGGGACCGAGGCACAGGATTGGGCCCAGATGCTGCTACGGATGTATTTGCGCTATGCCGAGCGACGCAGTTTTCGCACGGCCATTCTTGATGAGAATCGGGGAAATGAAGCAGGTATCAAAAGTGTGACCTTTGAAGTCCAGGGTCGATACGCCTATGGCTATCTCAAGGGCGAGATGGGTGTACACCGATTGGTCCGGCTATCGCCATTCAACGCGAATAATCTCCGTCAAACATCCTTCGCTTCAGTTGAGGTGATGCCGGTTTTGCCGGATACGGACCGGTCCATCGTCATCAAGCCTGAAGATCTCCAAGTCGATACATTCCGGGCTTCGGGTGCCGGTGGTCAGCATGTGAACAAGACTGAATCTGCTGTGCGGCTCACGCACGTTGCGAGCGGCATCATTGTCAGTTGCCAGAGCGAGCGTTCACAGCTTCAAAATCGTGAACAAGCGATGAAACTCTTGAAGTCAAAACTCCTCCAGCAACGGCTCGCGGATGAAGCTGAGCGGAAGGCGTCGATTCGGGGCGAATTCAAGTCCGCTGGTTTTGGCAATCAGATCCGTTCCTATGTCCTCCATCCCTATACGCTCGTCAAGGATCATCGGACTGAGACGGAGACAAGTAATGCCCAAGCGGTGCTCGACGGTAACTTGGACAGCTTTATCGAAAGTGAGCTACAATATGAGCAAAGACAGAAAAAGTAAACTCCATGCTGAAAAACGAATCCCAGCCGATTGTTGTTTTTGAGAATGTAACAAAGGAATATCCCGGTGGCATCGGCGCGCTCCGGGGAGTGTCGTTTACTGTTCAGCCCGGGGAGTTCATTTCGCTGGTCGGTATGAGCGGTGCTGGGAAATCCACTCTCCTGAAGCTGATCTATGCTGAAGAGGTGCCGACCGATGGAATCGTTTATTTCAAGGAGCGGCCGATTAAGGACATCAATCGCCGGTTACTCCCATTCTTTCGACGCAATATCGGCACGGTCTTCCAGGACTACAAACTCCTGCCTCAAAAAACCGCTTTCGAGAATATCGCCTACGCACTTGAGGTCGATGGCCGATCGGCGAAGGAAATTCGGGAGGAAGTGAGCGAACTCTTAGAAATCGTCGGCTTGCGAGGGAAAGGAGACAAGTTTCCCCGCGAACTGTCCGGCGGCGAGCAGCAGCGCGTCGCGATTGCTCGCGCCCTGATCCATCACCCGCAGATTATCTGCGCCGATGAACCGACCGGTAATCTCGATCCTGTCTCGACGGATGAAATAACTGATCTGTTGCTCGAGATCAATTCCTACGGAACGACGATCATTATCGCAACACACAAGAAAGAGGTGGTTGACAAGCTCGGGAAGCGCGTCATCTCACTTGTCGATGGCCGGCTCGTGCATGATGAAGCGAATGGCAAATACAATATCAAATCCTAGCCTATGCAACGAACGCTTAAACTCTGGCGCACCTTCAAGGAGGGGATGACGAATTTCCGCCGCAATGGCTGGCTGTCATTCGCGACCATTACTGTACTCTCGCTCTCGCTCTTCATTATCAGCTTGGCCGGCCTCATCACCATCGGTACGCGCCTCATTGTGAGCAACCTGGAAAATCGGGTCAGCGTCACCGTCTCCTTCAACCCGGATGTGGCTGAGAGCCGGATGCTTGAGATCAGGCAAAATATCGAGAAATACCGGGAGATTTCATCCGTCGAGTACGTCTCTCGGGAGAAAGCATTGGAGGACTTTCTCGGCAATAACGGCAATGACCCTATCATCCGCCAGGCCATCGATGCAATCGGTGAAAATCCACTGCTCGCTTCGCTTGTCATCCGCGCCAAAAATCAGGCAGATTATGAAAAAATTGCGACCGTGCTCGAAAATTCCCCCTATCAGGGAGATATCAGTCGTATAAATTTTGAAAAGAACCGACGCATCTTCGAGCGTTTGAATCAGATTAGTCACGCCGCTCGGAAATTCGGCCTCTCGCTCGGGGTCGCGTTCGCGATCATCGCGGTGCTCATCACCTTCAACACAATCCGCATCACGATCTATTCGCACCGTCAGGAATTCGAGATTATGCGCCTCGTCGGCGCCTCGAACCTCTATGTTCGCATGCCGTACGTCTTTGAGGGCATTCTCTACGGGATTTGCGCGGGACTAGCCGCCATCGGCCTTGTCGCGCTGGCCGCCTATGGTCTCGCTGGCTATACCGAAGGCGCCTTCCCTCAAGGCAATCTTCTCCAAGTCTTTTTCGCCTACCTCCCGACGCTCGCGGTCACGACGCTTCTGCTCGGCGTTTTCCTAGGCGTCATCTCCGGTTTCATTGCCATCCATCGTTACCTAAAGACGTAGCACACTCTGACAGTTTCCTGGCCGCAATGCAATCACCGTCTTGCTCATTCAGGCGGTTTTTGCTATCCTGTGCCGTCTTGCTCTTTATCAATTCCATTCTCTAACATCCTATTCCGAAAGGCAGGTGTCGCATGTCGCTCCAGAAGCTTATCCATACCCTAAAAGCGAATCAACGTGACCGCAGCGCCTTCTTCCTTGCGGTCGGTGAAATCTGTGTTCCCGGAAGCTCGGGATACACGCTTATCGAAACAGCCTACAACATCGCGAAGGACGCTCATCGTGAACAGTTTCGCGATAGCGGCGAACGCTATTTCGAACACCCTCGGGCTGTGGCGCTTATCATGCTCAATCACCTCCGAATTCATAAGTCTGAGGCGATTGCCGGCGGCTTGGTGCATGATGTCCCTGAAGACCAGCCGAAGCGCTACCCGATTACCCGGATTCAGACTTCTCTCGGTAATGAAGTCGCCAGTCGCGTACAGTGGGGGAATAAGCGTCGCTTTGATCACATCCGGGACGCCGATGAACGTCTCTGGCGGTACCATATGAGCCTCTTGCAGGATGCCCCGCGTGAGACGGCTGAGTGGAAACTTCCCGACCGGTTGCACAATCTCTGCACACTGTGGCACTGGACCAAAGCAGAACGCGAACGGAAAATCCGTGAAACGAAGACGATTTACTTGCCGTTGGCTGAAAAATTCACGCTACTCATTCACGAGCTCGAAGAAGCTGTCTGGGCGCTCGAGCGCGGTCGTCACCTCCTGCCGCCGCCACAGAAGTGATTGATTCGATTCGTATCAAGCCGTCACCATCGTATTCCGGTGGGGCGGCTTTTTCTCTTGATTGAAATGCGCTTTTCGGCTAGGATAGGGGAGTATTTTGGGGCGTGGCCAAGCGGTAAGGCAATGGGTTCTGGTCCCATGACCCTAGGTTCGAATCCTAGCGCCCCAGCATTTTTCGTCTTTAGAAAGGGATGTCTTGTTTGACGGCCTGTCTCATTCCGGTCTATAACTGAAATACCGGCATTGGTCCGGGTTCTGAAGGGAGTTTCATCGTGAAACACACACTTCTCATTCTGGCCAGCGCCATCGCCCTGGGGGGCTGCGCGGCAGCGGGTAGCGTGATGGAAGGCGCCGGCAATTGGCTGCAGAGCAGCGACAACTCGATCGCCAAAGGCGTCGGCGGGTTCTACAAGGATGTCGGCGGCGCTCTCCAGGGCAAGGATGCCGACAAGAAGAAAGCTGGGGAAGCTGTCAAGAAGGAATGACACGGAGGCTTTAGCCGAGACTCTTTGAGGAAGATGACGCTGTTGTCTTCCTTGATTTTTTTGAACTCTTCTGAAAACAAAGAAAGGAAATTCTCAGGCTTCAAAAGAGACGCAATATTGATTCAATGATCAACAGGTTGCGTCCGGACCACGGCCGATGCATGTGCCATCAGGTTTCGACACCCGAGACCACCCGGTTCCAGGTGACCATATAGAGATTCACTGTAGATCCGGTGCGCGTCTTGGTGGTAACCTCGACGACTCGGATGGCGAAACCGTCAACACTGCGTGACAGAAGAACGCTGACCGGAACAAGATTGAGCGTCATC
The DNA here is from genome assembly GCA_963778555.1 of Candidatus Moraniibacteriota bacterium. Lineage (GTDB taxonomy): Bacteria > Patescibacteriota > Minisyncoccia > Moranbacterales > UBA1568 > SSEF01. The sequence continues at coordinate 55,560 of CAVZUR010000004.1, read as the reverse complement.
GGGAAGCAATGGTTGTTTCGGAAAAGCTCAAAGGCTTTCTCTGGACCCTTTTCGATCCGAGTGAGAATAAGTTGTTCAGCCTGCTCGCGTGTGGGGCACAGAAGCGAAAAGTGGTGAATCTCTTCTCCGACCGTGATTGTGGGACCGTTTTGGACGGAAGATGGACTGATGGTAATACAGCTATTCAGACCAAGCAATACGGTCAAGAACGCCACCTTGAAAAATATCGGTGATAGCAACACAGCAACCCCCTTTCAATTTTCAATGGACTACCTACCCATGTTCTCCGACAGCAGAAAAAGAGAACATGGCGCCAGCTTAGGCGTCTTCCGAATCCGTGTCAACGGCCGAGGTTTTTTTGACCGAAAGTGCCAAGCTTTCCTTCTTCTCTCGCGTTGCTTCTGCTTCCTTCTGAACGGCTGAAGGAAGAGCGGCCAGAACGGCTTTCAGCGCCGCACCATCGATTTTCACGACATTTTCCCACTCGCCGAGCGGCAAGAGGAGTGCGCGCAGCTTTGCCTCATCGTAGGTATAGGTGGTTCGGACAGATTTCCCGATGATGCCCGTCGTACCGAAAACTCGCTCGATACCTTCCTGGTCCATATAGCCGAGAATCTCCTCTTGGAGATCGGCAAGACGTTTCTTATCTGTGGCTGTCTTGAACCGCAACGTAAGAAATTCTTCAATCGCCCGTTCCGCATCGCTCTTTTCGATTGCTATTGTTTCAGCTTTAAATTTGTGTTTCCACAGAGGACAGATCTTCTGGAAACTGCACCAATCGCAGAGCGGGGAGAGCGTTGGTTCGAATTTCCCCGCTTCGATGGCGTGGATGACTTCGAGAAACGTCGCGTCTAACGCTTCGAGCTGCGCGCGGGTTCGCGTGGAGGAGAGCTTCACGCCATGCTTTAAGAAGTAGAGACTGACCGTAATCTTGTTCAAACGTTCCCATTCTTTCGGATAACGCGCTAGAAAGGCCCTGAGATATATGGAAAGCTGCAAATCATTGTCAACTTTGTCTTGGCTTGGCATTTTCTTGCTCGTCTTGTAGTCGATGATCTCGTAGCCGTCACGTGTGCGATCGATGCGGTCGATGACGCCAGCAATGATATGCCTGCCGGTAGTTTCTGTGCCGATTTCAATAGAAAAACGACTTTCAAGCGCGAGCGGATTATACTCGGCGATCCGGTTTGCCTCATAGTAGCGCTGGAGCATCTCGACACCTTGGACGAAGGCGGCCCGTTCCTCTAACTCATTCTCGAACTTTTCACCGCTCCAGTGCTTGCCGAAATAATCAATGGCCTGTTCGACCGTCGGGGGAATAAGTGCTGGCTCATGGACGTATTTCAGCGTGGCATGGATGAGCGTGCCGAACACCGCTTCTTTGGATTTCTCCTCAGGCAACTTGTCGATCTCCCGGTACTTGTACTTCAGGGAGCAGGACTGATAGGTATCGAGACTCGAATAGGAGAGGCGCATGGCTTCATTGTAGCGGAAAACTACCTATTCTTCGCCTGTTGACAAGTAATAGATTATATGTCACAATGGTATTTCTTTAACATTTCGATTTTCCCACCCATCCGAAAGGAAAAAGTCCATGAATGCCACCATCCGTTCAGCCAGCCAACCGTTGGCTGATCTTGCCTACTCCTCCATGGTCGGGGAAAGAATGTTTCTCCAAGCATTGCTTGAGAGGAATGCGCAGGTCAAGAGTCTGCAAACCGCGAACGAAAAGCTGACCCAGACCTTGCAAGAGCGCGTCTATCAAGTCGCCAGATTGGCGACTGAAATCGTCGCGCAGATCGATACGATCGACGGTCTGCAAAAGCAGATCGCGCAGCTCGAGAACATCGCGCTCCTCGATCCATTGACCGGCCTCTACAATCGGCGTGGCGCGGAGCACGCCTTTCAAGGCATGCTGGGCCAGTATCGCCGCCGCGAGCATCACACCACAGAACCACAGTCGATGGTTCAGGCTCCAAGGCATCAAGTTTCAGTTTTGATGATTGACCTGGACGGCTTCAAGGCGGTGAATGATTCTTTTGGCCATTCGGTCGGCGACCAAGTGTTGATTCGGGTCGCAGGACTTCTGAAGACCGTGTTTCGGACCGATGACATCATCTACCGGCCAGGCGGTGATGAATTTCTTGCCTACCTCATCGGAGAAAAAAGCGATTGCGCGGCGGTCGAGCGTGCCATGACACTGACGCAGTCACTGAGTGGTGACCCATTCCTTAAGAAATATTCCATCGGTGCCTCGATTGGCATCGCCGTCGGACATTTTCGATCCTCGGATGGGGGAGCAGAGATCATCGACGCTGTCGTCAGTTTGGCCGATCAAGCTATGTACGAAGCGAAGAAGCAGAAGGGACAAAGCGAGACGCCTATTCTTGTCGCGAGAGAGGAAGCTTCTTCGCCGACCGCCTTTGGTGGGCTGACGGATTAACTGTTCGGCAACCTGGCACACAAGACCGCACACTGAAGCATCAGTGGAGCGGTCTTTCTTTTCTATACTGCATGTCCGCTTATGTAACTTATGAGACATGATATCAGAGAAGATAACTCTTGAGTCTGAACAAGGACCAATTCGCCGTCCTTTTTATATATACTTTGCGGGCAGACTTTAATTTTGATACATAGCGCGCACGTATCAATCCATACTCGTTCCGCTCTCCCCGGGTTCACTAGCCTGCCGTATTTTGCTGTCTTTTGAAGTACCTGAGTAATAAGTGCTTCACCCGTTATTGCTTTTAGAACATTTCTTTTCATGCATGGTTTTGCGCCTCCTCCCCTTCTTTTTTTAAGAAAGTATGGGGGAGCCAGATACGTTATGGGTTCACATATTGCATCGAACAGAAAACTTCTTTAAATCCCGTTTGGTGAGATGTGTCAGATCTAATGACCAAGCCTCTGTCAGGGTAAACCAGCCGACGTCGGCACCTTCATTGACTGCTGAGGGGAGAAATTCTGAATTGACAGCAGCGACGAAGACATGGCGCATCGTCTGGCGTTCAGTATTCAAATACCTATCGAGCTTATGCACTTGCTCAAGCGTGAGTGCATAACCAATCTCTTCGGCGACCTCTCTGATAAAAGCCTGAAGCGGGGATTCATCCCCTTCGACGAGACCGGTAAAGAATGCCCACTTGTGCGGATTGATAGCGGTCTGTCCGTCGCGCTGATGCAGGAGGACTCGTTTTGTCTTGGAACAAAATAAAAATCCCGCTGCAGCTTGCGGCAACGCATTGTTCGAAGAAGACATAGCTGGATCTCTATGGCAGGTACACAGTTGGATTGACTGTCGCGCCGACGGGAATATCCTTCACGCTTGAGACGTATTTTGAAGGGACGATGTCGAATGACTTGGCGGAAAAAACACTGAAATGGACGTGCGGACCGGTTGAGTTCCCAGTATTGCCAGATTTTGCGATTGTGTCTCCCCGCTTGACCTTATTGCCGAGCTTGGTGCTGTACGCACTCAAGTGGCCATACATGGTCACCAATCCGTCACCGTGATCGATAGCGACGTACCGGCCATAAGCATATTTCCCATTATTGCCAATGGCGATTACTTTGCCGTCCGCGGCGGCCATCACGCTCGTCCCAGTTGCAGCAGAAAAATCAAGGCCATTATGAAACCCGGATTTATAAAACCCGGATTTTTTCGCGAAACTCGTCTTACCATAACCCTGAGTCTTAACGATGTTTTTCAGAGGATAGCTGAGATAGCCTTTCTTGAAGGCGGGTATGTCTTTCGTGTCGAGTGCATCGATCTTTCCAGATTCGAGCGACTCGATTTCGTTCTCGATATCCTCGCGCTGTTTTTCCAGATCGTCCACCAGCGCGTCATATTTCTGCGCCTCAGCCTGAGTTTTCGCCAAGAGCCGTTCCTTGCTCATCACAGTCGAATCCAGGTGCGCGCTCCGCTGCTCGAGCTGCAGTTTGAGCGTGGCCGCGATCGCCTGCTTGTCGACGAGTGCGTACTGCTCGGTAATAAGGCTGTGACGGAGCGTTTGAAGCGAAGTGAGAAGCTCACTGATCTTGGCGCCGGTTTCCGCGGTCCACTCACCTTCCTGTAATGGATTCGCCAGGCGCGAAGCATTGATGATGAACTCGCTTGGGATGAGCGCTGATTGATCCGCGTAGTACCCCCGCATGATTTCGGAGAGCAGCTCTTTCTGAGTCTCGATTACGATCTCTTTCTGATTGATGCGTTCAGAAAGCTGCTGGATCTCATTTTGAATATCCGCTAAAGATTTTTCGCTCGCACTGATCTGCAGCTCCAGGCTTTTCGCCTGGGCCTCAAGTCCTTCGATCTGGTCATCTAGGACGGCCCCTTGACGTTGCTTCAGATCGACAATCTCGTTATAGGCCTTGATCTTGGCCTTGATGTCATCCAATTCATCCTGCCGATCATCGAGGATTCCCTTCTGCTCGTCAGTCAGTGTCGTAATACTCTCCGCGGCCTGCACCATCCGAATAGCGAGTACGAAAATGAAGAAGACGAACAGTAGTGGGAGCGTCCTTGACGGAAGCCTGTGCTGTTTTTGTTTTTTATATTGAGTCATGCTGATATATCGTTTGTCTCCCATCATAGCGGCGGAGGAGTCCTATGTTTCCAGTTTTCTGAGCGCCGCCTCCAATCGGGCAAGCGAACGTTCGCGGCCGAGGACCCAGACAATGTCCATCGGCGCTGGCGAGTGTCGGAGGCCCGAGAGTGCCACGCGTAACGGCCAAAGGAAATCCCCCCGTTTTTCCCCCGCAGCGGCCAGAAGGATTTCGCTTATCTTCGGGCGAGTCCAGTCTTCTCCTGGTATGCCCGCAAGCACGACCTTGGCGCTCTCCAAGGCTTCGCCCGTTAGCGCCCTGCTGTTTTCCTTCCAAGGCAAGAGTGTTGCCGGATACTCGAGCTCATCTGTGAACAACCATTGGAGATCTTCCCCGAACTGAGTGAGGGTCTTCAGTCGTTCCTGCTCAAGTGCCATAACTTTCAATAAGTACTCATCCGTCGTATACGAAGGAGACACCTTTGAAAACCATGGTTTACGCTGGAGAAAGCCGCCGTCCTGGATGAGCGAGAGCAGCTCGGCCGGAGTCTTTTTCAGAATGTACTCGTGATTCATCCAGTCCAGCTTGGATCGGTCAAATACTGCACCCGCCTTGTTTAAGTGCTCGAGTGAAAAGGAAGATACGAGTTCGTCGCGAGTGAAAATCTCCTGCGTACTGCCCTGTCCGGGATTCCAACCGAGAAGCGCGATGAAATTCAAGAGCGCGTCCCGGAGATAGCCTTGCGCAACGAATGAATCAACGGAGACATCGCCTTCGCGCTTGGAAAGCTTCTTCTTTCCATCCTGGCCGAGGATGACAGACAGGTGGATAAATTCTGGCGGCGTCCAGCCGAACGCCTGATAGAGCAGAACATGCTTGGACAGGCTCGGGAGCCATTCCTCGCCCCGGAAAACATGCGTGATCTCCAGGAGATGATCATCAATCACGTGCGCGAAATGATAGGTGGGGTAGCCATCAGACTTCATCAGCACGAAGTCATCCAAATCTGCGGTATCGCAAGCAATCATGCCACGTACCGTGTCCCGGACGGTAAATTTCCCCGCTTCTGGAATTTTGAACCGGACCACGCTCGTTTCGCCGTGGCTGCGCCTTTCTTTGACCTCTTCTGCTGGTAGTTTCAGGCATTCGCGATCATAGCGGGGTGCGTGTTTCATCCCCTCCTGGCGCGCGCGCAGTGCCGTAAGACGTTCTTCGCTGCAGAAGCAGTAATAGGCTGCTCCTTGTTTCACCAGCTCAGCGGCGTATTTCTGATAGAGATCAAGACGCTCGGATTGGATGTACGGAGCATGAGGTCCGAGTTCATAGATTCCGGGATACCGGACCGAAAGCATACCTACAGAATCACTCTCCGTATCTTTGTCAGTCAGGAGTATCGGTCCTTCAGCATACGAGAGTCCGAAGTCATGCAGAAAACCGATTGTATTCTCGAGCGCACCTTCGACGAAACGTTTCTGATCGGTGTCTTCGATGCGCAATATGAACTGCCCGCCAAGTTTCTGGGCGTAGAGATAGTTGTAGAGCGCGGTGCGCAAGCCCCCGATATGCTGCAGTCCTGTCGGCGACGGAGCATAACCGTACCCGGACCGGCTTCTGGCTGGATTCAGGCATAGGCAAATTATACCCTTTCCCAAGCCATGTTTCTATGTTGACTTTATCGCTAATATGTGCTAATATATACGGTTGCTTCGTGTTGAAGTAACCTGATTCGGTTGACCCGAATCTGCAATGTCCTTTGACAGGAGAAGTTAAGATGGTTACCACGGCTCTGCCTCAACGGTACGAATTCGGCGCTAGTATCGGGAACGCGATCGCGTTCTTCCATGAACACGCTGTCGAGCTTTCCGGACTCGTCCGGCCGTCGATTTCCGAGATCAACGCTCTGCCGACTCGACTGACTCATACGGGTACACACGAGGAGCGCCATGTGCTCATTAAGTGCCGACCCGTCCGGTTTGATGGTGGTGGGGTGAAAATTACTCTCCACCGGCAGCTCGGGACAGACGAGTGGCAAGTAGTCGCTGCTAAAAGCGCAGCACACGATTGGCGCAGTGTGCTCGTCAGTGAACCAACCTAACACTGAACCACCATCCATCAAAAGCCCTGGCGGGAACACTGCCAGGGCTTCATTTATTTTTGGCAGAGGACTTTAATCGGGAAGATAATGACCGCATTCCAGATGCGGCTGAAACGCTTGGGTTGTTGCCACAGCCGCCACAGCCATTCAAAACCGATCGAGCGAAGAAACTTTGGTGCTCGGGGTATTTTTCCCGTCAGAAAATCGAAAGCTCCGCCGACGCCCATTGCGAGCCGGAGATTCCCTGGCGACCGCCGTAAACCAGCGAGGATAATTTCCTGGAGCGGCGCGCCATAGTTACAAAAAACTAGGGTATAGGGAATAGGTTTTAGTGGTGAGGAAAGATATTCAGCGGAGAATTTTTGGACATCGAGATTCGGGTAGCGCTCATGCGAGTGTTGTTTGTATTTCTTCGTACGATGACAGACCGTCCGGCGCAAGCAAGAGGCCGACGGAGAGTCGGTGCTTATCTGCTAGGTGAAGTATTTCCAGTAAGAGATCCGCACCCGGTACACGCTCGATGAGTTTCTCACCGCCCAGCCAGAATGGGAGATAAAGACCGACGCCATCAGCCACCCGGAGATCAGCTGAAAGGAGAGCGCCATGGAATGCCTTATTTTTCAATGCGAGCAAAAGGAATTCCGGATTGATGGTCACAATACGGTGAAAGCGAGCGCTTAAGAGCCAAACTTCAATCTGGTCCAGGATATCTGTCTGGGAGCGATTGCTGACGTCAACACCAAAAATATTCATAGGGCTGCGCCTATTCGCCACCCTCGCCGGTGAGCGGAAAATCAGCGAGCGGCAAGTACACACGCTTGCCATTCTCCAGCGTGCTTTCAAAGAGTGCAATCGTCTCGACCGGCTCGATAATATGGAGCGACTTGGCGAAATCCGGCTTGGTTTCGAGCGTTTCAAACTGGCCGCGGCGGATCTTGGCCAGGGTCACATGTGGACGGAAGCTTTTGGATTCCGGTGTGAGGTAATCGAGCGAAGCTGCCACGGCGTTGCGCAAAGCAACAAGTTCGGTTGATGTCTCACCCGAGAGCCAGACCGTGGTCGGATGATTCGCTGGATCGGCAGTGATTTCCGATAAACGAATCTCAAATGGCTCGATATCAATCGTCGCTCCCTCAAGCGCCTCAATGATGCGGGGTATCTCTTCCTCTTTGACAAAACCAAGGAACATCAGCGTGATATGAAAATTTCCAGGCCGTGTCAGGATAACCGGGAGATGCTTCCAGGCCGCTCCTTCTAGCTCAAGCCGCTTCTGGAGCCTGGCTGACAATGGAATTCCAACAAACAAACGGCGCGTGATAAGCATTCTCTTGGGTTTAGTGCCGTCATCATAGAGAATTTTCCGTCCAGCAGCAAGGAATAACAGAGGAACACTCCAGAATGATAAATGCACGCGAGTGCTGATCGATATACGTGCGTAGTCAGATTTCTCATGAGGCTGGTACAATGAAGGACACCCAATATGCCGAAATCCCTATCATCCCTCTATCGCATCGAGGTCGTCCCGCTCACTCCCCTCTTTGGCCGGCATGACCCGCGTTTTAGCTATGCCTCGCCCATTCCGATACCCATCGGATCCCTTGTCGCGATATCCTTCGGCAAACGCAACCTCACGGGTGCCGTACTGGCGTGTGAAAAATTACCCAGCCCCGTTCCTCCCTGGCTGAAATTCGTCGGGCCGGTTATCCTGCCGGGTTTTCTGACAGCATCCCAAATCGCCCTCGCGTGGCACTTGAGCGATATATTGTATACGCCGCTTGGTATCGTCTTCAAACTCTTTTTCCCACTTCAACACGCACCGCGTTCCATACCAGGAGAGGTCAAGGCGGCCAAATCGAAAGCCGCAATCGCACGAACGAATCAATCTACGCAACAGAAGAAAAAACGCATTTCTCGCATACTGACCGAGGGTCTCCTGGACGATAGTCATCTGTTCGAACGACTCCTGAAGTTGTCAAAAACGGCTTTCAGTGAGAAAAAACCCTTGCTCATACTAGTGCCAGAAATCCTTGCGGCAGAACTCTACGCCGGGCGACTAGCGCAAGTACTACCGAAAGCGGTCATTCGTTGCCTCTCGAGCCACCGGACCAGCAAAGAGCAGTACCTGATTCACACCGCGCTCAAAGAAGGTGCCCTCGACATCATCGTCGGAACGCGCCAGGCGATTTTTGCCCCCCTAGAAAAGTTGGGAGCGATTGCCATCATTGATTCAGAGAAAAGAATTTCATTCACGCAGTGGGAAATGGCGCCTCGCTACGATGCTGTCGCGATTGCTGAAACTATCGCGCGGGAACAACGCATCCCATGTTTCAAACTTTCCGTCGCACCTGGTATCGAATATTTCAGACCTGAAGCGGTCGTCAGCGGTACCCCGTTCTCTTTCTCAGTTCGACGCCCGCTTGTCGCGATCGATCTTCGCAAAACCTACAAGCGCGGCGGGGCGAGCCAGACACTCACCCCCGATCTCATCCAGGCCGTCTGTTCCGCCCGCACTCGACAGGAATCTGTTCTCATACTCGTCAAACAGCGTGGACTGGCGCGCTTTTCGATCTGCGCCAAGTGCCAGACGCCGCTGCGTTGCCCAGATTGCTCCGCGGCGCTGACCGAGACCAAGGATGCCCGCTACCGCTGTCTCGCCTGCGGCTTTCGCTCAGCACTTTTCCCGGCCTGTCGCGAGTGCGGCCACATGCATTTTAAAAGTTTTGGGGCGGGTACTGAAGCGATTGTCCGCGCGCTGTCTCAGCACAGGATTGCTGATCGTGTCATCCGCATTGATCGTGATACACTCGGCGTGAAACGCGATTTTCAGAACATTGTTGCCCAGTTGAATGATTCCGGTGCACGACCACTAATAATTGTCGCCACCTATGAATCCGCCTATAGCCTTCCGCTGCCCCCCATGGGTGTCATTGGACTGATCGAACCGGACCAGGGCTTATTCTACCCCGACTTCCAGTCAGAAGAACGTCTCTGGCGCGAATTGCGGCGCTTCGGCGGAAAACTGACCCAAGATGGAAAACTCATCGTTCAAACTTTCGAGCCGGAGGCGAAGTATTGGACGATTTGGGCTCATGAGGACCTGAGCCAAACCGCCCTGCCGCTCCTCGAAGAACGCCGAATCCTTCACTACCCGCCCGACTATCGATTCATTCGGCTTGAGTGCTTTCCCACGCCGGACGCCAGCTCGCTTTCAATCGCTGAAAGAACTGAATCCGCCCTCCGATCACTCGCGCTCCCGACGCTCGAAATCCTCCCCCGCTATTTGCCTTTTAACAAGAAAAACCGCTACCATGTCCTTATCCGCTATCCGTCGAAGGAAGCTTTCCCCGATGCACTGCACCGCTTTCTTGGATCGCTCGAGCAACCGGTCCGAATCGTTGCTGATCCCTTGTCACTGCACGGATAATTTTCTGCCCTATGTATTCCATTGTCACCGGCGCCGAGAATGCAATCCTCCATGCCGAGAACCAGAATGTGAAAGATCCGCGCGCACCCGATGTACAGGCGCTCTTGCTTGAGATGCTCGCTGCGATGCGAAAGGCCGACGGCATCGGTTTGGCAGCCCCCCAGATTGGCCACAACCTCCGGATCTGCGTCATTGAGATTGACGGCGTCATCCGGAACTTCATCAATCCGAAAATCACCAGCTTTTCCAGAGGAAAAATTTTGTTCGAAGAGGGCTGTCTGAGTCTCCCGGGTGAGTTTTTTGCCATCGAACGCTCCCAGTCAGTCACTGTCCGATATGTAGATGATGCCGGTGCTCAGGCTAAACTCAAAGCGCACGGTCTCCTCGCCATCTGCCTCCAGCACGAGCTCGATCATCTCGACGGCGTGCTTATCTGTGACCGCTATAAAAAACAAAAAAACAAAAAGGTCTATGCTCTCTAAAACCGATACTCTGTCGCCGACGACCTTCAAAGCCCCACAAATCTCTGTGGTGTTCATGGGGACGCCCGAGTTTGCTGAAACGGCCTTGGCAGCGCTAATCCAGGCCTCCTACCATCTCGTGGGCGTCGTGACACAGCCCGATCGGAAAACTGGCCGAAAACAGGAGCTCACGGCTTCTCCAGTGAAGGTACGTGCTCTCCGGCATGGTCTGCCGGTGTACCAGCCGGAGAAACTGAACGCTGAGGCGATTCAGACTATTCGAGCTTGGAAGCCAGACATCCTTGTGGTCGCAGCATACGGCAAGCTTTTACCTCCCGATGTGCTTGCATTGCCTGGTTTCGGCTCTGTCAATATCCATGCCTCACTCCTCCCGCGCTGGCGCGGTGCCTCGCCGGTCGCCAACGCGCTCATGGCAGGTGATACTGAAACCGGCGTCACGCTTATGGAGATCGACCCAGGCATGGACACAGGAAATGTCATCGCTTTTGCTCAGACTCCGATCGGACCTGATGAGCGTGGTGCGGAACTGCTGGCGCGACTAGCAACGCTCGGTGCCGATCTGTTGGTCCGGACCTTGCCGCTGTGGATTACGCGCACACTCACCGCGACACCGCAGGCCACTGATGGCGTCACTCTCTGCCAGCTCATCGACCGCGAAGACGGACGTATCTTTTGGTCCGCCGAGGCAAGCGAGATCTATAATCACTATCGCGGCCTCCACCCCTGGCCCGGAATTTTTTCCTTTTGGAGGCGCGGGGCCGATGATGTCCTGCGGATCAAGTTTCATGCGATTACACTGCAGAAGACGGCGCCTGCTCTGTCTCAACCGATTGGAACAGTGCTTGAGATCGGCGAGGAGATTGGCATTGTTACTGGGAGTGGCGTCATCTTTCTCCAGACCCTCCAATTAGAAGGCAAGGAGGTCATGAGTATCAAAGATTTTGTCAAGGGCTACCCTGACTTCATTCAATCCGTTCTCATTTAATAACATGCCAGTGACGGCGCTCAATCCAATACCCAAAGCGAAGGGCGAGGGAAGAGTAATTCTTCTCCTGGCGGCGCTGATGTTCGGCGGCGCGCTCTTTATGATTGGCAAGGCTTGGTACGAGAAGCATCAAGCTGCCACTGTAGTCACTAGCCCTGAGGCTGGACTGGTCGGTTTACGCTTTCTCAGCATCGAAAATATCCTGGATCGCATCAAAAAAAACGAAGATATCCGCTTCATCGATATCCGCTCCTCGATGAGCTTCGAATCAAGCCATCTGATTGATTCCGACTGGCTCACTGCATCCGAGCTCATGAACTATAGTGCTCCAACTGGCCAGCTCGTGATCGTCATCTGGGGCGAGGAGAATCCCAATGACCAATTGCGCGAAATCCACAACCGTTTTTCGGCAAAGAAAATGACTTTTGGATTCCTTGAAGGTGGTATCCGCAATTGGATCAGTCGGGGGGGGACCGTCATCACGAAAAGTGATCCGCGGTCATATATCGATCAGACAAAAGTCATCACGGTCACGCCCGAACAGGTGCCTGAGCTCCGGCAATCACTTGTTAAGAGCACTGTACTCGACGTCCGCAGTGATCAAGAATATGCTGCCGGTCATATTCCAGGCGCTCTCAATATTCCGCTCGTTCGAATCGAAAAAGAACGCGGTTCTATTCCTGCCATCGGCTCGCTCTTTGTCTATGGCGCGTCAGAAGCCGACACCTTCCAAGCTGGAACGCAGCTCTTTGACATGGGCTTCTTTGGTCTCCGTGTGATCACCGGTGGCTTCGAGTCCTGGCAAAGTAAAGGACTTCCAATTGAAACAGCATTGAAGTAGCCCTATTGAAAACAAGAAAAAACAGTTCCGCAAGCTGTTTTTTTCTTTCACTCATTTCGAGAGGACGACAGCGAGGACGTCCTTATAATTGAGCAAGATATGATCAACGCCGGCTAGCTTGAGCTCTTCGCTCGTGCCGTACCGTTTGAAAATGACCACACTACCGGGCTTCACCTTGATTTCCTTATCAGAGCCGATCGCTACGACTGTCCCTTGCTGTTCCCGCTCACCTGAGTTAGTTTCCGGCAGATACAGACCTGATGCTGTCTTCTTCTCCTTCGCTTCGATTTTCACGAGCACATTCTCCCCAAGGGGTTGAATACGAATTCTTTTGGACATAGAGTGAGGATTTAGCGATGTTACTGCCTCTTAGTGTATCGATGCTTAGCAGACTCGTCAAGAGAGTGCTAATCAGTGGCGAGACTGCTTGAAAAGCGTATCCAATTCTTCGACAGCTTTCGGCGGATTGGTTTCAAAAAGCTCCAGAAAATAATCACTCCGAGATTTGCCCTCTATCCTTACCAGAGACTCGAGGATGTTCTCTCTAAACCACGCTCCCAACTCCTCCATCCACTGGACTGTGATCGCTTCGCGCTCCGATTCATCAGCCACGGTCAAAGCGGCGCATTTTTTGTCCGCCCACGCCTTTTGCAAATAATTAGACCGGAGACGCTTTAATTCAGTAGGATTTTCAGCGTGCTCTTGGCTCGCCTCTCGATAGACATGCAGCGTTTGTTCAAACGCACCCATAGATTTGTGTCCAATAGTTATTGAGTCCGCATCTTTTCCAAAAGGACCGAAAGCGCACGGTCGAACTGCGGATCGCGATCAGCCTCAAAGTCCTCACGCGTGAGTTTCACCTCCTCGTCCGGACTGATACCAACGGTATTGATTTGATGTCCGTCCGGCGTCAGCCAGTGAGCGACGGTGATTTTAACCGAGGTCGTGCTTGAAGTCGGTATCAGCTCCTGAACCGATCCCTTGCCGAAGGATTTCTCTCCAATCAACACGGTGTCAGAGCGGTTCTCCCGGATGCCAGCGGCCAGAATCTCTGAGGCGCTCGCGCTCCCTTCGTTGATAAGAATCACGACGGGCAGGGTACCGAATGCGGGGGCACCGCTGGTTTTCAATTCTTGACGCTCCTTTTTCGCGTTCTCTTCAATCACAACAACTGACCCGGCCGGCAGGAAATAGCCACCCAAATCGACGGCACCCTCAAGGAAACCGCCGGGATTATTTCTCACATCGAGGAGTATGCCACGGGCACCTTGGCGCTTCGCATCCGAGGCAATCCGCTGAAACTCGTCAGTTGTATCTTCGCCGAAACGGGTCACCCGAATAGATGCGATGCCATCGTCGCGCATCTCAAGCACCACGCTCTTCACAGTGATCACGTCCCGCTGCACGACTACTTCACGCAGGCGCTCATCCTCGTCCGGATGAAAGATGGACAGAGTCACTTCGCTGCCCCGCGGACCGCGAATCCGATCCACTGCTTCGGAGAGACCAAGGTTTTCCGTCGACTCCCCGTTGATCTTCAGAACCTTGTCCCCCGCCCGGATACCGGCCTTCTCTGCCGGTGAACCGTCCAGCGGAGCGACGACCGTCAGGATACCGTCCTTGATTTGCATCTCTGCGCCGATGCCATCGAATGACTGTCCGAGTTCTTCTTTGAAATCCTTGTTCTCTTTCGGATCAAAAAATGTCGTATAGGGATCGCCGGTCGCGGCTAGCATGCCATCGATTGCGCCGTAAAACAGTTTTTTCGCATCCAGCGCGTCGCGCTCGACATATTTCTCCTTCAGCAGGTTCCAGACCTTCCAGAACAAAGAGAAATCAATGGCCGCATCCTGACCTTCCTGAGTACCCCGGAAGGTTGCTTGGTCAAGCGAAATTGGCGTCTCACTCATGCCCGGGCCGGCCTGACCCTTCTGATACCCCGCATAGAACGCAAAGACAACCAGTCCAATCATTACGCCCACGACAATATAGCGTCGGCTGGCATTCGGCGGACGGAGTACTGCGCTTGAATTGGTCGTGACACTTGCAATCCGATCTTCCATAGGACTAGGCATGTTTGGGTAATGGTTTACCGCGGTATTTGAAAAAATAGCGTAGCGCACTCTCTATATGGTACCAGGTTAGTCGATTCATGAAGAGCGATCCGAAAAAACCTCCTTTTGCACTTCCTTTGGCATGGTAGTGGTACACCGAGGCTTGAGGGACGTAGACGACACGGTATCCTTTCTCCCAGTAACGGCGGCACCAGTCGACATCTTCCATGTACATGAAAAACTGACTGTCCATCGGGCCGACAGCATCTATGGCGGAGCGCGACGCGAAGAGGGCTGATCCCATGATCCAGTCTACGTCGCGTTCAGTGGCATGATCAAAATCACGCATCGTAAACCAATCGAGATGTCGTTGTCCGAAGGAAAAATGCTTCAGCCAAGTCCGACGGTAGACGATTGTCATTGGCCGATAGAAACGCAGACATGTCGCCTGAAGTGAGCCGTTGAAATTCAGTTGTTTCGGACCGACAAGCCCGACATCGGGATGAGACTGGGCGTATGCCAAAAGCGCACCGACCGTCTCTGACTGGAGAATGATATCTGCGTTGAGGAAGAACACATACTGTCCGACTGATTCCCGGATTGAGGTATTGATGAGTCGACCGAAACCGACGTTTTCCGGATGCGGAAAGAATCGAACATCGGGAAATTCCTCGCGTAACAACATTTCCGTATCCTCTTCGGTCGCCGAATCAACGACGAGCACTTCATATGTAAAGTGCGCTCCGGCCAGTTCACGGCGGATAGCCTCAAGACAGAGGCGAAGCAATTCCGGACTCCGATAGCTATTGACCGCGATAGAGACCTCGAGAGGCGGCATGCTGGGGCAATTTAGGGAAGGTCGCGGAAGAGGGCTTGAATACGCTCATAATTGTCACCACGCGGCAGGAGGATATAGCCCGATTCTGGCGTCGCGGGCGGCGTATACAGCAGTCCTTCCTCGGAGTCCTCGAGAACGCGCTGTGTCAGCGTAACATTCTGATTCGCCTGGTACAGCTCGAAAAAACGCTTCGCCTCCCAGGCCTCCGTATTGATAAGTACGTTATTGCCGAGACTGTCGAGCAACGCATTTATTTTTCCGAAATCCGTCAGCGTCCCGATTGAGAGCGCCTTTTCTTTGATGGATTGGATGACGCGCTGTTGACGCTTGGCTCGCTCGAAATCATTGCTCTGGTAGCGAGCGCGAGCATAACAGAGCGCTTGGTCGCCATCGAGGACGCTATCCCCAGCCGGGAGCTTGAAGTCGCCACCGCACTCCAGTTCAAGGATGGCTTGTGAAGTCATTTTTTCGAAACACAGCGGGTAGCGCTTCAGATTGGCGTAGTAGGTGCCGTTTTTTCGCTTAATTCTTTTTTCCTCAAACGACCCGGAAGGAATCGTAAAACGCACGCCGTCGCAGCGCTGCTGCAAGCCACGGAACTGCATGCTTTCCTCAAAAGGTTCGTCCAGATGCATCGACACGCCACCAAGAGCATTCACGAGATCCTTGAAACCCTGAAAATTGATGACCACCGCATATGGGATATCTTGGCCCGTAACCTCGCCGACTATCTGTCGCATATCATCGATTCCCCCGCCTTTCCCGCGCTCTTGACCCAATGCATACACCGCATTGATTTTCCGCTGCTCTTCACGCCCCGGCACTTTTACGAAGAGGTCACGCGGAATGGAAATGAGGGAAGCCCGGGCCGTATCACCCTCGATCTTATCGTCCTTTGGATGGAGCGAGAGAACCATGATCGTATCGGCCAAGAGTCCGCCGCCCGGGACATTTTCACCCCGCATTCCGATCAGCAACACATTGATCCGACCCGTAGCCTCGCCTTTCAACGTGTCTTGAGTGCCGGGTAATGAGCGAACGAGATTCTTGAAAATACCGTCCTTCCCTAAAGAGATCTTATCAAAAACAAATCCCGCCTTCACGAAAAAGGTTGTTCCAGCGATAATCGCCAACGCGACAAAAAACAACACTACCCGGATGATGCGTTTTTTCTGGTCAGCGGGTGGTGCAACGCGCTCCGGTGGAACGGGCTTCTCCTGGGAAAACATGGGTGGATGGTTAGCGTTTAACAGGGTCCTCTCCTACTTTCTGATAGAGCTGAACGAGTTTTTCGGCGCTCCGGGGCCAGGAGTATATTGTCGTCTGACCAGAGATTCTCTCTTGCAAGTGCTCTTTAGAAAAATCGTCAATAGCAAAATTATACAGATTTTCGACGGCTGGAGCAAGTGTCCGGGAATCAAAGAATTGAATCCGATCACGCCCTACCTCGTGGAAAACCGGTATATCAGCGGCCAACACCGGAGTTCCCACGGCTAGCGCTTCCTCGATGGGCAGTCCAAATCCCTCATACAGCGACGGCACAATCGAGCCTCGCGCGCCCGCGACCAAAGAGCGTATATCGTCGTCGGAGACATAGCCGACATATCGGATGCTTTCATCGGAAGTCTTTTGAAGTGTCGAATCGACGTTATGCCCGGCAGGATTTCCAGTAAGCACGAGCGGGTACGGCAGCCCTCGCTCTTTCACCGCCTGGGTAAAAGTAGTGATGAGGAACGGGATGTTTTTCCGTGGCTGCAGCGTACCGGATGAGATGAAGTACTGGCCCCGTTCGAGGCCGAACCGTCGTACCGTTCGCTCGATATCTTCGATGCGAGCGGGATGAAACCATTCTTCGGCGGCGGCATTCTCTACTACGACGACACGGTCGCCAGGGACGCTGTAGTATTTCAGTATCTCGGATCGCGTGAATTCAGAGGGCGCAATGATGCGGTCCGACCGGGAAAAGGTTCGCGGCATCAAACAGGCGAGATACAAATGATCCCAGCGCCCAATCCACTCCGGATGAACACGGAAGGAGACGTCATGGACATGCGCGACAACTTTGAGTCGTCGCGGAAGCCAGAGCGGCAGAATATACTGCGTATGAAACACATCGACTGGACGTCGAAGGAGGCGCCACGGCATGGCAATCGCATTCCAGATGAAACGGTTGGCGGCTCGAATGGAGAGAATCTCGATATCACTCCTTCCGATTGCTTCCAACTTGATCCTCAGTGACGCGAGCGTGTCATCATCAGTCTCATCAGTGTACAACTCATACCGACAACAGGCATCATGGCGCCGGATAAGTTCTCGAACCAGTTGGAAAAAAACCACCTCGTCCCCCGTTCGTTTCTTTCCGATGATCCGGATATCAATGCCGATAGTGAGGGGTTTTTCCGGAGTCATACGTTTTTCCGCTTAGTCTGCGGAAGCAGAACCGGGACCGTTGCGAAGAGTACCCAGACGAGACCGATGAGCAAGCCGGCATTAAAAAGATTGAAAATGACAAAAGCGGTCACGATTGAAAAAACTGCGGGCAATGAGAGCGCCATTGACTGTTCATGGGCCGCTGGTCGCAGTATCATTCGAACGCCCTGCCAGAGAATCGAACACAGCGCTCCGGCCAGACCGAGGAGGCCGAGGAGGCCGCTGCCGAGCAATGTTTCAAACCATACATTGCTCGTGTTATAGGCCGCGCCCCGCTCATCACGCCCGAGGATATCACCAATATTACCCCACCCGATGCCTGTGAATGGATGGGTGCGGATTTGAGCCCATGTCTGGCGATAGATCTCGCTCCGAATGACAATATTCGGGTCCGGACGCTGTACGAGTTGGATTGAGAGTCCCGCAGCTCGAAGCGCTGCCCGTTCTTCAAGCGCGATGTGCCGGCAGTCATACGTCGATAATTCGGCGAGCGTTTGGATTCGAACCGGCAGATCGACCGGTTCCGAGCATGCCACGGTTATTTCCTGAAAACCGGTCGCTGTGCTTTCTGCCCGGTTCAAGAGATCGAAGCGCGTCAGAGGAAGATCGACCGCGAGAAAGAGAGCGATGGCAAAAGCGATGGCGCCAAGCTCAGCTGTTTGAAGGATGGAACGCAACGCTTCCCTGCCTTGGATGATGACCAGACTGATAGTCCAGACGATAAGAGCCATGAAGCCCGCGAGCCAGGCGCTCCGGCTGACGGTGAGAAGGAGTGCGGTACTTATCGGAATGAGAAGAAGAGCGAAACCAATAATTGGAGGGAGCTGGAGACTCGCCTGCCGCTCTTCACTCTGGAGAGCGCGCTGGAGCGCCGTATAGGTGAATACGAGCAGAATGACAGCAAAAAATCCGAACCAGTCTGGCTCCGCGAGCATAGCATTGGGTCGACCTGGCATAATCATCTGGAGCAGTATCCCCTTTTCAAAAGCGATGTTTTGGATGAGACCGAAAAGCAGTGTCGCCAGTCCACCAGCAAAGAAGACTGCCCCGCCAATCTGAATATCCCGGGAAGTTGTGAAAAAGACCCGGCTGAGGAGGTAGAGCGTATAGAATGACGTAACAATTGCTGCGAGCCGTATCCCCTCCCCGCCCGAGAGGACTCCAGAAACCCAAGCGCCGACAGGAATGAGCGCGAGCCATCCGTCGAGCGGTTGGAAACGGAAAAGTGGCCAGGACGATTTCCTGGATATGATTCGGATACTGAGGGCGCTGACGAGAATGAGAAACTGCCACTGGTAGGGACGCAATGAGAAACCAAAGCTCTCCGGAAAAACGTTGACGGTTTCAAACGAGATTATGGCGAGAAAGAAAAGAAAACCCCAGTTCGGCCGATAAAGCGAGAGAAGAAACAGAAGCGTGCTAAAAAATATGAGATCAATCGGCGCTAAAGGAAAAGCTTCAACGAGAGACAGCAGGATGCCGGCGCTAGCGATGGCAAAAGCTATCCCTCCAAAAAGGACCTGCGGATCGCTTCGCCAGCTACGAACCACTCTCATCAAGGTCTCCATAGTCCTCATTGTAACAAGCGGGACACGACCGCGGAAGCGAAAGACGGCCAAGTGTAGTCAATGGAACGCTGTTTCCCTCGCCGTCCGAGAGTCGCACGCAGGTCAGTGTTAGCCACGAGTGTTTCGATTGCTCGCGCCAAACCATCGACATCATCAGTTGTCACAACCAGTGCCGCATCATGCACCAACTCGGCGAGCGAGCCGGCAGCCGTCGCGATGACCGGGGTGCCGGATGCGAACGCTTCGAGTACCGGTAAGCCGAAACCTTCGTATCGCGAGGGGTAAATGAAAACGAGCGCACCCTGATACAGCGCTGGCAGATCGGCCTCCGGCACCCAATCTAATAGTCGCACCCGTTCAGAGAGCCCAAGCTCTTTCACAAGCGTCCGAACTGGTGTCGCGAGGGGATTGTTTTCAGTGTGTACTGAACCGCTAATAACGAGTGGCGGAAGTTTCTCCTTTTCGCTTGACTGCGCTAATTTCGCGTATGCTTGTAGTAGAAGGGTAGTATTCTTGCGTAATTCCAGACCTCCGCCATGGTACAAGTACCCCGGTTTGATCCGATGACGCTTGAGAATTCCATCTCTGACATCCAGAGGGAGCAACCCGTGAAAATGCGTCGCGACGCCGAGGGGCGCGACCGTTATCTTTGCCTGAGGAACAGCGATCCAATGTTCGAGATCGCGCTGAGTCGAACGCGAAGGAACAATGATGTGACTAACCTCACGGATGGCCCGTTCGATTGCCTGGTAGTGAAAGCGCTGGCGAGCATTGCGCAGGTATTCCGGGAAGCGCCTCGGGATGAGGTCATGCACGAGCATCACATGCCGGAGCGACATTGGCAGTCTTGTCGCAGACTGGTAGAGACTCAGGAACGCATCGCAGCGGTCATGCTTTACAGCGCGGACGAGGGCAAAGCGTTCCCAGAGATAGCGGTGCGGAACATCGTCACGGGTCCACCAGGTTGAAACTGTCTGGAACCGCCAATTGCTTGGCCATTCGCCAACTGGCACGACACCCTCGTAGTACCAAATCCACGTATGCGCTTTCCCCTCCGGAAGGTTCGCCAACGCGCGCATAAACTCAATGGTCACCGTACCAATACCCGTCGCGGGTTTTGAAAAGAAGTTCGCGTTAACACCGATTAGCATACGGTTGACTCAGTAGTTTGAATAAGCGTTTCCGCAAGTTTTGTTACGCGATCGAGATCCGCCGCCAATGGATGGTCCAACTTTGATTGAATGACAGCGTTCACTGCTCGGGAAAATCGAAGATAGTTTTCGGGCGTCCCACGATACAGCTCCCAGAACTTTGAACCGAGCTGCGGATACTCTGCAAGGAACGACCGAGTATTGCAAATCTTGTCCGCTGCGGCGATCATGAGCGCACCCTGAGAATCATCCGCGAGACGTGCGAGGTAGTCCACTTTCTTGAGTCGGACACGCTCGGGATGGGAGAGTTCTTGATGCTCCTCATAGATTGAGTTATCCTCGGTCACTTCCGCCACTAATCGTGCGACCTTCGGTCCAAACTCCGCCTCTAGCATCTCCCGCGTATACCGCGGCACGTCTTCAAGCACATCATGCAGCAGCCCCGCGATGATGACCGATTCATCGTCGGTGTGGTGCGCCAAGAGGAAGCTGACGGAATAGGGATGCACAATATACGGCACGCCAGTGATCCGCCGCGTTTGCCCATGGTGGAGCGCGGTTGCCCGTTCGATGGCCCGAAAGATGGAATCCGTGAGAAGCATAGGTCTAGCGATATTGTATTCTTTTCTTTATTTAAAGCCAAACTTACTCTTTCCGGCCTTGCTGCCGATAGGCATTTTCCGTACAATACGACTAGCGTAGCCAGCCCCATCCCCTATCTCTATGGTCTCTATGGCAAAGAAAGAAACAGTGGCCGTCATCGGCCTTGGTTATGTCGGTCTTCCCCTCGCACTTCGAGCGAGCGAGCGCGGATACTCAGTCATCGGCTTCGATACGAGCCGGGAGAAGATTGCGCTCCTCCGGAAAGGTGTCTCACCTATTGAGGACCCTTTTTTGAAGGAGAACATCGAGCGGTACAAATTCCGGCCCACAACCGATGAAAAAGAGCTTCGCGCGGCGGATATCTTCCTCATCTGCGTGCCGACGCCAGTCGATGAGTCATTCTACCCTGACTTGGCCCCCGTGATAAACGCTTCTCAACTCGTTGCCCGCAATGCGAAAAAAGGTGCCTTGGTCGTCCTGGAATCGACGGTCAATCCTGGCGTTTCAGAAGAGATCATTCGGCCGATTTTCGAAAGCCACAACAAACGGGTGGGCCGTGACATTTCCATCGCTCATTGCCCGGAGCGCATCAACCCCGGTGATGTGAAATGGAACGTGACGAATATTCCGCGGGTCGTCGGCTCGTTCGATGCCGCCGGTCTTGAGAAGGCGCTGCATTTTTACCAATCGATCGTCGATGCTGAAATCCGACCGATGAAATCCATCCGCGAAGCCGAGGCGGTGAAGATCGTTGAGAACTCGTTCCGCGACATCAATATTGCGTTCGTGAATGAGTTGGCCAAATCCTTCGACGTACTCGGCATCGATACGAAAGACGTCATCGACGGCGCCGCGACCAAGCCGTTCGCTTTCATGGCCCACTATCCGTCCTGCGGCGTCGGCGGACACTGCATCCCGGTCGACCCCTATTACCTTATTGAGCGTGCAAAACAATCTGGCTTTGATCACCGCTTCCTAAAGATCGCGCGCGAAATCAACAACAGCATGCCGGCCTATGCGGTCGAGCTGCTTCAGGATGCCCTAAATGACGAACGACTGGCTCTGAACGGTACGATCGTAGGCGTTCTCGGCATCGCGTACAAGGCGAATATCGATGATCGCCGGGAATCCCCAGCGCTCAAGATTATCGAGGCTCTCAAGCGACACCACGCAACCGTCATCACGCATGATCCACACGTTCCGTCCCACTCGACTGAAAAGCGTCTGGTCAATCTGTTGAAGAAATCGACCGCCGTCATCCTCGCGACTGATCACCGTGAGTTTCGCGAAACAATAACACCTGAACTCCTCAAAAAACATGGGGTAAAAATCTTCATTGACGGCAAGAACGCTTTCAGCAAGTCAGATTTCGCGCGCTCCGGAGTCCGCTATCACGGCATCGGCCGATCATAACCGCTATGCTCTTCGGCCTTGTACGACTCGCAATCTGGCTCGCAGGCATGGCGGTCGTCGCCTATTTTTTTCTGGTGCTTATGGGTTACAGCATCAACTGGGAGTATTTCTCAGACCGGAAAGCCCAGTGCGAACAGGTGCTCCGTCAATGCCAAGCGGACCTGGTGAAGACTGGCCTCGAGGGTGTCAAGGAAAAATGCCAGTGGCAGTGCTTTGATCCGAAACTGCTTATTCATAAGAAATAACCTATGCGCCTCATCATCAATATTCCGGCTTTCAATGAAGAAGCGGTCGTCGGTGATACCGTGAGAAACATGCCCCGCCATTTTCGGGGGGTCGATGAGGTGTTCATACAGGTTGTCGACGACGGATCGACGGATCGGACGGCCCACGTCGCTCAATCGGCAGGAGCGGATTTCGTTCTCAAACATCTTATCAACCGCAAGCTCGGCGTCATGTTCGCGACGGCGAGCGAAAATGCTCTCCGTGAGGGCGCCGACATCATGGTGAATATCGATGCCGACGGTCAATTCGATTCCAAGGAAATTCAGCTGCTCATCGACCCGATCATCGAGAACCGTGCCGATATGGTCGTCGGCGATCGTTTTTCCCAATCGACGGCCAAGAACATTCCTTGGATCAAGGAATTCTTCAATCGTCTCGGAGCCTCTCTGGTTGGTTCATTCCTGAATGTTCAGACTGTCGATCTGACGTGTGGATTTCGTGCCCATAGCCGGGAGACCCTGCTCCGCTTGAACAATCCGACTGGATTCACCTACACGCAAGAAACGATCATCGACGCGATCGGGAAGAACTTACGTGTGCTCTGGGTGCCGGTCCAAGTCACTTATTTCGCTGATCGCCAATCCAAGATTGTGAAAAGCGTCTACAGTTTTGTCAACAATAGCGCTCGCATCATCCTGAAGGCGGTGCGCGATGTCCGGCCGATGAAATTTTTTGGCATCCCGGGACTCATCCTTGTCACGCTTTCCTTTCTTGCCTTCGGCAGTTTCCTGGTCCAATATCTGTCTCACGATTTCAAGGTGACACCGTATCTAAATTATCTCCTCTTTGGCAGTGTCACATTCCTCGTTGGCATTCAGCTCCTCGTTTTCGCTTTCATCGCCGATATGATCAAAACAAGCCGAAAACTCACAGAAGACCTCAGCTACCTCATCAAGAAAGACAAGTATCTCAAATAAATGCGTATTCTCTTCGTCTCTCGCTCCTTCCCTCCGAGCGTTGGTGGCATCGAACAGCAGAATGCCGAGCTCGCTCGTTTTCTTGGCCAGGAGTGCACGCTGACGCTCATCGCTAATCGCCGCGGGAAACGCTTCCTCCCAATCTTTTATCCATGGGCAATCATCCAAACGATCTGGCTTCTGCCAAGGCACGATGTGCTCCTCCTCGGTGACGGCGTCCTCGCACTCCTGGGCGCTATCGCCAAGCTCTTCTATCCGAGAAAGGCCGTCGTCTCCGTCCTCCATGGCCTTGACATTACCTATCGGTCAGGACTCTACCAGAAACTCTGGGTCCACGGTGCGTTTCGTAGTCTCGATGGTGCAATCGCCGTCAGCCATGCAACCAAAGACGAGGCCGTACAGCGCGGTTTCGACGAGTCAAAGATCTTCGTCATCCCGAACGGTATCGAGTCAGCCCGCTTTCGCTTCCCGAGCGATCGCGCTATGTTGTCCAGTCTCCTCGGATTCGATACGACCGAGTCTGTCATCCTCCTCACGGTCGGCCGACTCGTTAAACGCAAGGGTGCTGCCTGGTTTATCCGCCATGTCTTGCCACTCCTCCCGCCCGAGTTCCACTATGTCGTCGCCGGTTCCGGCCCAGAGGAAGTTGTCATTCGAGAGACGATTACCGAGACGAACGCCAAGGCGCGAGTCCATCTCCTCGGTCGAGTAAATGATGCCAACAAAAAAGTTCTCCTCGCCAACGCCGATGTTTTCGTTCAGCCCAATATCCCCGTCCCGGGCGATATGGAAGGATTCGGCATCGCTGTGATCGAAGCGAGCGCCGCTGGACTCCCCGTCGTTGCATCCCGACTCGAGGGTCTCGCCGATGCCGTGAGCAACGGACAGAACGGCCGGCTTGTCGCACCGCTCGATGCCCCGGCTTTCGCTCTAGCCATCACATCGCTTCGTGACAAAACCGCCCGAGAGGAAGAGCGGCTTCGCGGCCAGGCGTTCACTGCGGAATATTTCGACTGGGGTGTTATCGGCCGACGCTATGCTGCCCTCCTTGTGGATTTCATGAAAAGCGTAACGAATACTCACTAAACCCATGGACACTCTCTTCCACACATCCTCCTTTCTCCTTGCCCTCGTTGGTGCCTTCTTCGTCCCCGGCTTCATCTGGTGGCGGGCGATATTCGGCCGTACATTTTCCAGACTCGAAGAGATCGTCTTCGGCTTCCTCACGAGTCTTGCGGCCGTCGATCTTATCATGCTCCTCCTCGGCCGTGTCGGACTACCGCTCTCAGTGCCGTATATCGGTGGTTCACTCCTCTTCCTCACCCTCATCGGTGGAGCAATGCTCTGGGCACGGAAACCGCTCTCTGGGACGATAATCGAATCCGTACCGACTTTCACGAAGCAGGGCCTCCGTATTTTCTTGGTGCTCTGTGCGCTCACTCTCTTCATCCGGACTATCTACCTCGCACCGAACATCCTGCCGACCGCGACCGATCTCGGCCATCACATGTACTGGTCCGAGATGATCCGCGAGACAAAGTTGCTGCCAAACTATGAGAAGATCGAGATCGTCATCGATCCAGCAACCGGTGTAGCGAGCGTTGCACCGCCACGAGCCATCGCAGACTTCATCATCGGTGAGCACTTGCCGTTTGCCTTGCTCTCAGAGCTCTCGGGCCTCGCAATGACGAGCGCCTTCCCGATCCTGTTCCTGCATATCATCAATCTCCTTTCTGTTCTTGTGGTCGTCGCCCTCGCCTTTCGATTGGCTCAGCCATTTGCCAAAGACATTCATCCCGAATATGTCGCTCTCTTCGCACTTCTCATCCTGGGCCCCCTCTTCGCGCTCGCCTCGCCCCAGACAAAATTTGTGACTGGCGGAGTCGTCGGCAATATCTTTGGCAATCTCTTCATCCCCGCCGTGCTTCTCCTCTTCTACCGCGGGCTCTTCGAGCGGCGGGCCGTCTTCATTGCACTCGGACTGTTCTTCGCGTTCATCCTCGCTTATACCCATCACCTTTCGACCCTCGTCCTCGCCTTCATCCTTGCTGGCACGATTGCCATCACGGCGCTCAGCCTCATGAGCATGAAGCAGGATTTCATCCGCGACTGGATGCGTCTTGCTGTCTCGCCGTTGGTCTTGTCATTCATCGTCATCGCTGGGCTTTTCATGGGTCTCGTCGCCATCCCCACCTATCTCGACACCGCCGCCATTGATTCCGCCATCGGCACCCCGACGAAAACCACCCGCACGGGACTGTCTTTCCTCCAAGTCTCTAACTCTATCGGCATGGGCAAAGTCGCGCTCGGACTCTATGGCTTGACGCTCGCCGTGTTCGCCATCCGCCGCCGGCCAATCGAGAGCGCCTTCATCCTTGGCTGGGGCGGCATACTCTTGGTCATGGCCATGTACCCACATCTTCTCCTCCTCGACATCCCCTCGAGCCGGATCGGGAGCTACCTCGCCTATCCAACCGCACTTGCAGCGGCCTTTGCTCTCGCCTGGCTCACGGCCTCGCTCTGGCAGCGCGTGACCCTCCCTATTTCCCTGCGAGCCCTGACGCTTGCCGCGGTTACTGTCTTTCTCATCGGCTCTGGTTCCTTCGATAATGCGAGCTCACTCACAGCAAAAGATCGCTCACGCGAACTCGTCCAGACCTTTGCGGCGACCGAATACCTCGCCGACCACACCGATAACGAGATGATCCTGAAGGACCACAATTATCTCTCCGCTGATGCGTGGATGAAGCTCTTCTTCCACCGCGATTACGGCTATCCGCTCTCGCGCGGACTCTTCAGCCGCTATGAAGAAGGCGGCAATCGGCGAGAACGCTGCTCACTTGCCATGATTTCGACGCCGAACACCTCCGGCGGCGAACGGTGTTATCGGGAGACAGGCGTCCGTTACCTCGTCGTCAATCCTCTCTATGACAGCACGCAGTTCGAAAAGACCGATGCTTTTTCAAAAATCTATTCCAGCGGAACAGCTGCCATCTTTGAACGCTCACCCTGATAATCTAATATCTTTTGATATTGAAAACCCGTACGAGCGTTTGCTCGATACGGGTTTTTCTGACTCTCTCGCGAGAGGCTGATCGCGAGATTCAAAAGCCATCAGCGGGAAGCAGTGACCTCATTACCACTCCAGAGCTGGCCAGTCTGGTCGCAAGCTGACGAAACAGATCCTTCGGACCGACGTGGTTCATTTCCTTGAGATCTCCGGCTTGAGCCCACGACGCCCAAAAATCTGCCTCGGTCCTTCCGGGCGTGAGCTCAACGAGCGTAAGGAGACTGACTTTATCCTTCGGATGGATAAGTAATGTCTCAACGAGAGAAATCAACTGTTCGTGCGGAACGGCGGCTGTGACTGGTGTGAGAGTGGTCTCACTCATCGCTTTTCTCCTTGGTAAAATGCGTGCTTCGAATATAGCACGCTGGCAGTTTTCAGCAAGCGTTAAGAGTAGCGGGCCAATATCAACCCGTCACCATCCTTTGAAATGTGTTTTGGATCTGCACCGGATCGAGCGCCTGACCGATAACGACGATGGCTGACGTATGCATTTCGCCGTCTTGCCAGGCACGTTCCGGCGTGACGGTGTACAGCATATGCACGCCCTGGAGCACGGCGCGCTGCTTCGGCCATTCGGTTGTCGCAAGGGTCCCTTTGTAGCGGAGAAGATTCGGGCCGAGACTGTTCTGCAGTTCCCCAATCCAGGCATACAAGCGATCGAGATCAAGTGGAACATCAGTCATGAGCGCGACGCTTTGAATCTGATCGAGGTGTTCGCTTCGTTCATGATCAAGGTGTCCCGATTCAGCTTGGGGCAGTTGGGGCGCTGAAAAGAAGCGCCGTTCCTGAAAAAGTTCCGCATTCGGCACCGCACCCATCACAGCCGATACGATTAGAGCGCTGGGATTGATCTGCCGAATGCGCGACTCCACCGCCACCCGCTCCGCTGCTGGAAGAAGGTCGGTCTTGCTCAAGAGAATGAGATCGGCGAGCGCGATCTGTTCCGCCGCGACCGGAAGATAGCCGAGCTGCTTGCCGATATGCAACGCATCAACCACGGTCACGACCGCCGATATTTCATACGCCGTCATGAGCACTTCATCGAGCATAAATGTCTGGATGAGCGGGATTGGATCCGCCAAGCCAGTCGTCTCGATGACCACTCGATCAAATTCGAGTGGAGCCGCGCCGTCCATCTGCAACCGCCGCTTGAGGAGGTCGGTCAATGTCTCAATGAGATCATTCCGGACCGTGCAGCAGATACAGCCGTTATCAAGTGTCACGAGATGCTCTTCCCCGCCCACCACGAGCGTTCCGTCGATATCAACGGCGCCAAATTCATTTACGATGACCACGATTTTCTCAGTCGTTTTCGTCCGAAGCAGGTGATTGAGCAATGTTGTCTTGCCCGCGCCCAGAAAGCCCGTCAGGAGTGTGACTGGTATTTTCTTAAAAATTGGCGGCGACGCTGGATCATGAGGCATACTCGTACCGGCATGATAGAGAGAGCCTTCGGAAGCGTCAATTACACCCTGGAAAATCACGCTGGATACGGTATACTGGAAGAGTCTCTATGACTGAAAAACGCTTGTGGCTGAGCCTTTTTTTCCTTTTTTCCCTGACCACAGGGTACTTGTTTTTGATGAATGAGCGCGGGCTCGATCCGAACCGTGAGAAAAACTGGTGGAGCCTCTCCTTCGCCGAACCAAGAGAGGAAACGAGTCTCGTTTTCGTCGTCTCGAACCACACAGCGAGCAATATCTTCCGCTACACCATCTCGAGCGATGGGAGGATGCTTACCGAGGGCGAACTGTCCGTCGCGCCGGGCACGGACTTCACTCATGCCCCCACGGTCGATTTTCCGCCACAATCCGATCGTATCACCATCACCGTTTCGCATGAGGGCCGCGACGAGACCATTTATCGTTCGCTATGAAGCATGTCCTCCTCGCGACCCGCCCGATTACACCTCCCTGGGACGAGGCCTCGAAGAATTTCGCATACTTCCTCGGAAAAAGCGTGACGGGTC
The DNA here is from genome assembly GCA_963778555.1 of Candidatus Moraniibacteriota bacterium. Taxonomy (GTDB): domain Bacteria; phylum Patescibacteriota; class Minisyncoccia; order Moranbacterales; family UBA1568; genus SSEF01. The sequence continues at coordinate 26,890 of CAVZUR010000004.1, read as the reverse complement.
ATGCCTTGACTCTGCTCACCTCGGCTGGTACTTCGCTCGGAGAACTGCCCGCATCGGCCCGGGCAGTGCCCATCTATGCTTCCCCCACCTTTGACTTCCGATCCAAGCGTGATCTCTTTCGGTATCTCCGGTCGCAGCGTGACAGTTTTGATATAACACACTATCTCTTTACCCCGACGCGATTCAATACCAGTATCATCCGCGCCTTTGCGGCACCGACAAAAGGCCGAACGATTCAGACCATCGCAACGCTACGCACTGATCTGTACGGCCCGGCGGCCCTCAAACAACTGCTTTTTGCGGACCAGCTTACGGTTTATACGGATGCGACAAAGCGCAGACTTGAAGCGCTCGGCTGTACGAATGTTGAACGCATCTATCCCGGCATCGATCTCAATCACTATCAGCCGCGTCCGAAAAGCCAGGCTGTCCTTGATCGGTACCGGCTCTTAGGCGATGATTTTCTTGTTGTTTACCCCGGCGAATACACTCGGCTCGGCGCGACTGATTACCTCGTCGAAGCGCTCATCCGGCATTTCAATGGGGCGGTTGCCGAACCATTCATCTTCCTCTTCGCCTGCCGGATCAAGAACGAGGCCGATCGGCTGAAGCGTGAAGAGGTGCGCGAGACGTTCCGCGCCGCCGGTTGTCTCGATCGAATCCGTTTCGACGAGGGTGATGCGGCAGCTGACATGGCGGCCATTTATAATACCGCGGATATAGTGGCTTTCCCGGTCGGCGACCTCAAGGGAAAATTCGATGTTCCGCTCATCATTATTGAAGCCTATGCATCTGCCAAACCGGTCATCCTCTCCGACCTGGAGGCCTTCCGAGAGTTCTCAAATGACCAGATTTCTGCTACTATTCCCCGGCTCGATGGCCCGGCACTTATCGATAAAATCCTTTATCTAAAGCATAATCTGGAAGCATCCAGCGAAAATCGGGGGAAATGCCCGAACCTTCAGCCAGACGTATTTCGACCTCCGCGAGACGGCGAGAAGTTATGCCGCCCTCTACGCCCGATTGTAAACCAACTATCCTCCAACTATGTACGAAGACGCCATCAAAAAAATCGACAGCCTAAAGCAGGAAATGAAGACGGGGAAAATGAAAGTCCCGGTTATTTTCCATGTGGGCGATAATTTGATGCCGAATGAATCAACCCTTGAACAACTCGAGAGTGTCGCTTCGAATGACACACTTTTCCATCACATCGCGGCGATGGCCGATGTCCACTCGAAGCCCGGGAGGAAGAACGCGACCGGCACGACCGTCGCCTCCGAACACCACATCCTCCCGCAGGTAAATGATTCCGATCCGGCCTGCGGCATGCGGCTCGTGAAAACCAATCTCACCGAAGAGAACACCTCCCCCGAGGAGATCCACGAGCTTTTCAAGGCGCTTGTCGAGACAGTTCCGACGAAGCGTTTTATCGGGACGCGCGTCTCGTTCGAGACTGTGGTCGATATCTGCCGCGGCGGCATTCGCCCGCTCATCCAGACATCTAGGCATCCAGACGAAAAACGAAACGACGCATTGTATCGAGAATGGGAATTTTTTTTCTGCCGAAGTTCCACGGATGAGTATTTACAGCGTCATTCCGAAACTCTTCCTCTGGTTCGCAACGTTCCGCCTCGGTATTCTCGGCGCGGCCGGCAATCACTTCCTCGACCTCATGAAGGTAACCGGTATCCAAGACGAAGAAACGGCTAAGAAATTCGGACTCCGGAACGGCCAGTATGTCTTTATGGTCCACTGCGGCTCCGGCATCCTCGGCCAGTACACGATGTACATGTACACCGCCAAGAAGCGCGAGCATCTTTCCCAGGCCATCATGGTCGAGATTGGAAAATTGCTCTTTCGCTCTCCGCTCAAGACCGATCTATAATCGCATCGCGCAAAAGATTCGCGACTACCGTTTTGGCGCGAAAGAAGAGCTCTTGCATACGATGGTCATGGTCCCGAGGGCGAGATGTACATGGCAGCACGCAATGCCTGCTCCAATTTCGCCCATGCCAACCGCGCCGTCATCACGCACAATGTGAGCGAGACGGTGAAACGAGTCTTGGGCCGTGATCCGGAACTGGAGCTCCTGTACGATATGCCGCATATCCTCGTCTCCGAAGAGGAACACTATGACAAGAAACTCTGGATCCATCGGAACGGCACGAGCCGCGCCTACGGCCCGAGCCGGATGCAGCAGCACCCGCTTTTTAGGGAGACCGGCGAACCAGCCTTCATCCCGAGTTCGATGTCGACCGAGGCCTTTCTCTGCGTCGGCATGGACGGCAATGAATCCAGCTTCTATTCCTGCAATCACGGCGCCGGAAAATCGAAGACGAAGACTGACAGTATCGTTCCCGAGGACACTCCCGCGCTCCATGAAAAGCTCAAGACGCGCGGCGTCCGGCTCTATAACGGACAATCCTCAAAAGTCATCGAGCAGGACAGTGCCCACTACAAACGAATCGATGATGTCATCGCTACCGTACGAGAGAACCGCATCGTGAAACCAGTCGCGCGACTCATGCCTGTCGCTATCATCATGTACTAAAATAGTATGTCCATTCAGATTACTTACTTTGTCCATGGCACCACTACTGATAACGAACGACATGTATCGTCTGGCTGGAAAGATGTTGAACTTTCTCCACTTGGAGTAAAGCAGTCCGTTGATTTGAAAGAGCAGACCAAGGACAAGACATTTGATGTTGTTTTCTGTTCTGATCTACAGCGCGCTTACAACTCCGCAAAGCTTACCTGGGAGGGTCTACACACCATCATTCCTGATGCCAGACTACGTGAGTGTAATTACGGAAAACTCAATGGAGCTTCATCAGATATTGTTGAACCAATGCAGGAGGAAGAATGCATAGTAAAACCATTTCCCGAAGGAGAAAGCTACGAGGACGTCAAAAATCGCGTAGCTGACTTTCTCGAATTTCTCATGAAAAATTACGATGGGAGAAATATCGCCATCGTTGCTCACAAGGCTCCGCAGCTTTCAATGGATGTTTTGATTAAAGGCAAGTCTTGGAAACAAGCACTGGCTGAAGATTGGCGGAAATCAAGAGATTGGAAACCCGGTTGGGAGTACACATTATCAAAAGACTAGTCTTAATCTAGTAATTTCTTTGCTGTGCATATCATCACCCTCAGCGGCATCGATGGCTCGGGAAAATCAAGCCAACTGGTGCTTCTCCAGAAACACCTGGAGGCAAGCGGCGCCGTTACCGCCTATTTCCATGCCGTCCAGTGGAGTTTGCCACAGGCCGCCCGAACGCTCTTTCGTCGCACCCGAAACGCGCCCGGCGAAGCGAAAGCCGTTACCCAGAGCTCGGGTTTTGGCGTTCTCCTTCGTCAGGGCATACTGCTGCTGGATCTCATTCGGTTCAAGTGGTATGTACACAGACTTGAAAAAGCAGGAGTGCAGTATCTCCTCTCCGACCGCTACTTCTATGACTCGCTTGTGAACATCGCGTATCTCGATGGGACGTCGCTTGATACGGGGTATGCCCGCTTGACTGCTCGGTACATTCCGAAACCGTATCGGGCCTTTTATCTCTCGATCAATCCAGAACGGGTTATGGAGCGCGAACGGCCGCCTGAACAGGGACTCGCCTACCTGAAGGATAAGGATCTCCTCTTCAAAGAAGCAGCGCAGCTTTGGAATTTCATCACGATTGATGCCGATTATGACCCTGAGACAGTCAGTCGCTCGATTATCGGCCGTTTATGAGTACTTTTTCTCGATCACTATTCTGGCTGTCAATCTCAGAGATCGTATTCAACATTGCCGGCTACATCATCCATTCGGCGATGGGACGAATCCTCGGACCAGCCGATTACGGGCGTTTCGGACTGGTTGTGACCCTGACCACCATGCTTATCGTGCTCATCGGCAACGGCATCCCGACTGCGATGTCCAAGTACTTGAGCGAGGTATTCGAAACCGCCCCAGAAAAGATTTATGGCATCCGGCGCGCCGCGGCTCGGCTGCAACTTTTCCTGATGGGATCAGTCACGCTCTTGTTCTTCTTTGCCGCCCCGATCATTGCCCATCTCCTGAATGATCCCGGCCTGACGCCCCTCTTCCAGCTTTCGTCACTCATCATTCCCGCGTTCTCAGCCGCTTCGTTCAACGCTTTTTTCTTCACCGGACTGCATTTCTTCAAGATCCAGGCGTTTTTGAAGATGAGCCGTGCGATCGCGCGCATCATCTTCATCGTGGTCTTCGGCTACTATTTCGGCGTCCAAGGAGCGATCAGCGGCTACATCGCTGCGCCCCTCGTCGTTTTCCTGATTGGCCTCTTGGCTGAGCGCATCGTGATGAAACGGCGCTTTCCGGAAGCCCATGCTACCCAGACGGAATCGCTCTTCTCGGCCCGGACCATCCTTCAGTACGCCTGGCCAGTCACACTCTTTCTCCTCTTTTATGAATGCATCCTGACCCTGGATCTGTATTTCGTCAAAGCGATGCTCGGAAGCGACCATCTCACGGGCATCTATAACGCGGCTATTACCGTCGGACGCATCCCGTATTACCTGTTCACCGCTCTCGCCCTCATCATGCTACCGACAATATCCAAAATGAGCGCCGAACGGAGCGTTCAGGAGACGACTCAATTTATCACTCAAGCACTGCGACTCTTGGCACTCCTGCTCTTTCCTATGGTATCGCTCTTGGTAGTCTATGCCCCCGAGATGCTCAGCGTCTTTTATGGCAACCAATATTCTGAGGCGATTACGCCGATGAGGATCTACTCCATCGGAGTCGGATTCCTCACCATCTTCTATATACTCGCGTTCGCCCTCAACGGCGCAGGACAAAACCGGGTGCCTATGAAACTCACACTGTTCGGCGTCTTCGGGATCGTGCTACTCAATTTCTTCCTCATCCCGCGCTACGGCATCATCGGCGCCGCACTCGCAACAACGATCGTCTCAGGAGTACTGATGCTTTCCATCCTCATCTACACGGAACTTCACTTTCGCGCACGGCTCTCGCTGCGACTCATCGGCTTCTCATTCTTGAGCGCAACCGGTATCGCTCTGCTTTCCTCGCTCCTGCCCCGTACGCATCTGTGGTTCATCCTCTCCGGAATATTTCTTACCGGGATCCACTTCTGGGCCTTACGAATGTTCGGAACGCTCACGGATGATGATATCGCGCCCCTCCGCCGGTTCTTTCTGAACCTCAAGCGCCGCACCGCCCAGCCGAGCTCTACTCAGAGAAAAGAAGGCTGAAGGCTCAATGTATCAATTCGGAAGGAACTAACAATCGCGATATTTTTTTATTGACCGCTTTCCGGAACATGGCCAAAACGGAATACCGTGATGTCGCCGCGGACATTTGAGTTACTGACTCGCTCCCAGTGTTTCGTCGCATAGTGCTCCACTTCCGAGGCGATATAGTCTTCGTCGTTACCAGAATAAATGAACCAGCCCGATGGATGTTCCGCGAGTATCTGGACGATGTCATTCATGGAAAGTTTCTCCTTCGACAATTCCCCGCCAAAATCATAAACGGGCGTCTGGGAACCGCTCCAGTAGTAGTTTCGGAAATTGCGCGTAATCAACACGTCACCCGAAGTTTTTTCCTTCTTAAAATAGGCGAAGACTTTCCGGTAATTTGGATTGCCTCCGGTCGATGTCTCATGATACGTATTATTCTCTTCGAAGAAATAATTCAGATTCGGAATAATGAGAATTAACGCCAACCCGACCAGCAGCATCCGTAATGTCGTCACTGCCATGCTCATCCGCTTGACCGTCTCAAAAGCCACTACGACTCCGACAGCGGCGAGAATCAGACCAAACGACTGAATGAAGAATATATATTGCGGCCCGACATTCCGCCGCCAGAGGAACATCGCCATCAGGAGCGGCACGACATAGGCCAGGAGCAGGTACCTCGCTGCTGTACGTGTCGTCTCTGGCTGCCACAAATGCCAAGCGCCAAAGCCGATAAGGAAAATACCGATGGCCGGCGTTGCAAAATCGGTCAGCGCGTGTGATAAGTATCCGAGATGATCATCAAAGAACACGAGTCCATTCATAAAAGATTGGATGCTTTTTGGAGCCAGGAGCGTCAGCAGGACCATTCCGGCAATGCCGAACATGACGGAGAGACCGTATTTATTCTTCCAGCTCCCCGTCTCGCGGTACTGAAAGATGGCTTGGATCAAGAGGAACACACCCACGGAAAGCGGAAGATGCACCGACAATTGATGGATCGAGAGTGAAAGCAATGTGAGGCTAGCGCCGAGGGCAAGATAAAGTGGGTGAATCCCCCAGCGGATCGAAACCGATCGTAAAGCATGAAACCGACCCAGGTACGGGCGCTCATACGCGGCATAAAATGCCGTCGCGGCAGCGAGGTACAACGGAAAGAACATGGCGTACATCCGCAGTCGCCGGCTGAAAATAATGGCGGAAACACTGAGCGCACAGAAAAGCGCCGCGACGAGGCTCATGTCCTGGCGCCGCGTGAAAATCCAAGCCGACCAGAACACCACAAGAATGGCGAATATCCCCCAAAGAGCGCTAATCGACCGGGCGACTGCCTCCGTCGGTGGAAGAAAAGGAAAAAGCATAGCAACTTGCCATTTATACGCCGTGGCGCGCTCGTCTCGGAGCATATTCTCATTGCTTGTGCTGGGCGCGCCGAAATTGAAGTCCCAAGCGCGCCACTCACCCGTCTGATGGTACCCATAGGCAGCATTGATATCCAAAAACTCATCCGCGACAAAGGAATTTTCTCCGAGACCGTAGAGGCGCAGGCCGGTGCCGACGAGCACTATCAGTGTGAGTATCTGAAAGGTCTGTTTCCAACTAAGCATAGGGGTAATTATTCGGATTAATCAGCGGCTTCATCTTCAGTCTTATCGAGCAAACTGGCATCGGATTCCATTTGTCCGGCTTCACGGGTGAAGAATTCGTTCCACGTATAGCGCGGCGGTGCATGTGAATCGCTCGGCTTAGGCAACGAAAAATCCTGCCGCTCTCCCGCGATTGCCGCCGCCTTCGGTATTAGCTCGATAACCACGAGCGTTCCAAAAGCAGTCGTTGTGCTCACGTCATAGCTCGGCCGATACTTCTTCAGCGCATCCTCAAGATCCGACTGGGCACGCAGCACGAGATAGTAGACTCCCTGCCGGTACACGCCGTCATATCCGAGCACAGCGTTCTCGATCCCGCGTTTCTCGAGAAGGTATTTGAGTGCCCGACGATGCTGGGGCTCGCTGAACAGATAGATCGGGTAGCCCCGCACCGCCGACCGCGACTGAAGAAAATCAATAATCGCCGTCTGCTGCTCGAGCGTGACTCGGATCCGTTCCTTCAAGATACGGTCCGGCGGACTGTCAATGCTTTCATACTTTGCACGGGCAAGTTCATCGAACCGCGTGGTGAGCGATGAGAGATTCAGCAGTATAAGGGCAAGTATCAGTACAGCTATGATAAAGCGGCCTGTGCCAAATCGGGGAAACAGCCGAGAGACCGTCAATCCGAGACTACCGATGAGGAAAAAGAAAAGTGGGCCCGAAAGGAGGAAGAATCGCGGCGCCATTCCATAGGCCAGCGGCGTAAACAGCGCGAAGGTGATGACGAACCAGAGTCCGACCGCCAAGAGTACGTCGCGTTTCCTTTGTTCCGTTTCGTGTATGAATAAGAACCCGAACGCGACAACTGAGAGGGCAAGCACGATAGCAGCGGCTAAGCCATAAGGCTTACCAATATCACATTTTCCCTGGCACGCAATCAAAAGGCCGTCGGAAGTTTTGACGGAGGGCAGCGTTCCACCCTCGAATCCCGTCAAGATAACCAGCCCAGCCAAGACATGTTCTGAACCGTTGCGGATAACTTTTTCCAGCAGCACATGGTTCTCTTTGGTTGATTTCTCAGTGATGGCGCCAAAAAACTCACGTGTATTCGCTCCGCCAGTCGCCCATTCGTTCAGGAGCATGGGAGCATAGAGGAGCACGATGATGCCGAAGGCCAGCCCCCAGGCCCGATAGCTGAATTTTGGCCGACGGACGAGAAGAAAAGCGAGGAGAAAGATTGGTACGGCCAGAAACGCGAGGAAATGCAACTGCGTCGCCATACCGAAAGCTCCGGCGGAAACAACTAACCAGCGCCCCGGATGCCGCTCTGATCCACCTACCCCCCGGAGCAGCGCATACATGCCAAGTAAGAGAAATCCCGGTAACAGGTTCGGATTCCAGGCAAAGCGCCCATACATGACGAAGTATTCTGACGTCGCGTAGGCGAATGTCAACAATAAGGCGAGCCAGTCGGCGAACAGGCGGCGCACCAAGAGAAAGAAAATCCCAATTGACGCAACCGAAACAACGAGCACACCCGCCGCCATGCCCGGCGGCGTTTTGCCGAACACTAGTGCACTCAAATATTGCAGCGTGTAATACCCCGGGCCAAGCCGAAGAAACGTGCCGCCGGCTTTCGGACCGAGCAAGGGTAGGGCTCCCGGCCCCTCGTTCAAAGCGTGATCAATGACCCGCGCATCCCGCGCCTGATCCAGCTCGAAATGGAGCCAATCCGCAAAGTGATAGAAGCGGAGGAAAAAACCAAAGGCCAGGATGAGCGCGAGAACAATCCAGACCAGTTTCGCCCTTTGATTGGAAGCCATCTTTTCATCTCATCCTTTTCCCTCTATGATGGAGAAAAGGCTCTCGATTAAGCCCTTTTATTGTATCCTTTTCTCTCTTCTCGAGCAAAACTATGCTGGAACGACTCATTTCGCCAATCTGCTCGGCCCTGCTCGCTTTGCATACCCTGCTCTTCGTGGCTCAGCAGTTCAAATGGCTACCACAAGCCAGACTTTCCGAGGATAATGACCCGTTCTACCTTGGCTTTCTCGTCCTCGGTATCCTTTCGATCGGATCGGTTCTCTATTTCATGCGCACCATCCGGGTGCGCCACCTGCTCGAAAAGCTTCTCATCATCTTCTTCCCGACCGAGCTTATCCTCATTTTCGGACTTTCACAATCGAAAAATTTCCACTATGTCTTTCTGATCGCGATCGGCGCCTATATCCTTGTGGCCGGCATGGTCGCGCTCCACGTCTACGTCACGCGAGAAACCGGTGAGCGACCGCTGTTGACAAATGCCCTGCGTTCGCTCATGCCCTGGATCCGGGGACAAGGATGGGCCGTCATCGGTGCTGTCGGACTCCTCACCGTGCTTTTCTTCTCTTTCGGCGCTCACCAACTCACACACTTTGCAGCGGTCGATGAACCGCTGTGGACGGATGGGCGGATATCGAAATACTGGAAAAACATCGGGGAGCGCGACTGGAAAAGCACGCGCATCAGCGATAAACCCGGCGTCACCGTCGCCCTGGCCGCCGGTCCGGGCATGTGGTTCGTCAATACTCGCGATTTCAGACAGATCCGCTCCGCCGCTGTCCTCGAGACCAAGGGTCTGAACATTGAGACGCTGTACCGATCGTTTCGTCTGCCGCTCCTCATCACGATCACTCTTTTTCTCCCACTCTTCTACCTCCTGATCGAACGCCTGCTCGGAAAACGCGAGGCCCTCCTCACCTATGCTGCCATCGCGCTCTCACCCGTGCTCATCGGCATGAGTAAGATCATCAACCCCGATGCACTTTTGTGGCTCTTCGTCCCGCAGGCGCTCTTTGCCTATCTCGTTTTCCTCAAACGCCGCCATTACCGATATCTCATCCTCGCCGGACTCCTGGTCGGCCTCGCTCTGTTAACGAAGTATGTCGCCAATTTCGTCATCGTCTTCATGTTCGGGCTCATTTTTCTCGAATGGCTCTATCAAGAACAGTCACGTTCTCTCTCACTCGCACGCTATCTGAAACGTTCGCTCTCTGATCTTTCTGTTCTCATCTTCACCGCACTCGCGACATTCTACGTTCTCTTCCCAGCGGTCTGGGTGAAGCCTGAAAAACTCCTCACCTCCACCCTCTACAGTCAGGCCTTCGAGAAATTCGCACCGCTTTTCATTACGCTCATCATCTTGATCGGCATCGATATCATCTGGAATCAGACGCGAGCGCTCGCCTATCTCCTCAGCTTCTTCGAGCGCGGCCGCCTCTGGTTCGGCCGAACCGTTGGGCTCTTTTTTATCGCCGCCTCGATTTTCGTCATTGCCAACAGTGTGTTCGGAATGGCCGGGTACGACTTTATGAGTCTGCTCGCTTCTCCAAAGACCGTCTCAGGCAAGACCGATATTTTCGGGATTTTCCTCACGAATTTCTACCCACTCCTGTTCGGCCTCACGCCACTCACGCTCATCGGGTTGCTCCTCGGCGCTGGTCTCATGTTCCGGAAGGGTTTCTTCAAGTCCGATTCCGCTCGACTCGCGCTGTATCTCATTCTCTTCATCCTCCTCTACTATGTCGGCGCTACTGGTAACGGCGTCGCAATGATTGTCCGCTACCAAATCATCATCTTCCCCGTCGCAGCGACCCTCGCCGCCCTGGGACTGCTCGCACTCGTTGACCGGTCTACCACCCACCCACACCCCGTCCGTTTCGCCGTTCTTCTGGGTATACTTGTCGCAAGCGGGGTCAGCAGCCTCACTTCCACACCCTTCCCCCTCTCCTACGCCTCCAGTCTCCTCCCAAACCGTTTTCATACTGATGTGAAGGATATGGGACCGGGCAGCTATGAAGCCGCGTCCTGGCTGAATCTGCAGCCGGATGCGAAAAATCTCGTTATCTGGACCGATAAAGACGGGGTGTGTAAGTTCTTTATCGGTACATGCCGGCGCGGCTTCGGCAGCTATGACAAGCTCCGGTACGAGGGTATCGACTACATCGTCGTATCATCGGGCCGCGAAAGCCGAACCGGGAAAATGATACAAGGACAGGTCAATAGCGGGGTGCCAGCGATTCGCTATGACCGTTATTATCGGCGCGAGGATCCGGCTTACGAAATTCTTATCAATGGCCGGTTGAACCAATTCGTAAAAATTTTCCCCTACGCCAATGATGCGCTTCAGCCGACCATCTAGGAAACAGCCTCGCGGCGCCCGGAAAGATAATTCGGTAACGCGAGAAAGGAAATGAGCATCTGCAGTAAGCGCGAGCAAAGAGCGGCTGTCACAGCGACTTCGGCCGAGACCCCGACGAGACCAAAGAAAAAGACGTACGACCATTCTTTCACTCCGATATTATTGATAGAAATGGGAATATTAGCGACCAGAGTCGCGGCGAAGATTGCGCTGATGAACAGAGGTAATGATAACTCTACGCCCAGGCTCGAGAACAGAACATAATTACTCCCACCGATACCGAAGGTCATAAAAAGTGCGGCCCACCCAATAGACCGCAGATAGACTATTTTTTGAGCGAATGGTCCAAACGTACCGAGCAATACATGCAACTTCGGCCACTGAAAGAAGACAACTAAAAATTCAAAGAATTGATAAAATTTTTCGACAAGGAGCAGTGCCGAGAGCAGCATGATTGTGACAGATAATGTGATGGCCGAGAAGAGGATCAGACCCGGCTGAGCCAAGAGAGTAACCCAGGGAAAGAACATGAGTCCGATTCCGGAAAAGAGGAAGAGTCCTAATAGTCCCGTTAACCGATCATAGAAGACCACGCTAAGGGCCCTAGACCGATCCCCGGCTCGACTCATCCACAGTACCCGATACGTATCGCCGCCGACCGTCGACGGCAGAAAGTTGTTGATGAAGGCACCGGTAAGATAGGCAAAGAATCCCGCCCGGAGACTAAAGGAAAAGCCCTGGATCCGAGCGAGGTATCGCCACTTGGCAGCCGAAATGAGATTGCCTAGAATCTGCATCGCAATATAACCGAGAATAAGCGGTCTCGATGCCTGAGACGCGAGCTCGCCAACAGTGGTCCAATCGACGCGCTGTACCAACCAAAAAACAAGCGCAAGACTCACAGCAATCTTCAGGAGCAGCTTTGTTTTCTGCATACATTATTTATTCCGGCAGGCTTCGAGCAACGTCTTGAAATTTTCGGCGACCTGATTCCAACCGCGCTCCTCCGCGCGACGGCGGCTTTCAACACTGAAGACCGCGATGGTGTCTGGCTGTTCAGCCAGTGCCACGATCTTTTCAGCGAAGGCGACTGGCTGATCCGGATCAATGAAGTACCCATTCGCGCCATCGGTCACGAGTTCTTGCATCCCGCCAGTGCTCGATACGAGGAGCGGCAGACCTGATGCGAGCGCTTCAAGCGCGGCATTGCTCATACCTTCGTTTTTCGACGGAAGGACGAATGCGTGCGCACGCTGGTAGTAGCGAGGAAGCTGTCCGTGCTCGACGCGGCCAATGAATTTCACTTTATCCGCGATGCCGAGCGCCGTCACTCGTGCTTCGAGCGTGGCTCGCTGCTCTCCCTCCCCAATCAAGTGCAGCTCAATGTCCCGTGTTGTCTTTCCGGTGGCGATCGCAAATGCTTCAATTAGATGGTGGATGCCTTTTCTGAGCGTCAGACGAGAAGTTGAGAGAAAAATGACCGATTCAGCCGATCGTTTGGCTGCATCCGGACGAAATACATCGGTGTCGACGCCATTCTCGATGGTTTGCATCGGTTGTTCAGCGTCAGTTTTTTTTGCTAATGCAGTGATACCCACGCTGTTCGGGACAACGCCGGCGGCCTGATGCCAGAGAAAACGCACGAGCGGCTTGGCAAAGCGGTAAAATAGATCATACTTCTCGCTGAATCCGGGCACATCCGCCCCCCGCAACGATACGATATACGGCACCCCGTAGAATAGTTTCACGAGAAAGGCCAAGAAACCGCAAGGAATAGTAAAGAATGCCAGAGTCACATCGAACGGCTGTTTCTTCGTTTCAAGCCGTACGAAACGCCAGAGAAAGAACACTGCTTTCGCTGAGTAGACAAAGACGTCACGGAGCGATTGCGAGTGCAGCCGGTCCGGATTCTTGCCGATCGGTAGTCGGTGGACATAGGTCGCGCCACCGACGCGGATATGCTCGAGCGCTCCGCCCACTGCCGCCGTCACGAGATGAACCTCGAGGCTCGTGTCTTTGGCCCACTGCTTGAGTATCGCTTCCGTCGCGACGCTCGCCCCGCCGCCAAGGGGTGGGTACTCATAATTGAGAAACAGAACCTTCATGGAGTAAGTGGCATTAGACCCCAACACCGAAGTAGGTGAAGCCCGCTGCTTCTGCCTCGGCGCGTTCAAGGACATTCCGGCCGTCGTAGATGATAGAGCCGCGCATCAGTCGCTTCAATTCCCCATAATCCACCACACGGAACTCGTCCCACTCAGTGCAGATAACAAGCGCATCGGCACCCTTCAGCGCGTCAGTCGCTTTTTTCACATACGTCAGATTCTTTTCTGAAAGGACCTTGGCTGAATTTTCCAGCGCCACCGGATCGAAGGCTCGGACCTTCGCCCCAGCATCGAGGAATTCACTGATATTCATGAGGGCCGCCGCCTCACGGACATCATCGGTGCGCGGCTTAAAGGCCAATCCCCAGACGGCAATCGTCTTATTCTTCATTTTTTCACCCCATAGCGCTTTCAGTTTGACGTACGGACGCAGGCGTTGGCTGTTATTCACTTCGTCCACCATCTCCAAGATGCGAAAATGGGACTGGAACTCATGGCCCGTCTTGATGAAGGCTTTTACGTCTTTCGGAAAGCACGATCCACCGTAGCCGATACCGGCGTAGAGGAATCGCGATCCAATGCGGTTGTCATACCCGAGGCCCTTGGCGACTTCCTTTACATTGCCGCCCGCTGCCTCACAGAAATTCGCGACTTCGTTGATAAATGTGATCTTGGTTGCCAGAAACGCGTTAGCCGCATATTTGATGATCTCAGCACTCCGGATATCGGTCAGCATGAGGGGTCGTCCCGCCCGGGCGATCGGCCGATAGACCTGCTCCATGATTTTTTTGGCTTTCGCCGAAGCGGTACCCACCACGACACGATCCGGATTGAGGAAATCCTTCACCGCCGCACCCTCGCGGAGGAATTCAGGATTCGACACCACTTCGAACGAATGCTTTCCTTTGACGGCCCGTTTGATGATCTCCGTTACTTTTTCCGCCGTTCCGACCGGAACCGTCGATTTATCGACAAAGAGCTTGAAGCCGTTCAAATGCCGACCGAAGGCCTCGGCAGCGGAAAAGACATACTGCAGGTCCGCCTCACCCGTCGCAGGATCCTCGGGCGTCCCGACTGCCATAAAGACGACTTCCGACTCCTGAATTGCTGCTTTCAGGTCGGTCGTAAACGTTAATCTTCCCTCCTTAACATTGCGCTCGACGACCTCTTCGAGCCCGATTTCGTAGATCGGTATAATGCCTTTCTTCAGTTTGGCGATCTTGGTCCGATCGACATCGGCGCAGATGACCGTATGCCCGATCTCCGCCATGCACGCGCCAGAGACCAAACCAACGTAGCCCGTCCCCAGGAAAGAAAGTTTCATACCAGTCTGCTCCGTTAGCGATTCGTAATAACTTCGCGGATATTGTAGTTCATCCGATTGCGTGCCTGATAGTAACCTTTCACGGCGATGTCCGCCAAGAGGCCCGAGATGAAAAACTGGATGCCGACCAAGGTGAAAAAACTGCCGATGAGCGGCCACAGACGCTCCGACAGTGACGCTTTGAAGTAGAGCTTCTCGATGAGCATCCACAACAAGAATCGAGGAACCGATGGCGAACAGCACGACCCCAGCGCCACCAAAGAGATGCAAGGGACGATTTGAGTATTTCCGCCAGAACCAAATGGACAGCATATCGACAAAGCCTTTCATGCCCCGCTTCCAGTTGTATTTCGTGACGCCATGCTTGCGCGGATGATGACTCACCTTCACTTCCGTGACTCGGAAGCCCTCCAATTGGAGAATAGCTGGGATAAAACGATGCATTTCTCCGAATAAATCGATGTCCTTGAAGCATTCGCGCCGATACGCCTTCAAACTGCAGCCTGAGTCATGGATGTCGTCGTGAATGAGAACTTTCCGGAGCAGATTCGCCAGGCGCGAAGGAATTTTCTTACTCCAAGGATCCTGGCGCTTGTGCCGCCAACCCGAAACCACATCGTAACCTTCATCGATCTTGGCCAAGAGAAGCGGGATATCAGCCGGATCGTTTTGAAGATCCCCATCGAGCGTAATGATGATGTCGTTAGTGGCTGCCTTGATCCCCGCGTCAAACGCGGCCGTCTGGCCGAAATTTCTCCGGAAGACGATCAATTTCACCGGAACACAGGTCGCGGCCTCTGACTGCGTCTGGTCGCGGCTCCCATCATCGACAAAAATAATCTCGTAAGGATTGCCGATTCCTTCGAGCGCCTCTTTGATGCGACGATGCAATTCCAATACATTCCCCGCTTCATTGTAAAGCGGAACAACCACTGAAAGCGAATGTCTTCCAATTTCCATGTGTTTAGTTTATCCCATCCTCACAGGCTTGGCAAAATGGATTACCGGCTGATTCGCGAACGATTCGTATTGACAAAACCATTGATTTCCCGTATACTCCATTACTGAAACCTATGCGTATACTCATTACCGGTGGTGCCGGCTTCATCGGCTCTCATGTCGCGGACGCACTCATCGAGCGCGGACATCGTGTCACTATCGTTGACAACCTTTCGAGCGGGAATGAAGAGAACGTCCATCGCCGGGCAAAGTTCTACAAAGCGGACATTGGCAATCGGAAGCGTTTGGAAAAGATCTTCGAAAAGGTCGACCCCGAAGCTGTTTTTCATTTTGCTGCCCAGATCAATGTCCGGACATCCGTCGAACAGCCGTCGGCAGACGCTGCCGTCAACATCATGGGGAGCCTATCTGTGATCGAGCTCGCCGCGCAGCACCACGTCAAGAAATTTGTCTTCGCCTCAACGGGCGGCGCGATGTTTGACGATTTGACCTCACGCCCAACACCAGAATCTATTCCCGCCATGCCGCTTTCTCCCTATGGAATCGCGAAACTCTCCATCGAGCACTATTTGCGCTTTTTTCACCGTCTCAAGGAATTGCCCTACATTGTCTTACGGTACGCCAATGTCTACGGTCCGCGCCAGAATGCCGAGGGCGAAGCGGGAGTCGTCGCAGTGTTCCTCTCACGGATGTTGGAAGGGGTCGGTCCGACCATCAATGGCGACGGGCAGCAGACGCGCGACTACGTGTATGTCGGCGATGTCGCCCAGGCCAATGTCCTCGCGCTCGATTCAGAAATCACCGAAGGCGTTTTCCATATCGGTACCGGCATCGAAACCAGCGTCAACGATATTTTTCGAATGCTGAATTGGCAATTCGGTAAAGTCTTCACGGAAAGCCACGGGTCCGCTAAATCAGGCGAAACCCGGGCCAGCGCGCTCGCAGCGAAACAGGCCAAAGAAAGCCTCCAATGGGAGCCAAAAGTCGCTCTTGCGGAAGGACTCGTCGCCACTGCCACCTGGTTCAAAGCCCGCGGCCGCGAGAACTAGCTCACTGATGAGTGAAGTTGTACATGCTATACTATGAGCATGTTTTGCCTTTTATAAGCCTTTCCATCATGTTTTCTTCTCTCTCGATCATCATCCCCTGCTACAAAGAACGAGAAGTGATCGCCACAAATCTTTTTATTCTGGATGAATTCGTCCGAACCCGTTTTGAGCGGTACGAGCTGATCGTCGTGACCGATGGCAGCCCGGACGGAACGCCCGAGGAAATTGAGCGTCTCCGGACAGAGCATCCATCGCTGCCGATTCAGCACATTCGGTTTCCCAAAAATCGCGGCAAAGGCGCCGCAGTTCGAGCCGGTTTCCAGGCCGCGACCGGCGACCTGATTCTCATGATCGATGCCGATTTGACGATCGCCATCACCGAACTGACGCAATTCTTGTCAGCCATCGAACAGGCGGATATCGCCATCGCTTCGCGCCTCGTACCTGGTACGGTCTTCGAGGAACCAGCGCCGTTCCATCGCGTCCTGACCGCCCGCGCGTTCCATATCCTCCAGATGCTCCTCCTCGGCAACTTCGAATTCTCCGACACCCAGTGCGGCTTCAAGCTGTTCCGTAGAGCGCCGCTGCAACCGATATTCGAAGCGCTCACGATTGATCGTTTTGCCTTCGATGCGGAACTGCTGTTTCTCGTGCGACGCATGAATCTACGCGTCGCTATCCTGCCCGTCCGAATCAGAAAAGATGCTCGCAACACCAATGTTCGAATCGTTCGGGACTCCCTAAACATGCTCGGGGCGCTGCTCAAAATCCGCTGGAATGAATTACTCGGCCGCTATGACCGGATCAACCGATCTGTCTGAATCCATTTTTATCGTCCTCCCGGCCTGGAATGAGTCGCCAGTCCTCAAGGACGTGCTCTCCGAAATCCAGCGAGCAGGCTATTCCCACATCATCGTGGTTGATGATGGCAGCCATGACAGGACGTTCGAGATTGCCCGAGCCACTTCCGGTGTTGTAGCGCTACAGCATCGGCTGAATCGCGGCAAAGGCGCGGCGACGAAAACTGGTATCGAAGCGGCCAAGCTCCTGGGCGCAAACATCATCGTCACACTCGACGCCGATGGTCAGCATAACCCAGCCAATATCGCCCATCTCATCCGACCAATTCAGGACGGCTCAGCCGACGTCGTACTCGGGAGTCGACTCATTCGCCCCAAGGGGATGCCGTGGCATAAAGTCCTTGCCAATTGGATCGGCAATGCCCTGACCTGGTATCTCTACGGCCTCTGGGTGACGGACAGCCAATCCGGTTTTCGTGCCTATTCGAAACGCGCGGCCAGTCTCATCAATACCCGCTCCGACCGCTATGATTACGAAAGCGAGGTCATCCGTGAGATCTATCTCCACAAACTCCGCTATGTAGAAATTCCCATCGAGGTACGCTATACTGGCTACTCTATGGGAAAGCCCGAGCGGCAGAGCCTGGTAAACGGAATTCGAACGTTGGGCCGCATGCTCTGGCGATTCCTCAGTTAACTGTACGACATATGAAGATTTATCAGCTTATTATCCTCGGCATCTCGATCTTCATGATGTATGAGGGCTTGGAAAAATTCTTCCGGCATCAGACCGGGCAATCGCTCCTAAAACTCGCCACCCGCATCGCGATTTGGGGCGGCATGGTCGCGGTCGTCACTTTTCCGGAACTCACCAACACGCTGGCTGAGCTCATAGGTATCCAGGGCAATATTAACGCGGTCATTCTGACTGGCTTCCTCCTGGTTTTTCTCATCCTCTTCAAACTCCTTTCAGCTATCGAACGCCTCGAACAACAAGTAACCCTTTTTACTCGTCAGGACGCACTGAGGAAGCTGGAAACATCGGAACCGCATGACTCGCTGCAGTAATCACGGCTACGGACTTCTCTTCTGGATCAATGTTGCCTCTTTCTTTTTCTGGGGCGGGACTTATTGGATAGCATCGGTTTTTCCAGAAGAACGTTTCTTGCGCTATGGCGCCTCTTTTTTTGCGCTCGTCATCATCTTTCCTCTCTTGGGCCTGAACGTTTCCGCGCTTATATCCCGCATGGCGCAACGCTTCTTCAATGTTTTGGAAGTACTATTCTTCACTGCTGTTATTGCGCTCTTGCTTGCCCCTTTACTTGTTACCATGGTCGCCGGCACCGCTCTCCCCGTCACCCCTCTTTTGCCAATGCTGTTCACGGCACTCTCTTTTTTGATTGCTATTTGGGCGAATCCTCGGTTCTTGGAATCACTCCCCCCAACTCAATTTAGGCGGCGCGATTTTGTCCTGTATACACTTGTGTTTCTCATCTACACGGGATTCATATCATTCATCGTCACTGCCTATCCGGCTCTGCCTGACCTCGATCCATATTACTGGTACACGCGTTACGATGCCGAACTCACCAATAATGAGCTCCCACGAGCCGGGGGGTACCGACCCTTGTTTGCCTCCCTGACCTATCTCTTCTATCGTACGGCCGGTATCGATCTCTTTGCTTACTTCAAGTATGTGCTCCCCTTTCTTTCACTCGTTTGCCTGGTTCCACTTGAAATGATCTCCCGCCGTTTCGATTCCACTCTTCCCCGTCTGGCCGTCTTCACTCTCCCACTCGCTACCGCCTCCTACACGCTCTATACGCTGACACCGATTCCCCAAAGCCTCTTCAACATCATTATTATTTTTTTTGTAGCAGCAATTTTCCAGGCTACTCACTTGCACAATCGTTTCTACTTCCTGACAAGCGGCGGTATTTTGCTCACTATGACCCTCTACCATGAGATGGCAGTTCTCCTATTCGTACTCTGGCTAATCTTTTTTGCGATTCGAGAACGACATTTTTTGTCCATACTTCTCCGCCTGAACCTCGTCCCTGCGATATTGCTCCTCTTCCTCGTGATTGATCTCGGCTTCTCGACTATAGCTCATCTGTATTCATTTTTCACTAACGGAATTTCTCATGTGCTCGGTGCACTCTTCTCGATCAGCACAAATTTTTCCTTTCCCGCGACCTATGTAAATATCGATGGCATGTCAGTCGGTTGGAATACCTGGCAAGGAGTCATTAAGTACTATATGTATTATGCTGGACCGATCGTGTTCTGGGTACTCTTTATATGGCTCTCCGCACGCGAAAAACTATTCGCTTTCATGCGCACTCAACCCACTCAGGTCATCACCCTTCTCCTTTGGATCAGCGCCTTCTTTTTTCTCTTGGCAGAAATCCTGCCACGCTTCTTTAATATTGCATTCTTGCCAGAACGGGCCTGGGGATACGTAACTCTCTTTGCCGCCGCCTACACTCTCTCTTTCCTCTCCTCCCTCTCTCATGCCAAACAACAGTGGCTCGCCGCTGCTATTCTCATCGGCGCCGGCATCAACGCAGGTGGAGCAATATACATCAACTCGCTGAAGCAATATCTCCTTACTCCGGCCCACTTCGCATCAGCAGAGTGGATTAAAACCGCCACACCGGATTACCGCATTCTCCTCTCACTTCAGTACCGAAACCTACTTCAGGTTCATGGCCAGTCGCAGACAATCGACGTCAACTCACCCGATCTTTATACGGATATCCGAATTTTCGACGAAACGCTGCGTCGTTACCAACTAGATCGGCGAGTCCCTTGGAATTTAACTGACCGCTACCTCTCTACGCTTTCGTCTTCTCTCACTGAGTTGTCCCAGAAGCGAGTCCACGAAGATGCCGAAGCTTTTTCGACCATACTGACACGCGTCAACACGGAAACGCAACACCTACGCGAACGGATAGGCTGGGCAAGTAGTGATTCAAGTAAAGAACTGCCGGCCATCTACATCTACTATGCCAGACCAAGCGAACGCAATCCTTATATTCAGAGACCCTACATGAAAGAAGGTAACCTCATAGAAACTGCCGATTTTTGCTTTGATCGTTACCCCGAGCGTTTCGAGCGTGTTTACTCGCTCCCTGAAGATGAGGTTATCATCTGGAAACTGCTACAATAGTCCTATGCGACTGCTTATCTTTTCTCCATTTTATCCGCCGCATATCGGCGGACTCGAGACCCACAGCGCTGAATTCAACCGTTTTGCTGCCCAGGCCGGACACATTGTTACCGTCTTCACTCCGAGACTCCCAGAATCAAGCCCTGTGGAAGAAACCTTCAAAAACGTGAAGGTATTCCGCTACCCCGCGATAGAGCTCATCCATAATTATCCCCTGCCACGCTTTTGGACAGCTGAGTTCTGGCGGCTCTGGGACACTATCCAGGATATACCCGCCGATACTATCATCTCTCGAACCCGGTTTTTCTACTCATCCCTTATGGCCTGGCGGCTAGCACAGAAGCGAAGGCTGGCATGGATACATGTCGAGCATGGGTCCGACTTCGTCTATTTTCGAACCAACTGGAAGTCGCTCCTTGCCAAGGCCTACGATCTTTCCATCGGACGACTCGTTCTCCAACGAGCAGACCTGGTTATCGCCAACTCCATAGCATCGAGGGAGTTCGTACAGCAGCTGTCCGGAAGATCTGACTGCGAAGTTATCTATCGAGGTGTCGATACTAAACTCATCCGAGGTACCCGACCCGAAATCAGTCTTCGCGAAAAGTACCCGGATAAAGTCATTGTCGCCTACATTGGCCGGCTTATCGACGGAAAGGGCGTAACCGACCTCGTATCCGCGTTCACCAGTACGAATCCGTCACAAGCAGCTCTTGTTATCGTTGGCAGCGGACCAGAAAAGCAGCGACTTGAGGTGCTCGTAGAAAAACTGGGGTTACAGGACCGATGTTTCTTCACTGGCGCACTTCCACTCCCTGAGGCACTCGAAGTACTCGCAGCCAGCGATATCATCGTCAATCCGAGCTACGGCGAGGGCATTCCAACGAATGTCATCGAGGCTGCACTAATGAAAAAATCCATCATCGCAACTGATGTCGGTGGTACCCGAGAAATAATCAGCGGGAATGGTGATGGATTTCTGGTACTACCCAAAGACATACCAATGCTCACTGAAAAACTAAACATTTTTATCGAAAACTTAGTTATTCGACAAGCCGTCGGAAAAGCCGCATATGCTAAGGTGAGCAATATGTTCTCTTGGGAAAAATCGATCGAGCGTTATACCAGAGTTATTAAAATGAATAAAGTCAGAAAGTACTAAAAACAGTCATGCTGGTCACTGACTCGGTAAGGAATTTTCTTACAGAAAACAAATGGCTGATCTTCGCTGCTTTTTTATTCGTAGCTTGGAAATTCTTCCTAATACATACGCTCTGGAACGATCGGCCGCTGCCGCCAGTTCCTGATGATTCCTACATATATATCCTCCACCTCGATTCGACCATCGGCTGCACCAACCTTCTCTCGTGCTCCGATCGGCCGGTTTCTTTCTCGTCATACGCCGGCTTTGATCATCTCGCCTACCGTCTCGTTGTCGGCATCCCAGCGGGTATACTCGGTCTTGATCCGGTCCAAGCCTACCATTTCGGCTTTTACCTCGGCACACTTCTGCTTTCAGCCGTACTTTTACTTTTCACCAGCGCGCTCAATCCGGAATCAAAGCGACTCGTCGCTTTCTCAATCTTTATCCTTACGCTTTACAATGGCGCCGGATCCTTCCATGGATTCTATTGGGTCGTTCCCAGCTTCTTCTCCCTCAGCGCTTTCCTGGTGACGTTCAGTACGGTGCTAGTAGAACGGAAGTGTTGGGCGCTCTGGTTGGGGATGTCCGTGCCTTTTGGCATTTTCAGTCACACGCTCGGTCTCTATCTGCTCGCCGTACTGCCGCTCTTCGCAATCTTTCATTTCATGCTCGCAAGAGAATATTCCCCACTGCTACTCAAAAAGATACTCTTCACCTTCCTGATCGCCGGAGCGACCTACATTCCGGTTGCCTTCTACTATTCCCACGTCTCATACGGCAATCCATATGGTCCCGAGCGTATAATGGAAAACGCGTATGATATCACTGCTGGAACAGGATTCACAGACCGGATACGCGAGTGGATATTGTTCCAAGAAACGGATGAATTGCCTACTCTCTTCCCCGGCTGGGAAAAAATCAATCGAGACTATCTTCAGTGGATTTTCCCGAGCTGGATTGGATACATCGTCTTCATCACCTGCATCGGCGTCCTTTTTCGGGCTAAACAGTATCGGCTGCTCTGCATCTATTTTTCGGCGCTCCTCTTTTCCTTCGCAGCATCGATCAATATCCATGCCGAGCGCTCACTCGTCTTTCTCTGGCCGATTACGTATCTGATCTATGGACAAGCGGCCTGGTTCGCCTGGAAGAGCATACACCAGCTCTCCGTGCCAGCATGGTTCCGAATCTGCGCTCGTGGCTCGATACTTGTCATAACTATTTTTTCCATCCTGCTCTCGCTCTCGTACAGCTATCTCTGGAACCGTTATCTCAACCTGACGCGAGATATGGATGGCCAACCGGAAACGCTTGAATATCTCCAACAGCATGTCTCTCCTGGTGAGAAAATCATGTATTCTGAAACTACATCTCTCATCGACAATATCCTGCTACTCCAATATGGAACGATCCAGCCTCAGCGCACCATTGATTTACGCGAGGCGAGTTACTACGTCGTTCTCAACGCGGAAAAGAAGGCGGATGATGCTCGGATGTATGACTCACTGTTTCAGGACTTCTTCGGTATCCTATCGAGAACGCTCCTTTTCGACCGTCCGCCTCAGACAAAATTAAACTACAGTGAACTGCGGCCAGAACCAGGCCTTTCATTTGAAAAAGCGGCTGTTTTCGGGGATATTGAGATCTATAGAATAATTCTGACGAACTGAATTTCCAAGAACACTATGTGCGGTATCGCGGGAAAAATCTCACTGACTGACAAGTCTGTCTCGGCCGAAGCTGTCGAGATGATGTGTGATGCTATCAGGCATCGCGGGCCGGATGATTCGGGCACCTATCTCTCCCCGGATGGGAAGGTAGTGTTCGGTCATCGCCGTCTCTCCATTATCGACTTGTCGCCACTCGGCCATCAGCCGATGCGCTATCTCGACCGCTACGAGATTGTCTTCAATGGCGAAATCTATAATTTTCAGGAACAGCGTGCACTCCTTGAGAAAGACGGTTACACCTTCCAATCCCATTCCGACACCGAGGTCATCCTCGCCCTCTACGACAAATATCAGGAAAAGTGCCTGAACCACCTCCGCGGTATGTTCGCGTTCGCCATCTACGATGAACAGGAGCATATCCTCTTCGCCGCGCGCGACCGGGTCGGCAAAAAGCCGTTCAAGTACTTTTTCGACGGAAATACCTTCATGTTCGCTTCGGAATTGAAGGCCATCCTGACCCAACCTGAATACGTCCGTGAACCCGATTACCTCGCCATCCACCACTATTTGACCCTCCAATACGTTCCGGCGCCGCTGACCGGATTCAAGGACATCGCCAAACTCGAACCTGGACACTTCCTCCACCTAGACCTGAAAACGAAAGCCCTTCAGAAGGAACGGTACTGGAAACTCGACTACTCGACAAAACTCGACCTCTCCGAAAATGAGTGGAAGGAGCGCATCATCGATACATTGGAGGAATCCGTGAAACTCCGGATGATCTCCGATGTCCCCATCGGCGCCTTCCTCTCGGGTGGCGTCGACTCGAGTGCGGTGGTCGCCCTCATGGCTCGGAACTCATCCCAGCCGATCAAGACATTTTCCATCGGATTCACAGAAGAAAAATACAATGAGCTCCCGTATGCCAAAAAAGTTGCCGAGACATTCGGGACCGACCACACCGAATTCATCGTCGAGCCACACGCCATCGAGCTCCTCCCCATGCTCGTCCGACAGTATGAGGAGCCCTTTGCCGACTCCAGCGCGCTGCCGACCTACTATGTCTCCAAACTCACCCGTGAACATGTGACCGTAGCCCTGAATGGCGATGGCGGCGATGAGAACTTCGCCGGCTATACGCGCTACGCCGCGCTGCAGGCCTCGCTCGTTCTCGAACGTTTCTCATGGCTCGCCACAACCGTCGGCATCCCCATGACGAAACTCCTGGCTGATTTGGTGCCGAATACGCTCACCGATCGCATTCATCGCCTGACTAAAACGCTTTCTGTCGACTACCGAGAGCGCTACATGAGCTTCACCTCGTACTTTACGAATGAGCAGAAAGCCCGGCTCTACACGGATGAGTTCCGAGCAAAGGTCTGGAATGAGAATACCTACGAGCTCATCGCTGAGCGTTTCCTCGAGTCCGGTTCGAGAAATCGGACCGAACAAGCTGTCTATGCCGATTTCGCCACCTATCTCCCCGAAGACCTCATGACCAAAGTCGATATCGCCACCATGGCTGTCTCGCTTGAAGGCCGTTCACCCTTCCTCGATCATGTCCTGCTCGAACTCTCCGCCCAGATACCCTTCGAGCTCAAGCTGAGAGGCACAAACAACAAGAAATATATCCTCAAAGAATCCCTCCGCGGCCTCGTCCCTGACGAGGTGATGGATCGGCCGAAAATGGGCTTTGGTGTCCCGATCGACCACTGGTTCCGGCACGAATTGAAAAACTATGCGTATGCCAAGCTTCTTCAGGACGGCGAACTTGTCCGGCGCAACATTGTCCGCCGAGAGGCTGTGAAGCAGCTTTTGGACCAGCACAGTGAGACAAAAATCAACTTTGCACCCCATATCTGGGCCCTCCTGACCCTCGAGCTCTGGTTTGAAGAATACTTCAACTAGTCTCATCCCGCAGTTCTACAAAGCTCTTTAAAGCCATTCTTTGAAAGCAATATCTATCTGGGACATGTTAAAATATAAATGCATGCGGCCATTTTGTCCGATGGTATATCAAACGTCCTGGACGACCAAAGGACCTTTGGAACCCGCAGGGAAATAATGTTCCCCGGAGTATGCTCCGAAGTATATTCTGAATAAAAACCCAGTGCATGAAGCACCCGTTTTCCTTTTTTGTGTTCTATGGAGCCATCGTGCTTTTTTCGTGTCTCACACCAATGGTAGCCTTGGCGCAAGAAGTTGAGCCAACAATAGAGACCGACTCTACACCCCCCTCCACACCCACAAATCTTGTCGTGGCTGCTCTTTCTTCATCTGATCTCAGTCTCACATGGAGT
Source organism: Candidatus Moraniibacteriota bacterium (assembly GCA_963778555.1). Classification (GTDB taxonomy): domain Bacteria; phylum Patescibacteriota; class Minisyncoccia; order Moranbacterales; family UBA1568; genus SSEF01. The sequence continues at coordinate 1,362 of CAVZUR010000004.1, read as the reverse complement.
GCAGCAACTGATAATGTAGCTGTTACTGGATACAAGGTCTACCGTCGTTCCATGGCCCTAGGGAGCGATACGCTCCTAACGACGCTTGGAGCGGTAACGACATATACCGACACCGGCATGACGTCAAATACCAAGTACTGGTATTCGGTGTCAGCCATTGATGTAGTGGGAAATGAGTCGGGTAAGACGGAGCTTCGGAGTGGGAGGACACAAGTGAGCACTGTCGACCTGACCGCACCCACTGCACCGTCAAATCTGAGGATAACGGTCATTTTTTCTACCCAACTTGATCTCTCTTGGAACGCCGCCACGGACAATGTGGGCGTAACCGGCTATCAAGTGTATACCAGAGCTCTGTCGACTGGCCCGGAGACTCTGCTTACAACGACAGCTGGAGAAGTTACGATGTATTCAGATCAAACACTTTCTCCTTCCGAGAAGCGCTGGTACACCATTCGCGCCATTGATGCGGCTGGCAATGTTTCCGCCAACAGTCCAATAGTGAGCGGCAGAACCTGGACGGGTAACACCGACTCTACACCCCCCTCCACACCCACAAATCTTGTCGTGGCTGCTCTTTCTTCATCTGATCTCAGTCTCACATGGAGTGCAGCAACTGATAATGTAGCTGTTACTGGATACAAGGTCTACCGTCGTTCCATGGCCCTAGGGAGCGATACGCTCCTAACGACGCTTGGAGCGGTAACGACATATACCGACACCGGCATGACGTCAAATACCAAGTACTGGTATTCGGTGTCAGCCATTGATGTAGTGGGAAATGAGTCGGGTAAGACGGAGCTTCGGAGTGGGAGGACACTTCTCTATGAACGCGGCGACGCCGATCTCCCAGCAGGAGAATTGGGGCCAAACATTACAGTAGGCATCTTTTCGTACTACCCAGCCGATCTGAAAACCTCAACCTTACGGGTTCAGGCCAGCACATCGTTTGCAGTAGTGAAAAAATCCGGCGAAAGGGTAGCTGATATCCCAGCAAATAAAAATATCCGCATTCGCTATCTCGGAGACAAGGTCTTTCTGGTCTATGATGCGGATACAGGCGAAGACATTGCCGAAATTCCTAATGAAGTGCGCTTTGAAACAGCAGATGCTACTGGTATTTTTGACATGAGTCGCCCTAACTCATCCTATGATCACTATCGTGGCAATATCAAGTTGCGCTTCTACGATTCCCCTGTCGCAGATGGTGATCGTATTTGGGTTATCAATACTATTCCCCTGGAACACTACACCTGGGGCATGGGCGAAATCACCGGCACTGGACCAAGTGAGTACAATAAAGTGATGACAACTATTTTCCGTACCTACGGTTATTGGAAAATCAAATGGAGCACGAAGTAC